>CARCZS010000012.1 GCA_948956705.1 uncultured Phocaeicola sp.
ATGGTGGCGCAATTTTCAACTGGAATATTGGCGCACTTTTCAATTAGTATCTACAGCTCTTGTGATTTCCCTTCGTATTTATCATTTCCGCATGGTCTGTTAGAAATGAAACGAGGATATTCTTCTTGTCCTGTCATATTCTATATTCAAAAGGTTAATGCACAAAGTTAATAAAAAAAATATTATAGATAAAATAATATAGTCGTAACTATGAGGTGTCTGTTCTTGCAGAACCCCAAAAATGATTTAGATTCTAAAAAACAACCGCCATACTTCATGTCCAAAGTGATGGCGGTTATTTTATCCGATTGTTTATAATTGAATTATGCTATCATTCTCTGAAAGTAATTATAAAACCAATGGTACTCGATCAATAATTTCCAATATAAGTCAATCCTTAGATTCTTTCTTTCAGAAATGTCAATATCAATATCATCAATGATGTTAATTCTAATATCATTATCAGTCAAAGCCTTATTTACCTGATTTAAACTAATATTATTTATAACAATCTTTGCCCATATCTTCCTCATGAAAATCAAGGTTGAATGCATTAAATTTAGAGAGCTGATGGTTGACTCGTATTTTTCAAAATAAGTTAATGTACCATCAATTTCATATCGTACAATCTCTGCTGCTCTCGGAATGAAAAATAGTGGAACAATTTTATCATTTCCCCTAAAGTTATTGCAGCATTTATGTAGTATATATTTTTCTCCACCTTCAAAGACCTTTCCTTGACAAGAAGCAACTAAATTTTCATGTGCAATGCAATGGGGATAGGGAGGAGTATGTAGTTTGGGAGATATGGGAATCTCTTTATCTGGGCAATAATATATTTTCCCCCTTTTTAATCGTCCAAACTTACTGTAATATTTTACCTCTTCCTTACGCTTTTTGTCCTCTAAATGATGTGGCATTACATGTTCTAAAGTCACCTCATTAAAAGGAATTTTTCTCATGCAATAACAACAAAATCCTTGTTGTTCTTTGAGCAGTAAATACTTAAACGCTTTAATTCTTTTAAGTTCGTTGTAGTTTAAATTTACATCTCTTTGAATATCATTGTTCCACTTATCTTTAATGAAAGCCTTGATAATTCGGTGTCCTTTCCTCTTATATTTGAATTTATTGATAAATTGCATATTCTTTATTAGTATTTGTCCTCTGCCAGTTGAGAGTTTATTTTAGAGATAATATTTATGTATTGTTCCTCCGAAACCATAGATTTAAGTTCTTCTTTCCTTTTTTCTACTAATTCCGGCTTACCTCTTCTTGAAAGCCTTAAGATGGCTTCTATTTCTTCTTTAACCTCATTGTCTGCATAAGGAGTTCCCATAAAATCATAAACAGCAGCAGAATAATCCACGCCATATAAATTAGGCAATGCATTTGGTGTATCTTCGTCTGCCTGCATTCTATAAATCATATTTCCCGTATCTTTGACTTTAAGATTGGAGAGTACCATTGGAGAATGTGTAGATACAATAAATTGAATACTTGGAAATGTTTTTTTCAGACGAGCTAACACTTCTTGTTCCAAAGAAGGATGTAAATGGAGGTCTATTTCATCAATTATGGCAATACCTTTTGGGTCTTCCTCGTTTGTTTTCCGTAAAATATATAATCTATAAGCCAAATCAAAAGCAATGGAGTATAGTCTTTTATATCCAGCAGGTAAATTATCAAAGATAACGTCCCGTTCATTTTTTAATCGCAGATATAATGATAGCGTCTTATCATCTACAACCGGAAAGAAATCTTTTATTTCAAAATCATCCTTTTCTTCTAACGCAGAATTGATAGGTTCAGAAAAAGTGCGCAATTTATTTTTTATATATTCTACTTCCTTAGAATTTAACGGGTCACTATCATTAAGGGAAATTTGTTTTAGCATGGAATTAATGAATCTATTTTGCCAGATAGATGTACATGATACTTCTGAATTCCATTTGTAATAAGCAAAATTCCTGATAATATATCCTTGTTCCTTAATAGCTTTTTTTGCAAAATCGCTGGTTCTTGTATCTATATGTGGAAATGAATCAGAATAGAAAACAAACAGTGGAAGTTGGTCGCTATTATGATATTCTGCCATAAGTGTACGATATGCTTGTTGATACTTGGAAACGAATAACGAAGCACCTGATGTAGAACGCTTATAGTATTCCCAATTCAAAGGTATATCATTAAATTCAGCTTCCATGTTGATTGTTAAATCAACTGCTGGTAAATCCGCATTTTGGGCTCGATAAAAATCTGTAGCTAATGTTGAAATGACTTTTAAATCGGGATTACCTGATATAAGTAAATCATCTCCCATTGTGCTATCATTGGAAAAAAAGACACTTAATCCATAACGAATGGCATTTAGTAGAGAAGTTTTTCCTGCGCCATTTTTACCAATAAAAACAGTAATTCCTGGTGTTAAATCAACCTCATAGTTTTTAAAGCAACGGAAATTTTCAATTGTTATTTTTTTAAGTATCATATTATTTTCTTTTTTTCTGTCTATGGATATAATATTCACAAAGTTAGTGATTTTCTAATATAAAACTTCATAATCTGATTATTGTTTGCAAATTTAGACTCTAAATTCCTTTTCTCCAAAACATTGTAACTACTATATACACAAGTTTACATGTGAATCTTATCCTTTCATCACTATAGTACGGGATATGCACATAACGTCAGGGTATCGGCAGAATTTTCTATATGGAAATTATAACTCTCTAAGCATCTTCTGTGAGTTTACCTTCATCCACCGGCTTATCTTCTTCCATAGGTTCATCCTTATCATCGGACAACATGCCACCCTCTATACGTTCATCTCCGTTACATTCCTTCGTTTTGCCTTTTTCTACATTCTCCCCGTCAAAATACCGACGAATAAACTCGTGCAAATCCTTTTCACGATAGTACGTTTTATGCAAGATCGTGTAATACTTCAGCCCGTTGTCTCTGTACCGTTGTAGTGTTCGTTTGCTGATGTTCAGCAACAGACAAACATCCTGATTATCGTACAGCCGTTCACCATTCAGGTAATTTTGCGGCTTCTTATTCTTCTTGTCCAGTGCGCCTACGACCTTTTCCACTTGTTCGAGCAACCGTTCCATATACGCCTCGAATGTTTCTTTATCCAATGGTATCATAAGCTCGCCTGTTTTAAATTTCCGATGATATAATAACTTTGGTTTGACGGGTCTTTCAGTATGATTTCCTTCTCCCGCATGAACTTGATATAACTTTTCGCTGTACGTTCCTTTACGTCCAGTATCGCTTGAATTTGTTCTGCCAAATCCACATAAGTAATAAAGTTCTGCCGTCCGAAAATATCCCGTGCCACTGCCACGAGTTCATCCTCTTTCCGCTTCTCCTTTTCCTCTTTCGGCTTTTCCCCCAGATACACGTGCATCCTGACATCTTTATCCCATGCAAACTGCATGATAGGCACATCCAACGGACTGCCGTCGCGCACTTTCAGCGCCTTCACCACCGACACCGACGGATCAGTATCTTTCTCTATCGAGAGGATAGCCGCCGCCTTTCGTTGCAACTCACTGCCCAAATGCCCCCGCAATTTCAGCCCCGAAGGAATAAAATGCAGGATAGTAACGATACAAGTATTGTAAATCCCCGCCAGCCGATACAATTCCTCCACCACGGCAATACTTTCCGTTTCATCATTCGCACCCTTTATCAAGTCCGCAATCCCGTCGATCACCACCATGTGAATCCCCCGGAACTGATAATGAAACTTATCCATGCTTTGGATAATCGCCTGCAAGCGTTCTTTCCGGCTCATTCCCGTCAGGCAATACGCTTTCAGGTATTCCGGCATTGATTCCCGTCCGCAACGCTTTAAAAGGTTTGTAATGTTCTTGTACGTCTGCACCTCCGACTGTTCCGTATCATAGAACAGAATCGCCTTCCGCTTGCTGTTTTCACTGACCGACACCCCCAACGTGTCCATCGCCTTATCCTTGTTCTTTTCGGATTGTCCGATGGCACCGGCTATTAACGCCGTCACATAATTACTTTTACCGGTTCCCTCACCACCGGTAATACAGAGGATATTCCCTTGCGTGCCTAATGGCACATCATTCACCGACACAACCATTTGTGCCACAGGTGGCGGATTATTAAAATCCACCTCACAAGATTTTAGAGCAGACATAGTTTCGCTGTATATTGTATCCAGATAATCCAGAAATAGTTTAATCAAATCCTCCCGGCTATTTCCCAAACGGAAAAAGTCCGAAATATCCTTTTCCACCTTCGTTCCCGCCAATGGCAGCAACAATCGTTTCACCCCGTAGTTCTTCAACGCCAGTTCTTGTTTTGCCGAACTGTCCAGCCCCGCTTTGTCCACATCATAGAGCAGTACAATATGTTTGAACCGGAAAGAGAGCCTATGAATAATTCCCACGGGAATAGTCACCGTTTCCGAATTGAAGCAGATAGCATGGAACCCGTGAACCGTCAGGCTCATCACGTCCTTCTCACTACCCGTAATAAAGAGTAAATCCCCCTTAGCAGGCAACTGCTCCAACCCGAAGCAATAATTCTCCCCAAAATCCCCGGCATATAAAAAGCGCATCTCCGAGTGCGGGCGGTACACCTTCACATATTGCTTTGCAGTATATCCGAACACCGGTTCTTTATCCGTCGCCGCAATGCTGAACGGTTTCCCTTCGTTATTCTCGCTGCTGAACTTCTTCAGTGAAACCACCCGGAATAATCTCAGTACCTCTTGCGTGATGCCGCTTTTTCCCCAGAAGGCAAGTTCCGCAGCCGTAAAGCTCTTTTGCGCCAACGTATAAGGTCTTGCCTTTTTCACTTTGGATGGCGATGTTGCTGCCGTGACAGCAGGACTGATGGGAGTAATAGTCTTCGTTTCAATATAATTTCCCGATGATAATCCCAAATGCAGGTCACGATCGATTATTTTCATTATCTGAATGAAGTCTTTAGAATCTTTACAATCTAGTCCATTCAATTTTCCCACGAATGCGAAACAGTCGCCTGAATAGTCGTCATTACCAAAGTCCTTCATTTTATAAGTATCACTTCTTCGCTCATAATAGATGTTACAGGAAGCGTGCTTATCCTCATAAAGCGGATTAAGGAAATTACGTCCTACACGAAATGGGGTAGGGAGGTAGTGCTTGAATATAGCCATTCCTCTATCTGTCAATCGCAGAATATCATCTTTATTCATAGTTCCCATTGAATAAGAAGTTTCTACGGAACTCATCCAGCGTATGTGGATCACAAACGATTATTTTCTCATTTAGTCCTCTTTCTATTTCTGATAATTTGTATCTGCATCTTCCTCGTAACATGGAATAGCTGATTAGATTTTCTTTTCTTAATCGTTGCAGTGTCTTGGTACTTATACGTAGCAAGTTGGCAACTTCTTGATTATCCAACCATATCTCTTCCTCCTCGTTTGGTTTACTCTCTTTTTTGAATACATAGTCTGCAATCTTTTCTATTTTGCGGATTAGTTCTTTATAGGCAGTCGCCTCCATTGTTATTACGTCCATACACTTATCTTTTAAAGTTTGGCACAAAGTTCATCGAATTAAATCGGGGCATTTGCCAACTTGTTACCAACTTGGCATAACTTTTTTTACATGACGATTGGAAATGAGTGGGATGGAGTCGGGTGCAAGATAAAGTCCGGTGCAAGGTGCAAGCCTATTCATATATATAGGCTCGCACCTTGCATTGGAATATAAAAAATAGATAATTAATAATCAAACATTTGGAAGATGTTCATATTTTCCATACTTTTGAACCCGAAAGCTATGGTAGACGAATAGCGGACAAAAGTGGTCATTAGGACAAAAGTTTAGGTCGTTACAAATTCGTTACAGGAAGCAAAATAATGAAAGCTAATAAGCTGATATATACGGAAATAAAGAGAAGAGGTTCAGAACCCTCCCTCTCCGCTGGAAAGAATTACAAAACAAAGAAAATCCCCTGTAAATTAATACTTTACGGGGGATTTTTGTTTTTGGTGCATAGCAAAAATAAGCATATTTTTTCATTAGAAAGTTCGGGGTATTTATACCCTCATGCCCTCACTGTATGTATAATGGATTTATTATGAATGACTTATATGATAATGGTAAAAAAAATTGCTCTCACTTATACTCTCATGCCCTCACTACGTTTTGAAGTTGATTTTCACATAATATGCTTGCTGTCAGCCATATATTCTTTTTTATAGACAGTTCCTGCCTGGTATAAAGTAGGGCGTTTTCAAGCCTTTTCCTCGTAAGAAATGCGCATGAAAGAGGAAACTTCCACGAAATGATAGCTTACGGATTCGCGGCAGCGGTAAAAAAGAACAAGACATTTTAAAAAAAGCTCTTGTTCTTTTAAAAAAAGGCGGTTATCTTTTTTAAAAAGCTCTTGATCTTTTTTTAAAACGCCCTTGTCTTTGATATGGAATTTTATTCTGGACTGAGGCATTTTACATATACATACGCATAAGTTCGTACGTACGTAGGTATAGCCTTGTATGGATGTATGTGCAAAAGCGTGTTTATACCCGTTCTCTTTGTATTTCTTTAAATGCTTTTCACTTATTCTTATTGAATTTGTGCATTGATTTCGTTTCTGAACTTTATAGGATTGGTGATAAAGTCAAATTTGTTGGTGACCCCGCCCGTAGTAACTACAATAGAACCAAAACCGAGCATACGTCCCATGAGGCTTTGATTAATCCGTATTCCTTCGCATTTGTTTAAAACCAATTCAAGGGCATCCCGGTTTAAAATACCGGATTTTAGAATGACTTTCTTGTTTGTGACAACATATTCAGCTCCCATTTTAAGAAGAATTCTTTTTATCAATTGGAATAATCCTGACAACAATAGAAGTATGCTGACATAATAGAATAATCCGGTTTGTGCGGAAGAAAAGAAGGCGCTTAATAATAGTAGTATTACCGGATATGCAAATATATACCAGTGAATATCTGCTTTGTATTTAATTTCTTCACCAGCTTGTAGATTGTTTTGGATATAGCTCATCGTTTTTGTAAATTAATAAATTGCATAATTTTATTATCAAGAGACAAATATACAAATAATCAGAATGGTATGAAATAAATCTAGATTTATTTTAAGGCTGAAACTTAAAATAAAAACAATTCTTACTTGTTCTTATTCTTGTCAATCTCTCTCTTATTATCAAATGTTTTATTCTTGTACTTGCTGTTTCAAGAATTTGTAATCCTTATAATTTTTTCCTCTCTTTATTCGGAAAGTTAGTTTATGCCATTCATCTTTTGTTAGGGGGATATCCACGTTCATGCAAAAATAGCAGGTTTCGTAGCCAATAAGAGGAGAAATCCATATTTTTCCTATACATTCTTTCTTGCCGGAGTTGGAATAATATAAAAGACAGCGTACTCTTCTTATTTGTATGCTGTCTTCATTGCATACTTTGACCTCTATACGTTTACCTTTTCCGATGTTGTAGAATTGGGGAGCAGACATTTTTATTTTGTTTAAAATACTATCTTTATCATTTACACTGACTACGACGAACTTCTCTATATTGTTTGGCGATTGGGAGAAAGTGCTTTTTGTGGCAAACAACAATATTAAAAGTAATGTTATAATTTTTTTCATGTGATTGGACTTGTTGGTTAAAGCAGTAGCAGATTATTAATTAAGAATTTATTCTTCCGATAATAAATACTTCATACTGCAAAGTAAATGTTTTTTGTTTTAAGGGTTATAATTGTTAAAATGCAAAAATAGCCTGCATCCGCTAATCTGTCAAGGGCTGTTTTTCATAAAAAATGTTCAATTCTTTGGTATTTCTTTGGGGTTTTCTTGGTATGAAATTTCTGATAGATTATATGAAAAGTGATTTGGAGGCTATTGAAATTCTTTTAGAGTGGTGCATTAAGCGATGGGATGTTTTAAAAGTCTGGTTGGCATTTTAATGCTTTATCTTTGTAATTTGAACAAAAAGTAATAAATAAAAGAGGTATATGGACATTCTTGTATGGAGTGGTCTTGGAAACTCCGATTATTTGGAAAAATGATGTCGTTTTCCAATATATATTTGTACTTTTGGCTGAAAAGAAAAAAAAGGTATATCCCGTGTTTATATCGGGTGTGTTTATATGTATTTTAATGGACTACGGTTTTATGACAAACATTATAGATAATATGCTCTCTTTGTGTCCGGTTTCTGAAGATACGATACAAGAACTGAAAAAATGTATGATTTTATGTCGTTTCCCTAAGAAATATCAGTTAATAAAGGAGAATACATTTTGTAAATCAGCTTATTTCATAGAAAAAGGAATGACACGTTCTTTCTGGCTTGTAAATGGAGAAGAAATAACAACCTCCTTTTCATGGGAAGGAGGTATTGTTTTCAGTATGGACGAGTTGTACTATAATAAGCCGAGCGAGGAATTTGTGGAAACGCTTGAAGATGTAGTTGTTTACAAAATATCATTAGCTGATTTAACCAGACTGTTTCAGACTAATATTGAATTGGCTAATTGGGGGAGGATTATTCATCAAAATGAGTACAGGCGTTTGCATCGTTCTCACAAAGAACGGCTGACTTTGCCAGCAAAGGAAAGATATGAGGAGTTTAAACAACAGTTTCCTCAGATATGCCAACGGGTGAAGTTAAGGTATATTGCATCTTATTTGGGTATAACACTTCCCACACTTAGTCGTCTCCGAGCTAAGAAATAATTTATGTATTGCTGATTTTTTGTCATAGGACAAATTTAAAAGCCTTTAAGTTGTGTAACTTTGCAGCATTATTAGTAACAATTAAAAAGAATCAATTATTAAATCTATTAATTTATTATGGAAAAAATCTCTTCTGCAGCATTTACTGATACAAAGCCTCATTATGATCTTCTTGATGGATTGAGAGGAGTTGCTGCTCTTATAGTAATATGGTATCATGTATTTGAAGGTTTTGCTTTTGCTAGTGCCGGCAATATCGAAACTCTCAACCACGGATATCTTGCTGTGGATTTCTTTTTTATTCTTTCGGGGTTTGTTATCGGTTATGCGTATGATGACCGTTGGGGGAAGAATTTCACTATGAAAGACTTTTTCAAACGCCGTTTGATCCGTCTTCATCCGATGGTAATTATGGGTGCTGTTTTGGGAGCTATTACGTTCTGTATTCAGGGTTGTGTGCAATGGGATGGAACGCATGTCGCTATTTCCATGATTATGTTGTCTTTACTTTGTACAATATTCTTTATTCCTGCCATGCCGGGTGTGGGATATGAAGTTCGTGGTAATGGTGAGATGTTTCCGTTGAACGGACCTTGCTGGTCCCTGTTTTTTGAGTATATAGGTAATATTCTTTATGCGTTGTTCATTCGTCGGTTATCTAATAAAGCATTGGCTGTGCTGGTTGTGATGCTGGGTATGGCATTAGCGTCATTCGCTGTTTTCAATGTGTCTGGTTATGGGAATATGGGAGTGGGATGGACACTCGACGGAGTGAATTTCTTAGGTGGAACTTTGCGTATGCTTTTCCCATTTTCATTGGGTATGTTGATGTCGCGTAACTTCAAGCCTATGAAGGTGAATGGGGCGTTTTGGATATGTACTATTATACTGATTGCGCTGTTCTCGGTTCCTTATCTGGAAGGATTGGAGCCTATTTGCATGAATGGTATTTATGAAGCTTTTTGTGTAATTGTGGTTTTTCCTTTTCTTGTGTGGCTGGGGGCGTCGGGTACTACTACGGATAAGCAGTCTACAAAGATATGCAAGTTCTTGGGAGATATATCCTATCCGGTTTATGTAGTACATTATCCGTTGATGTATTTGTTCTACGCATGGTTGATTGAGAATAAACTTTATACATTGGGAGAAACTTGGTATGTAGCTGTGGGTGTTTTTGTTTTGAGTGTCATTTTGGCTTGCCTGTGTCTGAAACTGTATGATGAGCCTGTAAGAAAATGGCTGACTAAGAAGTTTCTTGCTCCCCAATAAAAATACTGTATTTCTTGATTGATGTTCATTAAAAGGGCGGATACTATATAAGAAAATATTACAGCTTTGAATAACAGACAATTAGATGAATGGCATCCGATCAGTAAATTCGGATGCCTGCATTGGATTATATCAACTGGGCTTTGGGGGTGATTTCCTTTTCTGGCAATAGTTACACATGCTGATGAGAGCATTCCGAACATAGACCTTTCAGGACATAATTGATACTTTGTACGGTGAATCCGGGAGGTAGTGTCACGATGGGCACGTGGATACTTTTCATACAAAACGTGCGGTGACAGTTCTCACAGTAGAAGTGAGTGTGGAGGTCGTCTACCTCACAATTGCAATCATTGCTGCAAACTGCATATTTTAACGATCCTGTACCGTCATCAATGCCATGAATCAGATGATGGGCTAAAAAAAGGGTTATGGTGCGGTAGATGGTTGATTTGTCTACCGTATCCAATTCGTTTTCCAAATCCAACAGTGAAAATGCTTCTTTGTGCTGCATCATGGTTTTTAGAATAAGCAGACGTATGGCTGTCGGTTTGATTTCCCGCTGTTCCAGTTTTTTTAAATAGATTGTTTCATTCATAGGTCAAATCATTTTATTCTTTCCATTTCTGTATTCTCATTGCATTAAAAATGGCGAGTAAAGCTACGCCTACATCTGCAAATATGGCTTCCCACATAGTGGCCATTCCGCCGGCTCCCAATAGCAATACTAACAATTTCACTCCGAATGCCATTGATATATTTTGCCATACGATGCGATGGGTCTGTTTCCCTATTTTTATAGCTTCCGCCACTTTACTGGGTTGGTCTGTTTGTATCACTACATCCGCAGTTTCTATAGCAGCGTCACATCCTAGGCCACCCATGGCAATCCCAACATCGCTGAGTGCCAGTACGGGAGTATCATTGATACCGTCTCCTACAAAAGCTACACGATTTTCAGAATTTGCTTTTAATTGTTCTAAATGTGCTACCTTACCTTCGGGTAGTAAATCGCCGAAAGCCTGTGTGACACCTATCTTTTCGGCTAAATTAGAAACAATTGTCTGTTTGTCTCCCGATAATATTTGAATATTATTAATATTTAAGTCTTTCAGTTCGCGGATGGCTTGTACAGCATCTGGTTTTGGTGTATCCGCCAATGAAAGATATCCCAAATATTTGTTTTCCATTGCACATAACACGATTGTTTCTGTCATGTCGCTGATTTCATAGGGAAAAGAGATGCCGTATTTTGATAATAACCGTGCATTTCCTACATATACTTCTTTACCGTTTGTTACGGCTTTTATTCCATATCCGGCAAATTCGGTTATTTTCAGTGACGAGTTAAGGGATATACTTTGTTCTTCTGCATATTTGACAATGGCTTTTGCGATAGGATGATTGCTGAAACTCTCTATAGAGGCGATAAGTTGAAGCAGTTCTTTTTGCGAAACACCTTCGGCTGCCGATATTGCCTGGACACTGAATACACCTTGGGTGAGTGTTCCGGTTTTATCGAATACTACGGTGTTTATTTGGGTTATGGCATCTAGATAATTACCCCCTTTGAAAAGAATCCCTTTGTGAGATGCGGCACCAATACCTCCAAAGTATCCTAATGGAATGCTGACCACTAATGCGCAAGGACATGATATGACTAGGAATACTAAAGCCCGATAGAACCAATCATCAAAAACAAAAATGAATTCAGGTTTTATCAGAGAGTATAAATAGGGGAGTATGACAACTAGTATCGCCAGTCCTGTCACTATCGGTGTATAAATTCGTGCAAAACGGCGGATAAATAATTCGGCAGGGGCTTTTCTTTCTGCTGCATCTTGTACTAAAGTGAGGATACGTGCTAACGTACTTTGATCATACGGTTTGTTTACTTTGATTCGTACCACCTTATCTGAAGCGATCATTCCTGCTAAAACTTCTTCTTGTTTATATAGAGTCCGGGGAACACTTTCTCCGGTTAGGGCGGCCGTATTAAATGAAGCGGAATCTTCCAGCAAAAATCCGTCTAGAGGTACTTTTTCTCCAACTTTTACTTCAATGGTTTCTCCTGGCTGTACTTTTTCCGGTACTGTTATTTTATATGTGTTGTTATATATTACAGTGGCTGTTTCGGGACGTACATCCAATAATGCTTTGATGTCGCTGCGTGCTTTGTGTACAGCTTTGTGTTGGAACCATTCACCTATGAGATAGAACAGAATAACGGCAATACCTTCCCAGTATTCTCCTAGATAGAATGCTCCTGATACAGCTATTCCCATTAAAGTGAATTCATTGAAAACTGATTCTAATTTTATTTTTTTCATTGTTTCTTTTTATTTATGACAACAAAGATAGCGGAAAGAAGATGCAACTAAATTGCAAATTATATTGTACCTTTACATCGGGTAATTTTTTATATACATGAAAAAACGATATTGGGCTTTTTTGATAGGAAGCTGGTGTTTGTCTGTAGGAATGCAGGCAGCTAAGGTGGATACTTTGTCGGTACATAGCGATGCAATGAATAAAGAGGTTCAGGTAATTACCATCTGTCCGGATAAAGCCATGGCAGGTGAAAAATGTCCCGTACTTTATCTGCTTCACGGATATGGGGGCAATGCGGGAACATGGCTCGGGATAAAACCGGAATTACCTCGGATAGCTGATAAGGAAGGAATCATTTTTGTTTGTCCGGACGGGAAGAACAGTTGGTATTGGGACAGCCCTTTGAACAAGGAGTACCGTTATGAAACATTCGTGTCAAAAGAATTGGTGAACTATATTGATAAGAATTTTACTACGAAAGCGGAGAGAGGGGGACGTGCTGTCACCGGGTTAAGTATGGGTGGTCATGGAAGTTTATGGTTATCCATCCGTCATAAAGATGTCTTTGGAGGAGGAGGTAGTATGAGTGGAGGTTTAGATATCCGTCCGTTTCCCAATAATTGGGAGATGAAGAAGCAATTAGGTGAAGAAGCGAGCAACAAGCAGAGATGGGACGAACATACGGTAATTAATCAGTTGGATAAGATAAAGAATGGTGATTTGGCTGTTATAATAGATTGCGGTTGTGATGATTTTTTTCTGGAAGTGAATAAGGCTGTACACGAAAAACTGTTGAAGAAGAAAATAAATCATGACTTTATCATCCGTCCGGGTGGGCATACAGGCAGGTATTGGAATAATGCCATAGACTATCAAATACTATTTTTCAGTAAGTTCTTTAATAAATCGAAATAATAAAATGGATAAGATTGTTTTTATCACAGGAGCTTCCAGCGGTATCGGTGCCGGATGCGCTCGCAAGTTTGCTTCACAGGGAGCAAGTTTGATTTTAAATGCCCGTAACGTAAATAAACTGAGTGCATTGAAAGAAGAATTAGAAAAGCAATATGGTGCGAAAATATATTTGCTTCCTTTTGACGTGCGCGACCGTAAAGCGGCAACGTCTGCTTTGGAATCATTGCCCAAGGAATGGCAATCCATTGATATATTGGTGAATAATGCTGGGTTGGTTATCGGTACGGATAAAGAACAGGAAGGCAGTCTGGATGAGTGGGATATTGTCATAGATACTAATATTAAGGCTTTGCTGGCAATGACACGCCTGATCGTACCGGGAATGGTGGAACGTAAACGAGGACATATTATTAATATTGGTTCTATTGCCGGAGATGCTGCTTATCCGGGAGGTAGTGTGTATTGTGCTACAAAGGCTGCTGTGAAAGCTTTATCGGATGGACTGCGTATAGATTTAGTTGATACTCCATTGAGAGTGACTAATATCAAACCGGGGCTGGTGGAAACAAATTTTTCAGTTGTTCGTTTCCGGGGAGATAAGGAAAAGGCGGATAATGTATATAAAGGCATTCGTCCATTGACGGGAGATGATATTGCGGAAACGGTTTATTTTGCAGCTTCCGTACCGGAATATATGCAGATTGCAGAAATGTTGGTTATGCCTACTAATCAAGCTACAGGGACAATTGTTTCACGTAAATAAAAGAGGTGGACAGAGATATAAATAAAGGCGGCCCTTTAATAAAAGCCGCCTTTATTCTTACTTTCTCATTTTACCTTCTTACCTTAAAAAAACAATTATAATTCAATAATCAATGATTGACGTGCACCGACTGTCATATTTTTGGTAAGGTCAATTTTTTTGCCACTGATAAGTTCTTTACCGCTTTTTGAATCATTTGTCATTATGCGGTAGTGGTCATTTGCCACCACTTGTTCGGCATCGGTGCTGTTTAGGACAATGAGTTCAGTTTTCCCAGAATTAGTACGTGCGTACATATATATTCCGTGTTGGGGAATATGGTACTTAACTGTTTTCTTTTCCATCTTCGTTTAATTTAGTTTGGTTTTACGGCGGCAAATTTATATGTTTTTCAGCATATCTTATATAACTAATCGTTCAAAAATCATAATAAATCATTCATTTCTTAATCTATATCAATAAAAAATCCTCTTCCACATATTAGTTGAAGAGGATTTTATTTATTGTTGTTCAATGAATTACATCAAGAACCCAAGTAAAATACCGGCAGCTACGGCAGAACCGATTACACCGGCTACGTTGGGACCCATGGCATGCATCAGCAAGTAGTTGGTAGGATCATATTCCAGACCGATAACCTGAGAGATACGTGCCGAGTCAGGAACAGCAGATACACCGGCATTACCGATAAGCGGATTGATTTTGTTATCCTTACCTAATACCAAGTTGAATATCTTTACGAAGATAACTCCCGAAGCGGTAGCAATGATGAATGACAATGCACCCAGCGCGAAAATCAAAATCGAATCAATAGTAAGGAATTCTGAAGCTTGTGTGGAAGCACCTACTGTCAATCCTAATAAGATGGTAATGGTATCAATCAGCGGACCGCGGGCAGTTTCTGCCAAGCGACGGGTTACACCGCTTTCTTTCAATAAGTTACCAAAGAAAAGCATACCCAATAGAGGCAGACCCGACGGAACCAGAAAACAAGTAAGCAACAAACCAATGATAGGGAACATTACTTTTTCTGTATGAGAAACGACGCGTGGTGGTTTCATACGGATCAAACGTTCGTGCTTGGTAGTGAGCAGACGCATGATAGGTGGCTGGATAACCGGTACCAATGCCATGTATGAATAGGCAGATACCGCAATAGCTCCCATCAGGTTAGGCGCCAGTTTGGATGAAAGGAAGATTGCTGTCGGACCATCCGCACCACCGATGATGCCGATAGCACCAGCCTGCATCGGATCAAAGCCCATTGCCAATGCAATCATGTATGCACCGAAAATACCAAACTGTGCGGCAGCACCAATCAACATCAGTTTAGGATTTGAAATCAATGCCGAGAAATCCGTCATTGCACCGATACCTAAAAAGATAAGTGGTGGATACCATCCGGAGGTAACTCCTTGATATAAAATATTAAGAACAGAACCTTCCTCATAGATGCCGACTTTCAGTCCGGCTTCCATGTTGAAAGGAATATTACCGATCAAGATACCGAAACCGATAGGAATGAGCAACATCGGCTCAAATTCCTTGGCCACGGCAAGGTATATGAAGAATAAACCTATCAGGATCATTACGATATGACCAACAGTAGCATTGGCAAAACCCGTATATGTCCAAAAGTCAGCTAGGTTATTCCCTAAAAAGTTGATAAATTCTCCCATATTATTCAATAATTACAAGGTCAGTACCTTCGAGAACGGATTCTCCTTTACTTACATTGATTGCGGTGATCTTGCCGTCTTTGTCTGCATTGATGTTATTTTCCATCTTCATAGCTTCAAGGATAATGATGGTTTGCCCCTTTTTTACGGTATCACCCACATTTACCTTGATATCAAGGATTACTCCCGGCAACGGAGATTTAACGCCCGATTTACCTGTAGAAGTTGCAGCAGGCTTTACTACTGTAGCTGGTGCCGGAGCAGGGCTGGTTGATACAGGACGAACTACCGGTTTCACTACAGCTTTCGGAGCTTTTTCCATTTCCACTTTGTAAGGAGTACCGTTCACTTCAACATGAGCGATATTGTCTTCTATATCTCCAATGGCAACTTTGTATACGTTACCGTTGATCTTATATTTATATTCTTTCATCATTTTATCTTTTTATTGGTGACTTACTTTTTGTGGGGAGTTTCACGCAAGGTATAAATCTTGGAACTCCACGGTGAATAACTACGTTTTACACGGGTAATGGTAAGAACGGTTTCTTCCACGTCATGTACATCGCTTTGCATTTCATGCATGGCCATGGCGATAGCGGCGAATACTTCGCCCGGAGCTTCACCCAATTTCTTTTCTTTGGCTTCTTGCTTGTCGGTAATACCTTTTACCTTCATGGCATTGCGCTTGCTCAGGTTTACAGAAATCTTACCTACACATTTGAAGAGAATGAAAAGTAAAAGAAGACCGCAGAATACAACGCTCATAGCAGAGATGGCCATACCGATACCACTACCGTCATGTTCTTCGAATTTTTCCATCTTTGCATGACTGTTGATAGTCTTGTTATTGGTGCTCGGAGTCACATATTTGTCTGCGCTGGAACCTTTCACCTCCCATTCATTTGCTGCGTCGCTGACACGTGCGTATGATTGGTTTGCTTGCAATGTGCCTGCCGGAACAATAATCTGATCCAATAATTTTTTGCCTGAATCATACAATCCAATCCAATTGTCGGTTGCGGCATTCAGTGTGAAATTAGTGTGGAAAGTACCGCGGTTGGGTTCGCCGTCTGCCCAGAATAAAGCGTGCTGGCGAGGTTTGACCAAAGTCAATACATCACCTTTAGGGATAAAATAAGTAGCAGTATCTCCAGGCTGGCTGCTCACCTTCAGTAAACAACCGGCAAGGTCTGCGCTACCAAATGATCTGTTGAATATTTCAATCCATGCGCTGTGTACTCCGTAGTCATCCTGGAAATTGCTTTCATTTTCAATCAGCACTTCATTCAGTACCAGCTTGGTGTTCGATTTCTGTTCTCCACAAGAACATAACCCCACCATCAGCAGCAAAGAAAGGAATATTCCTATATTTAATTTCTTCATGTTCAATTCTCAATTTTTAATTTTTAATTAAAGAGGAATATTACCATGCTTCTTAGCCGGATTGGTTAATTTCTTAGTCTGCAACTGTTGCAATGCACGGATGATGCGGAAACGGGTATTACGCGGTTCAATCACATCATCAATGTAGCCATATTTGGCAGCATTGTAAGGATTGGCGAACAGCTTGGTGTATTCAGCTTCTTTTTCGGCTAGGAATGCGGCAGGATTTTCCTGTTCTTTGGCTTCGCGTGCGTATAATACTTCTACTGCACCTGCACCACCCATAACGGCGATTTCGGCAGTAGGCCATGCATAATTCATATCACCGCGAAGTTGTTTACAGCTCATTACAATGTGAGATCCGCCGTATGATTTACGCAGGGTAATTGTCACTTTGGGTACAGTCGCTTCGCCGTAAGCATACAGCAACTTGGCACCGTGGAGGATTACACCGTTGTATTCTTGTCCTGTACCCGGAAGGAATCCCGGAACATCTACCAATGAAACAAGAGGTATATTGAAAGCGTCGCAGAAACGTACAAAACGAGCACCTTTGCGTGACGCATTGCTGTCAAGCACACCCGCCAGGTATTTGGGCTGGTTGGCAACAATACCTACAGACTGGCCGTTGAAACGTGCGAAACCAATGATGATATTTTTAGCGTAGTGAGGTTGGACTTCCAAAAACTCACCATTATCTACGATGGCGCTGATCACCTCATACATATCGTATGGTTTGTTGGGGCTGTCGGGGATAATTTCGTTCAAAGAGTCTTCCAGACGGTCGATAGGATCGGTACAGTCTACATAGGGAGCTTCTTCCAGATTGTTCTGAGGAATATAGCTTAACAATTTGCGGATCATGGCTAACCCTTCTTCTTCCGTCTTGGCTGTAAAATGAGTAACACCGGATTTGGTTGAATGAACGCTTGCACCACCTAAGTTTTCCTGGCTTACATCTTCACCTGTAACAGTCTTTACCACTTTCGGTCCGGTAAGGAACATATATGATGTGCCTTCCATCATCAAGGTGAAGTCTGTCAGCGCAGGAGAGTAAACAGCTCCGCCTGCACAAGGACCGAAAATACCTGAGATCTGCGGAATAACACCTGAAGCAAGAATATTGCGTTGGAAAATTTCAGCATAACCGGCCAATGCATTGATACCTTCTTGAATACGTGCGCCACCCGAGTCGTTGATACCGATACAGGGAGCACCCATTTTCATGGCTTGATCCATTACTTTGCATATTTTCAGAGACATTGTTTCTGAAAGAGAACCGGCAGAAACAGTGAAATCCTGTGCAAAGATGTAAACTAAACGTCCTTCTATGGTACCACAACCTGTTACTACACCGTCGCCCGGATAATGTTTTTTCTCCATGCCGAAATTGGTGCATCTGTGTTCCACAAACATATCCATTTCTTCGAAACTGCCCTCATCCAGCAGCATGGCTATGCGTTCGCGGGCTGTATATTTTCCTTTATCATGCTGTTTTGCAATTGCTTTATCACCTCCACCCATGCGTGCTGTAGCCCGGCGTTCGATAAGCTCTTTTATTTTTTCAAGTTGATTGCTCATTTTACTTATGATTTTACAATTTACGATTAAAAAATAATTCTATTTACGCTTGAACCAGACTAAATATACTGACTTCAATCGTGAATAGTCAGATCTCGTGTGTTATGGTTTTTCGCAAAGCTCGGTCAGGACGCCCAAAGTTGATTTGGGATGTAAAAAAGCAATTTGCAAACCTTCAGCACCTTTACGCGGAGCTTTGTCAATGAGACGGATGCCGGTGGTTTCAGCTTCGGCTAACGCATTTGCCACACCATCTTCCACTGCAAAAGCCAGATGATGCATACCACCGTTGCCATTATTTTTTTCAATGAACTTTGCGATAGTGCTTTCGGGGCTTGTAGGTTCCAGCAGTTCTATTTTAACATCACCTACTTTCAGAAAAGCGGTTTTAACTTTCTGATCCTCTACTGTTTCGATATTGTAGCATTTCAGACCTAATACGTTTTCATAATACGGCAGGGCCTCTTCAATGCTCTTTACGGCAATGCCCAGGTGTTCAATGTGTGAGATTTTCATGATCTTATAATTTTAATAGTTTGGTTTTATACTCAAGTTTTCAGATAAAACTGCACAAAGAAAGTAATTTCGAGTTAAATAAAGAAATATTTCTTCAATTTTATTTCTTATTTGCAAGATGCTTCACAACACTTTAGACAAAAAGACAAAAATGAGTTAAATATAGAATTTGCACAAGAGTTTGTTCAGCCACTTCCAACTGAAGCGGAACCAGCGGCGTGTACTGCTCTGCTTGCCGCCAAAGCGGAGTACAAAGTCCCTGTAACCGTGCTTTTTGAACGGTAATCCTGCATCCATGAATTCCAAATGTGCATATCCTTTTTCGTAAGCATAGGTAATAGGTGCCCATACGGCCAGAATACCGGGATAAAGAAAAGCATAGGTTTTCCGCATACCTCCTGAGAACCACAGATAGGCACTTTCTTTTGAGAAAAGACAGATAGAACCACCGATGATTTTGCCTTTATATTTCACAAGAAACACTTTGGCTAATTCTTTTTCCGGGTTCTGCCATGCTAATAACCGGAAAAAGCCGATGTCCGGGAAATGTTTTCTTATCTGTGAGGAATAGGCTTTTTTCAACATTCGTGAGAAATCTTGTATATCTTTCTCATTGTCGGCTATTTCCATGATGGCACCATTTCTCAGAGCTTTGTTTATTTGTCTTCTGCGAGACATGCTCAGCCGTTCGTAAGGAGCTTTACTGTGCAGTGAATTACGTACTCTTAGCCAATTAATGGCGAAATAGTTGTTCTTTCTGAAGGCTTTGTATCCGAATAGCGGATTTTCCAAGTTGCGGAACTCGATGAGGAACGATTTGCATAATACTTCGTTGGTGAGATGTTCCAATATTTCCCCGAACAGGTCTTCCTTATTCTGTTCTTCATCAAAATACTCGCCTGTGCCATAAATTTCGCATCGTTTGATGATTGCAGGGGGGAACAGGCGCACACTTTTCCGGATGACTGCCAGCAGTTTGCCTACAGGACGGTTTCCTATATAGGCTACGATAAGCAAAGGTTCGTATCCCCGGGTCATTTCAAAGACATGAAACAGCTCGGTAGAATGGAAAATGTTTGTTCCCGGCAGAGGGGGAATGGCATTTCCTTTGCGATATGTACTTAATCTGACAGGCATCTCTAATTGCAAATTTATTGTTTTTTGTTTATCAATCCACATTCTAGTTGTATATTTGTGCAGAAAAATAAATTAACAGGGTATATTATGGAACAATTTAGTGACTTAATAAAGAACAGACGCAGCATGCGTAAGTTCACGGATCAAGAGTTGACACAGGAAGAGGTAGTTGCTTTGTTGAAGGCTGCTTTGATGGCTCCGTCTTCTAAACGTAGCAATTGCTGGCAGTTTATTGTGGTAGATGATAAGGATATGTTGGAAAAACTTTCCCATTGTAAGGAGATGGGGGCGGCTTTCCTAGCGGATGCTGCTATGGCTGTAGTTGTGATGGCTGATCCGTTGGCTAGTGATGTCTGGATTGAAGATGCGTCAATTGCTTCCATAATGATCCAGTTGCAGGCAGAAGATTTGGGGTTGGGAAGTTGTTGGATACAGGTGCGTGAACGTTTTACCGCTACCGGGATGCCCTCGGGTGAATACGTGCATACGTTGCTTGATATTCCGTTGCAGTTGCAGGTGGTTTCCATTATAGCGGTAGGGCATAAGGGTATGGAACGCAAGCCTTTTAATGAGGAGCATTTACAATGGGAGAAAATTCACATTAATAAATATGGAGGCAAGTAAACGTGGCTGCTGTCAATCATAAGGATACGTATAAAGCTTCTGCGGTGTTTCTCATTGTGATGGGGATGCTTTATCTGATCGATAAGTTTATAGGATTTGCTTCACACGGGTTGCCATGGGTTATGCAGAAAGACAATCTGTTACTGTATGCAGCTGTTATTTTCCTTTGGTTCAAGGTCGATAAGTCAGTAGGAATTGTATTGGCGGGTATATGGCTGATATTGAATATCGGTCTGGTGATAGCTTTGTTGGGACAGATGTCTGCTTATTTGTTGCCGGCGGCTTTGTTGCTGGTGGGAGTTATTTTATATTTAGTTTCGACCCGATGATGAAAATAGTTCTGATAGGAGCCGGCAATGTGGCAACCCATCTGGGAATTGCTTTACAAAAGGCGGGGTGTCTTATCTTGCAGGTATACAGCCGTACAGAGGAATCTGCTTCTGCATTGGCTGCCAGACTTTCAGTAGACTACACAATTGTGCCGGACGAGATACGTCGGGATGCCGATTTGTATATTGTAGCGTTGAAAGATGCAGTTTTGCGACAATTGGCTCCTGTATTGGTGAAAGGAAGGGAGCAGGCCTTGTTTGTACATACGGCGGGTAGTATGTCTATGGATTTATGGAAGGGATTGGTAAAACGCTATGGGGTACTTTATCCTATGCAGACTTTTAGCAAGCAGCGTGAAGTGGATTTCAATACTGTACCTTTTTTTATAGAAGCATCTGCTCCGG
Source organism: uncultured Phocaeicola sp. (assembly GCA_948956705.1). The sequence continues at coordinate 21,677 of CARCZS010000012.1, forward strand.
CAGAAGTGGAATTGCTGCGTATGGTGGCAGTTCGTCTCAGTCCTAAAGTGTATGAAGTGACTTCCGGGCAACGTAGGTATTTGCATCTGGCGGCAGTCTTTGCTTGTAATTTTGCAAACCATATGTATGCATTAAGTTCACATATATTGGAAAAGCAGGGGATTCCTTTTGAAGTGATGCTTCCGCTGATAGACGAAACTGCCGGCAAAGTACATGAACTTTCTCCCACACAGGCGCAGACAGGTCCGGCTGTACGCTACGATGAAAACGTAATAAGCAAACATTTGGAGATGTTGGCGGATGAGGAGTCTTTGCAGGAATTGTACGAAAAGATAAGTAAAAGTATTCATAATCTCCCTTTGTCTGTCATTCAGGCAAATAAAGAGGGAAAGAACTCATAAGTGGTATGATAAACTATGATTTAAAGAAAATAAAGGCATTGGTATTTGATGTAGATGGGGTATTGAGTGCGGAAACTATTTATTTGCACCCCAATGGTGAACCCATGCGTACGGTTAATATCAAGGATGGGTATGCATTGCAGTTGGCTGTGAAATGCGGGCTGCATGTTGCCATCATTACCGGTGGAAATACCGAGGCGGTGCGTAAGCGTTATGAGGGGCTGGGTATCAAAGATGTCTATCTGGCTGCTGCGGTGAAGACCCGGGAGTATGCCCATTTGAAGGAAAAATATGGATTGCAGGATGAGGAGATACTCTATATGGGCGATGATATTCCCGATTATGAAGTGATGCGTTTGTGTGGGCTGCCTTGTTGTCCTGCTGATGCGGCACCTGAGATAAAGGAAACAGCTGTTTATATTTCTCATCGTAACGGGGGATATGGATGTGGCCGTGACGTGGTGGAACAGGTCTTGAAGGCTCAAGGAAAATGGATGGCTCATGAAAAGGCCTTCGGGTGGTAATGAAATAAAGAAAAGTTATGTTGGAAAATTTAGAAAAATATAAAATAATCCTTGCTTCCAATTCTCCTCGCCGCAAAGAATTGTTATCCGGCTTAGGTATAAAATATGAAGTAAAAACACTACCCGGCATAGAGGAAACCTATCCGGATACATTGAAAGCAGAGGAAATCCCTTTGTATATAGCTTGCGAGAAGGCGGCTGCTTACCGGAATACCATGCATCCGGACGAATTGATTATTACTGCCGATACCATTGTATGGTTGGATGGTGTAGTCATGGGCAAGCCTCATAACGAGGATGATGCACGGCAAATGTTGTGGAAGCTTTCCGGCAAGACCCATCAGGTGATAACCGGAGTTTGTCTGACTACCGCCGGGGCTCAGCGAAGTTTTTCAGCTGTGACAGAAGTAACGTTTGCAGAATTGTCCGATGAGGAGATCGATTATTATATCCGGGTTTACAAGCCGATGGATAAGGCTGGTTCTTATGGTATACAAGAGTGGATAGGTTTCATTGGTGTCCGTGGTATTTCAGGTAGTTACTTCAATGTGATGGGGCTTCCTGTACAGCGCCTGTACACGGAACTGAAAAAACTATAAGTCAGTATGTGAACAGTAGGGGCCGTGTTTTTGTTATTTATATGAACTATAAATGGAAAAACAATTATGGCTTATAAAATAGCTTTTTACGACACGAAACCCTACGACGAACGCTCGTTTACGGAGGCTAATGAGAAGTTTGGCTTTGATATCAGGTATTACAAAGGCCATTTGAATATGAATAACGTGGTGTTGACCAAAGGAGTGGATGTGGTTTGCATCTTCGTAAACGATACGGCTGATGCCGAAGTTATCCGGGCAATGGCGGATAATGGTGTTAAACTGCTGGCTTTAAGATGCGCAGGTTATAATAATGTGGATTTAGCGGCAACGGCAGGTAAGATGAAAGTGGTACGGGTACCGGCTTATTCACCTTATGCCGTTGCCGAATTTACAGTGGCGTTGATGTTATCACTCAACCGCAAGATTCCCCGTGCCACAATGCGGACACGTGACGGGAACTTCTCCCTGCACGGGCTTATGGGATTTGATATGCATGGCAAGACTGCCGGAATTATCGGTACGGGTAAGATTGCCAAGATTTTAATTCAGATATTACGTGGATTCGGTATGAATGTTCTTGCATATGATCTTTATCCCGATTACAATTTTGCCCGTGAACATCAGGTGGTTTATTGTACTTTGGATGAACTTTATCATAGTTCGGATATCATCTCCCTGCATTGTCCTTTGACAGAACAGACAAAGTATCTGATTAATGATTATTCCATCAGTAAAATGAAAGACGGAGTGATGATTATCAATACGGGGCGTGGGCAGTTGATTCACACCAATGCCTTGATAGAGGGACTGAAGACTAAAAAGGTGGGATATGCCGGTCTGGATGTATACGAGGAAGAAGAGCCTTATTTTTATGAAGATAAGTCCGACAAGATTATTGATGATGACACTTTAGCCCGTCTTTTGTCTTTCAACAATGTGATTGTGACTTCTCATCAGGCATTCTTTACCAAAGAAGCAATGACGAATATTGCTCATACTACTCTGCAAAATGTGAAAGACTTTGCTGAAAGTAGATCTTTGGTGAACGAAGTAGCGGTGGGGAGAGTCTAATCTCCCCTGTAGTAATATAATAAGGAGTGGCGGGCTATAAAGTCCGCATTCTTTTGAACCAGTTCCCTTTCACCAAATTCGGGGAATTGTGCATCGGGGATATAGTGGTTGTTTATTACATATTCCATCAGGTCCGGTGGGCATTTGGTCGGGATAGTAAGCAGGCTGAATGCCTCTTGGGCAGCCGTTGCGGCATCATACATCGGGTTAAGAGGGTCACTGATGTATTTGCATATATCTTTCGCCAGTAGAATACCTTTTTCGGAATTCACCATCATGATGAAATCCTTATGTTCCTTCATTTGGGGCAAAGTGTGATTGGAATCGTCCGGCCATTGTAATACTTGGGTAAGGAAACGGTGTAGTTCCTTATATCCTTCCAGATATACGATACGGGCACCGTTTGTGCCTTGCGTGAACAATTGATAGGTATGGTGGTTCCTTTCCTTCATTTCATCCGATATTTCGGGAATGGCAGGGTATAGTCCTTCTATCTCTTCCCAACATTCGGTTTCTCCGTTGGTCAGCAGGTCAATCCATTCATGAAGAAACAGGGCAAGGGGGCCACATGGAATGATGAATTTGTCGGTTTCTGTAACTTGTGCAATATATTCTTGTACAGATGGTTCTGTGAGATAAGTGTGTCCGAACAGCCAGCGTAGTTTATGGTTTGCGTTCTCTTTTCCTTTGAAGTTCATAAAGAAATCCTGTAACGTGTCATTGGCGGGAGCCGTTTCATACTCTTCATCCAATATCCGGAAAAATGAATGCGAGGTTTCTTCGATATTCCTGTCCATCGGATTGATATACGGATGTTTATATGGAGCCTTCTCTAAAGTGTTCCAAATGATGAAGCGGATATCTTCTTCATTGATCTCATCTTTTATATAATCCGGCCGGATGGTATAGAAAGGAAGTGACGTATCATATAGTTCCAGATGTTTTTTGATGAATGCTTGCCATAGACCTAAACCTGAAATGACATCTTCAAAATAGGCAGCGGTGTAAAGACATAATTTCTTTTTTATGGATTCGGGAATCTTTCTTATCGTACAAGTGGAGTATAATCGGTTAGCCAGATCGACAAAATATCTGTCTGTAGCCTGTTGTTGGATGTAAGGATGGATAGCCAACCAATCTTTTATGTATAATTTTATGGTTTGCATATTAGTTTATTTGAATTATTTTTATTGCAAAGATATTCCTTTCATTGTAAAAAGGAAGGAGAATATCGGGATATTTACTTTATCTTTGCAATATTCTAACTTTGAAATACCTATAAAAATGGAAATAGATTTAACAACTCCTGCTTTATTATTTTCTGCCATATCGCTGATTATGTTGGCATATACTAATCGTTTTCTTTCATACGCTCAATTAGTGCGTACGTTGAAGGACCAATATCGTGAGAATCATTCGGCTGTGACAGCAGCACAGATTGCTAATCTCCGCAAGCGTCTTTATCTGACACGTGCCATGCAGGTGACAGGTATCGGAAGTTTGTTGCTTTGTGTGGTCAGTATGTTTTTAATGTATATACAGTTCTACCTTATATCCGTATATATTTTTGGACTGGCGCTTGTGCTGCTCATTATTTCTTTGGAGATTTCTGTGCGCGAGATTTATATTTCGGTCAAGGCGCTGGAATTGCATCTAAGCGATATGGATTCCTGATCTATTTTTTTGAGAAGATATTTATCATAAAGGAACAGGTTGCCAGTGTGATACCTGTTCCTACTACTCCCTGCCATCCAAACCAGTGCCAAAATATTCCGGCAAGAAGTGTACCTATGGAACCGCCAATAAAATAGGTCGTCATAAAAATGGTGTTGATACGGTTGGCCGCCTTCGGGTTAAGAGAGAAAATCGTAGTCTGATTACTTAACTGGATGCATTGCATGCCTATATCTATGATAAAAATTCCGATGATGATTCCCACATAGGAGTTCTGACCGGAATAAAGCGAGAACCACGCTGCAAATATCAAACCACAACCGATGTAATTCAGTCGTTTGACTCCCAAAACCTGTACATAGTTTCCTATATACGAGGCGGTGAGAGCTCCTGCTATGCCGCATAATCCCAATAACCCTACAATGTTGTTTCCCGCAAAAAAAGGGGCTTGTTCCATCTTAAATGCCAATGAAGTCCATAGAGCAAGAAATGAGCCGAAAGCAATTCCGGCACGTAAGGAAGAAATACGCAACTGGGGGTATTCCATAACCAATGAAAACAAGGATTTCATCAGATCACTGTATCTGCCTTTGAAATTACACGGCATGTCGGGTAGTACACGCATGATGATGATGACACATATCACCATCATCCCGGCTGCCACAAAGAAAATGAACCGCCATCCTAAATATTCACCGATAATTCCGCTTACTACGCGCGAGGCCAGGATACCTGTCAGCAATCCCGATACAATCATACCTACATTTTTTCCCTTGGTTTCGGGAGTGGAAAATTGGGCAGCTATGGGGATAAAGATTTGTGGCATCACCGAACAAATGCCGGTCAGTAGAGAGGCAAATAAAATGAGATGGATATAGGGAGTCAGTGCGATGGTTAGTAATGAAACGACCAAGACTGTGAAATTGATTAGAATAATGGTTTTCCTTTTAAATAAATCTCCCAAAGGAATAATGAACAGCAATCCGATGGCATAACCTATTTGGGTAATCATTGCTATCAGGTTGGCGGTGAACTCGGATGTTTGGAGATCACGGCTGATGCGGTTTAATAAAGGTTGGTTATAATATAAATTGGCAACGGAGATTCCCGCAATAATTGCTAGCGTCCAAAGTAAGGAGGCGGGTAGTCCTTGGTTTTCTTTTAATTCTTGTTTCATGCTGCAAAAATAGTAATTTCATGAAAATCATGTTATCTTTGTAAAGAAGAAAAATGGAAATGAAAATGAAAATGGAAATGAAGAATTGGATAAAAACAGTCTGTTTTCTGTTTTGGACCTGTGTAATGTGTACGGCGTGTATTGATGATGATGTGGAGGAAGGTACTGTTGATTTACAAACAGGAGAGAGCATTCCTGTTTTCTCTGTGGTAATGGATGATGGACAAATAATAACTTCCGAAACTCTGAAAGGAGAGGTTTCTTTGATTGTGTTTTTTCATACGGGGTGTCCGGACTGCCGGAAAGAACTTCCTGTGCTGCAAAAAATATATACGGATTACGGTCGAAGAATCCGGATGGTTTGTATTAGCAGGGAAGAGAGCTCGGCAGAGATTGTCCGTTATTGGGACGAAAATCATTTGACCTTGCCCTATTCGGCCCAAGAAAACCGCACGGTATACTATCAGTTTGCTAAATCGGGAATACCTCGTGTTTATGTCATAGATAAAGAGTTGGTTATCCGTAGTGTTTTCACGGATAACCCGTTGGCAAGTTATGAAGATTTGGCTGAGGCTATAACCGCCAGTTTGTAATTTTAGGCATGGTATTTTAATTTATATTATTTCTTTTGGTAGATGGTGTATGTTTATAGCATACTTTTCCCTGTTCATCTTTAGGGATAATGAATGTGGTTGATGAAGATATTGGTGATGGAGTATCTTGATGTTTATTGTGTTGGCTTTTTGAAAAAAGTTCCTTTATTGTCTTTAATCTCTATCATTCCATTATCGGCATCAAATAGGAAAGGAGGAAAGCTGAAAAATATGTATATTTCAGTATCTTTTAATTTATAGAGTTTGGGAGTTATTTTTTTGCTGACACCAGATGGGAATACTTGGTCATCCATTTCGGTGAGGATATAATAATCTGCTCCCTCCCTCAATACATTTTTGCTAATCTTGGCTTCTGCTTTTGATTTGGCAATAATATAGAATCCCTCTATATCATATTTTTCCCAATTTTTATACTCTTGTCCAAGCACCATACTTATGTTTAAACATAAAACCAGTAGTAATAATATTCTTTTCATATCTATCTGTTTTTAAGGTTATTCCAAGTTGGTATCACAAATATAAGAATTCTTATTGGTTTTTTCAAGGAATAAGAAAGAAAAATAGAGAGTGGAATTTTAAAGAAAAGTAATTCCTATCCATATCAGAACTCCTGCTATTAGAACAATGCCTAACATGATTAATTTTATTTTGAAGAGCTGGTGGGTTTCCGCTTCTTCTTTTTCTTGCGTTTTTATTCTGATCTCTTCTAATTGCTCAAGGGATAGATGGGAGGAGTGCCCTTTTTTGTTCAAATCAATCAGTCGGTTTCTAGTTTCATTCAAGCGTTCCTTTCCTGCCTTTCGTAGTTCACGATTTTCTTTATCTCTTCTCATCATGTCATTGATGCAACCTAAAGTACCCATAATCTAACTGTTTAATTTGAATTCATTTTCACAAATATAGTGTTTTTTGCAGTTGCTTTTCTTCATTTGCTAATTTAATATGAATTTAAAGGAGGAATATTACTTAATAAACCCGATGTTCCTTGACTGCCGGATATAAATCATTATGTTTGTATTTCTGTTGAACAAGCTCTTGTAATAGTTTAATCATTTAAAATTAGACATTAGGGAAGTCCTTTAAATTTGATATATCTATCTGTATATTAGAATAATATAGCTGATTTTACGACCACTTGTCAAGATTTGGTAAAATGGTCGCAATATGGTCGCAAATAGCGCTTCAACTTAGCCTACTTTTAAGGATAATCAGCCACGTTTACCCTTAGAGATTCAAGTTCCATTTAAGCTATAATTTGCTTCAATTCCATTATCCAATCACAGCTAATTATAAGAAGAATAGCAAGAGGAAATGAGTATTAGATAGGGGATAAGCATTGCGGTACAACTAAAATAAAAATCCCCATAACCATTACGGCTACAGGGATTTATATATTAGCAATGTATTATATTACTTGCTCAAAGCAGTAGCAACGTCTACAGCACAAGCCACTGTACATCCTACCATCGGGTTGTTACCGATACCCAGGAATCCCATCATTTCCACGTGAGCAGGAACTGATGAAGAACCAGCGAATTGAGCGTCAGAGTGCATACGACCCATAGTGTCTGTCATACCGTAAGAAGCAGGACCGGCAGCCATGTTGTCCGGGTGAAGAGTACGACCTGTACCACCACCTGATGCAACTGAGAAATAAGGCTTACCTGCAAGAACACGTTCTTTCTTGTAAGTACCTGCAACCGGATGTTGGAAACGAGTCGGGTTAGTAGAGTTACCGGTGATAGATACGTCTACACCTTCTTTCCACATGATAGCTACACCTTCGCGAACATCATCGGCTCCGTAGCATTTTACTTTTGCACGAGGACCGTCAGAATAAGCGATTTCACGAACTACTTTCAGTTCACCTGTGAAATAATCGAATTCAGTCTGAACGTATGTAAATCCGTTGATACGAGAGATGATCTGTGCAGCGTCTTTGCCCAAACCGTTCAAGATACAACGCAGAGGTTCTTTACGTACTTTGTCTGCTTTTGCAGCGATTTTGATAGCACCTTCGGCAGCAGCGAATGATTCGTGACCTGCCAGGAATGCAAAACATTTAGTTTCTTCGCGCAGCAACATAGCAGCCAGGTTACCGTGACCGATACCTACTTTACGGTCGTCGGCTACAGAACCCGGAATACAGAATGCCTGCAGACCGATACCGATAGCTTCGGCAGCTTCGGCAGCGTTTTTGCAACCTTTCTTCAATGCAATGGCAGAACCTACTACGTAAGCCCACTTGGCATTTTCGAAACAGATAGGCTGAGTTTCTTCACAAGTTTTATAAGGATCAAGTCCGGCAGCTTCGCAGATTGCGTTAGCTTCTTCGATGTCTTTGATGCCGTTTTCGTTCAAAGCAGCAATGATCTGTTTGATACGACGGTCTTGGCTTTCGAATTTTACTTCTCTAATCATATTCTTTCCTCCTTATAATTATTCGTGACGTGGATCAATTTTCTTAACAGCTCCCTGTTCTTCAGTTACACGTCCGTAAGTACCTGTAACTTTCTTCAACGCTTCGTTAGCATCAGTACCCTTCTTGATTTCGTCCATGAACTTACCCATGTGAACGAATTCGTAACCGCAGATTTCGTCGTTCTTATCCAGGAATACGTTCTTGATGTAACCTTCAGCCATTTCAAGGTAACGGGGACCTTTAGCCAAAGTACCATACAGAGTACCTACCTGGCTGCGAAGACCTTTACCCAAGTCTTCCAGACCGGCACCGATAATCAGACCGCCTTCTGAGAAAGCTGACTGAGTACGTCCGTAAACGATTTGAAGGAATAGTTCGCGCATTGCTGTGTTGATAGCGTCACAAACCAAGTCGGTGTTCAATGTTTCCAATACAGTCTTGCCCGGAAGGATTTCAGCAGCCATGGCAGCCGAGTGAGTCATACCTGAGCAACCGATAGTTTCTACCAATGCTTCCTGGATGATACCTTCTTTTACGTTAAGGGTTAGTTTACAAGCACCCTGCTGAGGAGCACACCAGCCAATACCGTGTGTCAAACCAGAGATGTCTTTAATTTCTTTTGATTTTACCCACTTTCCTTCTTCAGGAATAGGAGCCGGTCCGTGATTGGGACCTTTCTTCACAACACACATGTGTTCTACTTCGTGTGAATAAGTCATATTCTTTACGTTTTTTGGTAATAAAATAAATATTCGTAACCACGTGAAAAGATTGGTTATTCTTTTCGCCTACAAAGTTAGTCGTTTTATTCTTTTCTGCAACTTGTTGCCCGTCACTTTTTATCTTTAAATAAAATAAATTTATTGCAGGACAGCATTTTGCAAACTAGAGTTGCCAAAATGTTTTTTCTTTCCGATGAAATTTCTATCTTTGTACCTATATTATAATGATAGGAATGGAAGCAAATAAAATAGCAATTACGGACGAAGCTTTGCGCCGAGGTGCGGAAGAGGGCATGGATGGTTTCTTGAAGGTGTTTATAGATAAATACCTGGAGGTGACAGGAGGTGTTGTCAATGCGGAAACAATGCCTTTGCTCAATGGTTACCAGCATTCATTGTTGGGGTATCATTTCTTGCGTGAAGAAATAAATGAAGGTGGTTTTGTACAATTGATACAGAATGGTTTTGGACCTTATATCTTTGATAATCCTTTTGCAAAAGCAATGCGGCAGTTTGGAGCGAAAGAATTTGCCAAATTGATTTATAGCGCGAAGAAAATATATGATGAGAACCGTGCTGATTTGGAAAAGGACAGGGATGATGAGGAATTTATGGCAATGTATGAGCAATACGAGGCCTTTGATGAGTTGGAAGAGCAGTTCATGGATATGGAAGAGTCGGTAACTGCCCGGATTGCAGAATATGTGGACAATCATATTGAGGAGTTTGCGGAGATTGTATGACAAGGATTTTTGCGTACTTTGTCGGGTATAAGCTCATGCGTTTTGATATAAAAAAAGTAAGTTGGCTTCAATAGCTAAGTAAGATACGTTCGTTGGCTGACGAACCTATGTTGCTTGGTCAAGCAAGTTAACTTACTTTTTTGTCTTGTTATTCCGGTGTCATTCCATTTATTGTTTCCTGATAAACCAACCTTTGATATAGGCGGTTGCCAGTACGGCAAGTCCTGCCGCCAGGCAGATTCCCGTAAACACCAGCCCGTAACCGTTCAAGAAAGCTACCGGAGCGAAAGTTATCAGAGAAATCTCTACCGGGGCGATGAACAAGTAAGCCAGTGCATAGTTATCCAGGCATCGGCTGCGCATTTTGGGGTCTGCAACGCGGAGCAATGCGATGCCCATAGCCATAGTTCCTGTAAACCATCCCCATGTGAAGATAGCTTTCTCGAACCAACATTCTTTCATTAGTTTGCGGGCCATGACCAGAACATAAATCAGAGTTGCGATTAATCCTGAGACTAACAGAATTAATAAGGGTATGATGTACTCTATTACAACAGATATTTTAATGGAAGCAATTCCAAAAGCTACCAGAAAATCGGTAAAGGCTCCGCTGATGTGGCCTATGGTTTGCGGGCAGACATAATCACTGGTTCTTGTTTTGTCGAATATCTTTTTGATGAATATACCTACCACAAATGCACAACTGAATACCGGCAGTTCAAACCCCGGCATAAAGTGGGATACTGTTTTGCTGATGCAGTATCCGCCTAATGCTATCACTGCTACAATGATAAGATTGAAGGTCAGCGGGTCAATGGAGATGGAAGAGCAAGAACTTTCACCCATGCTTTCCCGTTTGTCGCCGGGCAACAGGCCTGTCTGTAATTCGTGAGGAAGGTCATCGTAATTGGCGAGGAAGGAGGTGTGCCCTTTCTTTGTCCCCCATTTTATGATGATCAGTCCGATAATGACTGCCGCTACGATACCGAAGGTGGCGGCAGTCATGGCCAAAGTTAGAATTTCGTCATATCCGAACTGGCTGAAAGCCTGTCCGATGGCTGCTGCTGTACCGTGCCCGCCGCAATAGCCGCTTGGCATAGTGATGCCGAAGGCAGGGTTCAAGGGCCATATCCGGTTCAGGACAAGCAATCCCAACAGTCCTCCAAAAGCCCATTGCAACAACATTCCTGCCTGTGAATATGCCCACATGCTGCCTATATTGTCTGCATCTCCTTTGGCTGCCTTTTGTGAGGTGAGGGGGAGAGCGCCGAAAATGAAGGCTATCAATATGCCGGCATAAGTTCCTGTTTGGGTGGAAAGAGGTATGATGCCGAAACCGTGAGGTCCCAAGGACAGTCCTATAAACCCGGCCAACAGGCTGGGGGGAATGAACAGCCTTTGGATGAATCTTATTTTTACTCTCATGAGTTTGCCGAGCAGTAGCAGTACTGAGATGATGCCTGTATCGACAAAGAGTGTCCACGGGGTGAAATCGGTCATAAATCTAGGGCTTGTTTGGATGTATTCGTTGAAGAATACAGCGTTCATAAATAGTTTATTTTACCGAATCGGTAGGAATGGAAATTGATCTTATCGGCAAAAATAATGTATAGGTATCATGTAATATCTTAGGTTTTATTGTTATTAAGTTGTTTTGTTTCAAAGATAGGAAATAAAGTGGTACTATAGCCCAACTGCTTGTTCTTTTATATGTTAATTTTTATTAATGGGTTAATGGCGGATAGGCTACAAGTAAATTTCGGTGAAAAAAATAGTTAAAACAAAAGATAAAGCAAGTCTTATCAGAGGATGAAACATGAATAAAAAATAATGTTAAAAGACAAGTGGCGACGCAGTATTTAAGCCAATTTTTCATTTAATCATTAAAACAATAAAAAGAATTAAGTTTCTTTCTTGGAAACCGATTCTTTTATTTAATTTTGCAAACCCTAATAATTATAAAGAAGAAAATGAAAAAAATGAAATTGGCAGCAATATTTGCTGGGTTAGTATCGGTGTTTACTTTTAGTTCTTGTTTGAATGATGGTGATAGCGGCCCCAATTATGATCTTTATGAGATCGTTACTGTGGAAGATGGTAGTATTTTTGGTGGACCTGTCCTGAAAGGAGATGCATGGGGATATACTTATACTCCAGTGGCTTCAAGTGTATTGGCCGGTCTTAAGGCATCTGATGGCAGTTATTACAAGCGTGTGCAGGTAGGGATCAAACTGATGGAAGGAGAAGCGATTACAGAGGGGAAAAAGTCTTATAAGGTAAGTGAGGTTGGCCTAATAGCTATTTTGAATTATAAAGATTTTAATGTTCAGGCTGATACATTGAAAAATGAGTATGCACTAGTGTCATTGGAGGATTCTAATAATAAGATATGGGCTATAAATGGATATGTCAACGTACCTTTTACCTTTAAAACTAAAGAACAGCTGAACATGAATGATTTCCATTTATATGCTGTAGAAGCCAAGGAGGATACATTGGTGACAAGACTTCGACAGACCAAAGGGGCTGATGATGCTTATCAGACAGGAGGTGCTTTGATTAGTTTCCATATGCCTTTTAATGATATGGAATTTCGTGACATTTTCGATCAAGTAGTGCCTAAGAGTGATACTATTGTAGTTAAGGTGACTGCAAAGGGAGAAAATGACAAAGAACTTGTTTCTACAGTGAAATGTAGTGCTTCGAATATGCAAGGAAGTTATTAATAATACTTTATTATATAGTGAAATCCCCTTCAGTTACGGTTGAAGGGGATTTTTATTTAATGGAACTATGTGGTTCAATTTATAAGATAAGGGGGGGGAAGAAATTTGACGGGGCCTACTTCTTATTTTCCTGTTCATATCTTTCTTTAGATTCAGTATATACCTCCTGCGTGTGAAAAGAGTTGACATGAATTTTAAACGGTTCGATCTTTCTGCTGCCGTAATAACAACATATCACATTCGTTCCTGTTGCATAAGCCTTTTCTCTTCCCTGATTAAGCCTTTTTATACGGATGTATTCTATCTCCATAAGCTTTGGAGTTATCTCCCAAGGCTATGGAGTTAACTCCCAAGGCTTGCGGAGATAAAACAAACAGGAAGAAAACCCTTAACCATGGGGCAGGAAAGGTTTAGAGATATGGATAAGATCTTTTAAGGATGAATCTGATTATAAAACTATGCATTCCCTATGGAGAGAAAGTTCCCAGACATCCTTCTTCTGAATTAGCGTTTGTTTTTTATATTCTAAAGCTTTCAATGTTTTTTCTTTAGTCATATTTCCTTAGTTATATTTGTCTTTCTTCTGAATCTATAATAAAAGTAGGCTTATTTTTTTGATTCCCCCAAGAGAAGTATGCGTTTTTTTATTCGTTTATTCCAGTGAATTAATTACCTTTGCATTTCATTGAAGTTGAACTGAGGTAAATAGATTAGGCATTGAATTACAAAGATTTATTTAAACGAGTAATATCGCTGATTTCATCTCCGGCAAAAGCATGGGAGGAAATTGGCAAGGAAGAGGATAGGCGTAAAGTGCTGGGAGCATTTGTTTATCCCATGATAGGTTTATGCGGATTGTCCGTTTTTATAGGTACATTCATTGGGAATACGGCAGGGGTCGCTGCTTTCCAGATAGCAATGACACGATGTTGTGCTATATTTGTATCCTTGTTCGGAGGATATTTTTTGGCGGCATACGCCATAGACCAGTTGGGCAAGAAACTGTTAGGACGTGAAGACCAGTATGAACTAAATCAGCAGTTTGTAGGTTATTCTATGGTAGTGACTTTTGTGCTCGATATTGTCAGTGGGTTGTTCTCTATTTCCATTCTCCATTGGATATTGCAATTTTATACTATATTCGTGGTGTTCGAGGGTGCACGTACCCTGATGAAGGTAAATGAAGAGAAACTGACACGATACACCTTGATTGCTTCAGTTATTATAATTGTTTGTCCGGCATTGATTGCCGCTGTGTTTAATGAGTTATCTGTTATTTTAAATTAATGAAACCGACTCCTATTAATATAAAGAATAAGCGTGCATCGTTCGATTATGAATTTATCGATACGTACACGGCAGGTATCGTGCTCACGGGAACCGAGATAAAGTCCATCCGTTTGGGCAAAGCCAGTCTGGTAGATACCTATTGTTATTTTGTGCAAGGCGAGTTGTGGGTGAAGAATATGCACATAGCCGAATACTTTTACGGCTCATACAATAACCATTCTGCCCGTCGCGAACGTAAATTGTTGTTGAATAAGAAAGAACTGCGGAAATTGGAAGAAGCCGGAAAGAACCCCGGTTTTACGATTGTCCCTGTCCGTCTGTTTATTAATGAGAAAGGACTGGCGAAGCTGGTTGTCGCATTGGCTAAAGGTAAGAAACAATATGATAAGCGCGAGTCATTGAAAGAGAAGGACGACCGTCGCGAAATGGACCGTATGTTTAAAAGGTAAGTGAAATCCGTGTTATCCGTACCCCAAAAATAGACTTATGGCTACATTAAAACAACTAATTGACGAGAGAGTTCTCATTCTTGATGGTGCAATGGGAACTATGATACAAAGGTATAATTTGTCTGAACAGGATTTCCGGGGAGAGCGTTTTGCTGAGATGCCCGGACAGATGAAGGGCAATAATGACTTGCTTTGTCTTACCCGCCCTGATGTGATAAAGGATATCCACCATAAATATCTGGAAGCAGGGGCTGATATTATTGAAACAAATACGTTCAATGCCCAACGGGTTTCGATGGCAGATTATCATATGCAGGATTTGTGCCGTGAGATTAATCTGGCCGCTGCCGGACTTGCTCGCGAAATGGCTGACGAATATACCGCGAAGACCCCTCATAAACCTAGATTTGTAGCAGGTTCGGTAGGTCCTACCAACAAAACTTGTTCCATGAGTCCGGATGTCAATAATCCGGCCTTGCGTGCTTTGACATACGATGAACTGGCCGCTGCCTATCAGGAACAAATGGAAGCTTTGCTGGAAGGAGGAGTGGATGCGCTTCTGATAGAAACCATTTTCGATTCCCTGAATGCCAAAGCGGCCATTTATGCTGCGGAAACGGCAATGAAGAAGATAGGGCGTGAGGTTCCTCTTATGCTTTCTGTTACTGTTTCGGATATTGCAGGACGTACTCTTTCGGGGCAAACATTGGATGCTTTTCTGGCATCCGTACAGCATGCGCCTATTTTTTCTATCGGGCTGAACTGCTCGTTCGGAGCGAAACAATTGAAACCTTTTCTGGAAGGGCTGGCTGCACGGGCACCTTATTATATAAGTGCCTATCCCAATGCCGGACTTCCTAACAGTTTGGGACAGTATGACCAGACTCCGGAGGAAATGGCTTCAGAAGTGAAGGAATATATCGATGAAGGATTAGTAAACATTATCGGTGGTTGTTGTGGTACAACGGAGGAATATATTGCAAAATATCAGGAATTGATCGTTTCCGGTTCTGCCTGGGTATCTCCTCATATCCCTGCCACCACTCCTGAGAGGCTGTGGCTTTCCGGGTTGGAGCTGTTGGAGCAGACTCCCGAAATGAATTTTATTAATGTAGGCGAACGGTGCAATGTGGCCGGATCCCGTAAGTTCCTCCGTTTAATCAATGAAAAGAAATATGAGGAAGCGCTAAGTATCGCTCGCAAGCAGGTGGAAGACGGTGCTTTGGTGATTGATGTAAATATGGATGACGGTTTGCTGGATGCCCGGGAGGAGATGACTACTTTCTTGAATCTGGTCATGTCCGAACCCGACATAGCCCGTGTACCTGTTATGATTGACTCTTCCAAGTGGGAAGTCATTGAGGCCGGACTGAAATGCCTGCAAGGAAAGTCCATTGTCAATTCTATTTCTTTGAAGGAAGGGGAGGAGATATTTATAGAACATGCCCGTCTGATAAAAAAACTGGGAGCTGCCGTTGTAGTGATGGCTTTCGATGAAAAAGGACAGGCAGATACTTTTGAACGTAAGATTGAAGTCTGTGCCCGTGCTTATAAAATATTGACAGAACAGGTGGATTTTAATCCTCATGATATCATTTTCGACCCTAATGTACTGGCTGTGGCTACGGGTATTGAGGAACATGATAATTATGCGGTGGATTTTATCAAGGCTACCGGATGGATCAAAAAGAATTTGCCCGGTGCACACGTCAGTGGTGGCGTGAGCAACCTGTCGTTCTCCTTCCGTGGAAATAACTATATCCGTGAGGCGATGCATGCCGTGTTTCTTTATCACGCTATCCGTCAAGGTATGGATATGGGTATTGTAAATCCTGCTGCTTCGGTGCTCTATACGGATATTCCTGCTGATGTGCTGGAACGGATAGAGGATGTGGTCTTAAACCGTAGGCCCGATGCGGCCGAACGTTTGATAGAGACTGCTGAGGCGTTGAAAAATACGGCGACCGGAACAGAAGCGGTGAAACAGGATGTGTGGCGTGAAGAACCGATGGTAGAGAAACGGCTTCAGTATGCCTTGATAAAAGGCATTGGCGATCATTTGGAAGAGGATTTGGCAGAAGCGGTTAAACTGTATCCTAAAGCAGTGGATATTATTGAGGGTCCGCTAATGGAAGGTATGAATAAAGTCGGAGAATTGTTTGGAGCAGGGAAAATGTTTTTACCGCAAGTTGTGAAGACTGCCCGTACCATGAAAAAGGCGGTAGCGATTTTGCAGCCGCTCATTGAGGCCGACAAACAGGAAGGCGTCCGCAGTGCAGGAAAAGTATTGATGGCTACCGTAAAAGGGGATGTGCATGATATTGGGAAGAATATCGTATCAGTGGTCATGGCTTGTAATAACTATGAAATTATAGACCTTGGCGTGATGGTTCCTGCCGAAATGATAGTCAGGAAGGCTATAGAGGAAAAGGTGGATATAATAGGATTAAGCGGGCTGATTACTCCATCATTGGAAGAAATGGCGCATGTGGCTGTAGAGTTAAAGCGTGCGGGGCTGGACATTCCCATTATGATTGGAGGAGCCACTACTTCCAAGCTGCATACTGCCTTGAAAATAGCACCTGTTTATGGAGGTCCGGTCATTCACATGAAAGATGCTTCACAGAATGCCTTGGTAGCCGCCCGTTTGCTGAATCCGGAATCTTCTTCTGAGTTTGTGGAAAGGCTGAACAAAGAATATGAGGATCTTCGTCTGAAAAACAGTGCCAGGCAGGTAAAAACGGTATCTTTGGAAGAAGCTCAGAAAAATAAATTGAACCTTTGGTCATAAAGGAGTGCCCCCCCAAAAAAAAGTTAGACACAAAACTTTTGGGGGGCACTTCATAAAATTACGACTTTTTTTATCTGCCCATTTTATTCGAAAGAATAAGAAGCTGTTTGCTAGCAAACAAAACAGTATCCCGCCTGAAATAACCCATTATTTCAGGCGGGATACTGTTTTATGTTATGGATATATTTCTAGGACTGCTTAGAATTTACTGAGAAACTCTTCCGCTTTTTCCAAATTTTCGGGTTTGCCGATATCAAGCAATTGCAAGTCATCTTCTACATAGCACTGGATGTCGACCCTGTGACATATGGAGAGATAGAAATCGATAATGGAATATTTTCCTTTGGGAAGGAGATGTAAAATTTTAGGGGTGGTCACTTGTATTCCGCTATAGGCGTATTCCTGGTATTCCCCTTCTCTATACCGGAATCCTGCCGGTTTGGTTTCCATGGTGTCCTTATTGACCCAGCCACATAACAGATTGTCGTCATTAAACAACAGGTAACGGGAGGTCTTGCGTGGACTGACTAAAAGGGTGGCATTGATGTTAGGACTATGCTGGTGATAATACATCAGACTTTCAAAATCGCAATTGGAAAGGATATCTACGTTGTGGAGTAAGTAGCATTCTTTCCGCATAACTCCTAAGGTTTTTTCGATTATCTCTTCCTCATCCATCCCTTTGTTCAGATTTTCGAATATCAGTTCATACGGGGTTTCGCCTTTTTGGGTAAACATATTCTCAGGATGGTATAATAAATGGTATGCTTTTTCCAAACCGCCGCCGGTATCAAGCAGGCAGTCTGTTTCGTCCGAGATTTGTATGTTGACTCCAAAGTTCTGGTTAGCTTCCAGAAAAGCAAGAATCTGATTGGAAAAGTGGTGTACATTGATCACTATTTCATCAAATCCTGCTGCTTTCAGCTTTAAGATGATGTGCTCTAACATGGTTTTTCCACCTACCGTTACTAAAGCTTTGGGACGGGTGTCTGTTATAGGTTTAAGTCGGCTGCCTAGTCCGGCGGCAAAAATCATTGCTTTCATAATGTTCTTTCAAATGTTTGTTCTATATTCTGCTCACGGTGTATGAGTTCTACTTTTACACCGAATTTTTTATTGATATGTTCTGCCATGTGTTGCGCTGAATAAACAGAACGGTGTTGTCCGCCTGTACAGCCGAAACATACAGACAGATTGCTGAAACCTCGTTCCATGTATCTTTTTACTGAAGCATCCACTAAAGAATAGGCAGCATTTAAAAATGGGAATATTTCCCCGTCTTCTTCCAAAAAACGAATAACAGGCTCGTCTAACCCGGTGAAAGGTTTGTAACGTTCATATTTTCCGGGATTGTTTACGGCACGGCAGTCGAAAACATACCCGCCACCGTTGCCTGTGGGGTCGTTGGGTATTCCTTTTTTGTAGGCAAAACTCATAACCTTCACAGTGAGTTGCCGTTTTTTTAAGTCATCTTTAAATTGTTTCAGTTCGGTCAGGTCTTTTAGTACGGAACACAGGTAGGAATATTCGGGGTATTCATTATGAAGCAATTGTCGCAGGTTCTCGATGGCGTATGGTACACTTTGGATGAAATGTGGCTTCTTTTCGAAATAGCCACGGAAACCGTAGGCTCCCAATACCTGCAAGGTGCGGAAGAGTACGAAGTGACGCAACTGGCTAAAGAAATAATCACGGTCTACTGGTTTGTATTTGGAGAGGGCGTCTATATATTCTTCCAACAGTTCGTTGCGCAGGGTTTCGGGAAATTTAGCTTTAGCCTGCCATAAGAAAGAGGCTACGTCATAGAAAAACGGTCCTTTACGTCCTCCCTGGAAATCAATGAACCAAGGTGCTCCATCCTTTATCATCACGTTTCTGCTTTGGAAATCCCGATACATAAAGGTGGCGGAAGAGCTGCGTAACAGTACATCACTCATTTTTTGAAAGTCATCTTCCAGCTTGTCTTCTTGAAACTCCAGGCCGGTAGCTTTCAAAAAGCAGTATTTAAAATAGTTCAAGTCCCAAAGGATAGAACGTTGGTTGAATTCGGCTTGGGGATAACAGTGTGAAAAATCAAAGCCGTCTGCTCCGGCAAATTGGATGGAAGGCAGTAGGCGGATGGTCTTGCGCAGCAATTCTTTCTCCTCTTCGGAGAAGACGCTGGTCGCCCGCCCTTTTTCAATAGCGTTGAACAACAGGATATCTCCTAAATCTTCTTGCAAATAACAATTCTTGTCTTCAGAACAGATGTATACTTCTGGAACAGGAAGACCTTTCTTGCGGAAGTGTGCTGCCATATAAAGAAAGGCTTCGTTTTCTTCTTTGGAAGTGCCGTATACGCCAATCAGTTTTTGGGTTCCGGTCAGCCGGAAATAACGCCTGTTGGAACCGGATGAGGGTAATTCTACAATCTCTTCGGGTACTTCTCCGAGATAGGTTTGATATAGGTTCTGTAAATCCTCTGTAATCATAATCATATTTTGGAACAAAGATATATATTATTCTCCCTTTCTTGGCTGATTTGCAAAGAAAGTTAATGCTTTAGTTCCAAATTATGAGAAAATTACTTGTTTTTACTCTTTCATCCGTATCAGTGCATTTGAAATGATGGCAGTCACTCCGCCTGTTGTAATGCCGGATGAGAAAATATTCTTTATTGATTCCGGAAATTGACATAGTATTTCAGGAACCATTTCTACACTTAAACCTAAAGCGAAACTAAGTGCGATGACTAATGTTGCTTTCCGGTTGATCTTCTGTGCTGCGATAATACGAATGCCTGCTGAAGCTACTGTTCCGAACATCAGTAAAGTAGCGCCTCCCAATACAGGTTCGGGCATTAGGGAGAAAATTAATCCTACACTGGGAAATAATCCTAATAGAATAAGAAAACCTGCAATGTAATAGCCTACATATCGGCTGGCTACTCCTGTCAGTTGTATCATACCGTTATTTTGCGCGAAAACGGAGTTTGGAAAAGAGTTGAGAATACCTGCCAGCATCGAATTGAATCCGTCTGCCAAAATTCCTCCCGAAGCACGTTTGATGAATGTTTTTCCTTCTACAGGTTCTCCTGATATCAGTGAGTTGGCAGTAATGTCTCCATAGGCTTCTATGGCTGTTATCAAGAATACTAACCCCAAAGCTATGAATGCGGAAAAGTCGAAATCCAGTCCGTATTTAAATGGGAGGGGAATATTGAAACCACCAAAACTTTGTACTGCCGAGAAATCAATTCTACCGAGTCCCCAGGCAACTAAATATCCTATAATCAGACCGATAACGATGGAACTCATACGTAGGTAGCGGTTGGAACTTCTATTAAAAAGGATAATGAGGATAAGTACCAGCAGAGCTAGACCTAGATTCTCAAAACTTCCGAAAGTGCCGTTGCTTTGGGCGGAAACACCTCCGCCACAAGCTGTGATACCTACTTTTATCAGGCTCATTCCAATCAAAGTGACTACAATGCCCGATACCAGAGGGGTGATTATTTTACGGGTATATTTTAAGATGCGGCTGATGACCATCTCTACAGATGATGCCACGATGCAAGTGCCGAAAATCAGTGGAAGTCCGCCCAGCATACCTGCCGAGATGATGGGACCGATAAATGAAAAACTGGTTCCTTGGATACATAAGAGACCGGTGCCGATGCCTCCTATCCGTCTGCATTGGATAAAGGTAGAAATACCTGAGGCAAAGAGAGACATGGATACTAGGAAACTGGTGGTTTCCAAATCCAGTTTTAATGCTCCAGCGATGATAAGAGGCGGAGTGATGATGGCTACAAAAATAGCAAGCAAATGCTGTATGGCAGCAAAAATGGCCTCTCGTACAGGGGGGCGGTCGTTCAATCCGTAAATCAGTCCGGTATTGGATTGGGCGGTTTGAGATTCCTGCATGGGGTTATCTTATTTTGATTTCACAATTGTCCAGACTTTCAATGATGGCCAATGATTCTACGCGGATACCTGCATTACGCAAATAATCTCCGCCATGTTGGAATGCTTTTTCGATGATGAATCCCATTCCGGACAGTTCGGCTCCGGCTTTTTCTACCAAATCGATGATACCCTTGGCTGCATTGCCGTTGGCGAGAAAGTCGTCAATAAAAAGAACACGGTCTCCTTTGGACAGGAAATCTTTACTGACACATACATCATAAGAACGGTCTTTAGTAAATGAATATACACTGGTGGTGAGCATATTTTCCATTGTGACGGGTTTCTTTTTCTTGGCGAAGACAACAGGAAGTTCCAGTAAGTAGCCTACCATGATGGCGGGAGCTATACCACTGGCTTCGATGGTCATAACTTTATTGATATTGGTAGAGGCGAAACGGCGTACAAATTCTACAGCAATGGATTTCATGAGGATAGGATCCATTTGGTGATTGATGAAATTGTCTACTTTCAGTATTCCTCCTTCGAAACATTTTCCGTCCCGTAAAATGCGTTCTTTTAATGCTTTCATTCAAACTGTATTTTATAAATGAGTCGCAAAAGTACGTATTTTGCTGCATTATGCCAAACGTTTGTACAACTATCTCTACAGAAGCCTATTTACTTAATGATCAGGAAAGCCGGAATAAATAAGCCTGTGGAAGCATAAGCTGGTGTGGATTAAAGAATGTTTATTTCCACAAACTTTAGTTTATATATTTGGTATGTACTTCTTTTCTTGATAATTTAGTTCTCAATATAATTTTCTTAGTTTAGTATTCTTACTTAGCGAAGATATTCTAATGGGAGGAAATGACTGAATATGATGTATATTTTTCTTGTCTTTTATGATATCTGTCGGTAGGTAAACATTTAAATTTAACCATTATGAAAAAGATATTTTTATCACTTGTATTCCTTTTTGGTGTAGGAACTTTTGTCATGGCTGATGATACCATGAAAGTAAAGAATGATACAGTTGCCGTTGAAGACGGATTTAAAAACATAGACCTGAAAGAGGTTCCTCAATCTGTTAAAGATGCCATAGCCAAAAAATATCCCGAATCAACTCTGAAAAGTGCTTCTCTTTCTCTGAAAGAAGAAGGGGTGAAGGCATATAGAATAGTATATGTAACCAAGGAAGGGGTTGAAAATAGTATTCTTATTAATATAAAGACGGCTCCTGCTAAAACGGCTCCTGCTACAAAGTAGTTTGACAGGTAGTATAGAATTGAATGTTTTATTAATATATTGAAAGCCACCTTGCTATGGTGGCTTTTTTTGATGGGATAAGTTTTTTTCCTGTCGGATTTAGATTTTATATGTATCAAAGAACAGGTTGAATTTGTAAGAAATAGGCTATATGCTTATATTTGAACATAGTTTAAAATCAAGTTTATAATCAAATAGAAAAAGTATGAAAAGACAATTATTTACAGTGTTAGTGTGCATGACGGTGTTTGCTGTTACATCTTGTGGCGAAAAGAAAGGAAAGGATAAATTCGAGGAGCGTATAGAAAAAGCCAAAGAATCGGTTGAAGATGTGGTGGATGATGCCAAAGATCAAATTGAGGATAAAGCCGATGAGGTTGGGGAAACCTTGGATAAAGCTAAAAGCAAGATAGAAAAAGCCAAAAAGAAACTTGATAAGGCTAATAGAGATTGAGAAAAATTGATTATGGATGAATGGAAAGAGATTGTCGGCTGATTTATATTAAATCAGCCGACTTAATTTATATTTCTAGACCTTTGTTCACCATTTGTTATAATGGATATTTTCGGTCTTGAATTTGTCTTTAGCTTCTTCCCGATGTTGCGGATAACCTACCGGAATCAAATTGAAAGGAATGATATGGTCTGGTAAAGACAAGACTGACCTTACCTTTGCAATGCGGTCGTTCTCCGGATAGACCGCAGTCCATACCGCTCCCAACCCCATTGATTCTGCTGCCAGCAACAGATTTTCGGATGCGGCAGAGCAGTCCAGCATCCAGTACCTATCTGTTTCTCCGTTCAGGGCTTTGCTTAAATCACCACAAACCACGATGGCTAGCGGAGCCTGTGCCGTCATCTTGGCATAAGGCAGTTCGGCGGCCAGTTTATCCAATACTTTACGGTCATCCACTACCACGAAAGCCCAGGGCTGCTTGTTTACTGCTGTCGGTGCAGCCATGGCAGCTTTTACTAATAAATCCACTTTTTCTTTTTCTATCGGTTGGGGTGTATAGGTCCGGACGCTCTTTCGGGCAAAGATATTTTCTATAGCCGTGTTCTTTCCTGTTTCTTCTTTTTTTGCTTCCATATTGTTACAACCTCCTGTAATTAGTAATGTTATTGAAAGAGTAACAGTTGTCAGAGTTTTAAAGATTGTTGCCGCATTCATTTTTATTATTGATTAATAATTGAGATGGAATTCTACCACAGCTTCAATTCCTTTGCGGAATATATCCAGAGAGAAGTTTTCATTGGGCGAATGGATGGCGTCACTTTCCAATCCGAATCCCATGAGAACGGTCTTTATACCTAGGATTTGTTCAAAATCGCTGATGATAGGAATACTTCCTCCACGGCGTACGGCAAGTGGTTTTTTCCCGAATGCCTTAGCAAAGCCTTTTTCGGCAGCCTGGTAGGCGGGCAAGGTGATGGGGCATACATATCCTTCGCCTCCGTGCATCGGGGTTACTTTTACTTGTACATATTCCGGAGCGATAGACTGGATATAGTCCACAAACAATTGGGAAATTACAGCGTGGTTTTGATGTGGAACCAGTCGGCACGATACCTTGGCATATGCTTTTGAGGGAAGTACTGTTTTTGAACCTTCGCCTGTATATCCGCCCCAGATGCCACAAATGTCAAAAGAGGGACGGCAGCTGTTACGTTCTAAAGTTGAATATCCTTTTTCACCTTTCAGTGCTTTTACACCGATGGCTTCCATGTATTTTTTTTCGTCGAAAGGAATTTGTGCAATCATCTCACGTTCGGCTGCCGGTACTTCCTCTACATCGTCATAGAAATGGGGGATAGTGATGTGTCCGTCTTCGCCAATGACTTGGGCTAACATACTGCACAGGGTATTGATAGGATTGGCTACCGCTCCGCCGAAGTGTCCGGAATGAAGGTCACGGTTCGGACCGGTCACTTCTATTTCCCAATAAGCCAGTCCTCGTAAACCTGTGGTCAGAGAGGGAAGATCCGCGCCTAGCATACTGGTATCCGAAACAAGAATTATATCGGCTTTCAGCAATTCCTTATGTTCCTTGATGAAGGTATTCAGACTGGGAGAACCTATTTCTTCTTCACCTTCGAAAATAAATTTCACATTGTGTTTCAGCAGTCCGTTTTTTACTACGTATTCGAATGCTTTTACTTGGATCATGGCTTGTCCTTTATCATCGTCAGCTCCACGTGCCCAAATGTGTCCGTCACGAATTTCAGGTTCAAAAGGCTGGCTTTTCCACAGGTCCAACGGCTCGGCAGGCATTACGTCATAGTGGGCATAAATCAATAGGGTAGGAGCATCATTGCTTACATGCTTTTGTGCAAATACCAATGGATTGCCTTGTGAGGGCATTACCATGGCTTCGTCTGCTCCGGCTGCCAACAAAAGTTCTTTCCAACGTAAGGCACAGGCCAGCATATCGTCTTTATGTTCGGGTAAAGCACTGATACTGGGAATACGGATGAGGCTGAAAAGTTCCTCCATGAAGCGCGCTTCATTTTCTTTAATGTATTGTTTTATTTCCATAATTGAATGATTCTTATAGTTGTGTAGTTCTGTCTATCAGATAATAATCCAAAATGGTCATGGCAGCCATGGCTTCTACAATGGGGACGGCACGCGGCAGTACGCAGGCATCATGACGCCCTTTGGCTTTCATGGTCGTGTCTGTGCCGTTGATATTTACTGTATGTTGCTCCATCAGAATTGTGGCAACTGGCTTGAATGCCACACGGAAGTAAATGTCTTGCCCGTTGCTGATGCCTCCTTGTATTCCTCCGGAATAATTACTTTTTGTTTCTACTCTTCCGTTATTATTATAAAATACATCATTCTGCTCACTGCCTTTTAGCTCCATGGAGTCAAAACCTTGTCCGTAAGAGAAACCTTTTACGGCATTGATACTTAACATGGCATTTCCTAGTGCGGCATGTAACTTACCGAATACGGGTTGCCCTAGTCCGATAGGGCATCCTTTGATGACGCAACTCACTACCCCGCCTATTGTATCGCCTTCTCCTTTGATTTTCCAGATAAGTTCTGCCATTTCCTTGGCTTTCTCCGGATCGGGACAACGCACATCGTTTGTTTCTATCAAGTCGAGGTTATAGCTTTTGTAATCTTTATCAAGTTTGACAGGTCCTACCTGTGAGGTATAAGCTGTGACACTGATTCCTAGTTGTTTCAATGCCAATTTGGCTAAAGCTCCTGCTACTACACGTGAAATGGTTTCTCGTGCTGATGAACGTCCCCCGCCACGGTAGTCACGGATTCCGTATTTTTGCATGTAAGTATAATCTGCGTGTGAAGGGCGGAACAGATTCTTGATATTCTCGTAGTCGTTTGAATGTTGGTTCTTGTTCCATACCACAAATCCGATGGGGCAGCCGGTGGACTTGCCTTCGAATATACCTGAAAGGAATTCCACTGTATCAGGCTCCTTGCGGCTGGTGGTAAGTAATGACTGTCCGGGACGGCGGCGGTTCAGTTCCTGCTGAACGAAATCCATATCAATCTTAATACCGGCAGGGAAGCCGTCAATGACGCCGCCTACTCCCGGTCCATGGGATTCACCGAAACTGGTTAACCGGAAAATATTACCAAATGAATTGAACATATTGCTTGTAGTTTTAAAAGTTTCTTTCCGTAAAGATAATGATTTTAGGGATAATATACTTGATTGTTGCTGAAAAATTAGCAGAATGGATAAAAATGGGGTACGGATTGTATGAATTTTACAGTTTGGAATAAGAAAAACTGTAAAATTCATACAATCCGTACCCGGAAACTGTTTCTTAAGGATGGAAACAGGTATCTTTTACGAGTTAGAATTCTACCTTAGGTGCTTTATCGGCTCCTTCCTCAGATTCAAAATATGGGCGTTTGTCAAATCCGAACATGCCAGCAAGCAAGTTACGGGGGAAAGTACGGATGGCTGTGTTATATGCCCGTGCTGTGTCATTGAATCTTTTGCGTTCTACACTGATCCGGTTTTCTGTACCTTCCAATTGTGCTTGCAACTCTTTGAAGTTCTCATTGGCTTTCAAGTCGGGATAAGCTTCGGTGATAGCGAGCAGGCGGCTCAATGCACTACCTACTTCGCCTTGTGCCTTTTGATAGGCCTGCATTTTTTCGGGAGTCAGGTCATCGGCGCTGATCTGCATTTGAGTGGCTTTGCTACGGGCGTCTACTACGGCTTGAAAAGTTTCTTTTTCGTGTGAGGCGTATCCCTTTACTGTATTTACCAGGTTGGGTATTAAATCAGAACGGCGTTGGTACTGGTTTTCTACATTGCTCCACGCTGTGCTGACAGATTCATCCATTTTTACCATACCATTATAAGAGGTTATTCCCCAAATGGCAATTAATACAATGACTACTATTACAATAATCGTTGACTTTTTCATATGTATATACTATTAAAATTATGAATATTCTTGTTCTTAAAAACGGCTTCCGGCTCCTCCGCCTCCAAAGCTTCCACCTCCGAAACTTCCTCCGCTAAATCCGCCTCCACTTCCACCGTGGCCACCAAAAAATCCTCCTCCCATTCCGCCTATGAACGGCCCTCCTCCTCGGGGGCCTTTGTAATTTTCATCTCTCGACCGTTCTTTCCGTCTGAGGATATGTCCGCAATTTCTGCATTTATATACTACTTCTTCAGTCTTTGTTCCGTTACTTCGGTCTATAACTTTGGAAGAAAGACGTTGCAGTTTGTGTTTTTTGCAATGGGGGCAGCGTGTTTTACGCCAGTTTGCATACAATCCGATGCCAATAAATCCTCCGAAAATCACAAAAAAGATGATAATGAATTCCAAGGGATCATCTTCGCTTTCGTCATTGCCGATATTTTCCATGGAACCGTCCAGGTAGCCGTTTACGGCCCGTATTCCTGCTACCATTCCGGCATTCCAGTTATTGTCCTTGAAATAGGGCAGCATATAGCGGTTCTGAATCCGTTTGCAGATGGCATCCGGCAATATCCCTTCAAGGCCATATCCGGTAGCGAATTGCACACACCGCTCGTCGGTGGAAAGCAAGATGACCAATCCATTGTCACGTTCTTTTTGTCCTACGCCCGTTTCCTGTCCCAGCCGGTGGGCAAAATCAAAACAATCACCTCCCTCTATGCCTGTTACCGCTACCACTAATGTTTGTATACCTGTTTTTTGCTCTAAAGCGTAGAGGATGCTGTCCATAGTGGTGACAGCGGTGGATGAAAGGATACCGTCGGGATTGCTGACGTAGCGGGTATGGTTTTGCAAATGTACCATCGGTATGTCTTTTATGGCATATTCTTTGGCTTGAAGCTGGACGGAGCCTAGAAGCATGAAAAAAGTAAGTAAAAATGTCAAATTTCTCATTGGATGTATTTGTCTACAAATGCTTTTACTTTTTGGGTATATTCTTCAGTATTGAACAGATAGGAATGTGCATGGTCTGCTTCCGGAACTATCCATAATGCTTTGGGCTGAGGTTTTGCCTCATACAATTTGTACACCATCCATGTGGGTACGTAGTCATCTTTATCACCATGGATAAAGAACATGGGCAGATGGCATCGGGCTACCTGTTTCAATGCGGATGCTTCTTTGAACCCCCATCCATATTCCAGCTGGCATAACCAGTCGGCGGTGTACATTAACGGGAATTGAGGCAAGCCGAATTGTTCTTTCAGTTCTTTGGAAAATTGGTCCCATACGCTGGTATATCCGCAGTCCTCAACAAAACATTTCACATAGTCGGGCTGCGGTTCGCCCGAAACCATCATAGTGGTGGCTGCACTCATCGAGATTCCATGTACTACCATGCTGGTGCTGTCACCGTAAATTCGATTGGCAACCTCCATCCATTGTGTTACATCTTTGCGGTCTAACCATCCCATTTGTATGGCATTTCCACCGCTCAGGCCAGTGTCGCGTAAATCTGGTAGGAGGATGTTGAAATCCAGTTTTTTATTGTATAGATAACCTATCATCATCATGCGGATGGCATTGTCTGTATACCCGTGTACTATAACTGCGGTTTTGGCTGTCGGGCGGCTGGAAGCCACATAGTAAGCATGCAGTTTTACGTGGTCGGGAGAATAGATAAAGGTATCCTTCAGTGCTTGGTTCTGTTTCAGACTATCTATCCACGGTTTTAGATAGGGGTAAGTCTTAAACATATATTGCCAGGAACTTTCCAAATTCTTTCCTCTGTTTTCAGGGCGTAAGGAATAGTTCAGCATATATTGACTGCCTCCAAGTAGGACTATAATAAGCAGAACGAATA
Source organism: uncultured Phocaeicola sp. (assembly GCA_948956705.1). Next base: position 50,322 of record CARCZS010000012.1, read on the forward strand.
TACTACTCGTTCCAATAATCATTTTTTTTCTTTTCATACCTTAACTATTTGTTCCATATATCCCATGCACCAAAGGCTTGCAATAAGAGCATTTCTAAACCGTTTTTGGTAATTGCCCCTTTGTCTGCCCCCTTTTTCATAAAAAGAGTAGTGTCAGGATTATATAACAAATCATAAAGCAAATGGTTGGGTGTGAGATATTGGTATGGAATATTGGGGTATTCATCGGCACGGGGATACATACCTACAGGAGTACAGTTGACAACTACTTTATACTCATCCATGATTTCGGGAGTGAGCTGATCGTAAGTCAGCATTTCTTCACGCAGGTTCCGTGATACGAATTTGCATTCCAAACCTAATTTTTTCAGTCCGTAAGCAATCGCTTTCGAGGCACCTCCTGTTCCTAGGATCAGAGCTTTTTTGTGCTGGGGTTCCAGCAAGGGTTCGATAGATTGAGTGAAGCCAATCACATCGGAATTATAGCCTATCAGCCTGGTCTTACCTTTTTGGCGGACAATTTTGATTACATTGACGGCTCCGATGGCTGCCGCATCTTTATCCAGTTCGTCCAAATAAGAGATGACTTGTTCTTTATAAGGTATAGTGACATTGAGCCCTACTAAATCAGGATTAGCCAATAGCACAGAAGGCAGTTCTTTGATGGATGGGATTTCGAAGTTTACATATTCGGCATCAATGTTTTCCGAATGAAACTTTTCATTGAAAAAGTTCTTTGAGAACGAGTGTCCTAACGGATAACCTATCAAACCATATTTTTTCATAAAACTCTATACTTTAAATTATTTCGTTGCTAAATAAAGCGTACAGATACCTAGTGTCAACCGCTTGAAACTCACCTGATTGAATCCGGCTTTACGGATAATGTCTGTCATTATTTCGCCTTGTGGAAAGGCTTTGATGGACTGCGGCAGGTAAGTGTAGGCACTACGGTCTTTAGAGAGTAGCTTGCCCAAAGTGGGGATGACTATTTTAGAATAGACAGCATATAGCTGTTTCATGGGGAACCAGTCGGGTTCGGAGAGTTCCAAAATGACTAGTTTTCCGTTGTCTTTCAGTACGCGGTGCATTTCGCGGAGTCCTTTGTCAAGGTCTTCGAAATTGCGTACACCGAATGCTACGGTAATAGCGTCAAAGCGTTTGTCGGGAAAGGTGAGTGCTGTACAGTCTTCCTTAGCGAAAGAGATGCGGCTGTCCAGTCCGGCGGCTTTTACTTTTTCACGTCCCACATTCATCATGCCTTCGGATATATCGGTACCTATCAGCTCTTGGGGGTGAAGTGTCTGACAGGCTTGAATGGCAAAATCGCCCGTTCCGGTGGCTACATCCATTATATGTTGCGGGTGAAAAGGTTCCAGCCAGTTAATGGCTTTGCGGCGCCAGCTTTTGTCAATGTTCCATGAAAGGGCATGATTCAACTGGTCGTAAGCAGGGGCAATGTTGTCGAACATTTTCTCTACTTGGACGCTTTTCTTTTCGTCAGCGTTGTAGGGCTTGATTTTTTCTTGTGGGTAGTTCATGTTTAATTAAAATTGAAAATTAAAGATTAAAAGGAGAGGATGGAGGATAGATTCCTGTACCTGTCTTTTAATCTTTAATTTTTCATTTTTATTTATTTCAAGTATTCGGTTACGTTCTTTTCTATACGTGCGGCGATATTTTCAGTGTCTGCTTTCACAAATTTTTCGCCGGTGATGTGTTCGAACAGTTCCATATAGCGCTCGCTGATAGAATTTACGATTTCCGGAGTCATTTCGGGAACTTGTTGTCCTTCTTTGCCTTGGAAACCATTTTCCATCAACCATTCGCGTACGAATTCTTTAGAAAGTTGTTTTTGAGGTTCGCCTTTTGCAAAGCGTTCTTCATAACCTTCCAAGTAGAAATAACGGCTTGAATCCGGAGTGTGGATCTCATCCATCAGATAAATAGTGCCGTTGTGTTTACCGAATTCGTATTTGGTATCTACCAGGATCAGTCCGCGTTCTGCAGCGATTTCAGTACCGCGTTTGAACAGAGCCAATGTATACTTTTCCAATATTTCGTATTCTTCGGGAGTGGCCAGACCTTGTTTCAGAATTTCTTCCTTAGAGATGTCTTCGTCATGCAGGCCCATTTCGGCTTTAGTGGTTGGAGTAATGATTGGTTCGGGAAATTTCTGGTTTTCTTTCATTCCTTCGGGAAGTTTTACACCACAGATTTCACGAACGCCGTTTTTGTAAGCACGCCATGCGCTACCGCACAGGTAACCACGGACAATCATTTCCACAGGAAAACCTTGACACATAACTCCTACGGTAACCATAGGATCTGGAGTCGCCATTTTCCAGTTGGGGCAGATGTCGGTAGTTGCATCCAGAAATTTGGCTGCAATCTGGTTCAGCATTTGTCCTTTGTAGGGAATACCTTCAGGCAGAACTACGTCGAATGCGGAGATACGGTCGGTAGCTACCATTACTAACTTTTCGTCATTGATGTTGTATACATCACGCACTTTGCCGTGGTACACACTTTTCTGTCCCGGAAAGTTAAAGTCTGTTCTTGTTAATGCTTTACTCATGTCTTTATTTTATAATTAAAATCAATAAATTCGTTTTATGTTTTCAGATTTTTCACTTCGTTCAGAATGACATGAATGAAAGGTTTTCTGTTTTTCTTCAAACTTCTCGTATGCTTCCACAATGCGGGTAACCAGTTTGTGCCGTACAATGTCCTTCTTGTTGAGTTCGATGAAACTGATTCCTTTCACGCCTTTCAGAATTTTTAGTGCCTGTATCAACCCCGAAGTTTGTGAAGATGGTAAGTCTATCTGTGTCATGTCACCTGTTACAATCATTTTGGTGTTCATCCCCATACGGGTGAGGAACATCTTAATTTGCTGGGTGGTGGTATTTTGAGCCTCGTCCAATATCACTACAGCATCATTCAAGGTGCGTCCGCGCATAAATGCCAATGGGGCTATTTGAATCACATTCAATTCCATATATTCTTTTAGCTTGGCGGCGGGAATCATATCTTGTAATGCGTCATACAGTGGTTGTAGATAAGGGTCAATCTTATCTTTCATATCACCGGGTAAAAATCCGAGTTTTTCTCCTGCCTCCACAGCCGGACGGCTCAAAATAATTTTTTTGATTTCTTTGTTTTTCAGGGAACGGACAGCAAGGGCGATAGCAGTGTATGTCTTTCCTGAACCTGCGGGACCGATAGCGAACAGCATATCGTTCTTTTCATATTCTTGTACCAGCTTCAACTGGTTCTCACTACGGGGAACGATCGGTTTTCCTGTTACACTGAATACAATAGTATCCCCTGTATTCTCTATTTGGGGTGAACGACCTTTCACTATGTCTAAAATCACTTCTTCTTTCAGTGAGTTATACTGGGCGCAATGCTTTTCCAATGCCAATATATTCTCTTCAAAAGCACACATTTCCTCTTCGTCTCCCAATACTTTGATGACATTTCCACGTGCCACAATTTTTAATTTGGGATACAAAGCTTGTATCATTTTCATATTGACGTTGTTTACGCCATAAAATATCACAGGATCAATATCCTCTAAAACTATATGTTTTTCTATCATTTAACTAGTTTAGGTACTTTATGTACTTGTTTATAGGGTGCAAATTTAATGAAAGGTTTTCATTGTTCTTATTTTCCGGGCAATTTATTTGCATAAGCTTTTTCAGAAAAAGGATTTTAATCTATCTTTGCGAGGAATTTGAAAAGATAGTTAGATTATGAATTGTATGAAAGGTGCATGTTGCACGCTATTGTCACTTTTGTTTTCCTTGACAGTTTCTTCCGGTTGCAAGGAAAAAGATATGTCCATGAAGATGAACGAGCCTCATAATATAAAAGGTGTAATTAGCTATAAACGTAGTTTCGGTGATTTGAATGATACTCATCTCAGTGTGGCGAAGAAAATAGGAATTCGTCCGTTGGCTTCTCGTTCGGAAGCAGAGGGGCTGGGTGGCAAATTGGTTCAGATAAAACCCTGTGAGCGTTATGCCATGGATTCGCTGACTCACTCCATTCCTTTTCTGATTCCGCAGGCTAGTGCGTTATTGGATACAATAGGAGCCAATTTTTTGGATTCATTGAGTTGCAAAGGATTGAATCCTAATCAAATCATTGTTACTTCTGTACTTCGTACGGCAGATGATGTGAAACGTCTTCGTCGTCGCAATGGAAATGCTTCTGCCAATTCAGCTCATGCTTTTGGGACAACTTTCGATGTCAGTTACCGTCGGTTTTGTAAAGTGGAAGACCCGGATGGACGTCCTATGCAGGATGTTAGTCCGGATACGCTGAAGTTGGTATTGGCCGAGGTACTCCGTGATCTTCGGAAATCGGACAAATGCTATATTAAATATGAGTTGAAACAGGGATGTTTTCATATAACAGCCCGCTGATTTATTGAATTTTCACTTGGTCGGAGGCTTTACGATGCGGTATTTCATATATTTGGCTTATGATGGAACGAATTATCACGGTTGGCAGATTCAGCCCAATGGTGACAGTGTACAGGAAACATTAATGCGTGCTCTTTCTACTTTTCTCCGTCAAGAAATAGAGGTAGTGGGAGCGGGACGTACTGATGCCGGTGTGCATGCGCGTCTCATGATCGCGCATTTTGATTATGACCGGGAGTTGGATTGTGTTCAGATAACGGAGAAATTGAATCGCTTGCTTCCTCCCGATATAGCGGTTTACGCTGTAAAGCGGGTGAAGGATGATGCGCATGCCCGTTTTGACGCGACTTATCGTACTTATAAGTATTATGTGACTACCCGGAAAGATCCGTTTAACCGTCACTATGCCTGGAGGCTTTTTAATTCATTGGATTTTGAGAAAATGAATGAGGCTGCCCGTGTATTGTTTGATTATACTGATTTTACCAGTTTCAGTAAATTGCATACTGATGTGAAGACGAATAATTGCCGGATTATGCATGCTGAATGGACGCAGGTGAGCGGGACAGAATGGGTATTTACTATTAAAGCTGACCGTTTTTTACGGAATATGGTAAGGGCTGTGGTAGGTACGTTGGTAGAAGTGGGACGTGGTAAAATGACTGTGGATGAGTTCAGGAAAGTGATAGAGGATAAAGATCGTTGTAGTGCCGGGAGTTCTGTTCCGGGACATGCCTTGTTTTTGGTAGATGTGGGATATCCGGAAGAACTGTTTATTGTTTCTCCGTCAGATATTTCCAATATCTGACAGGCATATCTTGCCGGTGTTTTCTGAGATTCCAACGTTCTTTGATGCAAATGGACTTGAAATATGTTTTCCAAAGTTTCTGAAACAATTTCTCATCATTGTCCATCAATGTTTCATTTAGCATTCCTGTGACCAGATGTGCTTGGCGGGGGTCTTCAAATGTTACTTCTTCCATCTCCGTCAGATTATAGTAATATCCATATTGTCGCTTCACATCATAAATGAGCCAACGCTGGTCGGCAAACCGGTCTTTGAAATGATCCACAGCCAGTGGCAGTGCGTTGAATTGAGGCTCTACGGCTGCAAAGAAAGTTCCGTCCGCAGCTTTTTGGAAACGGACGAACTGCATGAGGTGTACTCGTTCTCCATCTACTCTTTTATAGATTTTCGCAAGCTCCAGCACATCAGGATCGGCAAAGTTGGTTTCGATGGAATGAGGAGAGTTTATGGCCTTCCGGATATAGCGGAAAAGCATTTCGTCCACCTTTGGTAATTCTGATAACCAGCAGCAGGTCAGGCATAACAGGGCATGCTTGGAGATTTTTTTCTGTAATCCGCGCCACACTCGTCCGGCTTTCTCTTCATCAGTGGCTATGTGTATGGCTCCATCATAAAATAAGGGTAGCGGCTCGCCTTCCATCAAGAGCGAGTCTGGAAAGGTTTTGCGGAAGTAGGCATCGAAAATGCAAGTCAGCAAGCCTTCAAACGTATGGTCATAGATAAACAGAATCATTCGTTATCAGTGAAGTTTAGTATTAATTGGCGTTCGTCCACTTTCTTTTTGGGTTTGGGTACTAACAGTCTGCGTACTCCTGTCGGGGTCAGTTCATTAACAGTTCGGGTGGGGAGTTCGTTGCAGGTTATGAAGTATTGCGCTTTTTTCATCACTACACCTATTTTTTTCAGTTCATAGAATCCCAGTTTGGAGAAGCGGCGTGATGCGATGATTTGTCTTGCCGATTTGATTCCGATGCCCGGTACTCTGAGAATCATTTCGTAATCTGCCTGATTTATATCTATCGGAAATAGTTCGGGATGCCGTAATGCCCAACCTAGTTTGGGATCGATTTCCAAATCCAGGTCGGGATAGGAGTCATCTACTATTTCTTCTACTTTAAATTGATAGAAACGTAACAGCCAGTCGGCCTGATACAAACGGTTCTCCCGTACCAATGGCGGCTGTTTCAGTGCCGGAAGCCGTTTGTCGTATGTATTTACGGATATATATCCTGAGTAGTAAAAGCGCCTCATGGTGGGGTGTTGGTAGAGTGAAGAAGAAAGATAAAGGATGTCTTTGTCTGATTCGGTTGTGGCACCGACAATCATCTGGGTGCTTTGTCCGGCAGGAACGAAGCGTGGAACATGGCGGAATTTTTTCCGGTCTTCCTTATTGGTAAGTACTCCCTGCTGGATATAGCGCATGGGCTGGTACACACTTTTGTGATCTTTTTCGGGAGCCAGTAATTTCAGATTCTCTTCTTTGGGAATTTCTATGTTTACACTGAGGCGGTCAGCGTAGAGTCCGGCTTCATTAACTAGTTCGCGACTGGCTCCGGGGATGCTTTTCAGGTGAATATATCCGTTGAATTTGTGTACTAACCGCAGGTCTTTGGCAACACGTACCAACCTTTCCATGGTGTAATCCGGATTGCGTACAACGCCGGAGCTGAGGAAAAGCCCTTCTATATAGTTGCGCCGGTAGAATTCGATGGTGAGGTCTACCAGTTCGCTTACCGAAAGTGTGGCACGGGGAATGTCATTGCTTCTTCTATTGATACAATAGGCACAGTCATATATGCAATAATTGGTCAGCATAATTTTCAGCAAGGATATGCAACGACCGTCCTCGGCGAAGCTGTGGCATATTCCCCAGCCGCCTACGGTGTTTCCCAATGTGCCTGATTGGTTACGGCGCACAGTCCCACTACTGGAGCAGGAAACATCATATTTGGCAGATTCTGCTAGTACTTTCAATTTGGCAAGGACATTCTCATTCATTTAATCAGAATATTTCTGCCAAAAATACAGATAGTCTTTGGAATGGGCAAACGGTTTGGCATTTTCTCCGTTAATTTTTAACTTCTTTGTTGGATTATACTGTTCCTTTTTTCTAATTACAATATAAGCCCGCTTGCTTTAAGCAGGTGTGTATTGGTGGTGACTATAATTCTTTTAACTTCTTTGTGGAGAATATATGGGGTATTGGAACGTGGATGAACTCTGTATGAATTCCATCGCTTTTTTTATGTTAAAATGCTACTTAAACATTAGTTTATGTAATATAAATTAAGGCGGTTTGCAAATTATTTGTTAATTTCGCACTTAATTTTTAATGTTTAATATAAAAAAATATTTATGGAGTGGTTTAAGAAAAAAATGAGAGTCTTTCTTTTTGTCTGTTTGTTATTCCCTTTTTATAGTTATGCGGCAAAGATTTCTTTGTCTATAAGTGGTAAAATAGAAGATCATTCAGCAATGCTTTATTTTCCTGACGGGAGAGAACTTCCTATTTCAATAGATGCTTCAGGAAAGGGAGAATTGGTAGTCGATGTTACGGAGCCTGTTTATGTGGCATTAGGTTATCATTATATAAGTCGTACTTTGTTGCTTACACCTGATACAGATATACAAATTTCTTTTGAAAATAAAAAATTTGGAGAACGTGTAGCCATTACAGGCACAGGTTCACAAGTAAATATCTATTTGAATAACGGACGTTTGAAAGCAGCAGAAATTGATGATATGGCATTAGGAGAAAAAGCGTTCTTTTTGAAAATGGATAGTATTTTGAATGTAAATCTGCAAGAGTTGGATCATGCCGGATTATCAGAGGAAATTAATGAAATGGAGAAAATACGTTTGAAATATTTTACTTGTGCTACATTGCCTTCTTATCCTTATTTCCATATGCGTATAGCTAAGGATTCTACTTATGAAGCTTCTTTAGAATATTGGAGTAAGTTACAGGAGTTGATAGTTATGGATGCTTCTTTGTTGCGATATGACGAATTCCGTTCATTTTTGGTTGAGGCGGTAAGCAGAGTGGCAAGAAAACAATACCCGGAATCAAAGTCTTTGGATGCGGTAGTCCGATATGTGGAATCGGAAGTGAAGGAGCCTAGTATTGCAGAGTTCTTAATAAATAAGAATGTATATGCTTATGTAGAGAGATATGGACTTGATTCTGCTGATGCTTATTGTGCTGTGTTCGATCGGTATGTAAAATCACCGCTATTGGTGAAGAATTTTGAGACATTGTGCAATCGTTGGCGCAAATTGTCGGTAGGAGCTCTTTCTCCAAATTTTAACTGTACGGATTTGTCTGGTAAAAAAGTTTCTCTTTCTGATTTTAAGGGAAAGTATGTATATATAGATATTTGGGCTACTTGGTGTGGTCCTTGCCAACGTGAAATTCCACATTTGCAAAAGTTAGAAGAAAAATACCATGGAAAAGATATTTATTTTGTTAGTATCTCATGTGATAATAACAAAAAAGCATGGGAAAATAGAGTGAGGGCTGGTTTAAAGGGTATTCAGTTGCATTTTGTAAATGGAGATACATTTATGAATGACTACATGATAAAGGGGATTCCCCGTTTTATTCTTTTAGATAAGGAAGGAAAAATTATATCGGTGGATATGAGTCGTCCTTCTGATCCCAAAACAATAGCTAAATTAGATGAATTACTTAACTGACTTTTATATTGATAAATTTTTTTAATTTTATGAGTGAAGAATCAGTAAACTCAAGAAGGTGCAAAGGGGGAAATCTGTTTTTTTCAAGAATTCTTTTTTGTATTTGTTTGTGTGGACCGGTAGCTTATGCGTTGGCAGAGGAAAGTACTGTCGTTTCAGAAATACGGCAGAATGAAAAAAAATCTATTTCGGGAGTGGTTACAGATACTAATGATGAACCGTTGATTGGAGCGACTGTATTGGTAAAAGGAACTCAGAATGGTACCGTAACAGATGTGGATGGACGTTTCCATCTGAAGGTAAACAGTGGGGAAACACTTGTGGTTTCATATATTGGTATGAAATCAAAAGAAGTGGCGGTTGTGGATGGAAAGAAAGAGCTTTTTATTCGGTTGGATGCGGACACTGAAATGTTGGATGAAGTGTTGGTTACTGGATATCAGACTTTGTCGAAAGAACGTTCTACGGGTGCGTTTTCTAAAGTTTCTACTGAAAAGTTAGAGTTGAAACGTATGGATAACTTGTCTTCTATGCTTGAGGGACAAGTGGCTGGATATGTGAATGGACAGATTCGTGGTGTCACAACCATGAATGCTGTCGCGAATCCGATGGTCGTGATTGATGGATTTCCTGTAGAAAATACAACATTAGACAGAATAGGGCAGACAACTGAAAATATGCCTGATTTAAATCCGGAAGATATTGAAAGCGTAACAGTGCTGAAAGATGCTGCTGCTGCTTCTATCTACGGTGCGCGAGCTGCTAATGGCGTGATTGTGATTACTACGAAAAAGGCTAAAGAAGGTAAAGCGGAAGTAAGTTTTTCTTCTACCTTTACAGTGCACCCTTATTCTTATTATAAAAAAAATCGGACTAATGCGGCTGATGTTATTGCTATGGAACGTGAATGGGCGACTATGGCATTGAGTACGCCTGAGGCTGCGGAGATGCAGGCTGCCGATTTGCGTGAAAACGGACCATATCCTAGTTTGGGAGTTAATACTTTGTTAGATATGTACACTGGGAAAATCAGTATGGCTGAGGGAGATAAAATTCTGAATCAGTTGGCTTCCTACGGTTATCAATATTATGATCAGGCAGAAAAATATGGTAAGCGTAACCCTTTTTACCAGCAGTATAATTTGAGGGTAGGTAAAACAACAGAGCGTAATTCTTTTAATTTCTCTACTACTTATTGGGATAATGATTATGAGGATATAAATCATAGTGATTGGAAATTAGGTATCAATATTACTAATTCATTACAGCTAACCAATTGGTTGCATTTTGATACAGGCGTTTATCTGAAATATGGCAAAGAGAAGAACCAGTCATATGATTTGTTTGATCCGGGCTTTTCTGTCATGCCTTATGATCCGTTGGTCAATGCAGATGGAAGTTATTTTGTGGCACCTTCACAAAGTGACAAGTCACGTCGTGATTTAGTGGATCAATATGGGCTGTATTCAGAAGATCTCGTGCCGATGGATGAGTTGAATTATGCTCTTAATACAACCAAAACTTTTGAAACCCGCGCTTATGCTAAGTTGAAGTTTGATTTGACTTCTTGGTTGAATTACAATGTGATGTTCCAATATGAAACAAGTGATTCGGATTATGAATCATTGGGTGAGAAAGAGTCAAATTTTATGCGTAAGCGTATTAATGATTTTACCAGCAAATCACCGAATGGCAGTTCTTTGGTATATAATCTGCCGAATGGAGATTCGTTTCATACGTTGAAGAACAGCAAACATAGTTATAACTTCCGTCAACAGTTGAGTCTTGATAAAACATTTGATGAAAAGCATAATTTAGTATGGATATTAGGACAGGAAGTGCGCCATTCATTGATTAATTTTGATGAAAATACGGTATACGGATATGATCCGGAGCTTAAAACATGGCAAAATTATAATATGAAAGATTTGGCTTATTTTTCGGGCTTGTTAGGATCTGCTCAGTTAGATCAGAATAGTATTGCTTCGTCTCGTGAATTGCTTAATCGTTTTGTTTCCTTCTATTCGAATGCATCGTATACGTATGATGATAAATATGTACTTTCTGGAAGTATTCGTTGGGATCGTTCGAACTTGTGGGGAACTAATTCGAAATACCAGAATAAACCTTTATGGTCAGTCGGGGGAAGTTGGAATATCTATAAAGAGAAATTCTTTCAAGCGGATTTTGTAGACATGTTGAAATTACGCGCTTCATACGGTATTGGTGGTAATATTGGGCGTAATACAGCTCCCTATCTGATAGCTTCCTATTATGATTCCAGCCTTGTGGATGGTATGGCAGGGTCTGTGAATACTCCTCCCAATAAGGATATCCGTTGGGAAAAGACAACGACTGTGAATGTAGGTGTAGATTTTGCTTTGTTCCGTCATCGTCTGTCGGGAACAATAGAGTATTATAATAAATATAGTGTTGATCTACTTGCTGCTATAAATGGTAGTCCTACACAAGGGTTTGGCTATACAACGTTGATGACGAATAATGGAAAAATGGTAAACCGGGGAGTGGAAATCACTTTGAGCGGAGAGATTATCCGTCAGAAGGACTTTAGTTGGAACGCTTCATTGTTATATGCATTTAATCGTAATAAAGTAAAACACATCAGTGTGCAACCAAGTTTGTGGGATAGCCGTATAAGTATGCCTACCAGTTATCCTATGGTTGGAAAACCATTATATGGTATTTATGCGTATAAGTGGGCTGGATTGAATGAGAATGGTGATCCACAGGTATATGATGCGGAAAATAATGTCACTTCAGGTCCTGCACGTGATTATCATGCATTGGTTTATTGTGGTACGACTGTTCCTATACATAATGCTTCGTTAACCAATGTATTACGTTATAAAGGTTTTGAATTTTCAGCAATGCTGATATTGGATGCAGGTCACAAGTTGCGGTCAAGCAATATTCCAAGCATTAACATGTCGAACGGACGTATTACATCTACTGCTAAGGGTATAGTGGACCGTTGGACTCAGCCTGGGGATGTAACGGACGTACCACGTCTGCTTTTCTCTAATGATACGGAGAATTTTAATACACACCGTACGGAATTATATCGTTATTCGGATTTGTTTGTGTATGATGCATCAAATATTCGTTTGAGTAATATTTCATTGGCGTACAGAGTTCCGGCCCATTGGTGCAAGAAAATTTCTCTTTCCGGCGCTCGTCTTCAGTTCAATGTAGAGAATGTAGCAACATTTGCTTTTGATAGTAAAGCGAATTACGATTTAGGCGGTAAAGTGAAACCGAATTATGTATGGGGATTGTATTTGAATTTTTAAAGAATGAATAATATGAAAAAACAAATGATAAAGATAAGCAGTCTGCTTTTTGTTATGGTGGCTATGATGCTTTCCGCTTGTGATGATTATTTGGATGATGTGCCGAAAGGGCAGAAGATTCCGAAGACATGGGAAGACTATAATGCTTTTATCCGAAATAATTTTTCCTACCATTTTCTTGATCCCGATCAGCTTGCGGTATTAGCAGGAGATATATTTAAACTTCCTTCTGCCGTAACTAGTCCGTCGTTAACACGTGCCAATTATTACGCAGATGAATCTGTAAATCGAATAGACTTAATGACAGGCAATGATAAGAACCCTTATTTTAATGCTTATGAGGGACTTTTTGCGTGGAATCTAATCGTAGAGGATGTACCGGATGCGACAGAATGTACGGAGGTTCAGCGCCGTCAGTTAATAGCTCAGGGACGTGTTCTTAGAGCCATGCATTATTTTTATTTGGCTAATTTTTATGCTGACCAGTATGATGAGGCTACTAAGGATAAACTGTCAGTTCCTTTGATAACTTCGGCTTCTGTGGAGGCTCCGTCGCCGCAGGTAACTTTGCAAACAATGTATGAGTTTATGCTTGATGATTTGAATAAGGCGGTTGAAGATCTGCCTGTACATAGTGAGTCGATTCTTCATCCTAATCGGGCACTTGGATATGGTATGTTGGCTCGAGTGTATTTGTCTATGGGGGATTATGACAATGCTTTGAAGAACGCTTCATTGGCATTGGAGCAAAATGACCAGCTTTTTAACTGGATAGATCTTTATGAGGCGGATAAGGAGCGCTATGATGATCCCAAGAATTATACATCAGGGGTAGCCGGTAATCCTGAAACAGATAATGTAGAGAATTATATTTATTGTTATGGATCTTCCACTTCAGGTTGGACTGGCTTGAATAACACAAGCTACGCTATTTCTCCTGAACGGGCGGCTCGTTTTGAAAAGGGGGATACTCGTCTGCTGACCCATTGGAAATCCAGAGTGTCATCTTCCGGTATTCCTTATTATGCGGGTATCTATGCTTTGGAAATGAATAAAGGAGGTATGCGTTCACCTGAAATGTATTATATAAAGGCCGAATGTTTGGCTCGTAAAGGGGGAGAAGCTAATATTAGAGAAGCAATGGAACTGGTGAATAAGGTGAGAAAAACACGTATTCTTCTTGAGTTTTATCAAGATTGGACTGCTGCAACAACGAAAGAAGCAGTGGAAAAAATAATAAGAGATAAAGAGAGTGAATATATCCAGACTCAGGTTATATATTGTGATTATAGACGTTTGAATAAGGATCCGGAGTATGCCCGTACTTTTCCACGCACTATTGAAGGAAAAGAGTATATTCTAAAGTCTGATTCGCATTTATGGATTATGCCTTTTCCGCGTGAAGCCGTATCTAATCCTGGAAATGGAACGATTACACAGAATGTGGAAAAGTAATAAAGCGATAATTTTGCGATAGAATTTATATTATCGATAGGAGTATTCTGAAAAGATTAAGAAATATCCGGATATCCTATAGAGAGAAACAAAAAGGGCGGAACAAAAAATCCGCCCTTTTCTCGTTTTATTATTTTTCAAATTGGATTAGTGGCAATGTCCGCATCCACAGTTGTTTTCATCACTACAACCATCACCGCATCCACCTCCGCAGTCACCACAACCACAGCCGCATCCTTCTCCACTCATCATTTTTACCATTTCCTGAATTTCTTCATTAGTGGCTGTGCGGGATTCTACTACTTCACCTTCAAAAGTGAGATCTTTACCTGCATGAGGATGGTTTAAATCTACAGTAACAGTGTCATTGGTTACTTCGCTTACGGTAGCGTAGAAGTGATGGCCTTCATTGTCCTGTAAGGGAATGACAGCCCCCGGGAAGATACGTTCTTCATCAAAAACACCATCAATGGTGAACATATCTTTAGATACAGTGCGCACACCTTCGGGCATATATTCTCCGTAGGCTTCTGCGGTAGGAATGACAAATTCAAATTTATCACCCTTCTTCAAGGCTGTTATTTCTGTTTCAAAGCGTTCCAGTGTGGTTCCTAAGCCGGATATGAACTGGAAAGGATGTTCTACAGTTGCTTCTTCTACCAATGTTTTCTGGCCGTCTTGCATTACATAAAGTTTGTATGCTACGGTGATGTACTTATTTTCCATGTTTTCTTATTATAATAATGTAATATAAACTACTTACGTAAGTTTTCCGTTGGCAAAGATACGAATTAATTCCCCTTAATCCTTTGTTATTACGTTTATATTATATAAATTTGTTATTATGATACTATAAATGCATTTTCGGTGGCGTTTAATCCTTGATATAAATCAATTAACTGCTCGTTTTGATAGATGTTTGCTTTAATTAACAGATATATGACAACATGTTATAAAGCATGTTGTTATATTTGCAACGTAAAGAGAAAGAGATAACGAGATTGTTTTTAAAAGGTATTATTTAGTTCTTAGGTACTAAGTAAATTGTTTTTAGGTTTAACAAATTAAAATTTTAGGTATTATGAAACGTTTAGTATTGTTGGTTGTAGTGGCATTAGGAATGTCAGCTACAAGTTTTGCAGGAGAAAAAGTAGAAGGTAAAGATTGGAAGGTAGATGTTAACGTCGCAAAGTTGAGCAAATATTTGAATCTGGATGCACGTCAGATGGAGGAGGTTGCTAATATTTCTGATTATTTTGCTGACAAAGTGCAAAGCGCAAGCTACGCAAAAGAAGCTAAACAAGGTAAAAAATTGCGTGAAGCCGTATATGGAAACTTCAAACTGATGAAACGTACATTGACAAATGAGCAGTACAAGAAGTATGTGCAGTTGTTGAATGTCACATTGAAAAACAAAGGGTTGGATTCCTATATGGAAGATGCGGCGAATAAATAAATTTATAAAGTGAAATAAATGAATAGAAAAGAGAGTGCATTGGTTTGTATTCTCTTTTTTATTTATCCGTCGGAAGATATAGTGTATATTTGTGATAAAATGATTGTTTAAAGCCCGATTTAGTTACGAATGATAATTTATAAGAAAAAAAATCTTCATTTTATTTGTTTGTTACAAAAAACGCTTTACCTTTGCAGTCGTTAAAGAAACAAAGAAAACAGATATATGAATATTACTACTCTAAATAACCTGGCAGTCCTGCATATTATTCGCGTCGTGGTGGTGGTCACACTGGGAGCGTGAGAAAGGTTGTGTATGTGTAGTTGTACATATAAAGAAATAATTGAAAGCCTTTCTCACATGGTGAGGAAGGCTTTTTCAATAAGTATAGGACGTTATAGATTTAGAATAAGATGAAGAATCAGTTACGCAGTTCGTTTAGCACACAGGGTCGCCGTATGGCAGGAGCGAGAGCTTTATGGGTAGCTAACGGCATGAAAAAAGAAATGATGGGCAAGCCCATTATAGCCATAGTAAATTCGTTTACACAGTTTGTTCCGGGACATACCCATCTGCATGAAATAGGTCAGCAAGTGAAAGCCGAGATCGAAAAACTGGGATGTTTTGCAGCAGAGTTCAATACAATTGCCATTGATGACGGAATAGCTATGGGACACGATGGTATGCTATATTCACTGCCCAGTCGTGATATCATTGCCGACAGCGTGGAATATATGGTGAATGCTCATAAGGCGGATGCAATGGTGTGTATCAGTAATTGTGACAAAATCACTCCGGGTATGCTGATGGCTGCCATGCGGCTGAACATACCGACTGTTTTTGTATCGGGTGGTCCTATGGAGGCAGGAGAATGGAATAACCAGCATCTTGATTTGATAGACGCCATGATTAAATCTGCTGATGCATCGGTCAGCGATGAGGATGTGGCTCAAATAGAAGATAATGCGTGTCCCGGCTGTGGATGCTGTTCAGGTATGTTTACGGCTAATTCCATGAATTGTCTTAATGAGGCTATTGGTCTGGGACTTCCGGGTAATGGCACTATTTTGGCAACTCATGCCAACCGTACTCAGTTGTTTAAAGATGCGGCTGCTCTGATAGTGAAGAATGCTTATAAATACTATGAGGAAGGAGATGACAGCGTGTTGCCACGCAGCATTGCTACTCGTGATGCTTTTCTGAATGCCATGACATTGGATATTGCAATGGGTGGTTCCACCAATACTGTGCTCCATCTTTTAGCTATCGCCCACGAGGCGGAAGTAGATTTCAAGATGGATGATATTGATATGCTTTCACGCCATGTGCCTTGTTTGTGTAAAGTAGCTCCGAACACACAGAAATATCATATCCAGGATGTGAACCGTGCCGGCGGTATCCTTAATATATTGGGAGAATTATCCAAGGGTGGTTTGCTGAAAACCGATGTGAAACGAGTGGACGGTCTGACATTGGCGGAAGCTGTCGAAAAATATAATATATGTAAGAAGGAAGTGGATACTGAAGCAAAACGTATCTATTCAAGTGCTCCGGGAAACAAATTCAATATAAAGCTGGGTTCTCAGAATGCTGTTTATAAAGAACTGGATACAGATCGTGCCAATGGTTGTATCCGTGATTTGCAACATGCTTATAGTAAGGACGGAGGTTTGGCCGTTTTGAAAGGGAACATTGCACAGGATGGTTGCGTAGTGAAAACAGCCGGAGTGGATGAAAGTATTTGGAAATTCTCGGGACCTGCCAAGGTGTTCGATTCGCAGGATGCTGCTTGTGAAGGTATTCTAGGAGGAAAGGTAGTCAGCGGAGATGTTGTTGTTATCACTCATGAAGGTCCGAAAGGTGGTCCCGGTATGCAGGAAATGCTTTATCCTACTTCTTATATCAAATCCAAGCATTTAGGAAAAGAATGTGCTCTGATTACCGACGGACGTTTTAGTGGAGGAACCTCGGGATTAAGCATCGGGCATATTTCTCCCGAAGCTGCAGCGGGTGGTAATATCGGAAAAATAGTGGATGGTGATATAATTGAAATCGATATTCCGAACCGCAGTATCAATGTGAAACTGAGCGACGAAGAATTGGCCGCCCGACCGATGGCACCGGTGACCCGCGACCGTAAAGTTCCTAAAAGCTTGAAGGCATACGCTAGTATGGTAAGTTCTGCAGATAAAGGAGGAGTGAGAATCATTGACTAAATTAGAAATTAAAAATTGAGAATAAAAAACAGTTTCGTTGTCATCGGCCAGTTGTCCGGCATCGTATTTTTTTGAATCTCAATTCTCAACTAAACAATTATGGCAAAAGAAAAGATAACAGGAGCAGAGGCGATGATGCGTTCTTTGGAGTATCAAGGAGTAAAAACTCTTTTCGGATATCCCGGAGGTTCTATCATGCCTACTTTTGATGCTTTATATCATCATAAAGATACATTGAACCATATATTGGTCCGTCATGAACAGGGAGCTGCCCATGCAGCACAGGGATTTGCCCGCGTATCCGGGGAGGTTGGTGTCTGTTTGGTGACTAGCGGACCCGGTGCGACAAATACCATCACCGGCATTGCCGATGCTATGATTGACAGCACGCCTATTGTGGTGATTGCCGGACAGGTAGGAGCTTCTTTTTTGGGTACGGATGCTTTTCAGGAAGTAGATCTGGTGGGTATCACTCAGCCTATTACCAAATGGAGTTACCAAATTCGCCGTGCGGAAGATGTAGCTTGGGCTGTAGCCCGTGCTTTCTATATAGCCAAAAGCGGACGTCCCGGTCCTGTTGTTCTGGACTTTGCCAAGAATGCACAAGTGGAGATGGTGGATTATGAACCGATGAAGCTTGATTTTATCCGTAGTTATGATCCGGAACCTAATCCTGATAAGGAATCTCTTCAGGAGGCTGCCGAATTGATAAACAATGCCCAAAGGCCATTAGTGTTGGTAGGGCAGGGGGTAGAGTTGGGTAATGCACAAGATGAGTTACGTGCATTCATAGAAAAAGCCGATATGCCTTGTGGCTGTACTTTGCTGGGACTTTCGGCTATACCGACTTCGCATCCTTTAAATAAAGGAATGTTAGGTATGCATGGAAATCTGGGGCCCAATGTCAAGACTAATGAATGTGATGTGTTGATTGCCGTAGGTATGCGCTTTGACGACCGTGTAACCGGAAAATTAGATACATATGCTAAACAGGCAAAGGTGATTCATTTGGATATTGACCATTCTGAAATAGACAAGAATGTAAAAGTGGATGTACCCGTATTAGGTAATTGTAAACATACGCTAGCTATGCTGACGCAACTTATCCGGGAGAATAAACATTCCGAATGGATTGATAGCTTTGCTGAATATGAAAAGACGGAATATGAACATGTTATCAGTAAAGAAATTCATCCTGTTGACGGGGCGTTGAATATGGGTGAAGTGGTGCGTGCGGTGAGTGAGGCTTCGAATAATGAGGCCGTACTGGTGACAGATGTGGGACAGAACCAAATGATGGCTGCTCGTTATTTTAAATACAGTAAGAACCGTAGCATTGTAACTTCGGGTGGATTGGGAACAATGGGATTCGGTCTTCCCGCTGCTATAGGCGCTACTTTCGGTTGCCCGGATCGTACTGTATGCGTATTTATGGGTGATGGCGGTTTGCAGATGAATATTCAAGAATTGGGAACTATCATGGAGCAAAAAGCGCCGGTAAAGATTATTTTGTTGAACAATAACTATTTGGGTAATGTTCGTCAGTGGCAAGCTATGTTTTTCGGTCATCGTTATTCATTTACTCCGATGTTGAATCCGGATTACATGAAGATTGCCGAGGCATACGAGATTCCTGCCCGTCGTGTCATGAAGCGCGAGGAATTGCAGGATGCTATCCATGAGATGCTGGCTAATGACGGGCCGTTCCTGTTGGAGGCTTGTGTGATAGAAGAGGGAAATGTATTGCCGATGACACCTCCGGGAAGCTCGGTGAATCAGATGTTACTGGAATGCTAATTTAATAATTATGGATAAGACATTATATACATTAATCGTTCATTCAGAAAATATCGCCGGTTTGCTGAACCAGATTACGGCTGTGTTTACTCGTCGCCAAATCAATATCGAAAGTCTTAATGTTTCTGCGTCTTCCATTAAGGGAGTGCATAAATATACTATTACTGTCTGGACTACTCAGGATGTGATAGAAAAGGTGGTGAAGCAGATTGAGAAGAAAATAGATGTTTTGCAGGCACATTATTTTACTGATAGTGAGATTTATCAGCATGAGATTGCTTTGTACAAGGTTTCTACTCCTGAATTTCAGGAGAATCCTATGGCATCTAAAGTTATCCGCCGTTATAGTGCCCGCATTGTAGAAGTAAATCCGGTTTTCTCTATTGTTGAAAAGAATGGAATGAGTGAGGAAATTACTGCTCTTTATGAGGAGTTGCGCGGATTGGGATGTGTGTTGCAGTTTGTACGTTCGGGACGTGTGGCGATTACTACCAGTTGTTTCGAGCGTGTGAACGAATATCTGACCCAACGCGAGGAAAAGTATCGCCAGCAAAAAACGGAATAATGATGAGTGAGAATAAAGTAGGAACATACAGATTTGTGGCAGAACCCTTTCACTGTGATTTCAGTGGAAAGTTGACTATGAGTGTGCTGGGTAACCATTTGCTGAATTGTGCCGGCTTTCATGCTGCCGACCGGGGATTTGGAATTGCTACACTCAATGAGAATCATTATACATGGGTACTTTCCCGTTTAGCTGTAGAGTTAGAGAATATGCCTTGTCAATATGAGGGATTCAGTATTCAGACATGGGTGGAGAACGTGTATCGCCTTTTTACAGACCGTAATTTTGCAATTTTGGATAAGGAAGGAAAAGCTGTCGGATACGCCCGTTCCGTATGGGCGATGATCAGTATGGAAACTCGCAAACCAGCTGACTTGCTTACGCTTCACGGAGGTAGTATCACTGATTATGTATGCGATAAGGAATGTCCTATAAGCAAGCCCGGTCGTATTAAGGTGACAGAGAAAACTCCGGTTTCTGAATACCAGACCAGATATAGCGATATTGATATCAATGGTCATGTGAACAGTATTAAGTATATAGAACATATTCTCGACCTGTTTCCTATAGAATTTTTTAAGGAGAAACGGATTAAACGTTTTGAGATGGCTTATGTAGCTGAAAGTTATTATGGTGATATATTGAGTTTCTACCGCGAGGAAGTGGGGGAGAAAGAATATGATATAGAGGTGAAGAAGAATGGCACAGATGTTGTCGTTCGCAGTAAGGTGATATTTATTTAGAATCTAATTTTTAATTTTTAATTTATAATTTAAAATGGCACAATTGAATTTTGGCGGCGTTACAGAAACTGTAGTTATCCGCGATGAATTTCCTTTGGAAAAAGCACGTGAAGTATTGAAAGATGAAACAATCGCTGTGATCGGGTATGGTGTGCAGGGACCGGGGCAGTCTTTGAATCTCCGGGACAATGGTTTCAATGTAATCGTTGGTCAGCGTCCGGGAAAAACATATGAAAAAGCAGTTGCTGACGGATGGGTTCCGGGTGAAACTCTGTTTGGTATTGAAGAGGCTTGTCAGAAAGCGACTATCGTAATGTGTCTGTTATCTGATGCAGCTGTTATGTCTGTATGGCCGACTATCAAACCTTGCTTGACTCAAGGCAAGGCACTTTATTTCTCTCATGGCTTTGCTATTACTTGGAGTGACCGTACAGGGGTAGTTCCTCCTGCTGATATTGATGTGATCATGGTAGCTCCTAAAGGGTCGGGTACTTCACTGCGTACCATGTTCTTGGAAGGTCGTGGTTTGAACTCTTCATACGCTATCTATCAGGATGTAACCGGCAAGGCTTATGAACGTACTATTGCATTGGGTATTGGTATCGGTTCAGGCTATTTGTTCGAAACTACTTTCCAGCGTGAAGCAACTTCTGACTTGACTGGTGAACGCGGTTCTTTAATGGGGGCTATCCAAGGATTGTTGTTGGCTCAGTATGAAGTATTGCGTGAAAACGGACATAGCCCTTCTGAAGCGTTTAATGAAACTGTAGAAGAATTAACCCAGTCATTGATGCCTTTGTTTGCTAAGAATGGTATGGACTGGATGTATGCTAACTGCTCTACTACTGCTCAGCGCGGTGCATTGGATTGGATGACTCCGTTTCATGATGCTATCAAACCTGTAGTTGAAAAGTTATATCACAGTGTGAAGACTGGCAACGAGGCTCAGATTTCTATCGATTCTAACTCTAAACCCGATTATCGTGAAAAATTGGAAGAAGAATTGAAAGCATTGCGTGAAAGCGAAATGTGGCAGACGGCTGTAACCGTACGTAAACTTCGTCCTGAAAATAATTAATAGTTAGTATTTAGTATAGAAAGCGGGGGTGCGATGAGGCATCTCCGCTTTCTTTTATATATATTAATGTTAGTGGTATTGTTTATATCATGTGTAGTCGCTAATTTTGTGAAAACTTGACTTAGACATGAATAATAGATTATCACTTTTATTAATAGGGTGCATATTTCCCTTTCTATCTTTTTATGCACAAAAGAATATGAATCTTCCACCATATTATCCCACAGTAAAAGGTATTACGGATTATGCTGTGTGGCAGCTTGTATATCCGGATTCTTTATTAAAGGCGGATATTGCAGGTGAAGCAGTGTGTACACTCCGCATTGATAGTTTGGGTATTGTCCGTAGTAAATATATTGAAGCCACTCATCCTTTGTTTGCCAAGGCGGCCGAAGATGTGATTGAGGGGATGCGTGAATGGCAGCCTGCAAAGAAAGCGGGTAGAGATATAGATAGTACTGTAGTCTTTCATATTCCTTTTAATCCTGATATTTACAGTGACCGTATTTGGCGGCAGCAGCAAGTTCTGGAATCTTGCAGGGGACAATTTGTCGATTCCATGCCTGTCTTTCCAGATGATATTCGTAGTCTTGTTATGGGAAATATGGGTTGGCCTGATGATAAAGTGGATAAAGCCGTTGCTATTTGCCGTTTTACGGTGAATGAAAACGGGGAGATTATGAATATCCGTGTGATAAAAGGCACTCATCCGGCTTTTGATAAAGAGGCTATACGTATTCTTTCTAATTTTCCCCGGCTGATTCCTGCCATGAAAAACAGCAAACCTGTGCCATATGATTATTTTTTGACTATGCGTTTTTGGAAAGAGGATCTGGAACATTATTTATTGTATAGGGAATGTGCACAGGAAGATTTGGAAAAGACCACTTGGGAGCCTTATAGATACTCTTCTTATCCCGGTGGTACTGTTGCTTTGACGCAATTTATAAATTCTCATCTGAAAATAACTCCCGAAATGAAAGCTACGGGAAAGCAGGGACGGGTGATTTATAGTTTCAATGTGGATATAGATGGTTCAATGAAAGATTTTCGGCTGGTGAGAGGACTTGATCCATTAATGGATGCCGAAGCATTGCGGGTACTTCAATTAGTGAATGAAAAATGGAGTACGGGGTATTATTTCAATTCAAAGAAATGGTATCGGGAGTTTTATGTGAATCAATTCACCATTCCCATTATTTTTAGTTGGTAGCTTATACATATTGCTACTTTGGACTTGAGATTTCGATGTTTTGACAGTTTTTGGAGTACACCTGTAACATTAAGGAGGATTACCGTTCTTGAAGGATCATTTTGTTCTTCGGTCAACTTTCGGAAGTATCTCTGACCTGTCAGCTTTTCGATACAGGAACTTCGAGCATGTATGCCCTCATGCTCTCATTGTGTGTATAACAGGCTAATTAACGTGAGTTCGAAATAAAATCAAAAAATAGCAAGTTGTCCGTCATTGACAAACTTTACGTCAATGGCGGGCTTCTTTTCAAAAAAGCAGTATGCCGCGATAGCCGACAAGGAGTTGGCTATAAAGTTACTGAATGAACGATGTCTTGAGTGTTCAATCTGTGCGATGTTCTTCAGTTCGTCATTGACCGTTTCAATCAAGGCTCTTTTTCTTAGCAAAATCTTGTCGGCAATACTCATCAGTGAGTTCCTCATATTATTTTTAACTTTAGTAACAAGTTGTATGCCATTAAGGAAAAGGTTTTCAAACAGAGCCTGACCTATATATCCCTTGTCTGCACATAGTTTTC
>CARCZS010000013.1 GCA_948956705.1 uncultured Phocaeicola sp.
ATGAAAAACAAGCTGATGCCATTCTATGACAGAATGATGCTGCGCAAGAGATACATTATCGAAACCATTAACGACATGCTGAAGAATACGGCACAGATTGTACATTCACGCCATAGATCTGTAAGCAACTTTATCATGAACCTTATTTCTGCCTTGGGAGCATATTGTTTCTTTGATAACAAGCCAAAGGCATTGCAAGGATACTGCATCGAAGACACGAAGCAACTTACATTGTTCTAAGGACAGAATAATCTCTTTCGATTCTTTATATATAGCCCATGTCTGATGGCATGGGAAGAGGATTCATGTATCTGTCTTAACATGCAACTAATCGCTATTTTATCCCGAATTGGGGTAATAATTAAGAAATAAATTCCATTCATAAAAGAAGATTATGGAGATGAAACGGATTTTTATCACGAAATTTTTGTTACAGCTTACGCCTTGGCATTTTGGGAAATCGGAGAACTGACTGATGAAATCTTAAAATGAAGTAAAACGAGTTATTGAACTTAAAGCAGGTGTAAATCTTTGGACAAAAGATGTAGACGAAAAGGAAGGCAAAGAAAGACAAAAAGTCCTTGACCGATTTTTAAAAATAATATCTGCACCAAACTCAAAAGTTAGAAATAGAAATAATCAATTTTAGTTGCTGCAATCTGCCGATTTTATGAGGTTTTTCCAACGATATTCCCTATTTTTGCAACAATCTACTATTAACCTATAAATTTCAATTAAACAGAACCATGATTAAAAACCTATCTACCTTCTTCGTCGGTATAGCGTTATCATGCCTCGCCGGCTGTACCCCAATCCCCAAAGAAACAACTGCAACAAAAGAGTATGCGCCTCTTGAAGTTCCAGTTCCCGAACGTCCTGCGGGACAACAGGATGTAATCGAACTAACAACTCCTAAACTTGACACTGTGCGTGTAGGTTTCATCGGTTTGGGCATGCGTGGTCCCAGTGCGGTAGAACGTTGGACGCACATACCGGGAACTAAAATTGTCGCTCTTTGCGACTTATTGCCTGAAAATGCGGAAAAAGCACAAAAAATTGTAACTAACGCCGGTATGGAAGCCCCTGCCCTCTATTCCGGCAGCGAAGATGCATGGAAACAACTGTGCGAGCGAAACGATATCGACTTGGTATACATTGCAACAGACTGGAAACACCATACTGAAATGGGTATCTATGCCATGGAACATGGAAAACATGCAGCCATCGAGGTACCTGCCGCCATGTCGCTGGATGAAATCTGGGCACTTATCAATACTTCCGAAAAGACCCGTAAACACTGTATGCAACTTGAAAACTGTGTTTACGACTTCTTCGAACTGACGACATTGAATATGGCACAAAAAGGTCTTTTCGGCGAAGTGCTCCATGTAGAAGGTTCATACATCCATAATCTGGAAGAATTCTGGCCTTATTACTGGAACAACTGGCGTTTGGATTACAACCGGGAGTTCCGTGGAGACGTTTATGCCACACACGGCCTAGGCCCTGCCTGCCAATTGCTCAACATTCACCGCGGTGACCGCATGAAGACACTGGTAGCCATGGACACCAAAGCTGTAACCGGTCCCGAACTGGTAAAACAATATCAGAAAGAAGAAGCACCCGATTTCCAAAACGGCGACCATACCATGACTTTTATCCGTACAGAAAACGGAAAAACCATCCACATACAGCATGATGTAATGAATCCACGTCCCTATAGCCGTATGTATCAGCTGACCGGTACCAAAGGTTTTGCCAACAAATATCCCATCGAGCAATATTGTTTCCGCCCGGATCAGATTGACAGCACCAGCATACCCGATCACGAAAACCTGAGTATGCACTCGGCTGTTCCCGAAAAAGTAAAAGAAGCTTTGATGAGCCAATACAAACATCCTATCCACCAAGAATTAGAAGAAACAGCAAAGAAAATAGGTGGACATGGAGGGATGGACTTCATTATGGATTATCGCCTGGTATATTGCTTGCGCAACGGACTTCCTTTGGACATGGACGTTTATGATTTAGCAGAATGGTGCTGTATGGCCGACTTGACCCGTCTTTCTATAGAAAACGGAAATGCACCTGTTGCCGTACCCGACTTTACCCGTGGCAATTGGAACAAAGTGGATGGTTATCATCATGCTTTCGCTCAATAAAAAACTGAAACAAATACAGACTTCAATAAAAAGAGAGGTATATTCTGCATCAGGCAGAAATACCTCCCTTTCTTATAATACACAAAATCACATGAACATTATTGTGTATAAAAAACTCACATTTTATACTTTTGTCAGTTCACCCGTCACCGAATCAATTATAAATCCCCTCACTATAATATCTTCAGGTATTAATGGATGCTCCATAATAGCCCGTACAGTTCCTTTCACCGATTTCTCCGTATCCTCAAAACCATCCAGCCATGCTCCAAAATCTACACCACAGAAACGAATCATATCAATGGTTTCCTGCTTGATGCCACGTGCTTTCATGTGTTCTATCATCTCATTACTATTCATGTGACAGGCTCCACAATCAGAATGAGCAACAACCATAACTTCCTTTACACCTAACTCATAAATAGCCACCATCAGACTACGGATTACACTACCAAACGGATGCGAGATAACCCCACCTGCATTCTTGATAATTTTTACATCACCGTTCCTGATACCCAAAGCAGCAGGTAACAATTCCGTCAACCGGGTATCCATACAAGAAAGAATAGCTATTTTTTTATCAGGATATTTGTTGGTAATATATTTCTCATATCCCTTGCTCTCAACAAATTTCTTGTTGAACTCTAAAATATCATCTATCATTGCCATAAGTTTTTTTAGGATTCACTACAAACTTACACAAAAATAAAATACGATGACACTTTTAAGATAAATATTTATCGGATGCCAACTTTTCTACCATCCATCAAGGCAAAGATGAACCATACAAGAAAAAGCAAAGAGAACAATGCGTTTCCATACGAAAGAACCAACCCCGTAAATGCTAAAATTGTCATTGGTCTTTTTTCCTTCTCCCCAGTTCGGCACGGATACGGCTTAACGACTGTGGGGTAATCCATAAATAAGAAGCGATATGCTTCAGAGGTACATACTGCAACAGTTCCGGATTCTCTTCCAACAAAGTAAGATAACGCTCCTTGGCCCGGGGGCTTCCTCCCGTTATCATCCAACTTTCAAGCCCTAAAAACTGCTGCTCGAACAGTCGTCTTCCAAAATTAGCCAGTTCAACAGATCCGGCATATAATACTTCGAGTTTTGCCTTCGAAATACCATAAAGTTCACTGTCACACATCGCTTCGATAGAAACCAACGAAACTGTATTTTCCACATATCCCCATGACGAGAAGATGGCCTCTCCTTCAGAAGCAAACCAGACGGAAACATCTACCCCGTCATTAAGGTAATGCCCCCGCCAGATTCCTTTACTTACAATATAGAAGTTTGAGTTCCGCCCACCTTCCTGTACAAGAAAATCCCCTTTATGAAAAGTGAACTTCTCCATATTATCCAACAACTGCAAGCTCAAAGCTATCGGCAAACTATATTTTTCACAAAACTTCTGTATGAATGCATCCATATATCCACCCGATTAATTACTACAAAAGTAAAAAATCATCTGCGAACCCATTGATGTTTACGATAATAAATTACCATTATCACTAAAAAAGTAAGTATTTCCGCCAAAGGAACCGCCAGCCATATCCCTGGCACCTTCAATAGCAACGGCAAGCCCAATAAACAAAGTACCATAAAAACAAACCCACGCAAAACTGTAACCATCATAGCCGGACGTGCCCGCTCTACACTTTGAAAATAGCCAATGGAAACAATGTTTACAGCAAAAAAAATAAAACCAGACGCAAACAAAGGCAGTCCCGCCACAGCAATATCGTATGCCGGATAGGAACGATCAATAAACATAGCCACAATCTGATGATTGAACAAAGCTGTTAACGCAAAAAACACAAGTCCGCAGGTCACGGCCGTTCCCAGTGCCAGACGGAAAGCGGAACGTACCCGCATGGTATCACCCGCTCCAAAGTTATAGCTTAAAATGGGTTGAGCCGATTGTCCTATGGCATTATATACCATAAATATAATGGGAAAGAAATAACAGGCAATACTGAAAGCAGCCACTCCATCTTCACCTAAATAATGAATAAACACATAATTGCCTGCAAACATCATACAGGCTATGGCTGCCTCGCACAAAAAGGTGGAAACTCCTAAGTGGCACATATATTTCACATTGCGCCAAGTGAGCCGCATACTCTTCTTGCTAAGTTTCACCCGGCAAAAATGAATCACATTTCTTCTGCGACTTAAATAGACTACAATCATTCCGGCCCCCAAAATATACCCCAGACTGGTAGCCAGCGCCGCACCCATCATTCCCCATTTGAGAATAAAAATGAACACATAATCCAATAGGATATTCACCACTGCCGGAATAGCATTACACAACATGGCATAATTAGGAGAACCATCCAGACGGACAAAGAACATCCCTGAACTTAGCAAAGCACTAAATACCAGAAAAGGCAAGAACCAATACATATATTCCACCGCCAAAGGCAACAGACGTTCCGAACTTCCCAACCACACGGCTACTTGTGGAGCAAACAAACATACCACTCCCCACAGCACAGCCAAAAACAAAGAAGAAATCACAACAGCCTGCGTCACATTGATACGAGCAGTTTTCAACTTTCCCTGAGATAAATGAATAGATGCCACCACCGATGCGCCAACACCAAACATCAGTCCGATACCCGTACTTATCAAAAACAAAGGAGCAGTAATATTCACTGCCGCCAATGCGTCACTACCTATCCCTTGACCTACAAAAATACCATCTGTTATCACAAACACAGCCGAAAATACCATCCCCAGCACAGTAGGTATCAGCAATTTCCGAAACAATTTCGGAATTTCCATACTACCAAAATCAATACTATCCTTCATAAACTTCACTTTTTTGTTTAGCGGATGCAAAGATAGAGCGTTATTTCAGAGTAAAAATTACCATTTGGTAATTTCCAACTATTTTTTCCTATGAAAAAATTTGTTCTTTTAAAAGATATTCTTACCTTTGCACCCGCTAAACAAAAAGCAATGCCTCTTTAGCTCAGTTGGCCAGAGCACGTGATTTGTAATCTCGGGGTCGTTGGTTCGAATCCGACAAGAGGCTCACTAAAAAAGGAAGTGTTTCTGAACGTTCAGAAACACTTCCTTTTTTATAGGACAGTTCAATTTGAAATAAACCCCACTAATCTTTTAAGAGTGATCCACAGTTTCCTCACATAACATAATTTCTCGGATGAGCCGAAATTTAGAGAGTAAATAAAACTTGAGAAGATAATCCACTATGGTCTATAAAAAACTCCCTGTCAACATTTCGCCAACAGGGAGTCCGTTAATCATTTATGGGGCAAAGATTACATCATGCCGCCCATGCCACCCATTCCGGGAGCACCCATCGGCATTTCTGGTTTATCTTCTTTCTTTTCCACAATTACACATTCTGTAGTCAGGAACATACCTGCAATAGAAGCGGCATTTTCCAAAGCTACACGAGTTACCTTAGCAGGATCTACCACACCGGCAGCGTGCAAGTTTTCGTAAACATCAGTACGGGCATTGTAACCGAAGTCACCTTTACCTTCGCGTACTTTCTGTACTACTACTGCACCTTCCTTACCTGCATTGGCAACAATCTGACGAAGCGGTTCCTCGATGGCACGCTTGATAATCTCGATACCGGTTGTTTCGTCTTCATTATCGCCCTTCAGGCCTTCCAATGCTTCAGAAGCACGGATGTAAGCTACGCCACCGCCCGGAACGATACCTTCTTCGATAGCTGCACGAGTAGCACACAATGCATCATCCACACGGTCTTTCTTTTCCTTCATTTCAACTTCAGAAGCGGCACCTACATAAAGAACAGCTACACCACCTGACAACTTAGCCAAACGTTCCTGCAACTTTTCCTTATCATAATCTGAAGTAGTATTCTTTATTTCAGCTTTAATCTGATTGATACGTTCCTGAATGTTTTCTTTTGCGCCTGCACCGTTTACGATAGTAGTATTATCTTTAGAAACAGTTACCTTATCGCAAGTACCCAACATTTCAAGAGTAGCTTGTTCCAACTTCAAACCTTTTTCCTCGCTGATAACGATACCACCTGTCAATACGGCAATATCTTCCAACATAGCCTTACGACGGTCGCCGAAGCCCGGAGCTTTCACTGCACAAATCTTCAACTGAGAACGCAGACGGTTTACAACCAACGTAGTCAATGCTTCGCTGTCTACATCTTCTGCGATAACCAACAAAGGACGTCCGCTCTGTACAGCCGGTTCCAGGATAGGCAAGAAATCCTTCAAGTTAGAAATCTTCTTATCATAAATCAGGATGTACGGATGTTCCATCACACATTCCATCTTTTCTGTATCAGTTACAAAGTAAGCAGACAAGTAACCACGGTCGAACTGCATACCTTCTACCACACCGATGGTAGTATCCGTTCCTTTAGCTTCTTCAATAGTAATCACACCATCTTTAGAAACTTTACGCATAGCGTCTGCAATCAACTTACCGATAGTAGGATCGTTATTGGCAGAAACAGCAGCCACTTGTTCAATCTTGTCATAGTTGTCACCTACCATTTCGGCCTGAGACTTGATAGATTCAACCACTTTGGCAACAGCTTTATCGATACCACGTTTCAAATCCATCGGATTTGCTCCGGCAGTAACATTCTTCAAACCTACCCCTACGATTGATTGAGCCAGCACAGTAGCAGTAGTAGTACCGTCACCTGCATCGTCACCTGTCTTTGAAGCAACAGATTTCACCAACTGTGCACCGGTATTCTGAAATGCATCAGCCAATTCCACTTCTTTAGCTACAGTCACGCCATCCTTAGTGATATGAGGAGCACCGAATTTCTTTTCGATAATCACATTACGACCTTTCGGACCCAGGGTTACTTTCACTGCGTTAGCCAATTCGTCTACACCCTTCTTCAATTCGTCACGGGCATCAATGTTGAATTTAATATCTTTAGCCATAATTCTATTTACAATTTAATGATTTACAATGTACTATTTAATTATCCCAAAACAGCGAGAACATCGCTCTGACGCATGATAAGGTATTTCTTACCGTCATGTTCCAGTTCAGTGCCCGAGTATTTGCCATACAATACCTGATCACCTACATGCAACACCATCTCCTCATCTTTTGTTCCGTTACCTATTGCGACAACTTCACCTTGCAATGGTTTTTCCTTTGCTGTATCAGGAATAATAATACCACCGATTGTTTTTTCTTCTGCAGGAGCAGGAAGAATCAATACTCTGTCTGCTAATGGTTTAATGTTCATAGTTCTTAATTTTTATATGTTATACTTTTAATTATATCAATTATCCGTCATCTTTAAGCAGTGACGCAAAACATCTTGCGAAAAACGTGCCAAACATGAAAAAGGAGAAATTGACAGTTTTATTCTGCCAAATTGGCACAGCTATAACATATCTTTCACTAAAATGGTTTCCTCTTCCCCTGCCATTATCAGTTGCTTTTACGAAATTTATTATTTTTACCTACAAAGATTCATATATAAACCAGTCGGCTACATTCCACAGCGACAGAACGAATCTGAATATAAAAAGAGAAAAATGTGATTTTTCTTTTTTTAATATTTCCATAGGACACAAACTATCACTATCTTTGCAAAACCTAATAATTAACCCCTTTAACTATATGGCATTTACGAACAACATTATGATTGTCCGCCACAGATTGCTGACAGAACTTGTAAAATTGTGGAAAAACGGAGAACTGACAACAGACAAAATAGACCGTCTGCCATTAGAACTCAGCCCCCGACGTTCAAAACATGCAGGGCGTTGCTGCGTACACAAAGAACGCGCTGTATGGAAATACAAATCCCTTCCTCTACTGGGGCTGGATATGGATGATGAAACCGATGAGCTCACTCCACTATCCGAATATGCCGCACGTGCTATAGAACGTGCAAACAATGGAAAGCCCAAAGACAACATTATGTGTGTTATAGACGAAGCATGCTCGGCCTGCGTACAGATCAATTATGAAATCACCGACTTATGCCGGGGATGTACCGCCCGCAGTTGCCAGTACAATTGTCCCAAAGGAGCCGTACATGTACATGCCGACACCGGCAAGGCATGGATCGACCATGATACCTGCATCAGTTGCGGCATCTGCCACAAAAGCTGCCCTTATCACGCAATCGTCTATATTCCCGTTCCCTGCGAGGAATCTTGTCCTGTCAAAGCGATCAGCAAAGATGAACACGGTATAGAGCATATTGATGAGAATAAATGTATTTATTGCGGTAAATGCATGAATGCCTGTCCTTTCGGGGCCATTTTTGAAATATCCCAGACATTCGATGTGTTGCAACGCATCCGTAAAGGAGAACAAGTGGTAGCCATTGTCGCGCCATCTATTTTGGGACAATTCAGCACAACTATCGAACAAGTATATGGTGCATTCAGACAAATCGGTTTCACCGATATAATTGAAGTAGCACAAGGAGCCATGTCCACCGTAGAACATGAAGCGCATGAACTGATAGAAAAACTGGAAGAAGGACAGAAATTCATGACTACCTCATGCTGCCCGTCCTATATCGAGCTGGTGAACAAATACATCCCCGATATGAAAAAATACGTTTCCGGCACAGGCTCGCCTATGTATTATGCCGCACGTATAGCCAAAGAGAAGTATCCTGATGCAAAAATCGTATTTGTTGGACCATGTGTAGCCAAACGTAAAGAAGCTCAACGTGACGAGGCTGTGGATTTTGTGATGACATTCGAAGAGATTTCCTCTATTTTCGATGCTTTCGAGATTAACCTGGAGATTGTACAGCCATACGCTATGGAATTCTCTTCCGTTCGCGAAGCGCATGGATTCGCACAAGCCGGCGGCGTGATGGGAGCCGTAAAGGCATTCCTGAAAATGGAAGCGGACAAAATCAATGCCATACAGGTATCTGATTTAAACAAGAAGAATATCGGAACATTACGCGCCTACGCTAAATCGGGCAAAGCTCCCGGACAATTCATCGAAGTGATGGCCTGCGAGGGTGGTTGTATCACAGGACCCAGTACGCACAGCGGCAGCAACAATGGAAAACGCCAATTGGTACAGGAACTGGCAAAACAGAAAAAAACATATTAAAGGTATGCATGAAGCGACTGATTGACAAATTACGTCACTACCATAGCCTGACAGGTGAGGAATATGCCAACCTCCTCTCCTGTCAGGATACCGGCACTTTACTGTATTTACAGCAACAGGCCAGGGAAGTCACTTTGGCACATTTCGGGAATGGGATATTTATCCGCGGACTTATCGAGGTGAGCAACCGATGTCATAACAACTGTCATTATTGCGGAATAAGGAAAGGAAATACCGCCATTACCCGTTACGCATTAAAGCGTGAAACCATTTTGGAATGTTGCCGTGAAGGATATGCACTCGGATTCCGCACCTTCGTGATGCAAGGCGGTGAAGACCCTGCCTTAACAGATGAATGGATAGAAAAAACCGTTGCCGCCATCCACTGTGAATTCCCCGATTGTGCCATCACCCTTTCATTAGGAGAGAAATCACGGGAAGCATACGAACGTTTCTTCCGTGCCGGAGCCAACCGTTATCTGCTCCGACACGAAACACACAACGAAGAACACTATAGGAAATTACATCCTGAGGAGATGTCACTAAAGCATCGGCTCCAATGCCTGCAATGGCTAAAAGAAATTGGATATCAAACCGGAACAGGAATCATGGTAGGCACTCCGGGACAAACCCTGACACATCTGGTGGAAGATCTGTTATTCATAGAGCAATTCCAGCCCCAAATGATCGGTATCGGTCCATTTATCCCCCATCATGACACACCATTCGGAACAGAGCCGGCCGGAAGTGTAGGAATGACCCTCAAGTTGTTATCCCTTTTCCGGTTAATGCACCCGTCCGCCCTGATTCCATCGACCACCGCCCTTGCCACCTTGTCACCGGACGGACGGGAAAAAGGAATATTGGCAGGAGCTAATGTAGTGATGCCCAATCTCTCCCCCAGGGAGCAAAGAGAAAAATACACCTTGTATGATAACAAAGCCGCCTTCGGTGCCGAAGCAGCCGAAGGTTTACGAGCTTTGGCACAACAACTGGAAACAATCGGTTACCGGATATCGACAGATAGAGGTGACTATCACTAACCCCTAACAAACATGTATAAAGCAGATTCTAAAATAGCAGAAGAATTCATAGACCATCAAGAGATACTGGATACCTTGGAGTATGCTCACAACAACAAAAGCAATCGTGCCCTGATAGAGCAACTGATTGACAAAGCTGCTCAATTCAAAGGACTGTCCCATCGTGAGGCAGCATTACTGCTGGAATGCGACCAACCGGATCTAACAGAACGCATTTTCCGGCTGGCACAGGAAATCAAACATAAGTTTTACGGCAACCGTATTGTAATGTTCGCCCCTCTATATCTTTCCAATTATTGTGTGAACGGATGCGTCTACTGCCCTTATCATTTGAAGAACAAGACCATAGCACGCAAAAAGCTGACACAAGAAGAGATCCGTAAGGAGGTAATTGCCTTGCAAGACATGGGACACAAACGCCTGGCACTGGAAGCAGGAGAAGATCCGTTGCGGAATCCTATTGAGTACATACTGGAATCTATCCAAACCATTTATAGCATCAAACATAAAAATGGGGCTATCCGCCGGGTCAATGTCAACATTGCCGCCACTACCGTGGAAAACTACCGCAAGCTGAAAGACGCAGGTATCGGCACTTATATCCTGTTCCAGGAAACTTATCATAAAGAAAATTACGAATCCCTGCATCCCACCGGTCCGAAAAGCAAATATGCTTATCATACCGAAGCGATGGACCGTGCCATGGAAGCGGGAATTGACGATGTAGGACTAGGTGTTTTATTCGGGCTGAATACCTACCGCTATGACTTTACAGGATTATTGATGCATGCCGAACATCTGGAAGCTACCTTCGGAGTGGGACCACATACCATCAGTGTTCCTCGCATCTGTCCGGCAGATGATATCTCCACGCAAGATTTCCCAGATGCCATTTCAGATGATATATTTTGTAAAATTGTGGCGGTAATCCGTATCGCTGTTCCTTATACAGGTATGATTATCTCTACAAGGGAATCGGCTGCAACCCGACGCAAAGTCTTAAACCTGGGAATCTCACAAATCAGCGGAGGCTCCCGGACCAGCGTAGGCGGTTATGCCATTCCGGAAACACCGGAAGAAAACTCAGCACAATTCGACATCAGTGACACCCGTACCTTGGACGAGGTAGTGAACTGGCTGCTCGACTTGGGGCATATCCCCAGTTTCTGTACAGCATGTTATCGGGCAGGGCGTACAGGCGACCGTTTTATGTCATTAGTCAAATCGGGACAAATCGCCAACTGCTGCGCCCCCAATGCATTGATGACACTAAAAGAGTATCTAGAAGATTATGCGGCACCGGATACACGAGCCAAAGGAATCCAACTGATAAAAAAAGAGTTGGAACATATTCCCAATCCGAAAATAAAAGAAATAGCAATTCGTAATCTGAAAGAGATAGAAGAAGGGAAACGAGATTTCAGATTCTAACCGCTCATGCGTCAAGCAACCTTTTCAATACAGATAATGAACCTAATTCAAGCCCAATAAAATATGAGTCTAAACAACACTCCCGCTGCCAACCGGCTACATATCGTCCTGTTCGGAAAACGCAATAGCGGCAAGTCCTCTCTAATCAATGCCTTGACCGGACAAGACACCGCCCTTGTATCGGATATTCCCGGTACAACAACAGATGCTGTCAGCAAAGCGATGGAAATTCAACATATCGGTCCTTGTCTCTTTATCGATACTCCCGGATTTGATGATGAAGGGGAATTGGGAGAAATGCGCATAACCCGTACGTTGAAAGCCATCGAACGGACAGATATTGCCTTACTTCTTTGTGAAGACGGCAATTGCGAGGATGAAAAACAATGGATGGAGCAGTTAAATAAAAGGAATATTCCGGTTATCCTGATACTGAACAAAGCTGATATCCGAAAAGACATAGCATCCACAAGGGATTGTATAGAAAAAGAATGCGGTCAAAGTCCTCTCATTATCAGCGCAAAAGAACAGACGGGCATAGAGAAAATACTTCAAGCTATTCTGGAAAAGTTACCGGCAGATTTCGGACAACAGACCATTACCGGAGATCTGGTTAAAGAAGGAGATTTAGTGCTCTTAGTCATGCCACAAGACATACAGGCTCCCAAAGGCCGACTTATTCTTCCACAAGTACAGACGATGCGCGAATTATTGGACAAAAAATGTCTGGTAATGAGCTGTACAACCGATAAAATAGCCGCCACTTTGCAGGCTCTGTCCTATCCTCCGAAACTAATCATAACCGACTCCCAAGTTTTTCATGCCGTTTATGAGCAAAAACCGGCAGAAAGCCTTCTCACCTCTTTTTCCGTTCTGATGGCAGGATATAAAGGGGATATACTCTATTATATGGAAGGAGCCTCAGCCATAGACCGCCTCACCCCACAATCACGGGTATTGATAGCAGAAGCCTGCACTCATGCCCCTGCCACCGAGGACATAGGCAGAGTAAAGCTTCCACGTATGTTGCGTAAAAAGATAGGTGAAGAGTTGCAAATAGATATCGTTGCAGGTACAGACTTTCCGGAGGATTTGACACCCTATCACTTAATCATTCATTGCGGAGCCTGCATGTTCAATCGCAAATATGTACTAAACCGGATTGATAATGCCCGTAAGCAACAGATTCCCATGACTAATTATGGAGTGGCTATTGCACACTTGAACGGGATATTGGATAAGATAGCGTATTAAAAAGACATCTGTTCTTTTTTGTTTCCATCACCACAAACCATTTATCTTCAACGGTTTGTGGTGTAAAAGGTTCCGTAATTCCCCTTAACCGGTATGTATGTGTCTTTTTACCATTGTTTCTGAAGGCTCATAGATTTTCCTTCTTGATGTGTCCTGTATCTATTTACTTCAGTTACAAAAACTTATTTAGTCTTTTCAGATTCATACTTCCTTTTGTTGTTTTCTCATTCTTAAGCATGGTAAGCGCCATCTTTGTTGCCACCGAAAAGTTTCCGGCAGCATTTTTCACCTTTTTACTGTAGTCTTCTCGAAAGGTAACATCCAGTTGCCAATGAAGATTATTCTCAATAGACCAATGCTGCCTGATGGCAGATGCAATCTTCTCAGGTCGGGTATTATCAAGTGAAGTTACATAGTATCTGACCTCTTGAGTATATTCCCCTATTGCGACTATTGTTCTTTCCGACTTTATCCTTACAACAGACTTCAACCCCACAAGTTTCTCCTTGAACATTTTCTCCATTATAGATCCATAACTGACTACAGTACAGTTTCTTTTCTCAATCCTTCCATGTCCGGCATTTTTCCGACACATGCCTGATGACTCTATTGATTATTTCATCTCTATCCTGATAATCATCAATGATTTGTTTAGCCGGTTGATAATTTTTTTCTTATTCTCCTTTATAGCGATAATATAATTTGCATCATGCTCAATAATGGTCTGGGTTATATCTTTCTGGCATCCCATCGCGTCAATTGTAACAATACAACCACTTAGTTCCAAAGAGTTAATCAACAATGGAATAGCTGTAATCTCACTGCTTTTGTCATCTACTTTCACCTGACCTAAAGAAATTCCATTAGCGGCAGACCAGGCGGAAACCATCCATAATTTGAATCCTTCTTTTCCCCTAGTATGTTCTCCATCACATTGGCTTGGACCACGCATGAGCTTGCCATCTATAGCTACAACGCCTTTCACCTCCTGACAGACTTGTTTTCCCAATTACGGAAGATCAACTCAAAATAATCGGGCTTTATCATACTGAAGAATCTGTTAAAAGTATCATGACTGGGGATGAACTCCAGGCCGGGTATGCGACTCTTGAAAAAAGCAATTTTCGAATTGCCAAATTCCTCAATTTCATTCCAGGACTGGACCTCACAGATTACAGCAGCAATGGATATATAGATACTAGTTTCCATTTTATGGACTTTCTTGCGGTTCATACTAGGATCTTCTATTTGTTTACAAAGGTCAATTATACCAATTTCCATGTTAGTTTATGTTTTAATATATCTTATAAAGACAAGAAAAACAATCGACACAAACAGACAATAACACATTAATAATCAACAATATAACAAATAAACAACAAGGAATAGTATAGTAAAAAATATAATATATTTACTCTGGAACGCTTAGTTGAATTTATAGTTTCACCAAGGTGAAGCAAGCGTATCACTTGGGTGACTACGCCTCTCCACTTAGATGCCAATGTATTGTCACCTAGGTGAAACCACAAAAGAAGACAGACAAAAGATAAGCATCCGGGATTGTGCGTGTTTTTTCCAGTCATAACAAAGTCAAAAGCCTAACGTACTTCGTTTGGCTTTTGATTTTATAACAGCTTGAAGAGAAATACACAAGAGGCCGAATGCTTACAATTCTTCCATAAACTTGACCAACGAGTGAACAATGCTTCAATCCATATACACCCACGCAGGGTGTGACTATGGTTGTCTATACACGTATTCACCTCGTCATTGTTTCAATCCACACACCCACGCAGGGTGTGACAACGTCCATAATGTATCCGGCGCAAGCTTCCCAGTTTCAATCCACACACCCACGCAGGGTGTGACCTTTTTGTACATTTGCAATGTGTTCAGAATATGTTTCAATCCACACACCCACGCAGGGTGTGACAATCCCTTGCCCCGTTTGACGAGGGTGCATAATCGTTTCAATCCACACACCCACGCAGGGTGTGACTCTAGGTCAATAATAAAGATTACAGAGAGTAAAGTTTCAATCCACACACCCACGCAGGGTGTGACAATGGAGAATTAGATGTTGATTTAGTTGTTTTCCGTTTCAATCCACACACCCACGCAGGGTGTGACGTAACTCGCAACGTACGAGCCAGCTCCACCAGCGGTTTCAATCCACACACCCACGCAGGGTGTGACTTTTAAATTCAACAAAGTTATTTTCCTCTTTAATCGTTTCAATCCACACACCCACGCAGGGTGTGACATTTGGTACGCGTAATCGGCATCAAGTGATTGATGTTTCAATCCACACACCCACGCAGGGTGTGACTTTAAACGAGTCGGGAGATATTCATTATGGTTATGTTTCAATCCACACACCCACGCAGGGTGTGACTCAGCCTGTTGTTGGACGTCCATATACTTATTGAGTTTCAATCCACACACCCACGCAGGGTGTGACTGTATACAGGGGTGTATAGGCACGGCAAGGCAGGTTTCAATCCACACACCCACGCAGGGTGTGACTGAGGAACAAAAATAGAATTAAGCTGTTGAGGACGTTTCAATCCACACACCCACGCAGGGTGTGACTCTCGCGATTCTTTTTGGCGTTCGATGAACAGCGAGTTTCAATCCACACACCCACGCAGGGTGTGACAATAATCTCGGAGAGCCTTATCCTTACTATACTGTTTCAATCCACACACCCACGCAGGGTGTGACTTAAGGGGCTATCTCCAATGTCATAAAACCTCATTGTTTCAATCCACACACCCACGCAGGGTGTGACTCCGATATCTGTGGGTAAGAGGAGCGTAAGTTGTTTCAATCCACACACCCACGCAGGGTGTGACGAAAACGCTAAATGCCGTTCCCATTGGCTATTAGTTTCAATCCACACACCCACGCAGGGTGTGACACAATGATCAACAGCCTTAAACAAATCAGGAGAGTTTCAATCCACACACCCACGCAGGGTGTGACGCTATTGAGTATTTGAAAGATGATTATTAACATGGTTTCAATCCACACACCCACGCAGGGTGTGACTTAATTATGCACTTTGGACGGTTCATTTTGCAGTTTCAATCCACACACCCACGCAGGGTGTGACCCAAGCAACTTACGATATTTTTCTTGATTTAAAAGTTTCAATCCACACACCCACGCAGGGTGTGACTACCAGGAATAGCAATCTGCCAATAACAAGGGAGTTTCAATCCACACACCCACGCAGGGTGTGACCTTCGATTGCTCGAATTCTTTTCGCTGTTCATCGTTTCAATCCACACACCCACGCAGGGTGTGACGGATTAAGACCACGGGAAATCATAGCCTGAGGGGTTTCAATCCACACACCCACGCAGGGTGTGACCCGGAGTTGCTCAAGAAGTTGAACCGTTTCACATGTTTCAATCCACACACCCACGCAGGGTGTGACCTTTCATAGACTGATAAAACCAAGTACCAGAAGTTTCAATCCACACACCCACGCAGGGTGTGACATGTATACAGGGGTGTATAGGCACGGCAAGGCAGGTTTCAATCCACACACCCACGCAGGGTGTGACAGGTTTGTTAACTGTTCTAGTGATGTTGATATTGTTTCAATCCACACACCCACGCAGGGTGTGACTCAGTCTACTGTTATGGATGGTATGACTGACGAGGTTTCAATCCACACACCCACGCAGGGTGTGACGTCTTATTGTTATTGTGGATTCAATTAAGGAGGTTTCAATCCACACACCCACGCAGGGTGTGACTACCATAGAGTGTGAGTTGTGCGTTTATGGACAAGTTTCAATCCACACACCCACGCAGGGTGTGACTTTAGACCCAGGTCGCGAGCATCTGTTGGATTTTTTGTTTCAATCCACACACCCACGCAGGGTGTGACGTACCATAATCTATAGAATTCCGTAATTCATAAGTTTCAATCCACACACCCACGCAGGGTGTGACGTAAGTTCAGACTTTTCACTAGCCAATTGTTGAAGTTTCAATCCACACACCCACGCAGGGTGTGACCCACTGCCAGTAGCGAAGATTATAACCGATATTAGTTTCAATCCACACACCCACGCAGGGTGTGACAAAGCACGAGAAATCAAACGCAGAGGAACAGCATAGTTTCAATCCACACACCCACGCAGGGTGTGACAAACATCACGACCGGTATTTTTTTCTTTAACTGTTTCAATCCACACACCCACGCAGGGTGTGACGTACCATAATCGAGAGCATTACGAAGCTCATAGGTTTCAATCCACACACCCACGCAGGGTGTGACTATGGCTCAAGCTCGTGCTAGTATAATGAATGCTGTTTCAATCCACACACCCACGCAGGGTGTGACCCATAAGAAAGCTCAAAAGGCGTCTATGCGTGTGTTTCAATCCACACACCCACGCAGGGTGTGACTGGTTCATTCCTTGATCCTGCTTCACCAAAAAAAGTTTCAATCCACACACCCACGCAGGGTGTGACCGTCGCCAAGTGATTGATAAACGGAATTAATTATGTTTCAATCCACACACCCACGCAGGGTGTGACCAATTCTCTGTGGTGTTCGGTGAACAGCGAAAAGTTTCAATCCACACACCCACGCAGGGTGTGACATATCACCAATCAACCGACGATATTTCTCCTGATGTTTCAATCCACACACCCACGCAGGGTGTGACCAATAGGGCGGCCGTAAGAGAACCAGACATAAATGTTTCAATCCACACACCCACGCAGGGTGTGACTGCTATTGGTGCTTCGTCTCAAAATAAGATTAATGTTTCAATCCACACACCCACGCAGGGTGTGACAGCACAGAAATAGCTGATAATTTACAAACTATTGTTTCAATCCACACACCCACGCAGGGTGTGACTTGGTGGAGAAAGTGTAAGTACAATATTAGGTAGTTTCAATCCACACACCCACGCAGGGTGTGACTTTTCGTGTATATACAATAACCAATACTGTAAAAGTTTCAATCCACACACCCACGCAGGGTGTGACATAGGTGATAGTCTGACATCCGCAGGTAAATATGTTTCAATCCACACACCCACGCAGGGTGTGACGATGCAATCGCAACCGTTCTTTGTAAGGAGGCGGTTTCAATCCACACACCCACGCAGGGTGTGACTAGTAGTAATGTTTGCGTTCAATATTTGGGCGGGTTTCAATCCACACACCCACGCAGGGTGTGACCAGCCATGCGGATAAATCTCATAACGTCGCAAAGGTTTCAATCCACACACCCACGCAGGGTGTGACGCATTTGCAACCGATAATTGACAGATTGGAAAAAGTTTCAATCCACACACCCACGCAGGGTGTGACCCGGGTGGGAATGTTATACAAGCGTAGGACAAACGTTTCAATCCACACACCCACGCAGGGTGTGACTCTATATCTAATAACATATTATAAATCAGCAAATTTAATCCACTGTTATGCGAATCATCATTATTATTCAACTTCATAACAAAGAAATACCCTACAAATAATTTAATCTACTGATTATTAACACATGCGAAGATACTACTTTTTTTGTAACACACCACATTCGCATTATATTATAAGAGCCTCCTCAAGTTTATACGCCGTTTCAACACCTATTACTTCCACCCTCTTATTCTCATTTTTACTAAGAATATAAAAACGAACACTATCAAGAGACATATCAATAATATCCCTAACTCTCCCTTTTAGAAGAGAATATTGCGCTTCCGTCACTACACACTCAAAGACTGAGTTCTGCACCCTCTGTCCATAATCCAGACAAGCCTTGGCCACACATCGTAAACGGCGAGCCCCCTCTTTGCTTGTAGTATCCACATCGTAAGTCACAAGAATGTACATAATTAAAAATCATTTTATAAGAAATACCGGATAATCGTCAATATCCTGCCTGATATATCTTGCCATTAACATAGCCTGCACATAAGGCAGAAGCCCTATTTCAACTTTTTCATTAAGATAAGGATGAATTATCACTTCCCTTTTCCTTGCCTGCCATGCAGTAATAAAAGTCTTTTTCCCTTTATCTGTCATAACAACCCCATTATCACCTTGGAACAAGAAGTCTTTTACTGAAATCTGTCTTTTATTAATCAACGACAAAATAAAACGGTCGCCAAGGTAAGCACGTAACTCTTCCATCATATCTAAGGCCAACGATGTGCGCCCCGGACGGAGTGTATGGAGAAACCCGACGTATGGATCAAGGCCAACAGTTTCGAGAGCGGCCGCAACATCATTGGCTATCAACGTATATGCAAAAGACAACATGGCATTCACCGCATCCTTGGGAGGACGACGATTGCGACCATGAAATGGGAAATCAGTCTTCTGATTAAGTATCAAGATTGGCAATACCTCAAAATAGGCATTCGAAGCCATCCCCTCATAACCAATTAATTCCGTCTTATCTTGAGCCTTCAAAGCATCACGCTTGGCACGTTCCAATACTTGCACCGCCCTATTAATGTCTTCATTCTCACCATAATCACGAATATATCTCCTCAATATATTGCGATAGTTTTGAATCTTACCACCAATCATCAACCTAACCACATGCAACGACCAAGATGCATCGTCCGACAATTGGTACTGCTTTTTGCGTAACAGAACATTCCCTTTCGTAGCACCTTGAACCCTGCTGATAAATCTGCCTTGTGGAGAAAGAAATGTGAGTGATATACCATTGTCACTACACAATTTCATCACACCGGGACTTGCGCCCATATATCCGAACGTAACGATGCCCTCTATATTTATGACAGGAATACGAAACACCTCCTCCTGCTGAACAGATATAACGACATTCAGCCCATCCTTACTAAGATACGCTTCCGGTGTCGTCACATACAAAGTATTCAATAGTTTTCTCATAGATACAGATTTTTAGTAAGGTAATTATCTACCGAAGTACAATTATTTACCATTTCCGGCATGCAGATATCTTTCAGCGAGCACTTGTCACAATGTTTCCCATATTCAGCCTTCGGGATAACCGCTTTACTAAATATATCGTGCATATCCCGGGCACATTGTCTGACTATATTTCGCAGCTCCTCCGTTATATCCACATTAACCCGATGGCGAAGCTCCCCATAAAAGAAAGAGCCGTATGGTATATGGATAGCATACATTTCTTCTATGCACATGATTTGTGCTGCCAACTGCACTTCATCCACCTCGTTTCTTTTCGGTTTGCCATGCTTATACTCCACAGCAACCGGTTGCCATCGCCCCGGATAGTTGGGATGCAAAATCGTATTTTCAAAAGATGAGGAAGGAAGTAACTCTATGGCATCAGAGATTCCATAGAGTCCAAGTTCACGCGAAGCGATATTCACCGCACGCAATGTTATCTGGTCACCACACTTTTGTCTATAAAACGGATCATCTACATGCTTGTGCAGAATCTGTCCTTCGATGGTGAGACGATTATCATCCCATTGCTGCTCAATGTGTATCAAAGCCCATTGCCGGGGACAGAACCTAAAGTGCTGAATCCCCGACAACATGAGCATATCGTCTTCATTGTACATACGATGGAATTATATCAGTTCCTCAATAGTTACATTTGATGGAGCATTCTCCTTATCTATAGTAACTGAATAGTCGATGAATGAGCGTGGTGCTCCATCGCAGACTTTCTCCACTTTTACCAATTCAAACAACTTGTTGGCGGGAGCATTACCCAATATGGAGTCATGCTTGAAGACTATCAGTTTTTGAGCACTCATCAATCCACGTGCCGCCGAACGATCCACATCGAACATGTTCTTTAAAGCTTCCCAAAATAGTTCAAGGTCTTCTTCAGAAAATCCTGTCTGTTGTGCCAAGTTAGCGGAGATGAAGCCGTGACAGACATAGAGGCCATAAGGAATGGTCGCTTTACGTCCCTGTATTCCCACTTGTGATTCATAGGTCTTTTCTTCATCACGAGCTACACATACGGTTAATGCATGCTCTGCTGAAACAATCATATCTTGCGAACGGGCAAAAGTCATTTGAATCGGCCCCCTCACTTGTCCTGCGTTAGGTCCGGTTGAGAGTACTGCTCCAAAAGTCCTAACGTCAAAGAAGCGTCTGCACATAGCAATTTTACCAGCTGAACTCTTATCGGCAGGAGCTTTTTCTTTGATTTTTAGTTCTATTCCTAAATCTTCTTTGTACATTTTGCGGATTTCTTCATTAATAAAGACCTCTTCTCCAGAAATTTCTTTGGATTTGACAAGAATATCGTTACCTGCTTTTCCTGCTTGGGCTATTTGTACATAATTACGTACCTTGCGTTTCAAACAAACATCTGTAACAAGGCCTATACCAGTTTCAGCATCTATCCGAGGAAGATTACCTGCATCCGGGTCACCATTTGGATTACCATCTTGTACATCAAAAATGTAAACGAAATCAATTCTATTCTTTAATTCTGACATAATTGTATATTTTTAAAAATTATTCTTCAGTTTCTTGATTCTCTCTGTGAGCTTTCTGATGATAATAGCCGAGGAAGAATCGTCCTTGATCTTCCAAACTCAATGTATTAGGAAAATTTTGAATTAAAA
This sequence comes from uncultured Phocaeicola sp., assembly GCA_948956705.1. Next base: position 21,571 of record CARCZS010000013.1, read on the forward strand.
CTATTATCTCTTTCTTTTGATTATCAAAGAAATTAGCAAGGCCTTTCTTCTCTTTAGCCAATTTAGCATAATGACTGTTTGATAATTTGAGAACTGTTGAAAATACTGTAGATGGCGTAGATGAAGCCGCGTTCATGTAACTTGAACGAATGGAATCTTGTTTATTTGCTGCATATTGTAGGTTTTCCAACACGGCAAACAGCCTTCCACAAAGATACCCTTGATTTTGATTTTCTTTGTCTAACATAATATCTAATTTTTTATGGTTGTTATTTTCGTTTAGTCTGTTGAGATATGCCTTGATGATAGCAGCACGCACTATATTGACGGATTGTTCTGCACGTATGCGACGAATACATGCTTGAAAGAGAGAAGCCGGATACGGCAACCCTTGAAATATGCTTCTCACCACAGCATCAGGAAGGTTGGGAGTCGCATCACTTGACTTTCCTCCAAGAGTAACATTTCCAAGAATGGAATGCATTCCCACGTACGGCTTCTTATCTTTGCGAGTGTCAACCATCTCCATATCCGTAAAATGTTTACTTATCAAACCTGCAAATTCACGCAAAGGCATCTCATTCCAATATACTACCGCAATTCTTGCCGAATTAGGAGCCAAACCCAAAATGAAGAATTTGTCATCATCGTTTGCCGATAATTTTCCGTTATAGATAGACTGGAAAGTATCATATACTAACTTTATGCGCCTGTTTGAGTCGTCATTTTCTTCTTCAATCCGCCCCAACAAAGAAAATAGACTATTTTCGGACTCTTTTGAAGCCTCGCTATTGGAGGAAGCCCAGAAAAGATAAGTACGTGAGCCCACCATAAACTTATTGTGAGAATCCGAACGCAGCAAATGATTCAATGCGGTTGTATATGCAAATTCAGCTTCTTCTGATATTGGAGCATTGTATCCTTTAGATTTCCCATACGAATCATACCCGGAATTAACTTGAAATGCAACTAGTTTAGCTGTTTCTTGGCTTCCAAGTATCTTTGTAGCAGTTGTAATCTCTACAACTTTTGAATATCTCCCTGTTATCAAACAAAGATTTCCTGCCACGCCATGATTCTCGTCAAACAAATTTATCAATTCCCTTTTCGAAGCCACTATTTTCGTATCCCCTTCTATAAGGAAAGAAAAGGTAGAATATTTCTTATTAAGATTTTTGGCTATATCATCCCATAAAGAATCTTTCTGCATAGCCCCAACTATAAAAGAATGGTCTTGCTGATAAAATGCATAAACAGCTTTTATGTCCTCATTATCCGGAAAAGCATCATATATATCTTTTACTTTCGCCTTAAATACTTCAAAGTACTTACGTATCTTTTCCATATCCCCCTTATCGGAATAACCAAATACATATTTACAATTGTCATACAAATAGTTTGCAACAGGGGCACTTGACCGGCTAACACTTTTCTTAACAAGAAACCGCTGTGCCGACTTCTTATCTATGCGCCTGTCTTCAAAGCGCAGAAATTTTCCACATCTATCAATAACAATAATAAATCCAATCTCTTTGTATTCTAAACCAAAAGGGGCCACATCATCTCCACTTCGATGATAGTAATCATATAATGCTTTCAGTATCATCTCAACACCTCCTCACTATCTTTATCCGGTACAACAATCACTCCCTTTTTCATTTGGGCTCTATAAAACATAGCATTCGGTTTTTGTGGATTTTCCTCAAAGTCCATATCATAAAGCATAATGCCGAAATCCCTGTCTTCGGCTAAGGGATAATCAAGATTATCAGTACTTTCAATATACTTCCAGTTTGCAGAAAACTCACGACATCCGAGATAGGGCTGCGTAAAACATTGCCCTTGTGATGCCCTGCGTTCGAACATCTGATAATACTTCATAGGATTCTCGTCGGCACTTGGCTGATGCTTGGCAAAAGCCTCTTTCGGACGGTCTTTTACCGGAATAAATACTAACTTAGCATAAATTCGGTAACGCACATCCAACAGAAGCAACGTGTTCTTCTGCTGACGTTTATCTTCAATAATGATAGGTGATTTACTGGCAACTGCCCCCACCTCATTCCGTCTAATGGTAGCCCATTTAATAGGTCTGAGTACCTCAATCTTTGTTACCTGCCAACGCATGGCATAGCGTTTAAACAGTATCGCTTCAAAGATGGCGCGTGCCGCCGATGGCGTTATGACATCGTAACTCACACGCTCTACTTTCAATTCCGGACGAGTGAAACAAGCCCAATCGCCCCACACCTCCAGACAATATTCTTTATCTGTATATTCCATATCATTCATCGTTTTCCTTGTTTTCCAATAAATCTTCCGGCTTCTGACCTTCAAAAAACCTTTTTGCCGACAAGGGAGTTACCACTTCACGACCGGTTTTTTGCTCCAACTGTTCGCGTGCCACACGAGCCACATCACCACCGTCAGCCGCACACTGCATATTTTCACCCAATGTCTGAGGATTTTTAGCTTTAGTAATACTTGTCGTAGAGAGTTCGGCCAGCATATTAAGAACCAATTCTTCATTGGTCATATTGTCCCGGAGATTTTCTTTCTTCAAGCCCTTGAACTGTTTGTACTCCTTTGCCGACTTTCCGGTCCATTGCTGATAGATAATGTCTGTAAGAGTAGCATATTGAACACCTTCCTCTACATTATGTAGTTTCCATTGATCTGTAAGATCTTTACGGATTTCAATGCTCTTCAAGCGTTGGTTTATCCAGTTGTCAGAGTAACCAAGTCGCTTGTAGTCCATCATAGCTTGCTCAATACTCAACTCAGGGTCTTGCATCTGATCAAGACGTTCGGATGCTACATGTGCCATCCATTGCTTGAACGGTTCTGCCTTGGGAGATGGGATAGACTGAATGATACGTAGTAGTTGTTCTGTATCAGCCACATCTGTAAGTCGCATCTTACCGTCTGTGGCTTTCATTTTCAAACCGTGACAATTTGTCACGGTTTCATTTCCCTCTTCTTTAAGTCTTTGCTTTAACTTACGCCAATAAGCAGTTGCATCAACACTGTCTGTTAAAACTGACACCACATCAACTATCGAAAAATACCATTTTTCCTTTTCATCATCCCACACGGTGCGGACTTTACGTTCTTCAAACAATTTCAATGTTTCTTTCTTTGTCATATCCGTTTCTTTATATCATTAATACTTCCTCCAGCCAATGGTTATCAAGGCTGAGACCTGTGGCTTTATTATACTGAGACCTGTCTGCCAATACATATATTCCTTCCAATATTTCTTCGACAAGCCCATAGCCTTTCAGTTGCTTAAAATCATAGGAACGGATGCCTACAGTAAATTTCGCCAATTGCTTCACCAACGAGTAGGTACACCCCGATTCTTTCAACTGCTCTATAAGTTCCATGCTGTTTTCCCAATTTATGATAACATTTATACTCGTATCATCAATCAGGTGAAATTCTTTTGATGCAGTTTCAAAACATAACTCAGTAGGTTTGTAGAGCCAGTGCTTTATATCCTTTTCATCAAATGTTTGTTTTCTGCTATACAATTGACAAAAATAGGCTTTCATGGTAGAAGGAGCAAACCAATCACTATCTTCCGGCAAATTCAACCGAGCATTGTTGGAGTCAGCCATTGAACCGAAGAGCTTTCGCTTCTCTGCCGCCAGACTGAACACAAATGTATGTCCCATGGCACTTCGTCCTTCCCGATTGCACCGTCCCGCTGCTTGCAATACAGAATCGAGTCCTGCTTCTTGACGGAACACAACCGGAAAGTCTATATCCACACCGGCCTCCACAAGCTGGGTTGCAATGACCCTGACAATCGGCTGCGACTCATCCTTCAATAAAGTTTTTATTTTACCAATAGTTTCGTGTAAGTGGGCAGGGCACATCATTCTAGACAAATGCAATTTCACTCCGTCATTGGGCAAACGGTCATACAGCTCTTTGGCATCTTTACGAGTGTTCACTATGCACAACACCTTATTATATTCAGACACCTTTGCAGCTATCTCATCGTATGTTTTTCCTGTATCATCGATTGACAACTTCACACGGCGAAGCTGGTCATGCAAAGCAAATTCTTCCGGAATAATTTCCTTGATATGTTCTATTCCCTTAAAATCAGCTTTAGGATTTGTTCCTTCTATCAGACCACTCAGTACCGGCTGGCTTGCCGTGGTAAACAATACCGAAACCCCGAACATTTCCTGATACGCTTTCAGCGCATCGACTATCGGCCGCAAGAAGCCGGTTGGCAACATCTGAACCTCATCCAAAACAAGAATTGAATTTGCCATGTTGTGCAGTTTGCGGCAATCAGATGTTTTATTGCTAAACATAGATTCAAAAAGCTGTACATTGGTAGTGACAATAATGGGATAGTCCCAATTCTCTGTAGCCAATTTTGCTTTTTCCCTATTTTCCTCGTCCTTAATATCATCGGGGTCGAAATTACTATGATGCTCCAATACATTTTCTTCACCAAAGATTTCCTTCAAAAGCCCTGCCGTTTGCACAATGATACTGGTATATGGGATGGCGATGATGATACGATTCATTGAATGGCTTACAGCATGCTTCATGGCCCATAACAAAGAAGAAAGTGTTTTACCGCCTCCCGTCGGAACTGTAAGACTATAAAATCCTTTTTCGCTTGAAGAAGTTCTACTGCATTGTTCTTTCACTTGCTGGCGGATGCGGTTCACTTTCGTATCGGCTGCATTCGATTGCAGTTTTTGCATATATGCCTCCAGCTGTGGAAGCAAATCGGCAAGCGTAGCCGAATTTCCCCGCTTCCGCCATGACTCTACATCCATAAACCGTTCTGTATCGAGCCGGTCGGCATCTACAAGACAGGAAAAAAGCATACGGGAAAGGTGATGAAAGTGTTTCCATTCAACCTTTGATTTAGAAAAAGGTGAATCAATAAATTCTTGGAATAATAAAGGTTTGTTTATGCTAATGTCACCCTCGTTTATTTCTTTGGACAATAGCCTCTCTTTCAATATGTTTTCCACATCCCCGAAATCATGTAACCCTGTGTGATGAGAAATAATTTGGTTTACAAGAAGATGGGAAACATCCTTTCCCATAAGTTCTTTTGCCAATATTCCACCCACAAAAGCATGGGTATGATCATCATAGCGCTTCTTGTCACTCGTAGGCAAACCATTCATCTTGCGTATGTATTGCTGGAATGCCGCCCGTTCCTTTCCTTTGTCATGAAGTAGGCCGAGCGCACGCCCCCAAGAAGGAAGTCCGAACTGCCCGGCGAAGGATGCCGCCATATCAGCAACCCCCTTTTGATGTTCATCATTGGTTTGTATCATCCATTGACCATTATCCCTATTTTGATACAAATGGGATATCAACTGATTTTCCTCTATCATCTGATTAAATTTATAAGGCTAGCATTCCACAAATATAGTGAATAATATCAGACTCTCGCAAAAGAAAATCATATTTCAAGTCAGCTCCATCAGTTTTCATCCTTAAAACAAGAAATACAACCAACAACGACAAGAACAGGCATTCCGCTTTGTCGCCTCTACGCGGAAAAAAGAGAACAAACCATTTCGGCGGGATACAAAAATTTCCGTCACTACATCTCTTTTAGAATCAGTAAGATGTAGTGACGGAAGAAAAAACAATCTGATTATCCACATAGGTAATCCAGCATTTATATTTCAATACAAATAACGTATAAAGCAAACGTTATCGGGCATTCCCATGTGATGCAATCATCCATCAATGAAGCTTTTATGGTATGATTGCAGATAATTAGTAAACATCAAGCTTTCACCACCGCCAGCAGCTCATCCGGTGTAACCAGTGACTGCTCGCCTGTAGTCATATTCTTCAAAGTCAGTTTCCCTTCGTTCATTTCATTTTCACCAACAATAGCGACAAAAGGAATCTGCTTGTCATTGGCATATCCCATCTGCTTCTTCATTTTAGAAGCATCCGGATAAATTTCAGCGCGCACCCCTGCTTCACGGACTTTTGCCAGGATAGGCAGACAATAAGCAGCCTCTTTATCGCCGAAGTTTACAAACAACAGCTCGGTTCCGTTCACCGCTTCTTTCGGATACAAATCCAACTGATTCAACACATCAAAAATACGGTCGGCTCCGAAAGAGATACCTACACCAGACATACCATCCATACCAAAGACACCGGTCAGATTATCATAACGGCCACCACCACTGATGCTGCCAATCTGCACATCCAAGGCCTTCACTTCAAAAATTGCTCCTGTATAATAATTCAAGCCGCGAGCCAAAGTCAAATCCAATTCCACTTCACTCTTCACACCCAGTGCAGACACGGTTTTTAATATGAATTCACTTTCTTCCACTCCCTTCAATCCCGCTTCACTGGTAGCAAGGACAGTCTTCAAAGTTTCCAATTTCTCTTCATTGCTTCCACTCAATAAAATAATCGGCTGCAATTTATCAATAGCCTCTTGAGGAATCCCTTTAGAAGCCAATTCCGCATTTACATTTTCCAATCCGATTTTATCCAGTTTGTCAATGGCTACGGTAATATCTACAATTTTATCAGCCTCCCCGATAATCTCGGCAATACCGGTCAATATCTTACGGTTATTGATTTTAATTGAAACACGTACTCCGAATTTACCAAATACACGGTCTATCATCTGTACCAGCTCCACTTCATTCAATAAAGAATTGCTGCCTACCACATCGGCGTCACATTGGTAAAACTCACGGTAACGCCCTTTTTGGGGACGATCCGCACGCCAAACCGGTTGGATTTGATAACGTTTGAAAGGAAAACTTATTTCATCACGATGCATCACCACATAGCGGGCAAAAGGTACGGTGAGATCGTAGCGCAATCCTTTTTCACAGAACTTGCTCGCCAGCTTTACCGCATTGCGGCTCAGCAATTCCTCATCGGTAATGCCGTTGAAATAATCACCTGAGTTCTGTATCTTAAACAATAACTTATCCCCTTCGTCACCGTATTTTCCCATCAAGGTAGACAAATTCTCCATAGAAGGAGTTTCAATCTGCTGATAGCCGAAAAGATGAAACACATCACGGATCGTATTGAATATATAGTTACGTTTCGCCATTTCCACCGGCGAAAAATCTCTCGTTCCTTTAGGTATACCTGGTTTTGCTGCCATAATGATTCTATTTAATTTATTTTGAGCCACAAAATTACACTAAATATTTCATTCGTAAAAAGAATACTTCTTAATATTGCTCATTGCCGGCAATATTAAGAAGTTAAACAGCCGGTGCCTTAAGTGCATATCTCAGTATGGGCCGTTTCCCTACGAACTCATTGTTTAATAATTTCGTAAGCTGTAGAATGAACCCCTCTATTCTCTATTTTTCCCTCCAATACATCCAAAGCGAACTCAATGCCCCGGACAGCCATCTGTGAGCTGAAAATATCAGCTGTTGCAACCAGTTTTCCCGTAGAAAGAAATTCTTTCATTACCGCATCATTATCAAAGCCCACTACAGGCAGATAGCAATTTTTTTCTTGCATCTGCTGAAGAACCCCCAACGCCATCGCATCATTGCTGCAATATACAGCTTTCAAATCAGGATACCGCATCCACATAGCCTGAAAAACTTCGGCGGCTTTCTCCGTTTCCCAGTCGGCCGGTTCGGATGCCACCAATCTTAACCCTTTTTCTTCTATCGCCTTGATAAAACCTCTTTTACGCTGCTGTGCATTATCGGCTGCCGCCAATCCTTCAATAATAGCAACTTTATCTTCATTCCGCAACTTCTTATCCAATAATTTACCCACTTCATACGCAGCTGCAAAATTATCCGGTCCCACAAAAGCCACTTCTACTCCTGCCTGCTCCAATAGCTGAGTATCCAACCGGATATCAATATTGATTACCGGAACTCCTTTCCTGACAGCCTCTACTACAGGCTGAACTAAGGCTTTTGAATCTATAGGAACCAATACGATAGCATCGACTTGCTGATGAATCAAGGAATACATCAAGTCAACCTGTTCCTCTACCTCTGTCTGTGTAGCCGTTCCCACACAAACCAAATCCAAAAACGGAAGAGGGGCCGCATACTGAATGGCCCCTTCTTTCATCACTTTGAAAAAATCGGCTTGTAACGACTTCATTACAAGCCCTATTTTATAATTTCTCTTCATCTAATTTTTAATTTGACAAAGTAATGCTTATTAATCCGATAATAAACAAGGAGAACATAGCCGCAATCAGTTTATTGGTCCCCTTCGGAGCTTCCTTAAATTCCTTCCAGACAAAAACTCCCCAGATCATAGCCACCACAGGCGCTGCGTTGCTAAGGGCATAAGAGATAGCCGGATTGGCAGCACCTGCTCCCATAAAACTAATCACCATGCCGCCCATCCAGATAAAGCCTCCCAGCATACCTGTGAGATGGGTCTTGGCATCGCCGGCAAAGTAATCTTTCATGGTCACCGCCTTGCCTTCTACCGGATGCTTCATGGCAAAGGTATTGAATATAGGTGTGCTGGCCAGAATACCTACCGCAAAGAAGAACACACCTGTATAAGGAGTCAGCGTTCCGGTTCCTCCCGCCACATACTGCGGGTCAAGAGATTTCACTACCAATCCGTAAAAGAACATGATAGCGATACCTGCCATAATGGCCAGCAGAATCCCCTTCTTCGGAGTGGAAGCCTTGCCGGACGATAACTTTCCGTACGCTTTTCCGCAGATCAGTATAGCTACAATGATGACTAACACACCACTCCATAGTAAAAGCTGATTTCCCTGATAGGTCTGACCGGCCAAAGAGATTAATAAATAATTGAATACAATACCTCCAATCCAGGCCAAGCCTCCACCGATAGGAAAACCTACTGACATTCCGGCTACAGCAATGGCTGCGGTAAGAAATATATTGCCAAAGTTCCACACAACACCGCCCAAGAATGCATATTGAATGCTAGACCAGTCCATGACTGCCAAATCCTGAAAAAAGGTACGGCCTTCACTTCCCATACTTCCCAAAGTCACCGCCCCCAATAAAGCTGTAAGGAACAGACCGACGGTCAAATCCCAATAAAACAGTTCAAAGCTCCATTGCTTGGCGGCAACCATCTTCTGCGTATTTGCCCAAGAGCCCCAGCAGGCACAGCAAATAACACAGCAGAGGATTGCCAAAAAGTAATTATCTACCAATATCATATTTCATCGATATTATTCGTGAATATAGATATTCCAGTTCAGATAAGTTTCAATAGCTTCCGCCAAAATATCTTTCACATTGCCACGGCACATAGCCACATGATGTTCGAATCCATTCTTACAAATATATTTCATAAGCGGCTGCAGATTATCCACCTTGGTTACTGCTATACAACCATCCATTCCGTATGGGTCATCGGTCAGGTCACCTTTGCCCAAATAAGACTTGATACAACCCTTCGTATCATCTGTCGAGATGCGGAAGAAGGTGAAATCACCCTGTTTTACTTTACCGTAAACGGCACCGAAAGTATGTACCTTACCTAATGTTCTGCCCAACACTCCTAATGTTCCTAACTTCAAATCATTCATTACAAATGATTTAGGGAAGTTACCACAATGTGTACACACACACTTGTCACGATCCTCGGCAAAGTTATTGTTCCAGTCAAGCAATGCCGACGGGCGACCGGAAGCCAATGTCAACGCATACATAGACACTGCACCGGCAATATCCACTTCACAAGCAGCAGGGATTAATTTTTCACTCAACATACTCATAGTCACACAAGCTGCACAACCATAGTTTTGCTCCAAAGAGTCCCAACACTGGATAGCTACAGCATCAATTTCATTGGCTTCCATCCATTGTTCTACAGCCACACCAAATTTAGCCTGCAAAATCAGTTTATCATTGTATTGTTCGGGAACAGCAGCATATTGTCTGATTTCTTTCAGTTTTGCTTGTAACGTTTCATCAGCATCTTCAATCTTACGGGCGGCAGACAAGATTTCAGAAAGATCTACCGGAACGACTGTAATGCCCGATGCCTGCAACAGTTTCTCGCTGGCGCGGACGGTCTGGAAACCGGCAGGACGAGTGCCGATGGCACCGATGCGAGCATGACGAAGACCATTCACCACCCGGCAGATCGCAGCGAACTTATTAATATCGGCTGCCAGCAAATCAGAATAAATAGAATAAGTATGTAGCGTAGTATCAGTAAAAGGAATGCCATACTGATACAAGTTATTGCATACGGAAATCTTACCACAGAACGCGTCACGACGGCTATCCAAATCCACCTTGTCATTCTCATCATCACATGCCTGAACCAAAACAGGCACATTCAGATCGGCTACACTGATAGCATTGATGATACCGATTTCAAAACCGAAGTTAGGTAATGAAACAATGATTCCATCAATACGGTCACGGTTCTCACGGAACAACTTTGCACATTTCAAGCCATCTTCTCTTGTTTCAATACTGCTACTGCCTGTAGGCGTAGCATCTTCGGGGAGAATGACATAGTCATAGCCCTCTTTCGTCAGTGTTTCCAACAATTGTTTACGGACATCTTTTGCTAATTCCGAGTTAAAATAAGCGCGTGTTCCAATGATGACACCAAAACACATTTTTTTCTTGTTTTTCATTTCTAATGGTATTAAAAGTTACGATATATTCAGTTAGTTATTCTGTCCTATTACTTTCTTAACAGCCTCACGCCAGCCACTATACAAAGATTGAAGTTCTTTTTCCTCCATACAGGGAGCGATGCAATTGTCAATGGTACGCATGGCAGCGGCTTCTTGGAAACTGGCCCACTTCTTACGGGCAAAGCCATTCATGACAACAGCCCCCAATGCAGAAGCTTCCTCTATCTCCGAACGGTTAATGACGGCATGCAGCATATCAGCCTGAAACTGCATCAGGAACTGATTCTTCGTGGGGCCTCCGTCAACACGCAACGCTTTCAGCTCGATTCCTGCCTGCCGGGTCATCATGTCTATCAAATCCTTCACTTGATAAGCAATGGATTCCAATCCTGCACGCAGCACATGCGCTTTTCCAGCATTCAGTGTCATTCCCCAGATGGCAGCTTTAGCATCCGGTTTCCACCAGGGAGCTCCCAATCCGGTAAAGGCGGGAACCAGATAGACTCCATCATTGTTTTTAACCGAAGTCGCCAAGGTTTCAATTTGATTGAACGAGTCCACCAATCCCAATTTCTCCACCATCCATTTGATAGTGGCTCCGGTGCAATGGATATTGCCCTCAAAAGCATAATACACTTTACCCAAAGCCGAGAATCCGACGGATGTAACCAGCCCTTCAGGAGCAGCGACAGCCTCTTCTCCAATGTTAACCATAACAGATGATCCCGTTCCATAAGTCACCTTGCCCATACCTGCCTCAAAACACATCTGACCGGTTAATGCTCCATGGGAATCACCTAAAACACCTGCTATTTGTATCGGAGATTTGAACAAACCCTCTATCGTTGTTTCTCCAAAAACAGCATCACAGGGCAACGCTTCCGGCATCATACTCCGGGGAATAGTGAAGAGTTTCAACAACTCTTCATCCCAGTCCAAAGTATGAATATTAAAAAGCATGGTACGCGACGCATTCGTATAATCAGTCAGATGCTTCCTGCCTTCGGTCAGTTTCCAAATCAGCCAGGAATCAATAGTTCCCATCAACAAATCGCCTTTTTCTGCCAGTTCACGTCCATTTTCCACGTTATCCAATATCCACTTAGCACCACTGGCAGAAAAATAAGGATCGATAAGCAATCCGGTCTTTCGTTGTACCAGTTCGCTGTATCCCTTATCTTTCAGTTCTTTGCAAATAGCCGCTCCCCGCTGGCATTGCCATACCACGGCATGATAAACGGACTTGCCGGTATGTCGGTTCCAAACAACCACCGTTTCGCGCTGATTGGTGATGGCAAGAGAATAAGAAATATCCTTTCCATTCACTTCTTCTTGTTCAAGCAGACAATGTATCGCTTCTATGGTATTTTTATAGATTTCTTCGGCATCATGCTCTACCCATCCTATCTGCGGGTAGAATTGCTGATGTTCTATATTTACCCGATGCAACAATTCGCAATCTTCAGAGAACAGCATGGCTTTTGTTGCCGAAGTACTTTGATCTATGGTAATTATTCTGCTAATCATACTATTAGATTTAAAAAGGATATGTTTATTTTTTCACGAATTCAAGGGCAGTCTTGCAGATGCCCTCTTTATCCAATCCGTAATGGGCAAAGATTTCATGGGAGTTTCCATGAACCACGTTCTCATCGGGGATGCCGATAATGCGTACCGGAATCGGATTTTCGGAAAGCGTCTCAACCACAATAGCTCCCAAACCACCAAACTGACTATGCTCTTCCACAGTGATAATTCTTCCGGTTTCTTCTGCCGCTTTCCTGATGGCTTCCGCATCAACGGGCTTGATGGAAGACATATCCAACACACGTGCCTTAATGCCTTTCTCCTGTAACATCAAACCAGCTTGATAAGCATGATAAACCGTTTCTCCGGCAGCAATGATGGTCAGGTCCGTACCGTTCAGCAGCATATTAGCTTTTCCCAGAACAAAATCAAAATCATCATTCTCATACACATCGGGAACAGCAGCTCTTCCTACACGTACATACACCGGTTCAGGATAATCTACCAATAGTTTGACCAACTTGCGTGTCTGACGGGCATCACAAGGAAGAACGATATTCATTCCCGGAAAAGTTCTTAATACGGCAATATCATGCAGGCTATGATGAGTAGCCCCCAAAGCACCATAAGCAACTCCACCACTTACTCCGAGTATCTTCACATTATTCTGACTGTAAGCCAAGTCCACTTTTACCTGCTCCAAGCTACGTGCCACGTAAAAGCAAGCCGGGCCACATACAAACACTTTTTTTCCGCTATGTGCCAAACCTGCTGATATTCCTACCGCATCCTGTTCGGCTATTCCACATTCTACAAACTGTGCAGGTAATTCTTTTGCAAAATCCCCCAAAGTAACAGATCCTCTGGCGTCTGTTGTAACCGCCACAATATCTTTATCCTGACGCGCCAACTCCAGCAACGTATCTGTAAAGCTCTTTCTGCACGCTATCATATTATTTGCCATTGTTTTCTTTTTCTAGTTTTTCAATTCTTTCGGATACCTCGCGAACAGCCTCTTCATATTGTTCGGCTGTAGGCACGCCATGATGCCATTTTGCAATGCCTTCCATATAAGACACTCCTTTTCCTTTTGTAGTATGGGAGATAAGCAAATGAGGCTTTTTATTCGTATAATCAATAGAACGGAAAGTCCGGATGATATCTTCCATCTCATCTCCGTTCATTTCCAATACATCCCAACCGAAGGCAGTCCAGCGGTCGCGCATACTCTCCAATGACATGACCTCCTCGGTTGTACCGCTGATCTGCAAACGATTACGGTCAATAATGGCTACCAGATTATCCAATTTATACTGGTTTCCTGCCATAGCAGCTTCATATATAGAACCTTCCCCTTGCTCACCATCTCCCATCAATACATACGTTTTATAATCAGCTTTATCCATTTTGGCAGCCATCGCCATTCCGACACCTACAGACAAGCCATGCCCTAAAGCTCCTGTATTTACTTCAATACCCGGTACCTCTATAGTAGGATGGCCGGACAAGATAGATCCGAATTCTCCTAATGTGTCGGTTACCTCACGAGAGATGAAACCTTTTGCTTCCAGCGTAACATATAACGCTTCTACGCAATGCCCTTTGCTCATTACAAAACGATCTCTTTTCGTTTCCTTTGGTTTATCCGGCCAAACACGCATTATATCAAAATAAAGTGCTGTAAGCACGTTAAGACACGACAGATCACCTCCAATGTGTCCTGCTTTTGCTTTATACACAATCTCAACCAACCGTTTCCGATTCTTTTCCGATTGTAATTCTAACGTTTCAACTTGCATATTATTATCATTTACTTTCTTATACTTTCGCAAATAACGGAATTTAACTGGAAACATTCAATACAAAACGAAATAAAATGAAAATAAATTTGATTATATTAACAATAAACGCCTAAATAATCTATAAATCAGGACAATTAATTTATTCTGCTAACAAAGTTATATCTCTATATAAACAAGACTCTCCGATTGTCTATTTTGTACCCAACAGAACTGTTATAAAAAAAGAAGCAAACAATAAGGAGAAATAAGGAAGTAAAATCAAAGTTGATAAAAAAGGTGATCAAGAATGTATTTTCCAACATTCTCAATCACCCATATTACCTTTGTTTCAGTAAGAATCAGATAACTTCGACCTCTAATTCTTTTAATCTTTCAAAATCCTCTTCGGTTATAGTACTATCTGTAATAATAGCATTTGCTAATGAAACCGAGCCTAAACTAGCAAAAGCACTGACACCTATTTTTGAACAATCAGCCACCAGATACACTTTACTGGCAGACTCTATCATAGCAGATTTCACGACCAAATCACTTAGACTAGGATAAGTCAGCTTCATATCCGAAGAAATACCGGCCGTAGCCAGAAACAATTTATTAGCGCGTATATCTTTAAATGAATCGGCCGCCATTTTTCCTGTCAAAGAAAGTGTAGGAGCCTTGAATTCACCTCCGGTAACAATCAGATTAATACCATGATTCTCACCTAAAATCAAAGCTATATTCAAAGCATTGGTAATGACTGTCAGGTCCTTATAATTCATTAAAAGCTTTGCGATCTCTGTAGTTGTAGAACCGGAATCAAGAATTATACTGTCCCCCTCCTGAATAAACTGAATAGCTTTCTGAGCGATTTCTTTCTTTTCCTCCAAATGAGTCTGATTGAACAATTGCCCGGTCTTGGCAAACGACCCTACTCCTTTCAGAAACGCACCTCCATGCTCTCTTTGGATATACCCCATTTGTTCCAAGGCTTCCAAATCCTGACGGATCGTTACATCCGTCACATTGAAAATTTTACTAAGGTCCTGAACTTTTGCATGCCCGTCTTCACGAATCAGATGCAATATCTTTACTCTTCTTTGATTGAGTGCCATATTTATTAGATTTAGAGGTTATGTTTTTTACGATATTCCTGAATATCCTTAATGGAAACAATTTTCAAACCGAATTTTGCTGCAATCTCACCTAGTTGGGGAAGACGCGCCATTGTACCATCTTCATTCAAAATTTCAACAAGAGCTCCTCCGGGTTTCAAACCTGCCATTCTTGTCATATCCAGTGTGGCTTCGGTATGTCCATTACGCTCCAAGACCCCATTTTCCGCACCATATAGAGGGAAAACGTGCCCGGGACGAGCAAACTCGGAAGGATTCAGATTTCCTGCCACCAAAGCTTTTATTGTTGACGAACGGTCGAAAGCAGAAACTCCCGTAGTACAGCCATACCCTCTTAAATCTACCGACATAGTAAACGGTGTACCTAGCAATGAAGTGTTTTCTTCTGCCATCGGAACCAGACAAAGTTCTTCACAACGTGAATGTGGCAGAGGGGCACATAACAACCCTCTGCCATGAGTAATCATAAAATTTACAATTTCAGGAGTAATCTTTTCTCCTGAAACGATAAAATCGCCTTCGTTTTCACGATCTTCGTCATCAACAACGATCAATACTTTGCCTTGGCGAATATCTTCCAATCCTTCTTCTACTGTATTTAACATTTTAGTGTATCTAGGGAGTTAATTATACCGCAAATTTAAGCTAAAACAAAAAGAATCGAAAACTATTAGCCTTTTTTATGATAAAAAAAATCAATCATCTCCCGTCAGAAGGCTTATCCCATCATTTCACTTCTGTTATTCTAAGAACAATATAAGGAGCATCCGGAATTCTTACTCCCCGATGATGTATATCAAAAACACGATAATCCAATTCCTCCGTTGTTTCAAATATCACAGGATATTCCGTGACAGTCATGGCCCACACATCAATAATCTCCACTTTAAACCGTTTATTCTTTTGCAATTTGTTATAATCCGCATTTTTTACCGGCAGATTAAAAGTCCAGAAACCTTTCACATCTTTTCCCATATTGACCAGATAATAATCTGGTCCAGCAGTAGAAGTAACCAAGTCACGACTGATATCTGCCATCTCCAACGGATGGGGAGCAGCTTCAATAATCGTTCTTAAAAATTTCACACGTTTCCAGCTTTCACCTTTTAAAGATCCCCCTTGCGCCCAAAAGATAGGTTCGTTCCCCTGCTGATAACATTCACCGTGAGTGACATAAATTCCACCCAACAAACCATTCAAAATAAAGCAAGTCATCTGCTGCGGACTTAACCTTCCCCAACGATAAGGTAGATTCCCTTCATACCCAACCTCATCACATATAACCGGTTTGCGATAAATTTTTCTTAAAGTAGCAGAAGCGGTAGAACTCAGTACCGGTGCCTCATCCTGTATGCTGACATGGGTAAATTCAGGCATCCAATAATCAAAATAAGTAGCCGTCGCTCCATGAATAGAACATAAATGGCGATAAGGATCATTCTCAACCACAGTTTTCGTCAACAGCTTCCAATCATCCACAGTTTTCGCTTTTACATAATCCCACTCGTTTGCCATAGACCACCATACATTTCTAAAAGAAGCCAAACGAGCAGTAATATATTTAATATAACGTACATTCACCTCATTCGACATAGCATCAAAGCCCCATCTTCCCTTATCATAAGGATGGAAAAGGATCAAATCCGCCTCAATCCCCAAACGGTTCAGTTGGTCTATCCGTTTCTCCAAATGCTGAAAAAAAGCCGGGTCAAATCTGTCAAAGTCCCATTCTTTCCTTTCATTTCCTTCCTTATCTTTTATCGTCTTCCTTATTTCAAAAGGATAAAGCGCAGGCTCGTCTTTCACTAAAGAATAGTTTTTAGGAAACACACACATCCTTACCTTATTAAAACCGGCTTCACCAAACGATTTCAAAGTAGCCTCCTGAGTCGTTTCCTTCATATGTGTCCATGCATAGGCCGTCGTACCCATCGGATAATAACGGGTACCGTCCGCATATTTAAAATTATGTTCTCCGTCCACCAATACCATGCCATGATTATCTTTTCCGGCAGGTATCACTGTGAATGTACCTTTCCGACCATTCATAGCCCCTATACTGGAAGATGTAACATACCTCCATTCCCCGGCGACAGCAGGCATAAACCGTATCCTATAAGTATTCTCACCATCATAAAACCCTTCCACCGTTTTCTTTTCCTTTCCACAAACGAAAGTAGCGGAAAGACGTGTATCAAAAGGATTCCCTTTGGTCACCTGTTTAAAACTCAACTCAAACCGGTCCCAACATTCCACTTTGTCTTGTGCATTTACTTTTACCACAAAACTTAACAGCGTCCAAACAGCTATTACATAAAATTTTGTACTCATCCTATCATGTTTTAAAAATTATACTCATAAAAGTTTTCCGGAACATTTTCATACTGTGTCAATGAGCACAAAGATAGATTTTACCCTTGAGAGCCAAAGGTAAAATCTTACGTCAATAAGGTATTTTCTTGCTATTTACCTTCATAAACAGCACAAAACGGAACTTAGTTATTATTTTTATACTCAGTCAAAGTCTGATTAAATGCTTTTTTAAACGCCTTGCCAAAGTAACCGGGATCAGAGAAGCCGACGGCAAAAGCGACCTCAGAGAAAGACATACCACTTTGTATAAAACTTTTCGCTTTATTCAACCTATAATTCTTTATATATTCTATCGGAGAAATCCCCATGATACCATTCACTTTCCGATTGAATACAGAGCGGCTCATATTCATGAACTCTGCCAGATCATTCACCCGCAGCCCCGGATTACTGTAATTCTCTTCCATAAATCCTACCAGCTTCTGCATAAACAACTCGTCCAAAGGAACAATTTGCGACACAGGATAAGCGACGGCTTCTAAAGGTTCTTTCTTCGGTTGAGCACCATACTTTGACAAAAAAGCCGACTGAAGCACTTTTCTTTGCCTGATCAAGTTCTCAATTCTCGATTTTAAATAATCGCTGCTGAAAGGTTTAGGTATATAATCATCAATCCCTAATTGTAAACATTGAATACGATCCTCAACAGACGATTTTGCAGAAAGGATAATAAGAGGGATATCACAGGTATTGACATTCTCCTTGATGTGCCTTATCAATTCAATACCATCCATACGCGGCATCATAATATCCGTAATAATAAAATCCGGAATTTCCTCTTCTATCTTTTCCAATGCCATCACCCCGTCGGCAACTCCAACAACACGGTAAGTGCCCGACAATATTTCACATATAAATTGACGCAACTCCGCATTATCCTCCACTACCATCACTTTTACTAAAGTTTCTTTTGTTGCCGGAGGCATGTCCGGCAAAGATATTTTATCATTTTGTTCCGGTTCCGCCAAGACCGTTTCCTGTTCTTCCGAAGTGTCGTTCAATATATATTCAACATTTTTATCCTGAGCATATATTTCTTTTCCTTTATGCAAAACCAGTTTGAATACACTTCCTTTCTTTACTTCACTTTCGACCTGAATTTCCCCATGCAGCATTTTAACCAACTCATTCACCAGCGAAAGCCCTATACCCGATGAAGGCTGCATGTCATTTTCCTTGGACACTGTAGTGAAACGTTCAAATATGGATGACACTTTATCTTTAGAGATGCCAATACCTTCATCTTTTACGGCAATCGAAACAAACTGTCCGCTTTCCATCACAATCAAGGTAATCGACTTGTTATCCGGTGTATACTTAAAGGCATTGGAAAGCAAGTTAAAGATAATTTTCTCGAACTTATCACTATCTATCCACAAAAAAACAGAAGGCAACGTTGTCTGAAGAGAAAAATTTATATTTTTTTCTGTTGCCAACAACCGGAAATTATCCATTATATTATGAAGCATGATAATGATATCCCGGTATTCAATAGTCAAGCCCATTTTTTTATTCTGTATCTTTCTGAAATCCAATACTTGATTAATGAGCAATAACATACGATTGATATTTTTCTGAACCAATTGAAGATGATGCCGGGTCCGGGAAGTCAAAGGCTCCTGGGACAACACTTCGGATACCGGACCGGATATAAGGGTTAAAGGAGTACGTAGTTCATGTGAGATATCAATAAAAGAACGTACTTTTATTTCCGCCAATCTTTGTTCCATATTTACCTTATGCTTCAAATAGTAAATATAGAAAAAAACATATCCGATAGCTAAAGATATCACCAAGACAACAACTAGATAAAAAGCCTTAGCCCAACCGGTTTCCCAAAAGGTGGGTAATACCTGTAAAGTAACCGTTTTCACAGTGTTCATCCAAATACCATCCCCATTGGTCGCCTTTATCTGAAATTGATATTTTCCTGCCGGAAGACTTACAAAACTAACCGAGTTCTTCTTACCTATATAATACCATTGATTATCATCCAACTTATAAGCATACTCGATATCCAAGGAATTAGTATAATCCAACGCAGCAAATGAGATGGTAAAATTCCTCCGCCGGGTAGGGATCTCTAAATAATCCGCATCACTCAATACATGAGACAAATTATCCTCCGAATATTTTATCCCTGTCACTACAATAGGAGCTTCATAAGTCTGCTTAACGATACTATCCGGAGAAAAGACAAGCATACCGCCTTCTGTACCCATTAAGATATCCCCTTGCCTGTCTGTAACCGGAAGACATTCACTATAATTAAAAGAGCGATTGAAAAAAGTTTCTCCAAAAGACTCAAAAGTCTGATCGTGCACATCAAACAGAGTGATATCCGTTTCCGAGCCGATCCATATATTATGATTTTTATCTTCAATCAAGGCTCTAGCCAACGGAGATGTCTCTTTGCCGAACGACCGGAACCGAAGTTCATCAGATAATAAATTTGACGAAACCAACTTACAAAGGCCACCTCCATAACAATAACAATAGATAGTTTCATCCGTCGTTCGTAAAACAGACATCACATCAGCACTACACAATCCGTCAGTCGCCTGCGGACGAGGAAGGTTAAGATAAAAACGAATATTTTCGTAATCCGAAAAATCAGAAGAAAAAGTGATCAAACCTTCTATAGTACCCACCAGTATAGTATGACCGGGTCCCTCCACCATACAACGAATACTGTTGGTACGATTAATAGGAAAACCGGACAATTTATTCTCCGCATGAATAAAACGTATCGCCCCATCTTCCTTTTCCTCAACCAAATTCAATCCGCCACCGTAAGTACCAATCCAAATACGTCCGTTATGATCCTCATCAATGCATGATATTTTATTGTCACTGATGGAATAAGGATCCGACGGATTATTCATATAATGATATACCTCATAATGATAAGGACGATTCCGAGGAACAAGTCTGAACAATCCGTTTTCCTT
Organism: uncultured Phocaeicola sp.; assembly: GCA_948956705.1. The sequence goes on from CARCZS010000013.1 coordinate 41,957, forward strand.
ACTGCCAAGCCATATTGTCTGCGCCTGATCCTTCAGCATGACATAGATTCCACCTTCTGCAAAAACTGTTTCCGTTTGAGCCAGTTCCCCATCAGGCGACAAATAACCCAACAAGTTTTTCTGTGAATCCATAATACGTATAATCCCTTTCTTTGTTGCAATCCATAAATGTTCGTCGCTATCAAACAGAAATGATTTTGTATCAAAATAATTGTCCAACTCCCTATAAGTATAGGGACTGGGCGGAAAGAACATTTTTATAAATGAGCGCTGGGATTTGATCCACAAATTATTTTGTTTGTCAACATAAGTTGTTTTAATAATAGGAGAATAAGGTATATGATTCCTTCCCGGTGTAAAATAGACTTTTAGCTCCCGGCTCTTTTCGTCATAATAACTGAATATACCTTTATAAGGAATAGTCCAAACCACTCCGTTAGGATCTTCATAAATAAAGAGTTCATTTTCCGGAGAAGAAGCCATGTATCCGGAAGGAGTATTCAAATATTGTTTCACTCCGGTTTCCGGATCAAGCCGGATAATTCCCGGCAATCCGGTAAATATCCATAGAAATCCTTTAGAATCCTGATAGACTTTTCTCACAGCCGCATCGTCACGCCCCGGAAGAGAGAAATCATATTTCTCCATCGCCAGTTCAGGGAAACGGCATAGGTACAAACCTTTATCAGACAAAACAGCCAGCTGATTATCTTTCAACACTTTAATTCCGTTTATATGCTGAATCTTCTCTTGAAAAGGAACGATGTTGAATTGCATGGTATTTACATCATAATAGGCTAGCCTGCCATTCTGTGATGCAAGAAAAACAAGATTATCCATTGTTTCGAACATAGAAAAGGGATATGAACTAATGGTCCGCTTGCCAAATATGCTAACTCCCTTGTCACTAAATACCCATTCCTCTCCCTGTTTATCTTCAAAGACCCTACTGACTTTCCCCAGTTCCACATCATCAATAGCTGTAATATACTGAATCCCTGAAGAAACAATACACTCTTTATCTGAAATTCTGAAACATCCTCCATTATTTAAAGTAACCCAAGTAATCCCTTTGGATAAAGGATACAAATTTTCTATTTGCAACGGAGTATTAAAATGTTGTTCATACTGTTTCAGAACATTGATCAGCTTATTTTCACGAATATCATATAAATACAGGCTATGACGATCGTATGCAATCATCCATAAATTGCCGTCGGCCGTATTCTCCAGCCGCTGCATGTGCTGGTTCAAAAGAGAATCAAACTGAAAAGTTTCGAAATCGCGTCCATCAAACCGGCTTACCCCATTCCAAGTACTGACCCATATAAAACCATTATGACTTTGAAGAATCTGCGCCGGATTACTTTGAATCAATCCGTCTCTCACTGTATATTGGCGTGCAACACAAATAGGCTGTGCTTTGACAAAACCCCAATGAAGAAGTAAAAACAAAGTACACCATATATATTTTAACTTTATTGTGTTTCTCATCATCAAATTATTCTAAATGACCAAGTATTTGATGGCTCCCAAATGTTTTTTCATAGGTATTATCTCATTTTGCTGACAGGGCAAAAATACAAATTAAAACGAAAAGAAAAAGAGATTAAAACAAAAATTATCTCGAAACTAATCAAAATATAACTAGAAAAGGCTGCCCGCAGGCAGCCTTCTATAATAAAAATATATTTCCCTTATAAGGTCTTAGTCACGACGTCCCATATAAATCATTATATAGTAAATCAGTGTAGCCAACGAACTAAGTGCCGCAACCACATACGTATAAGCAGCTGAACGCAGCGCATCCTCTGCCGCATGATGGTTATATGAATTTGTAATTCCGGCCTTGCTCAACCATACCAACGCACGCTGGCTGGCATTGATCTCAACAGGCAACGTAATAAAGCTGAAAAGAGTGGTCATGGCAAAAAGACAAATTCCTGCCAACAATAACTGCGGGAAAGTATTCACCATCAAAATACCTGCCAGTAACACCCAAGTCATAATAGAAGATGAGAACTGCACCACAGGCACCAAAGCCGAGCGCATCTTTAGCGGAGCGTATGCACGCGCATGTTGCACGGCGTGTCCGCATTCATGAGCGGCAACTGCCGCAGCAGCCACACTGTTGCTTCCATATACCCCTTCACTAAGGTTCACCGTTTTGTTTGCCGGATTATAATGATCGGTCAGCATACCCGGAGTGCTGGTTACACGCACGTCATAGATACCGTTATCATGCAACATTTTTTCAGCCACATCCTTTCCTGTCATACCGCTGGCCAAAGGCATCTTCGAGTATTTCTTAAACTTGCTTTGCAGACTATTCTGTACAATATAGCTGATTACCGCGATTCCAATAAATAAGATCCAATACATTGACATAGTTTTGTTCTTTATAATTCTGTTGTTAAATATACACGTTATTATGTACAAATAGTTTGCCAGCATCCCCCTTTTAAATAGAATTAAGAATTCCTGCCATCACACGCCTCCGAATTCACATCCGTCAATTTCAATTAAAAAATAATATTATGAGAAAAAAAGAGTGGATTATTGACTTTTGATTTATACATTTGAGGCAAAATTAAGAAATATGGAACATGAAATAGGAAATATATCCATAGCCCGTATCCGACAGATGAATCCCAGTCTAAAAGGGATTAACAATGATTTCGTAATGGATAGAAGCGAACATTACATCCCCGAGAATATGAACCCCATCTTTAAATACCCATTACGGCTGGATGGAATCATTATCTCTATCCGTGAAAAAGGCTCTGCCAAAGTCAATATCAATTTACGGGAATACGACATTGAGCAAAACGATCTGATTATTTGCGCTCCCGGCGATATTCTACAGTCCATGTTATCACCGGGCATTCATTTGTCACAAATGTTTTTAATATCATCTGATTTCTTAAAAGAGATGTATATCAACCTGAACAGTTTCATGCCATTTTTCATCTCATTGAAAGAGAATCCCAAATTTCATTTGATGGAAGAAGAGGTACAGGAACTGAAATCATTCTATGAACTGATAGAAGAAACCGTAAGCCGGAACGATAACTTCAGGACAGAAATCGTACGCAGACTAATGGGGGCCTATTTATATAAGATAGGTTCCATCCTTCATAGAAAACAACCGGAATTCCTTTCCGAGAATCCGAAATCACTGAAAAGGGAAGAGGTATTGTTCAACCAGTTCATCAACTTGCTGACCGAACATCACCGTAAAGAAAGACGCGTAGATTTTTATGCGGAGCAATTATTCCTGAGTCCCAAACATTTCTCCACCGTAGTAAAGAAAGTGAGCGGAAAAACTGCCGGAGAGTGGATTGACGAATATGTAATACTGGAAGCCAAAGCGCTGTTGAAATACTCCGTCATGTCTATTCAGGAAGTAGCTTATTTTATGAACTTCCCGAACCCTTCCTTTTTTGGCAAATACTTCAAGCACCATACCGGGTTATCTCCCAGCGAATACAAGATGCAATAATGAAAACAGAAAATAAAAAATAGTAATCCAACGGGGGTTGTCCAAAAAAAAACGGACAGCCCCCGAAAGTAAATTATATAAGTGTGACTACACTACCTCTCATCTTAAAATAATTTTGCAGGATATTCACCGGCATCCACCAATGCCTGTATCTTGTCAACCACACTCTGACGGTCTTCAGGATAAGTTACTCCAAACCATTTGCTGGTAGTATCCAATACCTCAACGGTAGCAGTACCGTCACTAATCAGCTTGTCCACCATCAGCGGAATAAAGAATTCGCTCTTCAAGTTTTCCATATTTTTAGGATCGCTCAAGAATGCTTTAAAGAATTCCTTGCTGTAAGCAAAGTAATCAGGAGTAAAGCCCCAGAAGTTCATGCTCACCGGAGTTGTGTCAGGGGTAGCTGTCCATTCGCCATTGTCGTCAATATACTTCACTTCTCCGTCTATGCGCTGAATTTTGGTACGTTCTACCACGGAAGTCAACAAATGATCCGCATTGGTTCCACAGATGCCGCGGGATACCGTTCCACTCTCGCTCAATGTATTTCCTACACGGAAGCCCACCATAGCATACGTGTTTTTAGCACCTTCGGGCAGTGCAGAAAGGAACTTGCCCATTACCTGGAACGAGTCACGGCCATAGAAGTCATCGCAATTGATCACCGCAAACGGTTCCTGTATCACATCAGCTCCCATCATGACAGCATGGTTAGTTCCCCAAGGTTTTGTACGCTCCGCAGGACAAGTAAAACCCTCCGGCAGATTGTCTAAAGCCTGGAATACCAGTTCGCAAGGAATATGACCTTCATATTTAGAAATAATCTTTTCACGAAAATCTTGTTCAAAATCTTTACGGATAACAAAGACCAGTTTTCCAAAGCCGGCGTTGATAGCGTCATAAATAGAATAATCCATAATAGTTTCGCCGTTAGGACCCAGACCATCCAATTGCTTCAATCCTCCGTAACGGCTGCCCATACCAGCCGCCAATAAAAATAAAGTTGGTTTCATAGTTTATTTATTTAAAATTGAATATTTGATGGTACAAAGCTACAAAATAATACGGAGGAAAAAAGCTACATTCCATTCAAATTCGAGCATAAATCAATCATTTCCCTCCTTTTGACGCAAATCAAGCCCTATTTCTAGAAAGGATAGCCGATGGCAAAGTGCAATCCCAGTCCATCCTTAAACTTAGGAATATTATAATATCCTTTCTTGCCGGTATCATACGGATCATGAAGAGCAATACCCAGATCCAGGCGGATCACCAGGAAAGTAAGGTCATAACGCAATCCCACCCCAGTACCCAAAGCTATACTTTTAGCAAAATTACGAAGAGTAAGCAAACCGCCGGGACGTATATTCTCACCTTCCTCATTCTTTTGTTCACGCAGCAGCCACACATTTCCCGCATCCAGAAAAGCTGCCCCGTACAAATCACCCAGGATAGGGAAACGGTATTCCACATTCGCTTCCAGCTTCACATCTCCGGTTTCATCCAGATAACCATACTGTTTATCTTCGGGACGATAAGAACCGGGGCCGATAGAGCGCACTGTAAACGCACGGATACTGTTAGCTCCCCCAATATAGAACTGCTCGCTGTAAGGCGCTACAGTCTGGTTCCCATATGCATACAAAATTCCCCCCATCAAACGAGTGGCTATATGCTGTTTCTCTCCGACTTTAAACAAACAACGCACTTCGGATGTCATTTTCAGGAATTGCGCATAAGGACTGTTTAATAACTTCTTATCTGTTTCCTTGAATCCCTTCCCAAAAGCAGCATACACCAACGAAGTCAGATTACCTGCCGAAGTAAAGGAAGTTTCCCACCATAAATTATTGCGTTTCTTCAACGGGGCGTTATCATACGTAAACGTATAACTCATAGCCGGGATAAACTGATTTCCCAAACTGATTTTCAAACTCCGGTTCTTGTCCACTATCGTATCAAAACGTGTAGTAGTATGCTGCAACGTATTAAATGCCAGTCTGAAAGGAGTCACCGTATGTTTCCATACCCGCGAAGGCTGGAAATCGTATGACACCGTTCCACCAAAAGAAAGCATTTTAAAGAAGCGGGCACGGTTCAACTGACTGGCATACAACTTGAATGAGGTATGCTGCGGAAATCGTGAGCGCATCATTTTTTTACTCATCCACGGCAACACCAGGCGAGGATACTCCAATGAGAAAGAAGTTCCCAGCTCGTATGAATTCAATTTAGAACTGTTCCCATCCGCCGTAGAATTGGTCTGCCATTCGTATGACCCTTTCAACTGGAAAGAAAGCGTGGCGGCTGTACGCATGAAATTCTTCCGCGAGAGGCTGAAAATCGCTCCGGGACCAGTCTGATCCGTACTTTTGGTAGTCACATTGAATTCCAGTTCTCCGTCATACGGCAAATCGAATGTAGCATTCATCCGCACATTCAGCGTATCACACCCCGGCAATGTATCTTGCGGGGCATAGCGGAACTCGGCAAATTTGAAAATGCCCAAACGCGCCAAGGCTTCCTGCGTGAAATTCTGACGGGCCTGAGAATAAAGCTGCCCTTTCTGGTAAAAGAAGCGCTTAGCCAATACTCCGAGACGGATACCGGGTTTCTTACCGCTATAGTGTAAAGTCATTCCCGGAAAGACGATGGAATCAGTAGGTTCCTCCCCTTTATATCCGGTAAGATAAACAGAAGTATTCCCTATATAATAAGGTCTTTTCGCATCGGCAGGCACTCCGGCTTTCGGGACAACCTGCAAACTGACCATTCCCGGTTTGCGCAAGGTATCCGCACGGAAAGTAATGAATTCGGGACGGAAATAATAATAACCATTGTTACGGAAAAGGGTACTCAGCCGCTGGCGCTCCTCCTCCAGTTTCAACACACTGAAATTATCTCCTTTATGCAATACCCTCTGGTCATAAGCAGCCCTGATCAGACTATCGGCGCGAGGAGGATATTTCAGATACATGACAGAGTCCAGATAATAAGGGTTCGCCATATCAATCTTATAACTTAACTTGGCTTTCCGAGGATTCTTCAACGAGTCTACAGAATAAGTCACAGCACCATTGAAAAAGCCATAATCGTGCAACAGATTGGTGGCCACCTTCACACGGGTTTCCGGATTCACCGTAGACAAATACACCGGAGTAGACCCCAGCTTGTTGAAGATCCAATGCCCCACCCCCTTTTTATCCTGGTATTTCACAAAATCATTGTATATCCACAAACCGAAAGGAATGGGAAAACGCAAGGAGTTGCTTCCCAAAATGGCATTATTGGGAGGATAAGACAAAGCAGCCTCCACCTCTTCCAAGGTCTGGACACCGGCAGGGGTCTTGTCTTCATTCAGAATCTCCATATTTTTCACACCGACATATAGCGTTTCGTCTTCCGGCAAATTCCTGGTAGTAGAGCAGGCAGCTGTCATCAGCAACAATACCGATAATAGAAGCAGGTTTATGTTATGTTTTCTCTCCATATCTCCAACAATCATTTTTTCTTCTTAGACTTGAAAATAAACAGTTCGCCCAGGTGACTCATCTTCTTGCGAAGCACAATACCCACACCGGTCTCTATGATCTCACCTTCCAGCACACTCTCATAGTTCTTGTCGTGGAAGAGCTTGACATACCGGGTACCGCTGTTGTCCAAGCGGTATTCTATGGATACATTATCAATAAAGGTTTCATCCTGCTGTACCGTACTTCCGGTAGACACTTTACCGCCTACCACTATACGGAAGCGGTTATTCCAGAAACGTTTGGCGAACTGGAAATTATAATCCGTGCGTTTCCCGCCGCTATCGGCATCATCCACCGTTTCCATGCCCACATTGATATCAAGTGCTTTTCCGGCAATATTCGAGATTTCGCTCTGCAGGAATGAGTTCAAGGCATTATTCACATTAAATCCTCCCGTAGAGTTTCCTTCAGCCATATACATTCCGGTCACCAGCATGGTGACAGCCAGTTTTCCCCGTTCCTCCACCGACATGGCATTCAGCTGGTCTTGCACAGACGCATCCTCGGGAGCCGAAAGGGTAAACGCCAGCCCCAGATTCTCCAGACTCTGGCTCAAAGCGATCCCTACATCAAACCCGACGATACGCGAAGTCTTTCCATCCTCGCCCACCGAAGCACGGACCCTTTCGGCCGCGGTAATGTTCAGTTGCGGATTCATGATATTTCCCGTCCACTCCACATAACTGCCATTTTGAATATTAAAAGTCTTCAGCGGAATAATCGGAATCTGGTATTTCATCTCCCCGCTCATCAAGGAATAACGCCCGGTCAGCAACATATCCCCCTGAGGAGTGTACTGGAATGACAAGTCTCCGCCTCCTTCCAGCAACATATAGTTGGAGCCGTCCGGCACCAGATCCACACGTGCCTGCACCGCCTGGTCTATATGCATGGTCATGGCCACATCCATCCCTCCCAAAGAGATTTGCTGGACAGAGGACTCCTCTACCGAAGTTGTGTCGTTGAAATTGACAAAAGTCACCATATCCCCCAAACGGTCGTTCACCGTCAAGGGAGAGTCTTTCAGGACATAGGTCACATTGGTCTTCCCCAAGATGTTCATGTTCCCCCGCATCACCAGTTCCTCCACAGGACCGCGCAGCGTTGCGTTAAAATCCACATACATCTTGCCGTAAACCATAGCCCGCTTGGTACGGGGAGCATTCAGCAACTCATAATTCTCGGCATGCATTTTAAGGTTCACTGCCGTCCGTTCCAAATCCGAGAAATCCACCTCGCCGTTAATGGTAAAAGGAGTCTTGCCTTTGGTGAATATATCGAACTCCTTGAACATCATCTTACTGTTCACCACCTGCACCGGTTCATTATCAAAACGGAACATGGCAGACATCTCCGGCATGAAGAAAGTCACGGAATCCAATGCCAGTTCCCCATTCAGCAAGGGTTTGGCCGGATCACCTTTCATGGACAATGTTCCATCAATATCCCCGTCCAGTTCCACCATGCGGTCGGGCACAAACGGATTGGCGACATTCAGCGGAAAATGTTCGAAGGCTATATCCGCGCTCAGGCTTCCCGTTCCTTCCTCCGCGGGCAGATAGATACCTCCCAAATGAGCTATCTCCTCACCATCATGGCGTATATAGGCATCCAGATGATGATCCTTTGCCTCACCGGGCAGATACACACCACCCAGTTCCCAATTTCCCAACGCACTGCCTTCATATTTGAATTCATCTATACGCAAATCACTGCTCACCATCATATACGGACCGGAATCTATATAATGCGCTTCTGCTCCGATCCATCCTTCCATATCAGGCATATAGGGAAGGATACGCCGGAATTCTTTCAGATTGATGCGTGAAAGCTCCACCGTCATATCCTGTTTGGCTATGGTATCTTCCCGATTGGTATAGAAACTGAGTCCGGTCCCCTGCTCGTCATGCAAATCCAGATTTGCATGAATCCGCCCGTTGTCAGCCAGATAAATATAGTTATTTTTATTCACGGTAAAAGGACGGTATACCAACGTGGGATGCTCCGGAAAAACCTTCATGCGTATGCCGTGGCGGCGCAGGTCGGCCATCACTCCCATATATACTCCCTGTTCTTTACGGGCATTCAGGTATTGAACCAACAACTGGGCGCTGTTGTTTCCCACATTTCCCTCCAGCGTCACATCAAACGCCTCCTGTCCCGGTTTGGGTCCGTTCACCACTCCGCTCAACATATTTATGCCATTCAGGTCCTGCTGTACATCCAGATAAATGGTATCCAAAGTCAGGCTGTCTGTACGCAATCCATATAAATAAGCCTCCCCGTTCAATCCCTCTGCCGGAGATGAATCCACATCCATAAACAGACGAGTGTATGACAACCCCATCATTGACAGATAATTGGCTATCGGATTATCGGGACCGGAAGATATTTTCAGACATAGTCCCGGAAGAAATTCCCGAAGCTCCTCCTGTTCAATATGTTTGCTTTCCCATTGTTCCGCCAGTTTCTTCATCAGCAAATCCGCCCTGCCGGAAATGTATTCCATGTGCCCTGCTCCTTCCAGACTCAAATCAAGATCCCCCGCACGCAGATAAGCAAAAGTGGAATCTCTGGAAGTGCTGAATCCGGCAAACAGGTCCTTGGAATGGGAAGTGCGTTTGGCAGTGACAATCGTGGCATTCGTCATCTCGGCCTCTACGACATACCTTTTTCTGAGGTCACTGCTGAAACGGACCCCCAGGTGCTGGGAGGTCTGAAAACGGGTATCCATCAGATGAAGCGCCTGCCAATCCAAATGAGCCACATCCATTTTCAAGTCGCCCGAAACATCATGAGGTTTCAAGATACCATCCAAATGCGCCTTGATATCCATGGTCCAGTTTTTCACTGCCAGTGAAGCATGCACCTTTGATTTCTCCAGTCCGGCAGCCAATGAAATTCCTGTCAGATGATAACTGCCATAATGGAAACGGTCTATGCCGCCCTCCGCATTGAAATAAGTACGGGGAGAGAAAAAGTCAAAACCTTCCCCCTCCACTTTCAGACGGGTGGACAAGGTGTACAAAGAATCGGCAGGCATAAACTGGTGCAGGTCAAAATGATTGACAGCCAAGTCTGCCTCATACCTGTCACGCGACAAGTCGTATTTGGCAAACAGACGGGCTGCCCGTTCCATCTTGAAATCATCCGCTACGGAGATGCTGTCATTATAAACCGTTATAGGAATAGTATCGGCCGCAACCACCGCCTGGGCTTCGGGCTGCATCAGCAGCAGGTCCGTGCCCATTTTAGTGCCCGCCATCGTAAATTTGCCTTCCAAGCGCGTTCCGTATGGAATTTCTATTCCTTCAGCCAACGTGGAAACAAACTTCAAATCCTTGGTTTCAGCTTCCAAAGTGATATCCCCCCCGCGCAGCAGACTGTCTGTCAGATGGGTTAGTTCCCCCCGGGCGAACAATCCCAATGCACCGGGCAGCTCGGCAGTCAGCGTAGTCAGTTTCAGCTTGTTCAAATCACCGTCGATCCCTGTACGGATGCGCAAGGGTTCGGAAGGATACTGCCGGATAAACTTTTCATCCATACTTCCCATGAATCTCACCACATCCGGCTTTCCTATATCAGCCATCAGCCGTGCGGACACCAAGCCTTCATCCTTAAAATCCAAGGCATTCCAATCCATCGCAGCGTTCAGTTCCAGATAAGAATCCCGGGTTTCCAGTTTCAATGAAGGCACACGCAGCACCTTGTCATTGGAAACCATCCGCCCTGTGGCAGAAACGATTTCCACTCCCGAACGCTCTTTCAGCACAAACTGGCTGATTATGGCTTTCATATTCCTACCTCCGTAGTATAGGGAATCCAGTTTCACACCGATATCCGTCAGTGCAATATGGGAGGGGTCCAGTCCGGAGGACAGGCTGTCGGCAGCCAGCGGCTTCCCGTTATCGTAACGCACACGTCCGTTCTCTATCCGAAACGTTTGCAGCGAATAGGCCGATTTATGCAAGTCTATCAGCCCGTCGCGCAGTATGGCATTATCCAGCGAAGCCGCCAATGACAAGCTGTCCAAAGGCATATCCAGCGCAAAGGATACATTCTGTAAATCAATATCCTGCAATATTATTTTCCAATAGGTGGTGTCGCTTGCAGCCGTATCGGCCGCAGCGGTGTCATTCAGGCAAAGAGATAAATCCGTATCTTTCAACAAGACTTTGTTAACGATGGCAGTTTCGGGGTCCAGTGCCACTCCATGACTGGAAATGAACAATTCCCCCAAAGTACCGTTCAATTTCATGCCATGTATCAAGTCATTAGAATTCACTGTGGCTCCTTGCAGGGATATGCCATCCACTTCTACCTGCTTTTTCAGCAGTGGCAGCAACTGCACATTCACTTGCAGGCGGCGTACACTGAGCAACGTATCATTATGCGGGGAAGCAGCATCTACATTGGTCACCACCAGATTCAACGGAAAAGACAAAGAGATACGTCCCACGGAGATATTCATACCAGTAGCTTCCGAGGCATATACAGCAGCTTTGTCCACCAGAAAATTCTGAATAGGTGGCAAATAAATCAATATACATAAAATGATGAACAGAATGAACGGAGATGCTATCGTCCACAATGTCCAACGAACATATTTTTTCTTCATCGAGTGTCTGTACAAGTATTCCTGCAAATTTAAACAATTTTATCGGCATAATGGTTGAAAGAACGCAGCTTTTATCTTTTGTTTCCCATAATTTATTAAAAAAGAACTTACGGACTACCTGTTGCCACTAGGAAAGATCTATAATCTTACCCCCGCAAAATTTAAATCTTTCAGCTCTCCCGTCTGTTCCCATAATATGAACAATACGGACAAGCCGACAGATTTCCAAGAAGACGGAAGCTACTTCCAACGTAGACGCAGTTCCTTTTTCTCACACACGTGCGCGCATATTACAAATATGATATAAATCCGGCATCCTTCATCAAAGACTTCCCTCTGAAACGATGGATGCCATACTACTATTCAATGCGAATTTCAAGACTTATGCAAACCATGTTATTCAGAAACTTTTTTAATTTTCTTTTTTCAAGTCTTATCATCTTCCGGTTTTGCCGCCGGTCTTTTTATCTATTTTCTTTCGTCTTTTCTCTTTCCGGTGCTTCTCTTCCCCTCACTCTGCCCCATTTACTTTTCTTCTCTACAAATTATAAGAACACGCACGTTTGTGAGGAAAAAAGACCTGTTTCTGCCGCGTCTGCGTCTGAAGTATTCCTCCGCTCTCTCCCTTTTTTTATCCTTCCTTTCTTCGCTTTTCCGCTCTTACTCTCAATTTTATTTCCTATCTTTGTCCGATAAATAAAAAATAGCTCATGACTTCAAACAAAATTTTACTAATATGCCTAGCCTTCATTGCATTGACTGCATGCAACGCCGGCTCGAAAAGACAAACAAATCATCATATGGAAAATGAAAAGCGTACCTTGGTAAAACTGGAAACCACCATGGGAAATATCACAGTGGCCCTGTATAATGAAACGCCGAAACATCGTGATAACTTTATCAAACTGGTAAAAGAAGGAGTATATGACAGTACATTGTTCCACCGGGTTATCAAACAATTCATGATCCAAGCTGGCGATCCGGACAGCAAAAACGCATCGGATACTGCCATGCTGGGCAGCGGTGATGTGGGTTACACCATTCCCGCTGAGTTCAATCCGAAATTCTTCCACAAGAAAGGAGTATTGGCGGCAGCACGCCAGGGTGATGATGTGAACCCCGAAAAGGCTTCATCGGGTTGCCAGTTCTATATTGTTACCGGACGCAAGTTCACCGAACCGCAATTGCTGGGCATGGAGAACAAAATAAACGAACAGCGTGAAGAGGCTCTATTCGACAGTCTGGCACGCCAGCACATGAAGGAAATATACAAGATGCGCAAGGCGGGAGACAATGCCGGATTACTGGAATTACAGGACACCTTGGAAGCCCAAGCCCGTGAGCTGGCGGACAAAGAAGAGAAATTCCGCTTCACCCCCGAACAGATCAAAGCATACAGCACCATAGGCGGCGCTCCCCACTTGGACGGTTCTTATACCGTATTCGGTGAAGTAACCGAAGGTATGGAAGTAGTGGACAATATTGAAATAGCAAAAACGAACCGCGCAGACCGCCCTATAGAGAATATCCGGATTCTCAAGGCAAGTATTCAGTAATTTGCGACTCAGATGATTAACATTAACCGATACACCTTGTCCAACGGGCTGCGTGTGATACACAATGAGGACAATACGACTCAGATGGTGGCATTGAACCTACTGTACGATGTGGGCGCACGCGATGAAGATCCTGATCATACCGGATTCGCCCATCTGTTTGAGCACCTGATGTTCGGAGGCTCCGTCCATGTGCCCGACTATGACACTCCGGTACAAAATGCCGGAGGCGAAAACAACGCATGGACAAATAATGACATAACCAATTATTACATCACCCTCCCTCGTCAGAATGTGGAAACCGGATTCTGGCTGGAGAGTGACCGTATGTTATCCCTCGACTTTAACCCGCGCAGTCTGGAAGTGCAACGGCAAGTGGTAATCGAAGAGTTCAAACAGCGGAACCTGAACCAGCCATACGGAGACGCCTCACATCTGCTACGCGCCCTAGCTTATAAGGTGCATCCGTACCAGTGGCCTACCATCGGTAAAGAAATCAGCCACATAGCCAATGCCACCCTTGAAGAGGTAAAAGCCTTTTTCTTTAAATATTATGCACCGGACAACGCAATTCTGGCTGTAACGGGACATATTACTTTTGAAGAGACAGTGACATTGGCTGAAAAGTGGTTCGGCCCTATCCCGCGCCGCAACGTAGCCCCCCGCTCACTGCCGGCAGAACCCCGGCAAACGGAAGAACGCCGACTGACAGTAGAGCGGAACGTGCCTGTAGACGCGCTCTTTATGGCATTCCATATCTGTGAACGACGCCATCCCGACTACTATGCTTTTGATATGCTAAGCGACTTGCTGAGCAGCGGACGTTCCTGCCGTCTGGTGCAGCATCTGGTACAAGAGAAACAGGTATTCAACAGTATCGACGCCTATATATCGGGCAGCATTGACGAGGGATTGTTCCATATCACCGGCAAACCCGCCCCAGGCGTCACGCTGGAAGCTGCCGAAGCTGCCGTATGGCAGGAACTGAAGGCATTGACGGAAGAAAGTGTGGATGAAGACGAGCTGGAAAAAGTAAAGAACCGCTATGAAAGTGAACAGATATTCAATAACCTGAATTACCTGAATGTGGCTACCAATCTGGCTTATTTTGAACTGACCGGCAAAGCGGAAGATATTAACAATGAAGTAAACAAATATCGCTCGGTCACTGCCGGCCAGATAAAAGAAGCTGCACAAAAAACATTTGTGCGAGAAAATTGTTCCACACTCTACTATAAAAGTAATTTGCCGACCTGATAATGTGCTAATTTGCCAACTGGCTGCGCCATGCGGAACACAGCGCAGCCAGTTGGCAAATTAGCATATTGGCACATTAGCAATTTATTAACCATGCAACATTACAAAGCACTTTTCACTTTAGGTATCCCTATCGTTATCGGCCAGATAGGTGTCATCATTTTGGGTTTTGCCGATACATTGATGATAGGCCATCACAGCACGAATGAATTAGCCGCCGCCAGTTTTGTCAACAATATGTTTACTTTGGCCATTATTTTCGCTACCGGATTCTCATACGGGCTGACTCCTATCGTAGGGAGTCTGTTCGGACGGGGAGAAACCCATGTAGTGGGACGAATGCTGAAGAACAGCCTGTTTGCCAACACACTGCTGGCCGTATTGCTCACACTCATCATGTGGATACTTTATCTGAATATCCACCGACTGGGGCAACCCGAAGAACTGCTGCCTTTAATGCGTCCCTACTTCATCGTTTTGCTGATATCCTTGTTGTTTGTACTGCTTTTCAACGGTTTCAAGCAATTTGCCGACGGCATAACCGATACCCGCGTTTCCATGTGGATCTTATTGACAGGAAATGTAATGAACATTATCGGCAACTACATTCTGATTTACGGTAAACTGGGAATGCCCGAAATGGGATTGCTGGGAGCGGGAATTTCCACATTGGCCTCCCGTATCATGATGGTGATCGTGTTCGCCGTCATTTTTTTCTGTACCCGACGTTATCATATTTATAAAGAAGGCTTTCTACACAATACGCTCAACCGGGCAGACTTCCTGCACCTGAACAAACTGGGATGGCCCATTGCCATGCAGATGGGAATGGAAACTGCTTCGTTCAGTCTCAGTGCCATTATGGTGGGATGGATCGGGACTACTGCTCTGGCGGCCCACCAAGTGATGCTCGCCATTTCCCAAATCTGCTTTATGATGTATTATGGCATGGGAGCAGCCGTTGCCGTGCGGGTTAGCAACTTCCGCGGACAGAATGACCGGATGAACGTCAGGCGCTCTGCATACGCCGGATTCCATATCATGCTGCTCATCGCACTGATAGGCGCCCTGCCCATCTTCCTGCTGCGTAACGAACTGGGAGGATGGTTCAGCGACAGTCCGGCGGTCAGCGTAATGGTAGCACAACTTATCATTCCGTTCATCATCTACCAGTTTGGTGATGGATTACAGATAAATTTCGCCAATGCCCTTCGTGGAATCGCAGATGTGAAACCCATGATGTATATCGCATTCATCGCCTATTTCCTTATCTCCCTGCCTGCCGGCTATTTTTTCGGTTTCATCATGGATTGGGGAATCATAGGAATATGGATGGCATTTCCTTTCGGACTGACTACAGCCGGAATACTCTATTACCTGCGCTTTAACCGTGATACGAAATAAAAATAAAACCACCATGAGCCTGCCCAACCGTTCCACCAAGCTGAAAGTTGCATTCGGCTATATTCTGCTGACTGCACTGCTCTTTATATCTATCGGATATATCTATCAAGAAATGAAGTCACTGTCCGGAACCGGTGATGATGAAGCCATCCTGAGCCAACGGCGCCATGTCACCAACCAAATTATCAGCCAGCTCTATCAGGCGGAAGTCATCGGACAATCGCTCAGTACGGGACAAATAGAACAATACTACCGATACCAACGAGCCATGAAACAAGCCACCACGGCACTTGACTCCCTACGCACGTTGCTGACAGACAGCATACAACTGGCGCGACTGGATACCGTAGGAATGCTTTTCATGGATAAAGAACGGAATATGCGCAACCTGCTGAAAGCAATTCAGGACGGTGGGACAGATATACTTTACAAACAGCATATAGACGAACTGATCGCCCAGCAAGATTCCTTGCTCAGCCTTCCCCATGTACGAAAAAAAGTAATCACACACACCAATTCTTATATTATTCGTAAAAAGCCCAAAAGCTTCTTCAAACGTTTGGGAGAAGTGTTCTCGCCCGGAAAAGCAGATTCCACACAGGTCAACAATGTGATTCAGGAAGAATATACCGATACGCTGACCGAGGCATACAGTCCGGCAGATACTGTGGTCACCATGTTGAAAAACATACAGAGCCGAGTAACCGATACCCAACAAGAACGTATGGAAATGGTCAATCGCCGCACCCAGTCCCTGCGCCTCAGCGGCTTGAAACTAAGTCAGAAAGTCAATCAGCTATTAAGTACTATAGAGGAAGAAGAGCAAGCTTTGGCCCAAAACAAACATATACAAGAGGAATATATTCGCCAAAGCTCTATCCGCACAGTGGCGGGAATCGCCATTGTCGCTGTGGTTCTGGCTATTTTCTTTCTGGTCTTGATATGGAGAGACATCACTCGCAGCAACCACTACCGCCGAGAACTGGAAAAAGCCAAACGTCGCGCCGAAGACTTATTGGCGGCGCGTGAAAAACTAATGCTGACCATCACCCACGATATCAAAGCTCCCGTGGGTTCCATCTTGGGCTATACCGACCTGCTGGAGCGGATCACTACCGAAGAACGCCAGCGTTTCTATCTGAACAATATGCAGAGTTCAGCCAATCACCTGCTCAGCCTGGTCAAATCCCTGCTGGATTACCACCGGCTGGATGCACATAAAATGGACGTCAACCAGGTATCGTTCAACCCCCACCAACTGTTCGACACCATTTATATTAGCTTCAAACCGATGGCAGACTCCAAACAGCTGGAACTGAACTATCATTGCAACGAATCATTGAACCGCGTATACATAGGAGACCCGTTCCGTATCCGCCAAATAGCGGAGAATCTGCTATCCAATGCACTGAAATTCACTAAAGAAGGAGGCATCACCCTGCGGGCAGCATTGGAAAACGGCCAATTGCATTTCAGTATCAGTGACACAGGATGCGGTATCAGCCAAGAAGAGCAACAACGTATCTTTCAGGAATTCACCCGGCTCCATAATGCACAAGGACAAGAAGGATTCGGCTTGGGACTGGCCATCACCCGTAAACTGGTGCTTCTGCTCGAAGGGGATATCAAGATAGAAAGCGAACAAGACAAAGGCAGCTGCTTCCATGTATATCTGCCTTTGCCTGAGGGTCCTTCCCATCCGGATGAAAATCTTTCCGGACCGGGAGCAGAACATACTCCTGCTTCCCCTGACGCAACCGGGATCCGGCAAACAGACACTCCACGCGAAGACAGTGAGCCGATTCACCTGATTTTAATTGACGACGACCGCATACAGTTACAGCTTACCACCGCCATGCTGGAACGCCCCGGAGTGACTGTGACCTGCTGCCATCATCCCGAAGAGCTCCTCAACCAATTGAAAGAAAAGCGCTTCGACGTCTTACTCACGGACATACAAATGCCTGCCATGAACGGATTCGACTTATTGAAAGCCATCCGCACGCTGGACACATCATGGGTGCAAACCCTGCCGGTGATCGCCCTGACCGCCCGTAGCGATATGGACGAAAATTATTTCTGTTCACATGGCTTTGCCGGTTGCCTGCACAAACCTTTCACCATAAACGAATTGTTTACAGCCATCTTCCAGGTCACAGGAAAGGATGTACCCGCCACAGGAAATCCGACTCCCCATATAGCACCGGCCAAAGAAAATCATCCCCAACAAGAAACGTTGGATTTCTCCGCCCTGACCGCCTTCTCGGAAGATGATCCGGAAGCAGCCTCAGAAATACTCCGTACCTTCATCAGCGAAACAAAAAAGAACCGAGAGTGTATGGAAGAAGCATTGGCGAAAAAGAATATGGAAGACATCACGGCAATAGCTCATAAACTGTTGCCACTGTTCACCATGCTGGGAGCTACCCGTTGCATTCCTGCACTGACATGGATGGAACAAAGACGAGGGACAACCGAAATCGGTGAAGAAGCGATAGAGAAAACAAACTTTATAATAGAAGAAATAGAAAAAGTAATTGACGAAGCAAAAAAGCAGATCGAAATACCGAATGAAGCATGAAGAATTAAGCCCTGTTAAGTTAAAAGGTATTAGAAATAGAGTCCGTGTTTCGGTACACCGTGAAAAAAGCTTATTTTTGCACGAATAAAAACCACATAAAGATGCCACATTCCATTCTGATAGTAGAAGATGACTTGACTTTTGCCACCATGTTGAAAACTTGGCTGGGTAAAAAAGGATTTTCGGTTGATACAGCAAGCAGTAATGCGCGCGCACGCAAACAACTGGATGCACAACCATACGATCTTGTTTTGTCTGATCTGCGCCTGCCTGATCAAGATGGTATCTTCTTGCTTTCATGGATGAAAGAACAGAAATATAACATCCCACTCATCATCATGACAGGCTATGCTGACATCCAAAGCGCTGTACAGGCTATAAAACATGGAGCCAGTGATTACATTTCAAAGCCGATACAACCGGATGAGTTGCTGAAGAAAATTAATGAGGCATTGCAAAACAAAGCTTTACCCACACCGGTAGGAATAGAAAAGAACACAGTCGCGCCCAAAGCATCTAAGAACAAAGCCGTTCCCCACAGTGCAACCGTTCCTCCCTCTAATTTTCTGGAGGGGGAAAGCGAGGCAGCGCGCCAACTCTACAATTATGTAGGTCTGGTAGCCCCCACCCCCATGTCCGTGCTGATAAACGGTGCTAGCGGAACAGGTAAAGAGTATGTGGCGCACCGTATTCATCAGCTAAGCAAACGGGCCGACAAGCCATTCATTGCCATAGACTGCGGTTCTATCCCCAAAGAGCTGGCGGCTTCCGAATTTTTCGGTCATGTCAAAGGCTCCTTCACAGGGGCGTTAAACGACAAAACAGGAGCATTCGTAGAAGCCAACGGAGGTACTTTGTTTCTGGATGAAATAGGCAACTTAAGTTATGAAGTACAGATACAGTTGCTCCGTGCCTTGCAGGAAAGACGTATCCGTCCGGTCGGCTCCAATAAAGAAATAGAGGTAGACGTGCGACTGGTCAGCGCTACCAATGAGAACCTGCAACAGGCCATTGAAAAAGGAAACTTCCGCGAAGATCTTTACCACCGCATCAATGAATTCACCCTTCGTATGCCGGCATTAAAAGAGCGGCAAGAAGATATCCTGCTATTCGCCAATTTCTTTTTGGATCAGGCAAACAGAGAACTGGACCGCCAGCTGATAGGGTTTGATACCGCTGCCAGCCAAGCTTTACAAACGTATTCATGGCCCGGAAACCTCCGGCAATTGAAAAATATAGTAAAACGTGCCACCCTATTGGCACAGAGCAACTTCATCACCCTTGCCGAATTAGGTTATGAGCTGCAGGAACCTATAAGGTCCGCCGGTCCGCAGACATTCAGCCTGCATGATGAAGCGGCAGAAAAGAAACGTATCCTTGAGGCATTGAAGCAAACAGGAAATAATAAAAGTAAAGCCGCCATCTTATTAGGCATAGACCGGAAAACTTTATATAACAAATTGAAGCTGTACGATATTCAATAACTTTACCAACAAGAATCTACTGTACCGTAAGGCTGTTACCCCTGCTGTTCCAGTAGGGCACAACCTTACAGTATATACCCCATTCCCCCATCGGCCATGTGGAATAATTCCACAAGATATTCCCCATATTCCACACTTTTTCCCATCTTCCTTTCATCCCAATCGAAGGCAATTTGCTAAATATCAGCACTTTAAAAAACAATCCCGTTTTCTGGCACAGATATTGTTTTTCTGTTATCAGAGAAAACTAAACAACATAGTATTAACAGTAAAAACCTACAATTATGAAAAAGTTATTTGTTGCAGCAGCATTGGTAATGGGATTAGGAACATCAGCAGCATTCGCCGACAACTTTATGGTGGACTCTGTGACCGTAACTATGATAAATGACTTTACCCCTATTGAAGTGAAAGACCTTCCGGCTGCCGTGCAGGAAGCTATCACAAAGAACTATGCAGAATCTACTATCAAAGAAGCTGCCGTAGAAGCGAACGAAGATGGAACTAAAACTTACAAGGTTGTTTTAACTGATGAAGAGGGAACTGAAAGCACTGTACTTTTCAGCGAAAGCGGAGAAGTTTTGAAGTAAATGAAAGATGCCTAAAAGTAAGAAAAGGGAATGCTGTGAAGCATTCCCTTTTTGTTTTCTATCTTTAATCCATCTCAAAGCCGTTCCACAAATTACCTTCGGGTACCGGTGCAGTCAACTGGATCATTTCCTTCGACACAGGGTGAACGAACTGTACCGTCCGAGCATGCAGGCAAATACTGCCATCCGGATTGGAACGTGGAAAGCCATATTTCAAATCACCTTTAATGGGACATCCCATCTTGGCCAACTGGCAACGAATCTGATGATGCCTTCCGGTTTTCAGATCCACCTCCAATAAATAATAATTCTGAGAATGGCCGATAAGCTTATAATGCAGTACAGCTTTCTTGGAATTTTTTACTTCCTTATCGTATGCATAAGACTTATTCTGTTTCTCGTTACGTACCAGATAGTGTACCAGCTCACCCTCCGTTTCCTTGGGGCACTCTTTCACTATCGCCCAATAGGTCTTTTTCACCTCACCGTTACGGAACATCTCATTCAGTCTGGGCAATGCCTTGCTCGTTTTGGCAAACACCACCAATCCGCTGACGGGACGATCCAAGCGGTGGGTCACCCCAATGAAAACATTGCCCGGCTTATTATATTTCTCTTTCAGGTATTGTTTCACCATCTCCGACAAAGGAGTATCACCGGTCTTGTCTCCCTGAACGATTTCAGAAGAAGTCTTATTGACTACAATAATATGATTATCCTCGTAAACAACTATCATATTACATGTTCATACCGCCGTCAACCTGGATAACCTGTCCTGATACATACGAAGACATATCAGAAGCCAAGAAAGTAGCCACATCCGCCACATCTTCAGGAGTACCTCCACGACGCAAAGGAATCTTCTTAGCCCACTCAGCTTTTACTTCGTCAGACAATTTGGCTGTCATATCCGTAATGATGAATCCCGGAGCGATGGCATTGGCACGGATACCGCGAGAACCCAATTCCTGAGCGATGGATTTAGCCAAACCGATCATACCGGCTTTTGAAGCAGAATAATTACATTGACCGGCATTTCCGTGAACACCCACTACAGAAGCCATGTTAATAATGCTCCCACTCTTCTGACGCATCATGATAGGAGTGCATGCGTGGATAAAGTTAAAGGCAGACTTCAAGTTCACAGCGATTACCGCATCCCACTGTGCCTCACTCATACGCATCATCAAGCCATCTTTCGTGATCCCTGCATTGTTTACCAGAATATCAACAGAACCAAAATCATCCTTAATCTGATTAACCACTTTCTCAGTATCCTCAAAATTCGCAGCATTAGAAGCATAACCTTTCACCTTTACACCCAACGCAGCAATTTCTTTTTCTGTATTCTGACCGTTTTCATCAATTACCAAGTCTGTAAAAGCGATATTTGCTCCTTCGGCAGCAAACTTCAATGCAATCGCCTTACCAATACCACGAGCGGCACCTGTCACAATCGCAGTCTTTCCTGTTAATAATCCCATAATTTTTGATTTTATAATTATAAAGTAATTTTATTCCTTATTCTGTTCTTTGCGTCCCAATGCGCCATACACAATTTTTGCCACGTATGCCCATCCTGTCTCATCGTCCAGCTCCTCACCTATCTGACCACGTATATAAGGCGCTTCAATTCCTTTCACGCAATAGTGCACAATATCCGCCACGATATTCACATTGTCTATATCAAAGATTCCCTTTTCCTTTCCTTCCGTCAACACCTGCCTGAACAGCTTTGTTTCCGTTCGGTCAAAATTCTTCCGCACTGCCTCCACTCTCCATATATCACGGAAAAAACCGGCACGCAAAGTTCCGTTCCTGAACACCACCATCTTGATAGAGTCCAGATGTGTTTCTATCAGCCGCAGTATTTTCGTATCAGGAGCGATATCCTGTTCAGCCACTTTCTCCATAGCGCCCGACAGCATCTCTAACTCCGACTCCACCACTGCCATATAAATGTCTTCTTTGCTCTTGAAATACGTATAGAGCGTGCGTCTTCCTTTCTTGGAAGCCACCGCTATATCATTCATTGTCGTATCATCCACCCCGTTCTTCGCAAAAAGCTGACGGGCGACGTCTACCAATTTAGCCCTAGTCTTTGATACTGCCATATAAGTTCAATTGCACATTACATATATATGTGAGCAAAATTACATTTTTTCTTTGTACCACACAAACAAATAAAGTATAATCTTAAAGTAAATGTTAATTAACATATTACATACACTCTATATATCAACACATTAGATAAAAAGATTATTTTATTTGAGAAAAAGATGCAGAAATAATTTGGAGATTAGAAAAAAAGCCGTACCTTTGCACCCGTAATCAAAACACAACATCGCGGAGTGGAGCAGTTGGTAGCTCGTTGGGCTCATAACCCAAAGGTCGTCTGTTCGAGTCAGGCCTCCGCAACTAAAAAGAGGATAAATGATTGAATCACAATCTTTTATCCTCTTTACTTTTAAAACAGTCGGACAAAAGTCGGACAAAAAATAATTGAATTCATTAACGGTATACGTTTTCGAACTCGAAAAACGTATAAAAAAATGTTTTCAGAAAGAAAAAGAAAAGGAACTTCGGGGGCTCAGTTTGAAAATTTGGGGGAATTAGTTAAAATCCCTATCTTTGTCGGATGA
>CARCZS010000014.1 GCA_948956705.1 uncultured Phocaeicola sp.
CTTTCCGCAAGGTTCGCCCAATCCTCCTTTGACAGCTCCTGCCCCGTGGAATAGTATTTCTGCCTGCGGTTGTGTATGACTTGTATCTTCACGGGGAACAAGCCGCTTTTCTTCGCCCTGCGTGCGTCCAGTACCGACAGCACCGAAATTCCGTCCTTTGAATACTTGTACATAATCTGCCGTTTTTGATGGTTCTTTACTTGGTCTGTATGCAAATATATGTGCATACGATTTGCATACAAAAATAGAGATTATCGGAAAACGATGCAAATTATTTGGAGAGAAAATTTGCTAAAATACGCTATAATACAGTGATTTGCGTATGTAGGTAAAATGGTGGAAAATAAATAAAAATGGGCTTATTTTAACTATACGTTAACGTTCTTTGGAAGGGAGTAATGATATGAAAATCAAACATATACGATGGATAGCAATTATTGGTCTGCTGGCTATTTTCAGCTTGCAATATGTGTGGCTTGTCAATACCTGTAAGCTGGCGAAAGAGAGTATTCAGTTCAGGAGCAATGAAGTTTTCAAAGATGCTTCTATGCAAGAACTCTTCCATCGCATGGAGGTGTTGAAGGCAGAGCTGAACAAGAAATATGCAGGTCAAGATACCATTATTGGGGTGAAAGTGGAGTTGGATGATGATTATGACATTGCTGAAAGCGGGATGTTGGATGATAATGCCAATCAATGGCTGATGTCGAATATGCATATTTCTATACAAGAAGCTGTGGCGAAGACATATAAGGTATCTGTCTCTTTGGCAAGTTTGGATTCTATCTATCGGGCAAATTTGAATATGGAGGGCATTGATGCTAAAGTGGTTTGTTGCATTACTGATTCCTCAGGGCATGTTCTCAAGAGTTCCCGGCCCTTACGGTTAGGGGAGCACGGTATGCTGAGTACCCCATTATATCCTCTCAATTACAAGCGTACGGAAAATTTGCAGGCTTTTATCGTCAATCCTTATTGGGTTATCTTTCAGAGAATGACCTTATTGCTGATAGCCACTGTACTGATGATGATATTAATTATCGGTTGTATTGTCTGTCAAATTCGTATCATTGCCCGTCAAAATAAAATAGCTAAGATTCGCGAGGATTTCTCTTATGCTTTGATTCACGACATGAAAACCCCCATCAGTAGTATTTTGATGGGAATTCAAATATTAGAGACCGGCAAATTGGACGCCCGGCCTGATAAACGCGACAAACTCTTTCATATCCTGAAGGATGAAAGTGAACATTTGTTGGCATTGACAGAGAAGGTACTGATACTTTCGAAGTTGGAAAACCATCAACTGAAACTTTTTCGCGAAATGCTTTCGTTGCGTGACATGTTGGATGACTTGATTGAAAAGTTTTCCGCCAAGGCAGACAAACCGGTGCATTTTAGTCTGGTCCTTGAGGTGGAAACTATTCTGGCAGATGGCGAATTTCTGAAGGAAGCAATCAGCAATCTGATTGACAATGCCATTAAGTATTCGGGAGCCTCGGTTGACATTACTATTTCTTCTGTTTGCAAGCCGGACGGTGCGGTTGTCATCAAGGTAAAAGATAATGGCTTCGGCATTCCTTTGAAGGACCAAAGCCGTATATTCGAAAAATATGAGCGTGCGTCGGCCGCCACTCGCAGTCGGAAAGGTGGAGCATCCGGATTCGGACTGGGATTGAACTATGTACTCCGTGTCGCTGAGGCACATGGCGGCACGGTGAGGGTAGAGAGCATCGAAGGAGAGTATAGCGAATTTTCTCTTTCTCTGCCTCAAAAAGAGTTCTTGAACTGACCGGGGAAAAGTGATAATGGATTCGGAATAAACAGAAAAAGAATAGGAGAGGAAGTTATGATAAAGTTGCTGTTGGTGGAGGATGATGCCAATCTTTGTTACATTATCCGTGGTGGTCTGGAAGATATGATAGGAGGTTATGAGGTGACGACTGCCATGAATGGGGAAGAAGGGTTGAAAATATGGAAAGGTCAACATCCTGATGTGATTGTTTCGGATATTGAAATGCCTGTAATGGACGGTTATGAGATGGTAAAACGTATTCGCGAACTGGATGGTGATACGCCTATTTTATTTACTTCGGGGCGCGTCTCGCCCAAAGATGTGGTGAAAGGTTATGAACTGGGTGTGAATAACTATATCAAGAAGCCTTTTTTGGCTGAAGAGTTGGATGCGCATATCGGTGCACTGCTGAAATTGAAACAGGGGGGGAGCGCCAGAAATGAGAGTGAAATGTATAGAATAGGTGGGAGTTATGTGTTTGATGCTGCCCATGCGGTATTGAGGCATCTTGTTTCGGGGACGGAGAAGACGTTGACGGAACGTGAAGCCAGTCTGCTGAAAATGCTTTGTGTCAAGATAGGGGAAGTGGTGAAACGTGAGATTATTCTTTCTACTCTTTGGGAGAAAGAGGACGATTATTTTGCGTCACGCAGCCTGGATGTTTTTGTCACACGGCTTCGTAAATTATTGGCTGAGGATGAAAAGGTGCAGATAAAGACTCTCAAAGGGGTGGGGATCAGTTTGGTTTGTTTACCGTAGGGGGAAAGATTGGAAAACCTGCCCTTTCCCCTATGGGTAAATAAAGATGTTATCGGCAAATCTTTAGAATTTATAAGCAAATCCGATATTGAATACGCCTTGGTCAAGGTCGCTGATAATCTGATATTTGATTTCGAAGTTCATCATCCATTGCGAATTAAGGTCAAATTCAGCACCGGCTCCCAGATTAGCGCCGAACTTTCCTTTATTTCCACTTAAATCCATTCCTTCAAATTTACCCAAATCCCAATGCCAATTTGTATAAGTCAATCCGAATAGCGGATAAAGA
The DNA here is from genome assembly GCA_948956705.1 of uncultured Phocaeicola sp. Next base: position 2,844 of record CARCZS010000014.1, read on the forward strand.
CGTGCACCGCTTGCCACAGGAAAGAGATAGTGAGCATTGACATTGAAGTCGAACATATCAACTCCGTCATTTTTGAAGAAATAGTTGACAGATGGTTCCAGTCTCAGCGCATCAAGAATGTTGTATTGGTATTTAACACCGATGCCCACGCTTTCGATTTCGGTTCCATAACCTACTTGAAACCCAAGTGCTTGTTTACCCTGCTGGGCATGAACGCCGCATACAAATAATACCAGCATGCAGGCAAGAATAAGTAACTTTTTCATAATCAATAAATTAGAATGAATACTAGTTTGTTTTTTGTTATTGCTTATTTCTTTTCATTAGCTTCTTCATCTTTGAACCAAGAGGCATACATCAGATAACCGTTTGCAATCTTTTCATTCAGTTCACGACTTTGCTCAGGGGGAATCTTTTTGATGAACTTGGCGGGAACGCCTGCCCAAAGACTTCCCGGTTCGATGATGGTATTGCTCAAGACTAAGGCTCCGGCAGCTACGATAGCCCCTTCGCCTACTACGGCATGGTCAAGCACGGTTGACCCCATACCTATCAGGGCACCGTCTTTGATGGTTGCACCGTGGATGGTTACGTTATGTCCCACGGATACATCGTTACCGATTTCGACTACTGATTTCTGATAAAGGGTGTGTAACACGCTCCCGTCTTGAATGTTGACACGGTCGCCGATGCGGATGGCATTGACATCACCGCGCAGCACGGCATTGAACCAGATGCTGCAATCGCGCCCCATTACGACATCACCGATGACAGTGGCATTGTCAGCCAGATAACAGTTTTCTCCAATCTGAGGTGTGAATCCTCTTACCGATTTTATAAGTGCCATAATTCTTTCTTAGCGTTTTAAAGGTGAAGTTGCTTCTTTTAACCACTCCTGCTCTTCTTTGTTCAGTTGAGAGCTCAACCGATTATATACCATTTCATGGTATTCGTTGAACCTGGTGATTTCTTCGTCGGTCAACATATCGGTCACAATAGCCTCTTTGTCGATGGGACAGAGAGTTAGCGGCTCGAACTTCATGAAAGAACCGAACTCGGTTTCCATTGCAGGAACAGTCAATAATGTGTTCTCGGTGCGGATACCGTGACGACCGGCTTTATAAATGCCCGGTTCGTCTGTCACTGTCATACCCGGGCGGAGAGGAGTGGGCATATAGTTCATTCTGATCTGGTGAGGGCCTTCGTGTACACAGAGGAAATGACCGACACCGTGTCCTGTGCCGTGGAAATAGTTGACACCCGCTTTCCACATGGCTTGACGCGCTAAAATATCAAGCTGTGTGCCGCACGTCCCTTCAGGAAATATGGCATTTTGTAGCTGAAGGAATCCTTTCAGTACCAATGTATAATCTGTCTTTTCCTCATTACTGAGGGGGCCGAGCACGATGGTGCGCGTAATGTCGGTGGTTCCATCCAAATATTGTGCTCCACTGTCCAGCAGCAACATACCTTCGGGTTTCAAAGGAATATCTGTTTCGGGGGTTGCTTCGTAATGAACGATAGCTGCGTGTTCTTTATATCCGGCAATCGTATCAAAGCTGATTCCTTTGAAATTCGCTTGTTCGGCACGCAATTCATATAGTTTCCGATCGACACTCAGCTCGGTTTCATTTCCGGCGGGAACAGCTGTCTTCAACCATTTTAGGAATTTAACCATAGCTATGCCGTCGCGTTCCATGGCATGACGAAAACCGTTTATTTCAGTTTCGTTTTTCACCGCTTTCAGAAGACTGACGGGAGAAGGAATTTCCATTATCTTGTGCCCGGTGTCAATGCCATTGGCAGTTAGATAGCCGGCAGCATTAAAGAGTTTCATATTGAGAGCCGGAGACACCTGGATGTTCTGACGCACTTTCTTAATGTCACCCTCTACCTGATGATAGGATTTGAGGATGATTCCGTTTTCTTCCAGATAGACTTTGACCTCAGGCGAAAGTTTTTCTTCTATTATATATAAGGTAGCTTTCTTCTGAGTGATATGCATATAACTAATGAATACGGGGTTGCAATGTACATCACTTCCTCTTAGGTTTAGTGTCCATGCAATCTCATCCAAAGCGGATAACAAGATACTTTGGCAATTATTCTTGCGTATTTCCTCTCTGATGAGTTCTATTTTCTGTCGGCAGGAGCGTCCGGCATATTTTTCTTCCAATATAAATACGGGGTCGGATGGCAACGAGGGGCGATCCTTCCATATTTCATCAAAGGGGTCGGCAACACTTTCCACTTGGATTCCCTTGGGAGAACAAACGGCGTAAAGGGATTCCTTAAAATCGATACCGTTTACCCATCCGTCCATTCCGATGATATCTCCTTTTTTAAGTTCTTTAGAAAGCCATTCGGCAATAGAAGGAGTTCCGGGCATGCGGTCTTTAAATAAGGTGATACCTGTACCTTCCAACTGCTCGGCAGCTTGCAGGAAATAACGTGAGTCCGTCCATAGCCCTGCTTTTTTCATGGTGATGACTGCCGTACCTGCCGATCCGGTGAAGCCGGTCAGCCATTTGCGGGCTTCCCAATGTGCGGCAACATACTCACTATTATGTGGGTCGGTAGTGGGGAGTATAAATGCTTGTATACCATTTCTTTGCATAATCTTACGCAAAGCAGCTACTCTTTGTTTAATTTCAAATTTCATTGTATTTTGGTTTATAATAACTTAAACTCAATGACAAAGATACGATTTCTATATTATTTAAGATAAATATTTGCGGAAAGTTTTGTAAATAAAGAAAGTATGTGTAATTTTGCGCCGCAATTTGACTATCGGAAAATATTAATAACAACATATTTAATTATTAAAAACAATGATTGTAGTACCAGTAAAAGAAGGCGAAAACATTGAAAAAGCGCTGAAGAAATTCAAAAGAAAATTTGAAAAAACAGGTGTTGTAAAAGAACTGAGAGCTAGACAGCAGTTTGATAAACCGTCTGTAATCAACAGACTTAAGAAAGAACGTGCTGTATACGTGCAGAAACTTCAGCAGGTAGAAGAATAATTAATTCTCGCACTTTCTTTGAATAATTGAATTCTTTTTCATATATTCGTTGCTGAATTAATGAAGCGACGTTTCTTATGTTAATAGAATCTTTTTTGGATTATCTTCGGTTGGAAAAAAACTGTTCCGAGAAAACGATTGTTAGCTATGGAACAGATTTGACCAAATTTGAAGAGTTCTTTAAGAGTGTTGACGAGGAGGTGGATTTTACTACGGTAGATGCAGACGTCATCCGTTCATGGGTGGTAAACCTGATGGATGGTGGATATACTTCTACTTCGGTAAATAGGAAACTGAGTTCTCTCCGTTCGTTTTATCGTTATCTCTTGCGAAAGAAGGTAGTGGTGGTGGATCCGACGCGTAAAGTGACTGGTCCTAAAAAAAAGAAGCCTCTGCCGGTCTTTGTGAAGGAAGAAGATATGAATAGGCTGTTGGACGAAATTCCTTGTGAAAAGGGATTTACCGGCTGTCGGGATAAAACGATAATCGAAATGTTTTATGCTACAGGCATACGGCTTTCGGAATTGATTGGATTGAATGATGCAGATGTCGACTTTTCGGCTTCTCTTATTAAAGTAACGGGAAAGAGAAATAAGCAAAGGCTAATTCCTTTCGGTGATGAACTGAGGATGGCGTTGCTTAATTATATTAAAGTAAGAGATGAAGCAATACCCGATAGGGAGGAGGCTTTTTTCGTCAAACAGGATGGAAAAAGGTTGTACCCCATGAAGGTATATAATTTAGTGAAACGGAACCTGTCAAAAGTTGTAACGCTTAAAAAAAGAAGTCCGCACGTGTTAAGGCATAGTTTTGCTACTTCGATGCTGAATAATCAGGCGGAGTTGGGTGCTGTAAAAGAGCTTCTGGGGCATGAAAGTCTGACAACGACGGAAATCTATACGCATACGACTTTTGAAGAACTTAAAAAAGTGTATGAACAAGCTCATCCAAGAGCGTAAAAAAAGGAGGTAATTATGGAAGTAAGAATTCAAGCTATTCATTTCGATGCGTCTGAAAAACTTCAGGATTTTATTCAGAAGAAGGCGACTAAATTAGAAAAGTATTGCGATGATATAAATAAGGTGGAGGTGTCATTAAAAGTAGTAAAACCGGAAACCGCTATGAATAAAGAGGTCGGAATTAAAGTTTTGGCCATGAATGGAGAGTTTTTTGCGGAGAAGGTGAGCGATACATTTGAAGAAGCAATAGATGTGTGCGTGGATGCACTGTCTAAGCAATTGACAAAAACGAAAGAAAAACTACGCGGTAAATAAAAAAAGTCGCTAAAAGTTTTTGAGAATTAAAATAAATATCTAACTTTGCAGCCGCTTAGCCCTTCGAGGGGCAGGAGCTGCAAAGTTTTAGAAATAAGCCTCTTTAGCTCAGTTGGCCAGAGCACGTGATTTGTAATCTCGGGGTCGTTGGTTCGAATCCGACAAGAGGCTCGAAAGAGATGATGGGAACATCAGTTGATCTTTGAAGAAAAGTTGGGCAAATACCAGAGTGGCCAAATGGGGCAGACTGTAAATCTGCTGGCTTACGCCTTCGGTGGTTCGAATCCATCTTTGCCCACACTTTGATTGAGACTAATGGTCTTTAGAATTGCGGAAGTAGCTCAGTTGATAGAGCATTAGCCTTCCAAGCTGAGGGTCGCGGGTTTGAGCCCCGTCTTCCGCTCTTTTTTTTCTTGCTGTTATAGCTCAGTGGTAGAGCACTTCCTTGGTAAGGAAGAGGTCACGAGTTCAAGTCTCGTTAACAGCTCTTTGATAACGTAATTGCTGATTATTAATCAAATAAATAACAAGTAAAGCTATGGCTAAAGAGAAATTTGAACGTTCGAAACCGCACGTTAACATTGGTACTATCGGTCACGTTGACCACGGTAAAACCACTTTGACTGCTGCTATCACTACTGTGTTGGCTAAAAAAGGTCTTTCAGAATTGCGTTCTTTCGATTCTATCGACAACGCTCCTGAAGAAAAAGAAAGAGGTATTACTATCAATACTTCTCACGTAGAATATCAAACTGCAAATCGTCACTATGCTCACGTTGACTGTCCGGGTCACGCCGACTATGTAAAAAACATGGTTACAGGTGCTGCTCAGATGGATGGCGCAATTATTGTTTGTGCTGCAACTGATGGTCCGATGCCTCAGACTCGTGAACACATCCTGTTGGCTCGTCAGGTAAACGTACCTCGTTTGGTTGTTTTCTTGAACAAGTGTGATATGGTTGATGATGAAGAAATGTTGGAATTGGTAGAAATGGAAATGCGTGAATTGCTTTCATTCTATGATTTCGACGGTGACAATACTCCTATCATCCGCGGTTCTGCACTTGGTGCTTTGAATGGCGTTGCTCAGTGGGAAGATAAGATTATGGAATTGATGGAAGCTGTTGATACTTGGATTCCATTGCCTCCGCGTGATATCGATAAACCTTTCTTGATGCCGGTTGAAGACGTGTTCTCTATCACAGGTCGTGGTACTGTAGCTACAGGTCGTATCGAATCAGGTATTATCCATGTAGGTGATGAAGTTGAAATCCTTGGTTTGGGTGAAGATAAGAAATCAGTTGTAACTGGTGTTGAAATGTTCCGTAAACTGTTGGATCAAGGTGAAGCTGGTGATAACGTAGGTTTGTTGCTTCGTGGTATCGACAAGGCAGAAATCAAACGTGGTATGATTCTGTGTAAGCCGGGTCAGGTTAAAGCTCACTCTAAGTTCAAAGCTGAGGTTTATATCTTGAAGAAAGAAGAAGGTGGTCGTCACACTCCGTTCCACAACAAATACCGTCCTCAGTTCTACTTGCGTACTATGGACTGTACAGGTGAAATCACTTTGCCGGAAGGAACTGAAATGGTAATGCCTGGTGATAACGTAACTATTACAGTTGAGTTGATTTACCCGGTTGCATTGAATGTAGGTTTGCGTTTTGCTATCCGTGAAGGTGGACGTACTGTAGGTGCAGGTCAGATTACAGAACTTCTTGACTAATCACTAGATAATTAATATAATCAGTTCTCGGTCGTAAGACACCGGGAACTGATTTTTACGGGAGTAGCTCAGTTGGTAGAGCACCGGTCTCCAAAACCGGGTGTCGGGAGTTCGAGCCTCTCCTCCCGTGCTAAACTTGAAAGAATATGTTTCAGAAAGTAACAAATTATTGTAAAGAATCTTATGACGAATTAGTCCATAAAGTATCATGGCCGACTCGTAAAGAACTTTCAAATAGTGCAGTGGTTGTTTTATATGCTTCCCTACTCATTGCACTAGTCGTTTTTCTTATGGATTCAGTCTTCCAGTTCGTAATGGAAGATATTATCTATCCGCACTAATTAATTGTGAGTAAAATGTCTGAGATTGAAAAAAAATGGTACGTATTACGTGCCGTCAGTGGAAAAGAAAGCAAGGTTAAGGAATATCTTGATGCTGACATCAGGAATAGTGACCTTAGCGAGTATGTATCTCAGGTGTTGATTCCTACCGAGAAAGTGTATCAGGTTCGCAATGGTAAGAAAATTGTGAAGGAAAGAAGTTATCTTCCCGGATACGTTTTGGTCGAGGCTGCTCTCGTCGGTGAGGTTGCTCATCATTTGAGAAACACTCCCAATGTGATTGGCTTTTTGGGAGGCTCCGAGAATCCGGTGCCTTTGAGACAATCGGAAGTGAATCGTATACTTGGTACGGTGGATGAACTCCAAGAGGGTGGTGAAGAACTGAATGTTCCTTATACCGTAGGAGAAACAGTGAAAGTAATCGTTGGACCGTTCAGTGGATTCAGTGGTCTCATTGAAGAAGTGAATAGTGAAAAACGGAAACTAAAGGTTATGGTTAAGATCTTCGGACGTAAAACTCCGTTGGAACTTGGCTTTATGGATGTCGAGAAAGAATAATGCATTCTGTTACGTGCATTGGACTTTCGCTATAATTAATATATAAAAATTAGAAACAAAATGGCTAAAGAAGTTGCTGGACTAATCAAATTACAGATTAAAGGAGGCGCTGCAAATCCATCACCTCCCGTTGGACCTGCTTTGGGTTCTAAGGGTATTAATATCATGGAATTTTGCAAGCAATTCAATGCCAGAACCCAGGACAAAGCAGGTAAGATTTTACCTGTAATCATTACCTACTACGCAGATAAGTCTTTTGATTTTGTTATCAAGACTCCTCCCGTAGCTATTCAATTGCTTGAATTGGCTAAGATTAAGAGTGGTTCTGCTGAGCCTAACCGTAAGAAGGTTGCCGAAATTACTTGGGAACAAGTTCGTACGATTGCTCAGGACAAAATGGTTGACTTGAACTGCTTCACTATCGAGTCTGCTATGACTATGGTAGCTGGTACAGCTAGAAGTATGGGTATCGCTGTAAAAGGGGAATTCCCGGGTAATAACTAATAAACTTCAATTATAATGGGTAAACTGACAAAAAATCAAAAGTTGGCTGCAGAAAAAATTGAAGCAGGGAAAGCATACTCACTGAAAGAAGCTGCACAGTTAGTTAAAGATATTACTTTTTCTAAGTTTGATGCTTCATTAGATATTGACGTACGTTTAGGTGTAGACCCTCGTAAAGCTAACCAGATGGTTCGTGGTGTAGTTTCATTGCCTCACGGAACAGGTAAGCAAGTGCGTGTTTTGGTTCTGTGTACACCTGATGCTGAAGCTGCTGCAAAAGAAGCTGGTGCTGACTATGTTGGTCTTGATGAATATATTGAAAAGATCAAAGGTGGATGGACTGATATTGATGTAATCATTACAATGCCGTCTATCATGGGTAAGATCGGTGCTTTGGGTCGTGTTCTTGGTCCTCGTGGATTAATGCCGAATCCGAAGAGTGGTACTGTAACTATGGATGTAGCTAAGGCTGTTAAGGAAGTTAAGCAAGGTAAGATTGACTTTAAGGTTGATAAGAGCGGTATCGTTCATACTTCAATTGGCAAGGTTTCTTTCACTGCAGATCAGATTCGTGATAATGCGAAAGAATTTATCGCTACTATCATTAAATTGAAACCAAGTTCAGCTAAGGGTACTTATATTAAGAGTATTTATCTTTCAAGTACTATGAGTAAGGGTATCAAGATTGATCCCAAAACTGTAGAAGAAAACTAACAATAAGGAGGAATCATGAGAAAGGAAGATAAAGGCGTTATTATTGGTCAGTTGGCTGACACCGTAAAAGAATATGGACATTTCTACTTGGTTGATACAACTGCTATGGATGCAGCTGCTACAAGCGACCTGAGAAGAAAATGTTTCAAAGCCGGTGTTAAGCTGGTAGTTGTGAAGAACTCTTTGCTTCACAAAGCTTTGATGAGTATCGAAGATGTTGATTTCTCTCCGTTATTTGACTCTTTGAAAGGTACAACTTCAGTAATGTTCTGCGAAACTGCAAACGTTCCTGCTAAGTTGCTGAAAGAATACAAAGATGGAGTTCCTACACTGAAAGCTGCTTATGCAGAAGAAGGAATATATGTAGGTGCTGATCAACTCGAAGCTCTTGCTAATATTAAGAGTAAAAATGAAGTTATTGCTGAAATTGTTGCTTTGCTGCAATCACCGGCCAAGAACGTTATTTCTGCTCTTCAATCAGGTGGTAACACCATTCATGGAGTGCTTAAAACTCTGGGCGAACGTGCCGAATAATCAATTTTATAATCAATTAGTAACAAACAATTAAAATCATACAAAAATGGCAGATTTGAAAGCTTTTGCAGAACAATTAGTTAACTTGACAGTAAAAGAAGTTAATGAACTTGCAACTATCCTTAAAGAAGAATACGGTATTGAACCTGCTGCTGCAGCTGTAGCTGTTGCTGCTGGTCCTGCTGCAGGTGGTGCAGCTGCTGCTGAAGAAAAAACATCTTTCGATGTAGTTTTGAAGAGCGCTGGTGCTGCTAAATTGCAGGTTGTTAAAGCCGTTAAAGAAGCATGTGGTCTTGGTTTGAAAGAAGCTAAAGACTTGGTAGACGGTGCTCCTAGCACAGTAAAAGAAGGCTTGGCTAAAGACGAAGCTGAATCACTGAAGAAAACTTTGGAAGAAGCTGGAGCTGAAGTTGAGCTTAAATAATATTAAGCCTGATTATCAGGTAATTCGGTTAGGAATCCTCTAGACGAGGATTCTTAACCTTTTTGTGTCTATATTATTATTAAGTTCTACAAATAAATTATCAGATGTCTTCAAATACAGAAAACAAAAGAGTAAATTTTGCTTCCATCAAGAATCCGATGAAGTATCCGGATTTCCTGGAAGTGCAATTGAAGTCATTCCAAGACTTTTTACAACTGGATACCCCACCCGAAAAACGAAAGAACGACGGGCTGTATAAAGTATTTGCTGAAAACTTCCCTATCGCTGATACACGCAATAACTTTGTCCTTGAGTTCTTGGACTACTACATTGATCCCCCTCACTATACAATAGATGATTGTCTAGAGCGTGGGCTCACTTATAGTGTACCTTTGAAAGCTAAATTGAAGCTTTATTGTACAGACCCCGATCATGAGGATTTTGATACCGTTATTCAAGATGTTTATTTGGGCCCTATTCCTTATATGACTCCGAAGGGAACTTTCGTGATTAATGGTGCTGAACGCGTTGTCGTTTCTCAGTTGCATCGTTCTCCGGGTGTATTCTTTGGACAAAGTGTGCATGCTAACGGTACAAAATTATATTCTGCACGTATTATCCCATTCAAGGGGTCATGGATCGAATTCGCTACTGACATTAACAATGTAATGTATGCTTATATCGACCGTAAGAAAAAGTTGCCTGTTACAACGCTGTTGAGAGCTGTCGGCTTCGAAAATGATAAAGATATCCTCGAAATATTTAATTTGGCTGAAGAAGTTAAAGTCAATAAGGCCAACTTAAAGAAAGTTGTAGGAAGAAAGCTTGCTGCACGTGTCTTGAAGACATGGACAGAGGACTTTGTAGATGAAGACACTGGTGAAGTTGTTTCTATTGAACGCAACGAAGTCATCATTGACCGTGAAACTGTACTTGAAGCAGATCACGTAGATGAGATTATTGACTCAGGCGTTCAGAATATCCTTGTTCATAAGGAAGAAGCTAATTCATCTGACTATTCTATTATATTTAATACTCTTCAGAAAGACCCGAGTAACTCTGAAAAAGAGGCTGTGCTTTATATCTATCGTCAGTTACGTAATGCAGATCCTGCTGATGATGCCAGTGCTCGTGAGGTTATCAATAACCTGTTCTTCTCTGAAAAAAGATATGACCTTGGCGAAGTAGGCCGTTACAGAATCAACAAAAAGTTGGGACTGACTACGGATATGGATGTGAAGGTATTGACAAAACAAGATATTATCGAGATCATCAAATATCTGATTGAGTTGATTAACTCTAAGGCTGATGTTGATGATATCGACCATTTGAGTAATCGTCGTGTGCGTACGGTGGGAGAGCAGTTGTCCAATCAGTTTGCTATAGGTTTGGCTCGTATGTCTCGTACTATTCGTGAACGTATGAATGTGCGTGACAATGAAGTGTTCACTCCGATTGATTTGATTAATGCGAAGACGATTTCTTCCGTTATCAATTCATTCTTCGGTACGAATGCATTGTCACAGTTCATGGACCAGACCAATCCGTTGGCTGAAATTACTCACAAACGTCGTCTGTCTGCGTTAGGCCCTGGAGGTTTGTCGCGTGAACGTGCCGGTTTCGAGGTTCGTGACGTACACTATACTCACTATGGTCGTTTGTGTCCGATTGAAACCCCTGAAGGTCCTAATATCGGTTTGATTTCTTCTTTGTGTGTGTATGCTAAGATTAATGAACTCGGTTTCATTTCTACTCCTTATCGTAAGGTAGCTGATAGTAAGGTGGATATTTCTGATGAAGGAATTGAATACTTGACTGCAGAAGAAGAAGAAGATAAGATTATTGCTCAGGGCAATGCACCTTTGGATGATGAAGGTAAATTTGTTCGTGACAAGGTGAAGGCCCGTCGCGATGCCGATTATCCGGTTGTTACTCCTGATCAGGTAGAGTTGATGGATGTATCTCCTCAACAGATTGCTTCTATTGCGGCATCTTTGATTCCGTTCTTGGAACATGACGATGCTAACCGTGCGTTGATGGGGTCTAACATGATGCGCCAGGCAGTTCCTTTGTTGCGTACTGAGGCTCCTATTGTGGGTACAGGCATTGAAAAACAATTGGTTGAAGATTCTCGTACTCAGATTGCTGCTGAAGGTGACGGTGTAATCGAATATGTAGATGCAACTACTATCCGGATTCTGTATGACAGAACGGAAGATGAGGAATTCGTCAGCTTCGAACCTGCTTTGAAAGAATATAGGATTCCTAAATTCCGTAAGACCAACCAGAGCATGACTATTGACCTTCGTCCTATTTGTGATAAGGGTCAGCGTGTGAAGAAAGGTGATATTCTGACGGAAGGTTATTCAACACAAGGTGGTGAGTTGGCATTGGGTAAGAACCTGTTGGTGGCTTATATGCCTTGGAAGGGATATAACTATGAGGATGCTATCGTATTGAATGAACGCGTAGTACGTGAAGACTTGTTGACTTCTGTGCACGTGGATGAATATATATTGGAAGTGCGCGAAACAAAGCGCGGTATGGAAGAATTGACTTCTGATATTCCTAACGTGAGTGAAGAAGCGACTAAGGATTTGGATGAGAACGGTATTGTACGTGTGGGTGCTCGTATTGAACCGGGTGACATCCTGATTGGTAAGATTACTCCGAAAGGAGAATCAGATCCTTCTCCTGAAGAAAAACTGCTTCGCGCCATCTTTGGTGACAAGGCCGGTGATGTAAAGGATGCTTCACTGAAAGCTTCTCCTTCATTGCGTGGTGTCGTTATCGATAAAAAGTTGTTCTCGCGTGTAGTGAAAACCAGAAGTGAAAAGAACGCCGACAAAGCTATTTTGCCGAAACTGAATGATGAATTCGATGAAAAGGCAGCTAAGCTGAAAGATATCTTGATTGATAAATTGTTGGTGTTAACTAATGGTAAAGTATCTCAGGGTGTAAAAGATTACTTGGGAACCGAAGTTATCGCTAAGGGAGCTAAGTTTACAAAACGCGACCTTGAGTCATTGGATTATACAGTGATTCAGTTGAGTAAGTGGACGGCGGATGCTCACAAGAACGATATGATTCGTGACTTGGTAATGAATTACCTGAAGAAATATAAAGAACTGGATGCCGAGCTGAAACGTAAGAAGTTTGCTATCACAATAGGTGATGAGCTGCCTTCAGGTATTATTCAGATGGCTAAAGTTTATATTGCTAAGAAACGTAAGATTGGTGTGGGTGATAAGATGGCAGGTCGCCACGGTAATAAGGGTATTGTATCCCGTGTTGTCCGTCAGGAAGATATGCCGTTCTTGGCAGATGGTACTCCGGTAGATATCGTATTGAATCCGTTGGGTGTGCCTTCTCGTATGAACATCGGTCAGATTTTTGAAGCCGTATTAGGTCGTGCCGGAAAAGAATTAGGCGTGAAATTTGCTACTCCTATTTTCGATGGTGCATCTATGGATGACTTGAATGAATGGACGGATAAAGCCGGATTGCCTCGTTACTGTAAGACGTATCTTTGTGATGGTGGTACCGGTGAACGTTTTGACCAGCCGGCAACGGTAGGTGTGACTTACATGTTGAAATTGGGTCACATGGTTGAAGACAAGATGCATGCACGTTCTATCGGTCCGTACTCTCTTATTACTCAGCAACCGCTTGGTGGTAAGGCGCAGTTCGGTGGTCAGCGTTTCGGAGAAATGGAAGTTTGGGCGCTCGAAGCATTTGGCGCAGCACACATCCTGCAGGAAATCCTGACTATTAAGTCTGATGACGTTGTTGGACGTTCTAAGGCTTACGAGGCTATTGTAAAAGGTGAACCGATGCCTACTCCGGGTATCCCTGAATCTCTGAATGTATTGTTACATGAATTGAGAGGATTGGGACTGAGTATCAACCTTGAATAATAAAAATATAACTCTTTACAATATAAACAAGAAAGTATGGCTTTTAGAAAAGAAACGAAGATAAAGAGTAATTTCTCGAAAATCTCAATTGGTTTGGCTTCACCTGAAGAAATCCTTGAGAATTCGAGTGGTGAGGTGTTGAAGCCTGAAACTATCAACTACCGTACCTACAAACCTGAACGTGACGGTTTGTTCTGCGAACGCATCTTCGGTCCGGTAAAAGACTATGAATGTCATTGCGGTAAGTATAAACGTATTCGTTATAAAGGAATCGTTTGTGACCGTTGCGGTGTTGAAGTGACAGAAAAGAAAGTTCGTCGTGAACGTATGGGACATATCCAGTTGGTAGTGCCTGTGGCACATATCTGGTATTTCCGTTCATTGCCGAACAAAATCGGTTACTTGTTGGGATTGCCTACCAAGAAACTTGATTCTATTATTTACTATGAACGTTATGTCGTTATTCAGCCGGGTGCTGCCGCTGAAGAAGGCGTAAATGAATATGATTTGCTTTCAGAAGAGGAATATCTGGATTTGCTGGAAAAACTTCCGAGAGAAAATCAATATTTGGAAGATACAGATCCTAACAAGTTTATTGCTAAGATGGGAGCTGAAGCCATCTATGATTTGTTGGCTAAACTTGACTTGGATGCACTTTCTTATGAGTTGCGTCACAAGGCAAGCAACGACTCTTCACAACAGCGTAAGAATGAAGCATTGAAACGCCTGCAGGTTGTTGAATCGTTCCGCGCATCTCGCGGACGCAATAAACCTGAATGGATGATTGTACGTATTGTTCCGGTGATTCCTCCAGAACTTCGTCCGTTGGTGCCGTTGGATGGTGGTCGTTTTGCGACTTCTGACTTGAATGATTTGTATCGCCGTGTGATTATCCGTAACAATCGTTTGAAGAGACTGATTGAAATCAAAGCTCCTGAAGTAATCTTACGCAACGAAAAACGTATGTTGCAAGAAGCTGTCGATTCATTGTTCGATAATTCACGTAAGTCCAGTGCTGTAAAAACAGATGCAAACCGTCCGTTGAAATCACTGTCCGACAGTTTGAAAGGTAAGCAAGGACGTTTCCGTCAGAACCTGTTGGGTAAGCGTGTTGACTACTCAGCCCGTTCGGTAATTGTCGTTGGTCCTGAACTGAAAATGGGAGAATGCGGTATTCCTAAATTGATGGCTGCTGAACTTTACAAACCGTTTATTATCCGTAAATTGATAGAACGCGGTATTGTGAAGACGGTTAAGTCAGCCAAGAAGATAGTAGACCGTAAAGAGCCTGTTATTTGGGATATCTTGGAGCATGTAATGAAAGGTCATCCGGTATTGTTGAACCGTGCGCCGACATTGCACCGTTTGGGTATCCAGGCATTCCAGCCACACATGATTGAAGGTAAGGCTATCCAGTTGCATCCATTGGCATGTACTGCGTTCAATGCCGACTTTGACGGTGACCAGATGGCTGTTCACTTGCCTTTGAGCAATGAAGCTGTATTGGAAGCTCAGATGTTGATGCTTCAGGCACATAATATTTTGAACCCGGCTAATGGTGCGCCTATCACCGTACCCGCCCAGGATATGGTACTCGGTTTGTATTATATTACAAAACTGAGAAAAGGTGCTAAAGGTGAGGGACTGACGTTCTATGGACCGGAAGAAGCTTTGATTGCTTATAATGAAGGTAAGGTAGATATCCATGCAATTATCAACGTTGTCGTAAAAGACTTGGATAAGGATGGCAATATTGTAGATGTAATGATGAAGGAAACTTCTGTAGGCCGTGTGATTGTAAATGAAATCGTTCCGGCAGAAGTGGGTTATCTGAATACCATTATTTCTAAAAAGTCTTTGCGTGACATCATTAGTGATGTTATCAAGGCGGTGGGTGTTGCTCGTGCTTGTGAATTCTTGGATGGTATTAAGAACTTAGGTTACCATATGGCGTTCAAGGGTGGTCTGTCATTCAACTTGGGTGATATTATCATTCCGAAGGAAAAAGAAGAACTGGTAAAACGCGGTAACGAAGAAGTAGAACAAATCATGATGAACTATAATATGGGTTTCATCACTGATAATGAACGTTACAACCAGGTTATTGATACATGGACTCATGTCAACAGTGACTTGTCTGATATCCTTTATAAGACTATTAAGAACGATGACCAAGGTTTCAATTCAGTATTTATGATGCTTGATTCCGGTGCTCGTGGTTCTAAGGAACAGATTCGTCAGTTGTCAGGTATGCGTGGTTTGATGGCTAAACCGCAGAAAGCCGGTGCTGAAGGAGCTCAGATTATTGAAAACCCGATTCTTTCAAACTTTAAGGAAGGTTTGTCTGTGTTGGAGTACTTTATCTCTACCCACGGTGCTCGTAAAGGTTTGGCGGATACCGCGTTGAAGACTGCCGATGCCGGATACTTGACTCGTCGTCTGGTAGACGTGTCGCATGATGTGATTATTAATGAAGAAGACTGTGGAACACTTCGCGGTTTGGTTTGTACTGCTTTGAAGAATAACGATGAAGTTATTGCTACTCTGTACGAACGTATCCTCGGACGTGTTTCTGTACATGATATTATTCATCCTACAACCGGTAAGTTGATTGTTGCCGGAGGTGAAGAGATTACTGAAGATATTGCACAGGAAATTGAAGATTCTCCGATTGAAAGCGTAGAAATCCGTTCTGTATTGACTTGTGAATCGAAGAAAGGCGTATGTGCCAAGTGTTACGGACGTAACCTTGCTTCAAGCCGTATGGTTCAAAAGGGAGAAGCTGTCGGTGTCATCGCTGCACAGTCTATCGGTGAGCCGGGTACTCAGTTGACGTTGCGTACGTTCCATGCCGGTGGTATCGCCGGTAACATGGCTGCCAATGCAAGTATTGTTGCCAAAAACAATGCTCGTCTGGAATTTGAGGAACTTCGTACTGTTGATACTGTAGATGAAACTACCGGTGAAGCCGTGAAAGTGGTAGTAGGCCGTTTGGCTGAGGTGCGCTTTATTGATGTAAATACCGGTATCATTTTATCAACTCATAATGTTCCTTACGGTTCTAAATTGTATGCTGCTGACGGTGATGTGGTTGAGAAAGGTAAACTGATTGCTAAATGGGATCCGTTCAACGCTGTTATCATTACCGAAGCAACCGGTAAGATTGAGTTCGAAAGTATGGTTGAGAACGTAACTTATAAGGTGGAATCAGATGAAGCTACCGGTTTGCGTGAAATCATCATTATCGAATCTAAGGATAAGACAAAAGTACCTTCTGCTCATATTACGACAGAAGATGGTAACTTGATACGTACTTATAACTTCCCTGTGGGTGGACACGTTGTTATTGAAAACAATCAATCGGTGAAGGCCGGTGACATCCTTGTGAAGATTCCGCGTGCTGTCGGTAAGGCTGGTGATATCACCGGTGGTCTGCCTCGTGTAACAGAATTGTTTGAGGCACGTAACCCGTCCAACCCTGCTGTGGTTTCTGAAATCGATGGTGAAGTTACCATGGGTAAGATTAAACGTGGTAACCGTGAAATTATTGTAACATCCAAGACGGGTGAAGTGAAGAAGTACTTGGTTAATCTTTCTAAGCAGATTCTTGTTCAGGAGAACGACTATGTACGTGCCGGAACTCCGCTGTCTGACGGTGCGATTACTCCTGCCGACATCTTGGCCATTAAAGGCCCTACGGCTGTGCAGGAATATATCGTAAACGAGGTACAGGATGTTTATCGTCTGCAAGGTGTGAAGATTAATGATAAGCACTTTGAGATTATCGTTCGTCAAATGATGCGTAAAGTTGAAATTGATGAACCGGGCGATACCCGCTTCTTGGAACAGCAAGTGGTGGATAAGCAAGATTTCATGGAAGAAAATGACCGCATCTGGGGTAAGAAAGTTGTCGTTGACGCAGGTGATTCTCAGAACTTACAACCGGGTCAGATTGTAACTGCCCGTAAGTTGCGTGATGAGAACAGTATGTTGAAGCGTCGTGACTTGAAACCCGTTGAAGTGCGTGACGCTATCCCTGCAACATCTACTCAGATTCTGCAAGGTATTACTCGCGCTGCTTTGGGAACTTCAAGCTTCATGTCGGCTGCATCATTCCAGGAAACAACCAAGGTTCTGAACGAAGCTGCCATCAATGGTAAAGTAGATAAACTGGAAGGTATGAAGGAAAATGTGATTTGTGGTCACTTGATTCCTGCCGGTACCGGACAGCGTGAATTTGAAAAGATTGTTGTTGGTTCAAAAGAAGAATACGACCGCATCTTGGCAAATCGCAAAAATGTACTTGACTATAGTGAAGTAGAATAATACAATTCATCAAGACTCTAAATAGAAGGTCGGTTTTCCTAAGGGGAGACCGACCTTTTTTATTTAATAAACCGGTATATTCTCTTTCTCTGGCTCTATCACTTTTCCCCGCCATTACATAGCACAGATTTCTTAGCTAATAAGGTCGACTTAACCTGACACAATGACATATATATGTATAGGCTTATGCATACGTATGTGTAGGCTTACGCCACCGTATGTATGAACCGATGCGTGCCTACGTGTGAATTGGCAACCGATCTTCCAAATTATTCGTAAATCATATTTGATGATAAAAAGATTTCAGCCATTTTTAAACAGACTCTCATTGTTTTTCTAAAAGTTTGATAATAATAGTCCCTTTTTCAGAATAATATATCTATATTTGTAGTCAGTCAAAGCGACAAAGAGAGTTCGTGTTTGATATGTTAATGTTAATAGAGCGTTTTTGATATTACTTTGTGTTAGAAAATCCCCAATTTTCGAAGCGGAACAAAGTGGATACAACAGAACGCTCACGTCGTGTGTTTATACTTCCTTCTAAAAGGAAATATGCATAACGGCGTGGGACTGTTGTTTTTATTTGTTCCGTGGGTATGGGGATACCTCTAACGCAGATAAGACATTAAAACAGTTCCCACGCTTTTATATATTTATGCCATCCTTAGGGAGCAGGGAGGGAGATACATTAGGCCGCTATGAAAACAATAGAAGAACTGGAAGAACTCAACCGCCAATTACAAGTCGAATTGAGGGAAGCTAGGGCTGCACAGGCTCAAGCCGAAGCCGCTAATCAAAACAAATCGGTGTTTCTTGCCAATATGAGCCATGAGATACGAACGCCGCTTAATGTTATTATGGGGTTCTCGAACTTGATTGTTACTGCTGCTACCGAGGAAGAAAAGCGAATGTATGCGGACGTTCTGGAAAATAATTGTTCATTGTTGCTTCAGCTTATTAATGATATTTTGGACCTGTCGAAAATAGAATCGGGAACATTGACTTTTGCAGAGGAAGAAGTGGAACTGAATATGTTACTGGAAGAACTGGCAAGCGCGATGCGTACACGGATTATCACAGAGGAGGTTGTCTTGAATTGTGTTACACTTTCTGCTCCTTGCTTTATTGTGACGGAGAAAAAACGGCTTTCTCAAGTGCTTATTAATCTATTGACAAATGCTATTAAGTTTACGACCAAAGGCAGCATTCATTTAGGCTATGAAATTCATGGGAAAATGCTTTATTTTTATGTGTCTGATACCGGATGCGGTCTTCCTGAATCTCAAAAGCAAAAAGTGTTTGAACGATTTGTCAGACTTGATTCCGCTAAACCGGGTACGGGGCTGGGACTTGCAATTTGTCGCACTATTGTGGAAAAAATGGGAGGATGTATTGGTGTAGAATCAGAGGAGGGAAAAGGAGCTTGTTTCTGGTTTACTATTCCTTATGCTCTCTCTTCTATAGAAAAAAATGATATTTAGTGTGTCTATTGTTGCTTGATTGATTCCTTTTCCTTACTTTTGCTCGTCTGCTACTAAGAAGCAGATAATATTTACCTTTTAATATAGAAGAAAATAATCATGGAAAACGAAAAAAACAACAATCAGCTCCAAATAGAGTTGAAAGAAGAAGTAGCACAAGGCACTTATGCCAATCTTGCCATAATTACACATTCCAGCTCTGAATTTATAGTAGATTTCGTGCGTGTAATGCCCGGATTGCCGAAAGCAGGGGTGCAATCTCGTATTGTATTGACTCCTGAGCATGCTAAGCGCCTGATGTATGCTTTGCAAGAAAATGTGGCAAAATATGAACGTAATTTCGGACCGGTCCGTATGCCTGAAGAGATGAATGGTGCCAACGGTGGTCCTGACGGCAAGACTTTTATTCCGCCTATGAGCGGCTTTAAGGGAGAAGCATAAGCTATACTTTGTCGTATAAATGGCATATTAGTCTGTCTTTCAAAAGATTTTTTTGAGAGACAGACTATTTTTATTGCTTAAAAGTATTGTTTATTAAAATGTTATTCGTAACTTTGCAGCCCAAAATGTATAGTTTTGGATTGAATTAGTAAATTAATAAACAATATATAACAATTAAAAATCAAACAAAATGCCTACTATTCAACAGTTAGTAAGAAAAGGAAGAGAGGTTTTGGTTGAGAAAAGTAAGTCTCCGGCACTGGATTCATGTCCTCAAAGACGTGGTGTTTGTGTTCGTGTGTATACTACTACTCCGAAGAAACCGAATTCAGCAATGCGTAAAGTTGCTCGTGTACGTCTGACAAACTCTAAGGAAGTGAACTCTTACATTCCGGGAGAAGGACACAACTTGCAAGAACACTCAATCGTATTGGTTCGCGGTGGTCGTGTGAAAGACCTTCCGGGTGTACGTTATCACATCGTTCGTGGTACTTTGGATACAGCAGGTGTGGCTGGTCGTACACAAAGACGTTCTAAATACGGTGCTAAGCGCCCGAAAGCTGGACAAGCAGCTCCTGCAAAAGGAAAAGGTAAAAAGTAATTTGAAGCCTAGCTGAAATTCCGAAAAGAAAAAAGTATTTTAATTTAAGTTTTTGGTTTGTTGGAATAAGCTATAAAGGTTGAGTAAATGCTTCGGTGGAAGCGTTGAAGTAAACAAGAGTCGCAGCCCCAAACAAAAAACATTATTTTTTAAAGAAAAATGAGAAAAGCAAAACCAAAAAAACGTGTGATCCTTCCGGATCCGGTATTTAATGACCAGAAGGTTTCTAAATTCGTTAACCATCTGATGTATGATGGAAAGAAGAATACCTCTTATGAAATCTTCTATGCTGCATTGGAAACAGTAAAAACAAAACTTCCTAACGAAGAAAAATCAGCTTTGGAAATCTGGAAGAAGGCTTTGGATAACGTAACTCCTCAGCTGGAAGTTAAGTCTCGCCGTGTAGGTGGTGCTACATTCCAAGTTCCTACTGAAATCCGTCCTGATCGCAAGGAATCAATCTCAATGAAAAACTTGATCCTTTTCGCTCGTAAACGTGGTGGTAAATCAATGGCAGATAAATTGGCTGCTGAAATCATCGACGCATTCAACGAACAGGGTGGTGCCTTCAAGCGTAAAGAAGATATGCACCGTATGGCAGAAGCTAACCGTGCATTCGCTCACTTCAGATTCTAATCAAGTAATAATTAAATAAGTAAAGGACGAAAATGGCTAAAAATGATTTGCATTTGACCCGCAATATCGGTATCATGGCTCACATCGATGCCGGTAAGACAACCACTTCGGAACGTATTTTGTTCTACACCGGTCTGACTCACAAAATTGGTGAAGTTCATGATGGTGCAGCTACAATGGACTGGATGGCTCAGGAGCAGGAACGTGGTATTACTATTACCTCTGCAGCAACAACAACTCGTTGGAAATATGCAGGCAATACTTATAAGATTAACTTGATTGATACTCCGGGACACGTTGACTTTACTGCTGAAGTAGAGCGCTCATTACGTGTGTTGGATGGAGCTGTTGCTGCTTACTGTGCTGTTGGTGGTGTAGAACCTCAGTCAGAAACAGTATGGCGTCAGGCTGATAAATACAATGTACCTCGTATCGGTTATGTTAACAAAATGGACCGTTCGGGTGCTGACTTCTTTGAAGTTGTTCGTCAGATGAAAACTGTGCTCGGTGCAAATCCTTGTCCTGTTGTAATTCCTATCGGTGCAGAAGAAAGTTTCAAGGGTGTTGTTGATTTGATCAAGATGAAAGCTATCTTGTGGCATGACGAGACTATGGGTGCAGACTACAGTGTGGAAGATATCCCTGCAAACTTGGTTGACGAAGCTAATGAATGGAGAGAAAAATTACTTGAAAAAGTTGCTGATTTCGATGATGCTTTGATGGAGAAGTTCTTTGACGATCCTTCTACTATCACTGAAGAAGAAATTTTGCGTGCTCTGCGTGCAGGAACCTTGAAGATGGAAATCGTTCCGATGTTCTGTGGTTCTTCATTCAAGAACAAGGGAGTTCAGACATTGCTTGATTATGTTTGTGCATTCTTGCCTTCTCCGCTGGATACTCCTGCTATCGTGGGTACTAACCCTAATACAGGTGCAGAGGAAGACCGCAAGCCTAGTGAAGATGAAAAAACTTCAGCTTTGGCGTTTAAGATTGCAACCGACCCCTATGTAGGTCGTTTGACTTTCTTCCGTGTTTACTCTGGTAAAGTAGAGGCTGGTTCTTATATTTATAACACTCGTTCTGGCAAGAAAGAACGTGTCTCACGTTTGTTCCAGATGCACTCAAATAAGCAGAACCCTGTTGAAGTAATCTGTGCAGGTGATATTGGTGCAGGTGTTGGTTTCAAGGATATCCGTACAGGTGATACTTTGTGTGATGAAGAAGCACCGATTGTATTGGAATCTATGGAATTCCCTGATCCGGTTATCGGTATTGCAGTTGAACCTAAAACTCAGAAAGACTTGGATAAACTGTCTAACGGTTTGGCTAAGTTGGCTGAAGAAGACCCGACATTTACAGTTAAGACTGATGAACAGTCAGGTCAGACTATTATTTCTGGTATGGGTGAGCTTCACTTGGATATCATCATTGATCGTCTGAAACGTGAGTTCAAGGTAGAATGTAACCAAGGTAAACCTCAGGTTAACTATAAGGAAGCTATTACAAAGACTGTTGAGTTACGTGAAGTTTACAAGAAACAATCTGGTGGTCGTGGTAAATTTGCTGATATCATCGTAGCAATCGGCCCGGTTGATGACGACTTTACTCAAGGTGGCTTGCAGTTTGTTGATGAAGTGAAGGGTGGTAACATTCCTAAGGAATTCATACCGTCGGTTCAGAAAGGTTTCCAAACAGCAATGAAAAATGGTGTGTTGGCAGGTTATCCGCTTGATTCACTGAAAGTAGTTTTGAAGGATGGTTCATTCCACCCGGTTGACTCTGACCAGTTGTCATTTGAAATCTGTGCTATTCAGGCGTACAAGAACGCTTGTGCTAAAGCAGGCCCTGTATTGACAGAACCTATCATGAAATTGGAAGTTGTAACTCCCGAAGAAAACATGGGTGATGTTATCGGTGACTTGAACAAACGTCGCGGTCAGGTAGAAGGTATGGAATCAAGCCGTTCTGGTGCTCGTATTGTTAAAGCAAAAGTGCCTTTGGCTGAAATGTTCGGTTATGTAACAGCTTTGCGTACCATTACCTCAGGTCGTGCAACTTCATCTATGACTTATGACCATCATGCTCAGGTGTCTAGCTCAATTGCTAAGACAGTTCTTGAAGAAGTGAAGGGTCGTGTAGACTTAGTATAATAAAGAATAATTTGGGGCGACGGGTTAGCGAATGACTCTTAATCCGGCCCCACTTTATATGTTTTTAATCATTTTATAAATAACAATCTAATGAGTCAAAAAATTAGAATTAAACTGAAATCATACGATCACAACTTGGTAGATAAATCTGCTGAAAAGATCGTGAAAACAGTGAAGGCTACAGGCGCTATTGTTAGCGGTCCTATTCCATTGCCTACTCACAAACGTATTTTCACTGTAAACCGTTCGACTTTCGTTAACAAGAAGTCACGTGAACAGTTTGAACTTTCTTCTTATAAGAGATTAATCGATATCTATAGCTCAACAGCTAAGACAGTAGATGCTCTGATGAAGTTGGAGTTACCGAGTGGTGTAGAAGTAGAAATTAAAGTTTAATCCATTAAAAATTAACTGAAATGCCAGGATTATTAGGAAAGAAAATCGGAATGACATCCGTTTTCAGTGCTGATGGTAAGAATGTACCATGCACTGTTATCGAAGCTGGTCCTTGTGTAGTTACTCAGATTAAGAGTGTCGAAAAAGACGGCTATGCAGCTGTTCAGGTAGGTTTCCAGGACAAAAAGGAAAAACACACTACCAAACCTTTGATGGGACACTTTAAAAAAGCTGGTGTAACTCCAAAGAGACACTTGGCCGAGTTCAAAGATTTTGAAACAGAATTGAATTTAGGAGATGCAATTACTGTAGAATTGTTCAATGACGCTGCTTATGTAGATGTTGTTGGTACTTCTAAGGGTAAAGGTTTCCAAGGTGTTGTAAAAAGACATGGATTTGGTGGTGTAGGTCAGACTACTCACGGTCAGCACAACCGCGCTCGTAAACCGGGTTCTATCGGTGCTTGTTCTTACCCTGCAAAAGTATTCAAAGGAATGCGTATGGGTGGCCAAATGGGTGGTGACCGCGTTACTACACATAACTTACAGGTATTAAAAGTGATTCCGGAACACAATCTTCTTTTGATTAAAGGTTCGGTACCGGGTTGCAAAGGTTCAATCGTAATAATTGAAAAATAATGGAAGTTAACGTATTAAATATTAAAGGTGAAGACACCGGAAGAAAGGTTACGTTAAACGAATCAATCTTCGGAATTGAACCCAATGATCACGCTATCTATCTGGATGTTAAACAGTTTATGGCTAACCAACGTCAGGGAACTCACAAATCTAAAGAAAGAAGCGAAATCAGCGGTTCTACTCGTAAATTAGGTCGTCAAAAAGGTGGTGGCGGTGCACGTCGCGGTGATATCAACTCTCCGGTTTTGGTAGGTGGTGCTCGTGTATTTGGTCCAAAACCTCGTGACTACTGGTTCAAACTGAATAAAAAAGTTAAGACATTGGCTCGTAAGTCAGCTTTGTCTTATAAAGCACAAGCAAACGCAATCGTTATCGTTGAAGACTTCACTTTTGAAGCTCCTAAGACAAAAGATTTCGTTGCAATGGTAAATAATCTTAAAATTGCTGACAAGAAGTTGCTTTTGGTTTTGCCGGAAGCTAATAAAAACGTATATTTGTCAGCTCGTAACATCGAACGTGCTAACGTAGCAATTGCTTCTGCATTAAATACTTACAAAGTATTGGATGCTGAAACCCTTGTTGTTACAGAAAGTTCGCTCAAAGCTATCGAGAATATCTTATCTTAATTTAAAAAGGAGGCTTAGATAATGGGAATTATTATTAAACCGTTGGTTACAGAGAAAATGACTGCGATTACCGAAAAGTTAAACCGTTTCGGCTTTATTGTACGTCCTGAGGCTAACAAGTTGGAAATTAAGAATGAGATTGAAGCTTTGTATAATGTTACAGTAGTAGATGTAAATACGCTAAGATATTCTGGAAAGAATAAGAGCCGTTATACTAAAACTGGACTTATCAGTGGCCGTACAAATGCTTATAAGAAAGCAATTGTTACATTGAAGGAAGGTGATACTATTGATTTTTATAGCAATATTTAATAAAGATGGCAGTACGTAAATTTAAGCCCACAACACCGGGGCAAAGACATAAGATTATTGGTACTTTTGAGGAAATTACTGCGTCAGTACCAGAAAAGTCTCTTGTAAGCGGAAAACGTGTATCAGGAGGTCGTAATAATGTCGGTAAAATGACGGTTCGCTATGTCGGCGGTGGTCATAAGCAAAAATACCGTTTTATTGATTTCAAGAGAAATAAAGACGGCGTTCCAGCAGTGGTTAAAACTATTGAATACGATCCGAATCGTTCGGCTCGTATCGCTTTGTTGTTTTATGCTGATGGTGAAAAAAGATATATTATTGCTCCTAATGGATTGCAAGTTGGTAGCACTTTGATGTCTGGAGTTAGTGCAGCGCCTGAGATTGGTAACGCACTTCCACTCGAAAACATCCCTGTCGGTACTGTAATTCACAATATTGAATTGCGTCCGGGTCAAGGTGCAGCTTTGGTAAGATCGGCTGGTAATTTTGCTCAGTTGACTTCAAGAGAAGGTAAGTATTGTGTAATCAAATTGCCTTCAGGTGAAGTAAGACAAATACTTAGTGCTTGTAAGGCTACTATTGGTAGCGTAGGTAACTCTGATCATGGATTGGAAAGCTCTGGTAAGGCAGGTCGTTCTCGTTGGTTGGGACGTCGTCCTCGCAACCGTGGTGTTGTTATGAACCCGGTTGATCACCCGATGGGTGGTGGTGAAGGACGTGCTTCAGGAGGTCATCCAAGATCACGTACAGGCTTGTATGCTAAGGGCTTGAAGACAAGAGCTCCGAAGAAACAGTCTTCTAAGTATATTATTGAGAGAAGAAAGTAATAACTGATTAATTGAGTAAATTATGAGTCGTTCATTAAAAAAAGGTCCATATATTAACGTTAAACTTGAAAAGAAAGTGCTTGCTATGAATGAAAGCGGCAAGAAGGTTGTCGTTAAGACTTGGGCTAGAGCTTCGATGATCTCGCCTGATTTTGTAGGGCACACAGTTGCAGTTCATAACGGAAATAAATTTATTCCTGTTTACGTTACAGAAAACATGGTAGGACACAAATTGGGTGAATTTGCACCGACACGTACATTCCGCGGCCATGCAGGTAATAAGAAAAAATAAGCAGGATAATCTGAAGAAATAATAAAGTAATAAATAATGGGAGCAAGAAAAAAAATATCGGCTGAAAAAAGAAAAGAAGCCCTTAAGACCATGTATTTTGCAAAGTTGCAAAATGTTCCTACATCTCCACGCAAAATGCGTCTCGTGGCTGACATGATTCGTGGTATGGAAGTGAACCGTGCATTGGGTGTCTTGAAGTTTTCTTCTAAAGAAGCTTCTGCAAGAGTGGAAAAGCTATTGCGCTCTGCTATTGCTAACTGGGAACAGAAAAACGAACGTAAAGCAGAGGACGGTGAATTGTTTGTAACAAAGATTTATGTTGATGGTGGTGCAATGCTGAAAAGAATGCGTCCGGCTCCACAGGGAAGAGGTTACAGAATTCGCAAACGTTCAAATCACGTGACTTTGTTCGTTGATTCTAAGAATACTAATGATAATCAAAATTAAGACTAGATGGGACAGAAAGTTAATCCGATAAGCAACCGTTTAGGAATTATCAGAGGATGGGATTCTAACTGGTACGGTGGCAATGATTATGGTGACGCTTTGTTGGAAGACAGCAAAATCCGTAAATATTTGAATGCCAGACTTGCAAAAGCCAGCGTTTCAAGAATTGTTATTGAACGTACACTGAAATTGGTGACAATCACAGTTTGTACAGCTCGTCCGGGTATTATCATTGGTAAAGGCGGTCAGGAAGTTGACAAGCTGAAAGAAGAGTTGAAGAAAATCACGGATAAGGATATTCAGATTAATATCTTTGAAGTGAAGAGACCTGAGCTGGATGCTGTTATTGTAGCTAACAATATCGCTCGTCAGGTAGAAGGTAAGATTGCCTATCGCCGTGCCATTAAAATGGCTATCGCAAATACCATGCGTATGGGTGCTGAAGGTATCAAAGTATTGATTTCAGGACGTTTGAATGGCGCTGAAATGGCTCGTTCTGAAATGTATAAAGAAGGAAGAACTCCGTTGCATACATTCCGTGCAGATATCGACTACTGTCATGCTGAAGCTTTGACTAAGGTTGGTTTGCTGGGTATCAAAGTATGGATTTGCCGTGGTGAAGTGTATGGCAAGAAAGAATTAGCACCGAACTTTACTCAGACAAAAGAGAGCGGTCGCGGTGGAAATGGCAACAACAACGGTGGTAAGAACTTCAAAAGAAAGAAAAACAATCGCTAACGGATTTGAATTTTAGGAATTATGTTACAACCGAAAAAGACAAAATTCAGAAGACAGCAGAAGGGCAGTCAGAAAGGAAATGCTCAAAGAGGAAACCAATTGGCTTTTGGCTCATTTGGAATTAAATCTTTGGAGACTAAATGGATTACAGGTAGACAAATTGAAGCTGCACGTATTGCGGTAACAAGATATATGCAACGTCAAGGACAGATTTGGATTCGTATTTTCCCGGACAAACCTATTACTCGTAAGCCTGCTGATGTGCGTATGGGTAAAGGTAAAGGTGCTCCTGAAGGCTTCGTTGCTCCGGTTACTCCGGGTCGCATTATCATCGAGGCAGAAGGTGTTCCTTATGAAGTAGCTAAAGAAGCTCTGCGCCTTGCAGCTCAGAAACTTCCTGTTACTACTAAGTTTATAGTTAGACGTGATTACGATGCTCAAAACCAAAATGCTTAATTTATTATGAAGATTGCAGAAATTAGAGAAATAGCTACCAATGAATTGGCAGAAAGAATTGAAGCTGAAGTAGCCAATTACAATCAGATGGTTTTAAATCATTCTATCTCTCCGCTGGATAATCCTGCACAGATTAAAAAGTTACGCAGAACGATTGCGCGTATGAAGGCAGAATTGCATCAGAGAGAACTTAACAAATAATAATGGTCCTCATGGAAGCTAGAAATTTAAGAAAAGAAAGAACAGGTGTTGTAGTAAGCAATAAGATGGATAAGACCATTACTGTTGCTGCTAAGTTTAAAGAAAAACACCCTATTTATGGTAAGTTCGTTTCTAAAACGAAAAAATACCATGCTCATGATGAAAAGAATGAATGTAATGTAGGTGATACAGTACACATCATGGAAACTCGTCCTTTGAGCAAAACTAAGAGATGGAGATTGGTTGAAATAATTGAAAGAGCTAAGTAATTATGATACAAGTAGAATCCAGACTTACAGTGTGTGACAACAGTGGCGCTAAAGAAGCTCTTTGTATCCGCGTATTAGGCGGTACGAAGAGACGTTACGCTTCTGTAGGGGATGTCATTGTAGTTTCTATCAAGAGTGTAATCCCCTCTAGTGATGTTAAAAAAGGTGCAGTATCAAAGGCTTTAATTGTACGTACTAAGAAAGAAATCCGTCGTGCTGATGGTTCTTATATTCGTTTTGATGATAATGCTTGCGTATTATTGAACAACGCAGGTGAAATTAGAGGAAGTCGTATCTTTGGCCCTGTTGCAAGAGAGTTGCGTGCTGCAAACATGAAAGTGGTATCACTTGCACCTGAAGTACTTTAATTTTGTAAAAGATTTAAGTAATGAGTAAATTACATATAAAAAAAGGCGATACAGTTTACGTAAACTCTGGTGAAGATAAAGGTAAAACTGGCCGTGTGCTGAAAGTTCTTGTTAAAGAAGGACGTGCACTTGTAGAAGGTATCAATATGGTATCGAAAAGTACCAAACCTAATGCAAAGAACCCTCAGGGTGGTATCGTAAAGCAGGAAGCTGCTATACATATCTCAAACTTGAATTTGGTTGATCCTAAAACAGGCAAGCCAACACGTGTGGGAAGAAGAGAAAGTTCTGATGGTAGAACATTTGTTCGTTATGCTAAAAAATCAGGAGAGGAGATTAAATAATGAGTAATACTGCTAGCCTTAAGAAAGAATATGCAGAGCGCATTGCGCCTGCATTGAAGAATCAGTTCCAATATTCTTCAACAATGCAGATCCCCGTACTTAAGAAGATTGTTATCAATCAAGGATTGGGTATGGCTGTTGCTGATAAGAAGATTATTGAAGTTGCTATTAATGAGTTAACAGCAATTACTGGTCAGAAAGCTGTTGCAACAGTTTCACGTAAAGATATCGCTAACTTTAAGTTACGTAAGAAAATGCCGATTGGCGTAATGGTGACTTTGCGTCGTGAAAGAATGTATGAGTTCCTTGAAAAACTTGTTCGTGTTGCTTTGCCACGTATTCGTGACTTCAAAGGTATCGAAAGCAAGTTCGATGGAAGAGGTAATTATACATTGGGTATTCAGGAACAAATCATTTTCCCTGAAATAAATATCGATAGTATTACTAAAATTCTCGGAATGAATATTACCTTTGTAACTTCTGCTCCGACAGATGAAGAAGGTTATGCTTTGTTGAAGGAATTTGGTTTACCGTTTAAAAACTCAAAAAAAGATTAATATATTATGGCAAAAGAATCAATGAAGGCTCGTGAAGTAAAAAGAGCCAAACTTGTAGCCAAATATGCTGAAAAACGTGCTGCGTTGAAGAAGATTGTTAATTCAGGTGACCCTGCTGAAGCTTTTGAAGCTGCTCAGAAATTACAGGCTCTTCCTAAGAATTCTAATCCTATTCGTTTGCATAATCGTTGTAAATTGACTGGTCGTCCTAAAGGTTATATTCGTCAGTTCGGAATCTCAAGAATTCAGTTCCGCGAAATGGCTTCTAATGGATTGATTCCGGGCGTTAAGAAAGCAAGCTGGTAATTCTTTTTATTTTTAAATATTGTCAGGGTGGTCCTGATTAATTTAATTAATTATTTATATGACAGATCCAATCGCAGATTATCTCACCAGATTGAGAAATGCAATTAGTGCAAAGCACAGAGTAGTAGAAGTGCCTGCCTCAAATTTGAAAAAGGAAATCACTAAGATTCTTTTCGACAAAGGCTACATTCTGAACTACAAGTTTGTAGAAGATGGTCCTCAAGGAACTATCAAAGTGGCTTTGAAGTACGACTCAGTAAACAAAGTAAATGCTATTAAGAAGCTTATTAGAGTTTCTACTCCGGGTTTACGTAAGTATACGGGTTACAAAGACATGCCGAGAGTAATTAATGGTTTAGGTATTGCTATAATATCTACTTCCAAAGGTGTAATGACTAACAAAGAAGCTGCCGAGCTGAAAATTGGTGGTGAAGTTCTTTGTTACGTATATTAATTAGGAGGATAAGCAATGTCAAGAATAGGAAAATTACCCATTAGTATTCCCGCTGGAGTAACAGTTACTCTGAAGGACAATGTAGTTACAGTAAAAGGTCCTAAAGGCGAATTAAGCCAATTTGTTGATCCCTCTATCAATGTTGCTGTTGAAGATGGACATGTGGTGTTGACAGAAAATGAAAATGCAATGTTGGATAACACAAAGCAGAGACATGCTTTCCACGGCTTGTATCGCTCATTGGTTAACAACATGGTTGTTGGTGTTTCTGAAGGTTACAAAAAAGAACTGGAACTTGTCGGTGTAGGTTACCGTGCTTCAAACAATGGTAATATTATTGATTTCGCTTTGGGTTATACTCATAATATCTTTATGCAGTTACCTCCTGAAATCAAGGTAGAAACTAAGTCAGAAAGAAATAAGAACCCTCTTATTATATTGGAATCTTGTGACAAACAACTGCTGGGTCAGGTTTGTTCAAAAATACGTTCTTTCCGTAAGCCGGAACCTTATAAAGGTAAAGGTATTAAGTTTGTTGGCGAAGAAATTCGTAGAAAGTCTGGTAAGTCAGCCGGTGCTAAATAATTTACATAAAATTGTATTATCATGACAACAAAATTAGAAAGACGAATCAAGATCAAATATAGAGTACGCAATAAGATTTCAGGTACTACTGAACGTCCGCGTATGAGTGTGTTTAGAAGTAACAAGCAGATTTACGTTCAAGTTATCGATGACTTGTCTGGTAGAACTTTGGCTGCAGCTTCATCTTTGGGAATGGAAGCTATGCCTAAGAAAGAACAGGCTGCTAAAGTTGGTGAACTGATTGCCAAGAAGGCTCAGGAAGCTGGTATTACGACTGTCGTATTCGACCGTAATGGTTACTTGTATCATGGGAGAATAAAAGAAGTAGCTGACGCTGCTCGTAACGGTGGACTTAAATTTTAATCAATTATGGCAGTTAATAATAGAGTTAAGATAACTAACGATATAGAGTTAAAAGACAGATTGGTTGCTATCAACCGTGTTACAAAGGTAACAAAGGGTGGTAGAACATTCAGCTTCTCTGCAATTGTCGTTGTTGGAAACGAAGACGGTATCATTGGTTGGGGTCTTGGTAAAGCAGGTGAAGTTACAGCTGCTATTGCTAAAGGCGTAGAGGCAGCTAAAAAGAACCTTACTCGCGTTCCCGTTCTGAAAGGCACAGTTCCTCACGAACAATCTGCTAGATTCGGCGGTGCCGAAGTATTCATCAAACCGGCTTCTACCGGTACTGGTGTTGTAGCAGGTGGCGCTATGCGTGCTGTTTTGGAAAGTGTTGGTATTACAGACGTTTTGGCTAAGTCAAAAGGTTCTTCTAACCCGCACAACTTGGTAAAAGCTACAATCCTGGCTTTGGGTGAAATGAGAGATGCTCGCATGGTAGCTCAGAACAGAGGTGTAAGTATGGAAAAAGTATTTAGAGGATAAGGAGGAAATATGTCAACTATTAAGATTAAACAAGTAAAAAGTAGAATTGGTGCTCCTGCTGATCAAAAGAGAGTACTCGATGCGCTGGGACTTCGCAAGATGAATCGTGTGGTTGAGCACGAAGCAACTCCTTCTATTCTGGGAATGGTTGAAAAGGTAAAACACCTGGTTGCCATCGTTAAGTAATTCATTGTTAATAAAAAAACTAATTACGATATGAATTTAAGTAATTTAAAACCTGCAGAAGGATCTACAAAGACTAGAAAAAGAATTGGCCGTGGCCCGGGATCTGGTTTGGGTGGTACTTCTACAAGAGGTCATAAAGGTGCTAAATCAAGATCAGGTTATTCAAAGAAGATTGGTTTTGAAGGTGGACAGATGCCTCTTCAACGTCGTGTTCCGAAGTTTGGTTTTAAGAATATTAACCGTGTAGAATATAAAGCTATTAACCTTGAAACTATTCAGAAATTGGCTGAAGCTAAGAATCTGACTAAGGTAGGTATGAATGACTTTATTGAAGCTGGTTTCATTTCTTCTAATCAATTGGTAAAAGTACTAGGTAACGGTAGTTTGACTACTAAGCTTGATGTGGAAGCTAATGCTTTTTCAAAGAGTGCGGTAGCTGCAATCGAAGCTGTTGGTGGTAATGCAGTAAAACTCTGATTCAATGAGAAAATCTATTGAAACATTAAAGAATATATGGAAAATTGAGGATCTGAGACAAAGGATCCTCATTACTATATTATTTGTTGCAATTTACAGGTTTGGTTCTTACGTGGTTCTGCCAGGTATTAACCCTGCTATGTTAACTCAGTTGCATAAACAAACGAGTGAAGGTTTGTTAGCCTTGTTAAACATGTTCTCTGGAGGAGCGTTCTCAAATGCATCTATTTTTGCATTGGGAATTATGCCATATATTTCGGCATCAATTGTGATTCAGCTTTTAGCGATTGCTGTTCCCTACTTTCAGAAAATCCAACGTGAAGGTGAAAGTGGTAGACGAAAAATCAATCAGTATACTCGTATATTGACAATTGCTATCTTGATTTTCCAGGCTCCCTCATATCTGATTAACTTAAAGATGCAGGCTGGCCCATCACTTAATGCTTCATTAGATTGGACATTCTTTATTATTACTTCTACCATCATTTTGGCAGCAGGAAGTATGTTTATCCTGTGGCTTGGAGAAAGAATTACTGATAAAGGTATCGGTAATGGTATTTCATTCATTATTTTGATTGGTATCATTGCACGTTTGCCTCAATCTTTGTTTCAGGAAGTCGTTTCCCGTTTATCTTCTCCGGGTGCCGGTGGTATCGTTATGTTCTTATTGGAAATAGTATTCTTACTATTCGTTATTGCAGGAGCCATTCTTTTGGTTCAGGGGGTTCGCAAGATTCCTGTACAATATGCAAAACGTATTGTAGGCAATAAGCAATATGGTGGTGCCAGACAATATATTCCTTTGAAAGTGAATGCTGCGAATGTAATGCCTATCATTTTTGCTCAGGCAATTATGTTTATTCCTATTACATTAGTAGGCTTTTCTAATGCTGCTACAGCAAGTGGTATTGTACGTGCATTTGTAGATCATACTAGCTTCTGGTATAACCTTGTTTTTGCAATATTGATTATTGTATTTACATATTTCTATACTGCAATTACAATAAACCCGAACCAGATGGCAGAAGATATGAAGAGAAATAATGGTTTTATTCCGGGAATAAAACCAGGTAAGAATACAGCTGAGTATATAGATGCGATTATGTCTCGTATTACTCTGCCGGGTTCTATTTTCTTGGCTGTTATTGCTATTTTCCCTGCTTTTGCAGGTGTATTCGGAGTAAAGGCTGAGTTTGCCCAGTTCTTCGGTGGAACATCATTGTTGATTCTTGTTGGTGTGGTATTAGATACTCTTCAGCAAGTTGAAAGTCATCTGTTGATGCGTCACTATGACGGATTATTGAATTCCGGAAGAATTAAGGGTCGCTCAGGTAATGTCGCTGCATATTAATTTAGTCTGAAGATGATATTTCTTAAGACAGATGATGAGATAGAGCTGCTTCGTCAGAGTAACCTACTTGTAGGTAAAACTCTGGCTGAAGTTGCTAAATTGATAAAACCAGGTGTAACAACCAGGGAACTGGATAAGGTAGCAGAAGAGTTTATTAGAGATAATGGTGCTATTCCTACTTTTAAAGGTTTCCCAAACCAAAATGGTGATCCGTTTCCCAGTACATTATGTACTTCTGTAAATGATCAGGTTGTACACGGCATTCCGAATGATATACCTTTGAAAGAAGGGGATATCGTTTCTGTTGATTGTGGTACTTACATGAATGGTTTCTGTGGTGATTCTGCCTATACATTTTGTGTTGGTGAAGTTGATCCGGAAGTAAGAAAACTTTTGAAAACAACAAAAGAAGCTCTTTATCTTGGCATTGAGAATGCCATTCATGGAAAAAGATTGGGTGATGTAGGCTATGCGGTTCAGCAGCATTGCGAATCAAATGCTTATGGTGTGGTAAGAGAATTTGTGGGACACGGTATTGGTAAAGAAATGCATGAAGACCCACAAGTACCCAATTATGGTAAAAGAGGATATGGCACTCTATTGAAAAAAGGAATGTGTATTGCCATTGAACCAATGATTACGTTGGGCTCTCGTCAGATTGTGATGGAGAGAGATGGATGGACAGTACGCACGAGAGATAGGAAATGTGCTGCTCACTTTGAACATACTGTTGCAATAGGAGTAGGAAAGGCAGATATTTTATCCTCATTTGAATATGTCGAACAAGTATTAGGAGATAAAGCAATTTAATATGGCAAAGCAATCCGCAATAGAACAAGATGGAGTTATAGTTGAAGCATTGTCTAATGCAATGTTTCGTGTTGAGCTAGAAAACGGGCATGAGATTACTGCTCATATCTCTGGCAAGATGAGAATGCATTACATTAAAATATTACCCGGGGATAAGGTCAGAGTAGAGATGTCTCCTTATGACTTATCTAAAGGAAGAATCGTTTTTAGATATAAATAAAAAAGAAATAAGATATGAAAGTAAGAGCATCATTAAAGAAACGTACGCCGGAATGCAAAATCGTTAGACGAAATGGCCGTTTGTATGTTATTAACAAGAAAAATCCTAAGTATAAACAACGTCAAGGATAATTTATTATTTTTGCAAAAAAAATAATTTAGTATATGGCTATAAGAATAGTTGGTGTAGATTTGCCTCAGAATAAGAGAGGCGAGATTGCGTTAACCTATGTATATGGTATTGGACGCAGTAGTTCAGCAAAAATCTTGGATAAGGCTGGTGTTGACAGAGATGTGAAAGTAAAAGACTGGACAGATGACCAGGCTGCTAAAATTCGTGAAATCATTGGTGCTGAATACAAAGTAGAAGGTGATCTTCGTTCAGAAGTGCAATTAAACATTAAGCGATTAATGGATATTGGTTGCTATCGTGGTGTACGTCACCGTATTGGTCTGCCGGTTCGTGGCCAGAGCACTAAGAACAACGCTCGTACACGTAAGGGAAGAAAGAAAACAGTTGCAAATAAGAAAAAAGCTACTAAATAATAATTGTTGATATGGCAAAAAAAACAGTCGCAGCTAAGAAGAGAAATGTGAAGGTTGACGCTAATGGACAGTTGCATGTTCATTCTTCATTCAACAACATCATTGTATCTCTGGCAAATAGTGAAGGTCAGATTATCTCATGGTCTTCTGCAGGTAAGATGGGATTTAGAGGTTCTAAAAAGAACACTCCTTATGCAGCTCAGATGGCTGCACAAGATTGCGCTAAAGTTGCGTTTGATCTTGGCCTGAGAAAGGTGAAAGCTTACGTTAAAGGTCCTGGAAACGGACGTGAGTCTGCTATCAGAACTATCCACGGAGCTGGTATTGAAGTTACTGAAATTATCGATGTAACTCCGCTTCCTCACAATGGTTGTCGTCCTCCGAAGAGAAGAAGAGTATAAAAGATAACCCTATTTTTATATGTAACTTGATTTTGTTAATAATGGATTGCACTTTCCTTTCTGTAATCGCGGCTGCAACAAATTAAGTTCATTAGTAACAATTAAATTAGAAAAAGAAAATGGCTAGATATACTGGACCAAAATCAAGAATTGCCCGTAAATTCGGTGAAGGAATCTTTGGAGCAGATAAAGTTTTATCTAAGAAGAATTATCCTCCCGGACAGCATGGTAACAACAGAAGAAGAAAGACTTCTGAGTATGGTGTCATGTTGGCAGAAAAACAAAAAGCTAAATATACTTACGGTGTATTGGAAAAACAATTCCGTAACCTGTTTGAAAAGGCAGAGAGTGCTGCCGGTATTACCGGTGAAATCTTGTTGCAGAGTTTAGAGGCTCGCCTTGACAACGTGGTGTTCCGTTTGGGTATTGCTCCTACTCGTGCAGCTGCTCGTCAGTTGGTAGGTCACAAGCACATTACAGTAGATGGTAAAGTGGTAAACATTCCTTCATACGCTGTAAAACCCGGTCAGATTGTAGGTGTACGCGAAAGATCTAAATCTTTGGAAGTGATTGCAAATTCACTGGCAGGATTCAATCATAGCAAATATCCTTGGTTGGAATGGGATGAAAGCATCAAAGCAGGTAAGTACTTACACACACCTGAAAGAGCAGACATTCCTGAAAACATTAAAGAACACTTGATCGTTGAATTGTACTCTAAATAATAATTAATTTCATGGCGATATTAGCATTTCAAAAACCTGATAAAGTATTAATGTTGGAAGCGGATTCCAAATTCGGTAAATTTGAATTCCGTCCACTCGAACCCGGTTTCGGTATTACCGTAGGTAATGCTTTGCGCCGTATTCTTCTTTCTTCATTGGAAGGATTTGCAATCAACACGATTAAAATCGAAGGTGTAGAACATGAGTTCGCCACTGTTCCAGGTGTTAAAGAGGATGTTACCAACATTATCTTAAATCTGAAGCAAGTCAGATTTAAGCAAGTAGTAGAAGAATTTGAAAACGAAAAGGTAAGCATTACCGTTGAGAATTCTAGTGAATTTAAGGCAGGTGATATAAGTAAGTATTTGACTGGATTTGAAGTGTTAAATCCTGAATTGGTTATTTGCCATTTAGATTCAAAAGCAACTTTACAGATGGACATTACTATTAACAAAGGTAGAGGCTATGTTCCGGCTGACGAAAACCGTGAATACTGTACTGATGTGAACGTAATTCCCATCGATTCTATTTACACACCGATACGTAATGTAAAATATCAAGTAGAAAACTTCCGTGTTGAGCAGAAGACTGACTACGAAAAGCTGATATTGGAAATTACTACCGATGGTTCCATTCATCCGAAGGAAGCTTTGAAAGAAGCAGCTAAAATATTGATTTATCACTTTATGTTGTTCTCTGACGAAAAGATCACTCTTGAGACTTCTGATGTGGACGGCAATGAAGAATTCGATGAAGAAGTATTGCACATGCGCCAGTTGCTGAAGACCAAGCTGGTTGATATGGACCTCTCTGTTCGTGCTTTGAACTGTTTGAAAGCTGCCGATGTAGAAACATTGGGTGACTTGGTACAGTTTAACAAGACCGATCTGTTGAAGTTCAGAAACTTCGGTAAGAAATCGCTCACGGAGCTTGATGATTTGCTCGAGAGTCTGAATCTGTCGTTTGGAACCGATATCTCTAAATATAAATTAGATAAAGAATAAAAAATGAGACATAATAAGAAATTCAATCATTTAGGTCGTACTGCTTCTCATAGAAGCGCTATGTTATCTAACATGGCTTGTTCTTTGATTAAGCACAAAAGAATCACTACGACTGTTGCAAAGGCTAAAGCTTTGAAGAAATTCGTTGAGCCTTTAATTACAAAGTCTAAAGACGACACTACTAATTCACGTCGTGTAGTATTTAGCAACTTGCAAGATAAAATCGCTGTAACAGAATTATTCAAAGAAATTTCTGTAAAGGTAGCAGATCGTCCGGGTGGTTATACTCGTATCATCAAGACAGGACATCGTCTGGGTGACAACGCTGAAATGTGCTTCATCGAGTTAGTTGACTATGATGAAAACATGGCTAAGACTGCAACTGCTAAGAAAACAACTCGTACTCGTCGTTCTAAGAAGAGTGCTGCTGAAGCTCCTGCTGCAGAAGCTGCAACTACAGAAGAAGCCCCTAAAGCTGAGTAATCTGTACACAACTATATATATTAAAGGTCGTAACCAAGTGGTTACGGCCTTTTTTATTTGTTTGCAATAGTTGAACAAATTCTCTTGTTGTTTGTTAATTTAATATAGGAAATGAAACAGGAAAGGCTAATTATGCTATCTTTGCAATAGAAAAACAAGAAAATGAAAGGATTCATAGCAATCATATTATTCTTTGTGCTTGCATTGGCAGGAGTCAAAACAGGGCATTTCAGCGTAGCTTCTTCGGTAGTTGTGCCGGAGCAATGTGCTGTGCAAGATGACTGTTCCACTCAGGCACATACAATAAATGAAGGTGCTATCATTCCTTTGGAAAGAGAGAGATGCCTGGCTGATATGGAGTTCAGCGATGCCCACACACTGGCCCATCGTGTAAGTACCTCAGCAGAGCGTTTATACCGTTTTTCTTCCATAGAGACCATACAATACATGAAAGCCTTATTGCGCAAATTAGCCACACGTATGGACATGCTTGCCCACTGTTCAAAACGTGTTTACGATACTTCGCGCAGCCAAAGCTGGGACGATGCCTGCGAGCATTATATCTTTGGCATGAGGCGTATTCTGATTTAGATTTTATTCTTTTACTCGTATTTTATGCATTCGTATTATCCTGTTGCTACAGGGTAATAGGGGAGTGTATAGGGATAGTTATGTTTTTCTTATTAGTAACAGAATAAAATTTGAAGATTATGAATAATGCAGTTTCAGCTGATGTAACTCTGTTTTCAAGAGTACATCCCGACATAGTAAAACGTATTAGTGTTTCGTCAGTTATTGTTTCGGCCTTACTTGCCATTGGCGGTATTGGTGCTTTCGTTACTTCCTTGCGGATGGGCGACGCCACATCTACCTTGAGTATGATATTTATGACAGCCGGTACAATTCTGCTTCTTATAGCTCTTTTTCGCCTTTTCTGGCGGAGCAAAGAATGGGTCTACACTCCCACAGGCAGTGTGACCAAAGAAGGTTCTTGTTTCTTTGATGTATGCGATTTGCATGCGTTGACCGACCAGTTGGATAAGAAAGTATTTGGCAAAGACAGTGATGTGCAAGTAAAAACTAACGGTAATGTTCGGATGGATTATCTTATTTCTCAAGATAAGAGATTTGCAGCTGTCCAGCTGTTCCGTTTCATCCCTTATACGTATGAAGCAGCATCTTCCGTGTATTATCTGACTGGACAAGATGCGCTGGGCTTCACACGCTGTTTGGAAACTAATAAATTTTGATTTTTTCTATGACTCTTTATGTTATGAAAGTAAAGCAAGCCTGTGAAGGTGAACTTTACTTGCTTAAGACGTTAATGTGATAAATTGTTGGGTGGGGTTAGTCGTTGATGACCAGCCCCATCTTTTTCATTAAAAAGCACGCATTCATGTTGCGGGCAACACCCTCACGCATTTTGTAGGAAAAAGCCAACTCATTGTTTGTGATATCTGCCTCGAAGCAATAATTGCGGATTTCATCAGGGAAGTATTCGATTAGTTTGCCCAGCAAGAGGTCATGCGTAGCGATGATGCCGTTTGCTTTCAGCGTCATCAACTGTTTGACAAGGGCAAAAGACCCTTTCTGTTTGTCCATCGA
This sequence comes from uncultured Phocaeicola sp., assembly GCA_948956705.1. The sequence continues at coordinate 41,999 of CARCZS010000014.1, forward strand.
ATTGGTGCCTTTCAATATTTCATCCAGAATGATAAATAATTCCTCACCCGAGTTCAGCCGGTCGATAATCTGTTTCAAACGTTTCAGTTCAGCAAAGAAATACGATTCGTTATCATTGAGCGAGTCTGAAGTCCTCAAGCTGGTTATGAGTCGGGCAGGATAGATTTCGAGCGAGTCACAACACACCGGACTGCCGATGCAGGCAAGCACATAGTTTATTCCGATAGTACGCAGATAAGTACTTTTGCCGGCCATATTCGCTCCGGTAATAATGACGAAAAAGGGGCGCGAAGGAATCTCCGCATCGTTTTTCACACATTGGTTTATGGGCATCAGCGGATGTCCCATTTCCCGGGCGCGGAAGACGAACGGCCTGTCGGCTATCACCGGATACATATAAGCCGGATGATTGAATGCAAAAGTTCCCATCGAACAGAGTGCATCCATTTCTCCGAGCGTATCCAGCCAATGCAGAAGGCAGCCCCCATATTTCCTTCTCCACTCTTCGATGCGCATCACCTGGCGGAGCTGCCAAAACATAGAGCCCTCCAAAAGTACATACATAATCAGATTATTTCTTAAATCCAGTCTGTCCAGTTCGGTCGACAACTCCTTCAGCACCTCCGTTGTCCGCTTTCCATCCGTACCGAAATTCGCTTTGAGGCGGGCAAGCAACGGTGCCTTCATCTCCTGTTCATCAATGAGTTCAATGAGTTTTGCATAAATGGAGAGGATGCGGAGTTTCTTGTCATATATTCCTTGCAGGTTAGTGACATGTTTGATAAGTCCGAAACTCGCCACCACGAACGTGCCGAAAGCAAGCCCGAGCCAACTCATCGAAATCACTCCGGCCAATCCCAATACCAATAAGACGGTATTGACCGCAGGCACAAGCCAAAGCATAGGACGGCTCCACCACATCCGGCTGAAATAAGCAGAAGATTCCGTCCATTCCTTAATCTCGTTGCGGTCGCCGGCCTCACCCTTGTAGAGCAGTCCGGTGATGCGGAAAGATTCGCGGAACTTATCATATCCGGCAAGTTCGCCGACTGCCGCCTGTCGTTCCTCTATTTCTTCCTTCTTTTCCAAAGGTTTCTGCAGCCATTCCGCCAGTTTGTTTTTTCCGAAAGAAGTGCACGTGCGGTTCATCGCCTGAAACAGAGAATGATGGCCAAAGATGTCGAGGTCTAAAGAATAGCGGTGGGCTGCGTTGACAAACTCTGCCCCTTCGTCAAACGGCTCATAGTTATTATCCAATGCCGAAATCTCGTCCCGATTAACACGGATACATGTCTCCAGCCACTCTTTTCGGAAGAAGAGTCCATTGTGGAACTTCACCAGCATCAGAAACGGTACGAACGTGAGTGCGATAATCAAACATAAGACGGCAGTTCCGGCATCATAGCCATAGATTACCCCGAAGACACCTGCCAGAAACAGGACAACCCGCAGGCTGCTGATGCGCATAATCTTGTTCTTTACTGTCTGAAGTTCCTTTCCCGCTTCGTCAATCCGTTGTTGATATTGTGCTTTTAATTCCATTTTTTTATTTGTTCATTGATAGTACTTGCAGGCAAATATAGGGAAAAATATCCCTCCTTCGTCAGTAATTATGTTATTTAGCCTTATCTGCCTGTCGTTTCGCAGCGATAAGGAGAAGTCGGGAGAATGAAACTTTAACGGAAAAAATGGATGTTTCTCTCCCGAAAAGTGTATATTTGTCAATAGAAAGAGCAACAAACACATTGATTATGAAAAAAATAGCATTGATATTGCTTTCATCCCTTATCCTGTCGGGATGTTCTCCTTATGGTATGCAGGGAAACCCGGCGGCAGTGCAGGCAGGTGCGGCCATCGGCGGTGTGCTGGGGGCCATTATAGGCGACAGGGCAGGCGGATATAACGCCTCACAGTTCGGAGCTTTGGTGGGAACAGTGGCCGGGGCTGCAGTAGGCAATGCGGTGACTACCCCCCGGCGGGACGATGGCACGGAAGAAGGATATTATATAGAAAGCCGCACGTCGCACCCGTCCTATAGCACTTCGTCGGCAGGAGGATATGACGGCTACGCACCGGCCTATTCGGGTTTGCGTGTCACGAATCTTCGCTTTATCGATGACAATCGTAATCATACGATTGATGCCGAGGAAGACAGTAAGTTGGTATTCGATGTGGTGAATGACGGTGATGCTCCCGCCTACAATGTCACTCCCATGATTGAAGAAGTGACCGGCATGAAACATATCCTTATCTCTCCGGCACAGCAGATTGCCTATATGCCGGTGGGAAATACGATTCGTTATACGGCAACAATCCGCGGCGGCAGAAAGCTGAAGACAGGAGAGGCCGTGTTCAGGGTTTATACCACGGAGAGCAACGGTGCGGTGAGCCAGACACATGAATTTTCTTTGCCCACACAGAAAAGGAAGAAATGATTTATCAAACCAAATAACACAATGAAAAAGACAAAACTATTTGCAGCACTGCTCTTGATGGCTGTGTGTGCAGGATGCGGAACGGAAAAAGAGCAGGCAACGATGGTCACGGTGGATATTGCCGGCGAACATTCAGAGAAGGAAGTGCTCCTTCAGGATTTTATGGATGTGGAATACATTCCATTGGAGACAAGTGATGAATTTGTGACTCAAGGGAGTGTGATGGATATAGGCGACAAATATCTGTTGGTGAAGAACTGGGCAAACGACGGCGACATTTTTGTTTATGACAGAAAGACCGGTAAGGGCATACGGAAAATAAACCGGAAGGGACAAGGTGCCGAAGAATATAACTTTATCAACGGAATTATTCTGGACGAAAGCAGTGATGAAATGTTTGTCAACTGTACTGCAGCGAAAAAAATCTATGTGTATGATTTGTCGGGAAACTTCAAGCGTTCCTTTGAGCACCCGAAAGATACCGAATTCATGGATGTCCTTAATTATGATAAAGACAATCTGATTTGTTATGATATGTCTGTCTATTATAAAGACGGACAGCCCAGAGAGAAAGGAAAATCCTATCACTCGCTCATTTCCAAGAAAGACGGAAGTGTCACTCGTGGCATCTATCTTCCGTATGATGTAGTCAAGGCTCCTTGTGTGCAGCAGGGAGATGGAGTGGCGATGGCTTCTGTACGTCCGATTATTCCGAACCGGGGAGAATGGCTGTTGGTTGACTGTTCTTCGGACACGGTGTATAATTATGTGCCCGAAAAAAACGAACTGGTTCCTTTCCTTGCAAAAGCGCCGACCAAGGACCCGGAGATACTCCTGACAATGGGAGCTATCACCGACCGTTATTATTTTATTCACACTGTAAAGAAAGTGTTTGATTTTACTACCGGAAGAGGATTCTTTATGAACGATTTCATGTACGATAAGCAGGACAATGCGCTTTATAAGGCAAAGGTGCTCAATAGTGATTTTGTAAAGAAACGCGGTGTGGATATGTTTTTGCGCCCAATCAATAATAATGAAATCGCGGTTGTTCAGACATTGGCAGCCGGTCAGTTGGTCGAAGCTTATCAAGAAGATGGACTGCAAGGCCGGTTGAAAGAGGTGGCAGCGGGATTGGATGAAGAAGCCAATCCGGTGGTCATGCTGGTGAAGTATAAACACTAAGATGACAGACGGTATCTTATACCCCAAACAATGGGCATTGTTTTCGAAGAATGTTACCATTGTTTGGAAAAACTCTTTCCATTGTTTGGGAAAAACCTCACGAGAGTTTTTGAGGTATATATTTCCTGCTTTTCTTCCGGAAAAAGTGATTGAGCAGGAATAAATGCAAATCATGTTTCACACATATCGTGGGGATAACGTACTGTCGTACAGTGACTTGTTGTGAAACGTACTGCATGGGCGAAATCTGTCACAGGAAATTGTTATAATGAAAAAAGGTGGAAGAGTTTTTCGTTATAGCAGTTGCCTGATAAAAGACCAAGGTCTTTTTAAAAAACTCCTTCACCTTTTTCAAAGACTTCAAGGTCTTTTTTCAAAACCTCAAGGTCTTTTTTGAGTACTCCATCGTCAGTTCTTATTGATGATGCTTTGAATTTCTTGCAATGTTAAGTTTCCGGTGATGATGATGATGGTAAGCTCATTCTGTTCCTCGCTCAGCAATACGAATTCCTTTTGCTTTTCCTTATCATGTTTCAAGAAAATCGTAGTCTTCTCACCTTCATCGTTGATGCGCATCAGCTCCTCGTAACCGTTCTTGGGGTTGATATAGCTGACATCTTTCTTTATCTGCGCAATGACAGACGCCTTTTCACAACTCAGAATCTGAATATTGTCCAACTTACTTGCCATTTTTCCGATATTGACACCCTCGGCTTTCATATCGGGCATCAGACTGAGCATCGCTTTGGATATATATACAGATGTAACACCTTCCATATCGGCATACTTGTCAAAAAAAGAGTCCTGTGCATAAGTGAATAATGAGCAGAGGGACAGTAACAGGGTAATAATATATGTACGTTTCATCACTTTAAGTTTTTAATTCGTTTCAATTGTTGGTTTACATTCTCTTGTATCTTTTCGGTGGTCTCGTGTACCGTTTCCACTTGTTGCACTCCCTTATTGAGCGCAGACGAAAACATGAGCAGTGCTTTTTGAGCCTCTGCGTATGCTTCGGCAGGAGAAGCGCAGGTATCTTGCGGGGTAGGAGATGTGTAAGGTTTATACAGATACATTCCTACCGAGAAGAGAAGGAGCAGACTGGCGGCAATGCTGCCCATCCACTGCAAGCGGATGATGCGTGTACGCTTTTTTATCTTCATGGTTCGCCGTTCGCGCGTATCCCATTCGTCTATCAGACCGCTTAATTTACTTTCCAGACCTTCGGGCGTTTCCGGTTCAGGTTGGGAGGCGAGCTGCGCGAAGAGTCTTTTCTCGGCAAGTAGGTGTGCCGGAACGTCCTCTTGTGCAAAGAACTTTTTCAGTTCTTTTTCTTCGGCCTCATTCGTTTCGCCGTCATAATATCGGACTAGTAATTGTTCTATTTCATTTACTTTCATAGTTCATAAGTTCATTAAATTGTTCACGTATCTTTTTGCGGGCACGGCTCAGCAATACACGGATATTGACGGCCGTGAGTCCGGTGGCTTGTTCTATTTCTTCGTAAGAGCAGTCGTTCACGTCACGCAGCAGGATGATTTGTTGCTGTTGCCGCGGCAACTGTCCGATTAATTTTTTTACCTGATTCGCTTCGTCTCTTTGTTCTATTTCGTGCACCATGTTGCTGTCTGTCGGGAGATTCAGCTCTTCGGGCAGTCGGCTGTCTTCGTCCGGTCTGCAGGAACGGAGGGAATCGTAGCACAAATTTTTGATAAGCGTCACACAATAAGCCTCAATGCTGGCAACCTCGGGAAGTTCGTCGCGCTTTTTCCACAATTTCAGATACGCCTCCTGCACCATGTCCTCGGCATCCTGCACATTGCCCATCAAGCGGAAGGCCACTCGATAGAGTTTGGCATGGCAAGGTAGAAATTGTTGTTTAAAACTAGCGGCGTCCATGTTACATTTCTTTTGCCAATAGTTTGGCTATTTTGCTTTTGCTCACTTTTCCCTTCAGCTGCACCAATGTACAATCGCCGTTTCCGGTGCATACGATGAGCAGTTCACGTATCACGTCATTCTTGCTTTTTGCCAGAATGCGCACCTTCTCACCTTCATCGTTTACCTGAACCAGCGTCTCGTATCCTTCAATTCGCTGTGCGTTTATCTTTTTGTTGAAGCGTTCCTGTACATTTTTTGAGCAAGCTTCCAAGTCCAGAATTCTTATTGATTTAAATTTCCGGGCAAGCTTCGCATCGTTGTCATTTCCCATAAACATCTTTCCGATGGTCATCATAAACGGTGAGATATTAATACACTCTGCGTTGGGTTCTTTCCCGAATTCATCGAAGAGGGAATTAAGGTTTTGGGCAAAACCGATGTGGCAGATAAATAATAATGCTAATGCCAATATGTACTTTTTCATGGTCTTATTTTGTTTATGTTTATACTTTAGGTAATCTTTTAAAAGCGCTTTCATTTAGATAGACGGAAGCAGAAAGAATGTTGTTACAAAGAAAAGTGTTTTTTTCTTTCAGATGGGGAAAAAATAATCGGGGGGATATGGGTTGTTCTTAGTTGCGGACAGGAAGACGCACCCATAACCATTTGGGAATGAGTCTCCAGAAGAATACCAGTACTTGATAGCGCCGGTCGATGATGACGGTTCGTTTCTTTTTGTTGAGTGCACTGATGATGTGTGCGGCTACTTTGGAAACGTTCATCAGCAGAGGGTATTTGTCGTCTTTCAGTAGCGGGGTGGCTACAAATCCGGGGCGGATGTCGGTGAAGACAATGGGTAGCCGGTTCATGTGTGCCAATTGGTCGAGGGCCTCGATGTAAGTATTCTGAAAACGTTTGGTGGCAGAATAAGCGGGAGCCGAACCCAGCCCTTTGGTTCCGGCAATGGAACTGATTACTGCCAAATGTCCGTATCCTTGTTGTTCAAAATAATGATAGGCTGCCGTCACCATGCGGATGAAACCCTCCACATTGGTGGCGGCAGTCTGTAGTTCGATATCCGGTGTCAGAGAGAGATTTTGTTTGCCGATGCCTGAGCTCAGCAAGAATAAATCCATTCCTCCCAGCTTATCTATCAGTCGTTGCAGCAAATGGGGCGCATCTTCGCGGGTGACGTCCAAGGCTTGGGCGCACACCTGTCCGGGAGCAGTCAGGAGGAGTTTTTCCAGTTCCTCTTCCCTGCGTCCGGCTATGCCTACCTGCCATCCGGCTTTCAGGTAGCCTTTGGCTACTTCCAGCCCGATGCCCGAGGTGGCTCCGATGATGACAACCCGTCTGACTGACATAGCTTGTCTTATTTAATATGTTCCAAGGCCTGTTCCAAATCAGCGATGATGTCGTTGGCATCTTCGATACCTACCGACAGGCGGATTAAGTCGGGTGCAACTCCGGCTTCCATCAACTGCTCGTCCGTCAACTGGCGGTGTGTATGACTGGCAGGGTGGAGCACACACGTGCGGGCATCTGCCACATGAGTCACGATGCAGGCCAGTTTCAGTGCGTCCATAAATTTGATGGCCTCTTCGCGGCTACCGTTCAGTCCGAAAGCGATAACGCCGCAAGAGCCGTTCGGCATATATTTCTGTGCCAGTTCATAATATTTGCTGCTCTTCAGGCCACAATAGTTCACCCATTTCACCTGTGGATTGGCTTCCAGCCACTCGGCAACTTTTTGTGCATTCTCACAGTGACGAGGCACGCGCAGATGGAGTGTTTCAAGTCCCAGATTCAGCAGGAACGCATTTTGTGGTGACTGAATGGAACCGAGGTCACGCATCAGTTGTGCGGTAGCTTTGGTCATATAGGCCATTTTGCCGAATGCCTTGGTGTAAGTCAATCCGTGGTAAGACTCGTCCGGCTGCGTCAGTCCGGGGAATTTGTCAGCGTGCGCTTCCCAGTCGAAATTACCGCTGTCTACGATGGCTCCGCCTACACTGGTGGCGTGTCCGTCCATATATTTGGTGGTAGAGTGAGTCACAATGTCGGCTCCCCATTCAAACGGGCGGCAGTTGATGGGAGTGGCGAAAGTATTGTCGACAATCAGAGGTACACCATGCTTGTGGGCAATGCGTGCAAACTTCTCAATGTCAAGTACATCGATGCTGGGGTTTGAGATGGTTTCTCCGAACAATGCTTTGGTGTTCGGGCGGAAAGCCTTGTCAATTTCTTCTTCGGGCGCATCGGCATTGACAAAAGTGCATTCGATGCCGAGTTTCTTCAATGTAACTCCGAAAAGGTTGAAAGTACCGCCGTAGATGGTAGACGAGCACACGAAATGGTCACCTGCCTGGCAGATATTAAAAATGGCATAGAAATTAGCAGCCTGTCCCGATGAAGTAAGCATGGCCCCCACGCCACCTTCCAATGCGGCAATTTTTGCTGCCACTGCGTCATTGGTAGGGTTTTGCAAGCGGGTATAGAAATAGCCCGTATCTTCAAGGTCGAATAAACGAGCCATCTGTTCGCTGGTATCATACTTGAAAGTTGTACTTTGATAAATGGGCAAAACGCGCGGTTCCCCTTTCTTCGGCTGCCATCCTCCTTGTACGCAAAGGGTGGATTTGCTAAACTTCTTATCCATGTCTATTCTTTAAGTTAATGGTTTTACTTTAAGTAAATTGAACGCAAAAGTAAGAATAATCTCTTATTTAGTGTTCTTTTATTAGGAAAAGTATTATATTTGAATGAAATTAATAAGCATAACTATGGGAGAGGAAATAAAATTCAGGCATACGATGCCGGTACAAATACGGTTTAGTGACGTAGACCAGTTCGGACACATGAACAATTCAGTCTACTTTTCTTTATACGATTTGGCAAAGACGACTTATATAAAAGATGTGTTGGGGAGCGCAGACTGGCATAAGATGGCAATTGTGGTAGCGAATATCAATGCCAATTTCTATGCACCTGTATTCTTTTCAGACCATTTGATAATAGAAACGGCTGTTGTCCAGTTGGGGCATAAAAGTTTCACATTGCTGCAACGTGCCGTGGCGACGGATACGCAGGAAGTGAAATGCGAGTGCCGCACAGTGATGGTGGGCTATGATATTGCAACCAAAGAGCCGAAGCAGATAGCTAAGGATTATAAGCAGGCGATTTGTGCTTACGAGGGCAAGACAATGGACGAGTTGGCAAAGAAGTAACCCCCTTCTTCGATATAATAAATTAATTTATGAATTATTCGGTGATTTATTAATATAATAGCTCGCCGAATTATTTTTTTATACCTTTGTGAAGAGGACGTTGTTATTGCTTCGCATGATGCCGGTCTTCTTTTTCTTTCCCTTCCCGCATAGAAATTTAATGATTTATACTTACCTTGTCTTAAAGAAGGCTTCAATAACAGCATCTTTGTTTTAATTATACCTTCTGTTTAAAAAATAATCGTTATATCATAAAATATTTCATTAAATCTATTTGTGTTATTAAATTAAGTTCTTATATTTGCGAAGTCGAATTGATTTAATATAAATGAAAAACAAGAAAATCTATCCTTGGGTGGTGGTAGGTCTTTTGTGGGTTGTAGCACTTCTCAACTACATGGACCGCCAGATGCTTTCTACAATGCAGGAAGCAATGAAAGTGGACATTGTGGAGCTCAATAAGGCTGAGGCTTTTGGAGCTTTGATGGCTGTATTTTTGTGGATTTACGGTTTTATGAGTCCGGTAGCCGGCATTATTGCCGACCGGGTGAGTCGTAAATGGTTAATCGTCGGTAGCCTTTTTGTATGGTCTGCCGTGACTTATTTGATGGGTTATGCGACTGATTTCCATGAACTTTACTGGCTGCGTGCCACCATGGGAGTGAGTGAGGCTCTATATATTCCTTCAGCACTTTCGCTGATTGCCGACTGGCATCAGGACAAATCACGTTCGCTTGCTATCGGTATCCACATGACCGGTCTGTACACCGGACAGGCCATCGGAGGTTTTGGCGCAACAGTGGCGGCCGCTTTCTCCTGGCAGCTTACCTTCCATTGGTTTGGTATTGTAGGTATTATCTATGCGCTGGTATTGGTGCTGTTCCTGCACGAAAATCCTACTCATATAAAAATAGAGAAACTTGCAAAGGAAACGCCTCGCAAGAAAGGCTCTGTCTTCAGCGGATTGGCAGTTGTACTGTCCAATTGGGCTTTCTGGATTATCCTGTTCTATTTTGCAGCTCCCAGTTTGCCGGGATGGGCAACCAAGAATTGGCTTCCGACATTATTCTCCGAAAGTCTGAATATTCCAATGGCTGAGGCAGGCCCGATTTCTACTATAACCATTGCCCTGTCATCGTTTATCGGTGTTATTGTGGGTGGTGTCTTGTCGGATAAATGGGTACAGAAGAATATCCGCGGACGTGTTTATACCGGTGCCATCGGTTTGGGACTGACGGTTCCTTCCTTGCTGTTGCTGGGCTTCGGACACAGCTTTGTGAGTGTGGTGGGAGCCGGATTACTCTTTGGAGTAGGTTATGGTATCTTCGATGCCAACAATATGCCGATTCTGTGTCAGTTTGTATCAGACAAACATCGTGGAACCGCTTATGGAATTATGAACATGACAGGTGTGTTTGCCGGTGCAGCCGTAACGGAACTTTTAGGCAAATGGACTGACGGAGGCGGATTGGGACAGGGCTTTGCCATGCTGAGCGTCATCGTTCTGGTTGCTTTGGCTCTCCAGCTATTCTTCCTGCGTCCGAAGACAGATAATATGGTAGATTAAATTATACATTAAGACAACAATGATAGTTTCAAGATTAGAGAACAGTTCACGGATAGAAAGTCTTCATCCGTTGTTCAAACAATTATTTGATTATGTAAAGACGCATGACTTGCTGAATGCTCCTTTGGGACGCATTGAACTGGACGGCGATAACTTATTTATTAATAATGTAAATCCCGAATGTGTTCCAGCCGACAAGCAAGTGCTGGAAATGCACCGTGATTACATTGATGTGCATATTCTTTTGACGGGTCAGGAAACTATCGGTTGGAAGGCTATTGAAACATTGGAACATCAGGCTCAGGCTTATCAAAAGGAGGGAGATTGTGCACTTTATAGTGACAGACCCACCTTGTTTGCCACCTTACAGCCCGGTGAGTTTGCCATTGTTTATCCCGAAGACCCGCATGCTCCGGTCATCGGTGAAGGAAAAATCAGAAAATTAATAGGAAAAGTAAAACTCTAAAAGAAATAGTTATGGAAAAGATTATTGGACTTATTGACGCACCTTTTACCCCGTTTTATGAAAACGGAGAAGTGAATTATGAACCGATTGAAGCCTATTGCCAACTGCTGGTAAAGAATGGCCTTCAGGGAGTATTTATCAATGGTTCTTCCGGTGAAGGTTATATGCTGACCGAAGACGAACGTATGAAATTGGCAGAACGTTGGGTGGAAGTTGCTCCTCAAGGTTTTAAAGTTATCGTACACGTGGGTAGCACTTGTGTGAAGTCCAGCAAACGTTTGGCTGAACATGCCCAAAAGATTGGTGCGTGGGGTATTGGTGCCATGGCTCCTCCCTTCCCGAAAGTAGGCCGTATTGAAGAGTTGGTGAAATATTGCGAAGAAATCGCTTGCGGTGCACCCGAACTTCCTTTCTATTTCTATCACATTCCTGCGTTTAACGGCGCTTTCTTGCCGATGGTAGCTTTCCTTGAAGCTGTGGACGGACGCATTCCAAACTTTGCCGGTATCAAATATACCTTCGAAAGTATGTATGAATATAACCAGTGCCGTCTTTACAAGAACGGTAAGTTCGATATGCTTCACGGACAGGACGAAACAATTCTTCCTTGTCTTGCTATGGGCGGTGCTCAGGGCGGTATCGGCGGAACAACAAACTACAACGGCAAAGAATTGGTAGGCATCATCGAAGCATGGAAAGCCGGAGACTTGGAACTGGCCCGCGAACGTCAGAACTTTGCACAGGAAGTAATCAATGTTATCTGCCATTATCGCGGTAATATTGTCGGTGGTAAACGTATTATGAAACTGATTGGTCTGGATTTGGGTAAGAACCGCACTCCATTCCAGAATATGACCGATGAAGAAGAAGCTGCCATGAAGAAAGAATTGGAAGCAATCAACTTCTTTGAAAGATGTAACAAATTCTAAATAAAACATTTGCTCTTATGAATGTAAATGAATATTTGTCGAACTGGGCAGAATGCTATAAAAGAGATTTGACTGAAAACATTCTTCCGTTCTGGTTGGAAAACGGTCTTGACCGCAAGCATGGTGGTGTATATACCTGCCTGAACCGTGACGGAAGTCTGATGGATACCACCAAGTCGGTATGGTTTCAGGGACGTTTCGGCTTTATCGCAGCCTATGCCTACAATAATATAGAGAAGAATCCCGAATGGCTGGCAGCTTCAAAAAGTTGCATCGATTTTATCGAGGCGCATTGTTTTGATGCCGACGGACGTATGTATTTTGAAGTAATGGAAGATGGCACTCCGCTGCGTAAACGCCGTTATGTCTTCTCGGAAGGCTTTGCCGCCATTGCCATGTCGGAATATTCTATTGCATCGGGAGACCGTACCTATGCCGAGAAAGCATTGGAGCTGTTCAAGCGCATCATGCACTTCCTCAATACTCCGGGCATATTGGAACCGAAGTATCTGGATACGTTGAAATCGCAAGGACATTCCATCACAATGATTCTGGTAAATACTGCTTCGCGCATCCGCGCAGCTATCAATGATCCGGTGCTGACAGAACAAATCGACCGTTCCATCAAGGCATTACGTACTTATTTCATGCATCCGGAGTTTAAGGCATTGCTTGAAATGGTAGGTCCTGACGGAGAATTTATCGATTCTATCAACGGCCGTACCATCAATCCGGGACACTGCATTGAGACAGCCTGGTTTATTTTGGAAGAGGCTAAGTATCGCAACTGGGATAAAGAATTGGTTGATATGGCATTGACAATCCTTGACTGGTCTTGGGACTGGGGATGGGACAAGGAATATGGCGGTATCATTAATTTCCGTGATTGCAAGAATCTGCCTCCTCAGGATTATTCTCAGGATATGAAGTTCTGGTGGCCGCAGACAGAAGCTGTTATTGCTACTCTGTATGCTTATCAGGCTACAGGCAATGAAAAATATCTGGAGATGCATAAGCAAATCAGCGACTGGACTTATGCCCACTTCCCTGATAATGAATATGGCGAATGGTATGGTTATCTGCATCGTGACGGAACAGTGGCACAGCCGGCTAAGGGTAATATCTTTAAAGGGCCGTTCCATATTCCCAGAATGATGATTCGCAGCTATACGCTTTGCGAAGAGATACTGAAGAAATAATATTAGACTTAATAAGGTTGAAAGCCGCAGCAACGTTGGGAAACGAAGTTGCGGCTTTTTTATTGTCACTTGAAAGAGCTATTCGGCCAAGACTTTATCCAGCCATGGCAGCACAAATTCATTTTTGAAGTAATGGTTCGGTCCGTCTACATTTACGGAGTCATAGAAAGAGGTTCTGCCGAGTCCTTCAGGCAAGTTTTTGGCAGGATTACGTGTCTCGGGTGCTGCATATTTCTGATAATGGTGTGTTTCAATGTTTTCCGGGTGTCCGCTTATCTCATAGGCTCGTTTTACTAAATTGAAGTCTCTGTCCAGTCCGCCTTCCGTCAGAATGATGGGGCGAGGAGCAAGCGAGGCCACTATATCAGGAAAGTTGAAGTATTTCCAGAAGTCGGGTATTAAATGGCGGATGGAATTGGGGAAAGGACGGCGTCCCCTTTGATCCGGTTCTGTCATTACAGTGGCTCGTTCCTGTGTTTGGCATAAAAAGTCATTGTAGACGAAAGCGTAAATGGAAGGATCCATGACGCCCAATACCATTAGAGGTTCAGTGCCCAAAGAAAATCCACTGACAACAATACGGTCTTGGCGTATGAAGGGTTGGCATTTCATCCATTCCAGCACCTGTTTATTTAGAAAAGAAGTATAACCCAAATAGCTCCATCCCAATTCCAGCAAAATGCGTGACGGAGTGTCATAATCATAACTTGTTCCGGCCAACGGTTCCAGGTCGGCTGCCTCTCCTGCCGCCGCATTGTCTACAGCCACTGCGATGTATCCTTGTTTTGCAATATTTAAAGCCATGGCCGCCCGCATATTGCTGGCAGAGACTTCTCCGATGAGGTTTTCTTTCGTCATACCCGAGCCGGGGATGCATAGTACGGCAGGACCGGGACTTTGGGCCTTGTCGGGAATCAGTATATAAAAAGTAGAAACACAGTGAGGCAGTGGGTAGAATTCCCATTTTTCTTGCCGATAACCATCTTTCTGTATTTTCTCTATACAGACAGGCACCGGTTGATCGGTGATGTGGGGATGATGCATGATTTCTATCATGGCTGTCCGTACTCCTTTTTGCCATTCGGCAAATTCTTGCCGGGTGAAGTCATGCCGGAATGCATAGAGTGGTTTAGTATCTTTGAGCATGGCATGTACTACTCCGTAGGTGCTGAGATAACGTCCGTCATTTCGTTCGGAACAAACGGTTTTATGTTTTTCCGGAGAAAATGTTGTTTGCGCAAATAGCATTGACGATGACAGGCAGACGATGAGGAGAACTGCCCATTTCTTCATTTTAAGTTTTGTTTTCTGCATGATTAGATTGTATGAGGTTATCATTTTGAGGCTAAGATAATAAATTGGAAATGAATTGTGGTGAATTTACCATAGAAAATTAAAGAGGACACCCTCCCGGGCATCCTCTTCCAAAATCAATGTTAAAATCGACTATATCTGTAATACAGATGTCTTTTAATTATTTATATCCCGGTGTTTGAGTCAATTCCGGATCTTTGGTAATCATATTGGTTTCTATCGGCCAGTATAATTTGTAAGCCTCTGCTTCGGTTAAGATTGCCTTCTTGCCATCTTTACTTCCTTCAGGACAGAATACCAGATGTTTGCCTCCTTTGGTTAATGTCATACGTTTCAGGTCATACCAGCGTTGGCCTTCACCTAACATCTCTTTATCTTTTTCATGTAGGATAGCCAGTTCGTTTTCTGTAAAACTACCGTTGGTGTAGCCATATTTAGCCGCATCCCAATTTTTGCCGTAAGCACGTTCGCGTATCTTGTTTATATAGGTAGCTACATCTCCGCCTTCCATATTTGCTACTTCGGCCATCATCAGGTATACACCGGCCAAACGATAAGCAATGACATCAGCATCCCAAATATAACGGTTGATGGATTCATCGAAGTGTCCCATTATTTTCTTGTACACTGTACCTGCCAATGAGTTGTCCTTACGTGAATAGGCTCCTAGGAATGTTGCATCACGGCGACTGTCTGTCTTGTCATAAGACAGGTAGAATTCCGGCAGATATTCTATGCGTTGCATACCGGTGGTGCTGACTTTCAGCGTATCGCCCATAGGCTTTCCGTTTTCGTCATTGAAACCTACAGTTTTGAATGCCCCGGTCTGATAGTTGTATATGAAGGCCGTAAATGGGTTGGATGCTTCTCCTTCCATATATCTTACGGCAAAAATAACTTCATCATTACCTTTATTGTTTACGCTGAACACGTCCTCGTAGTTTGATTGTAAGGCGAGACCATAATTGTTCATCAGACTTTGCAGGTGATTCTTGGCTACACTTAAGTCTGCATTGTTTGCTGTATTGTCATCTACTGAGACTTTGGCATTCCATAAGTAAACTTCGGCAGCCAAATATTCAGTAGCGGCTTTTGACCAATAGCCTTTTAAATTCTTTCGGTTATTGGGATCGAAAGAGTTGTTATTTCCAAAGTGGTCAAGTGAAGCTTTTAAGTCTGCTTTGATTTGTTTCATGACTTCAGAACCGGCAGAACGCTTCATATAAAGGTTGTTCGGGTTGAAATCACCGTTTACTACCGGGTTCGGATCTAAGCGCAGAGGCAAAGTACCATAAGTGCGATACAGTCCGAAGTAATAGAAAGCGCGCAGGCCGTAAGCTTGTCCCAGATAATAGGCTTTTTCTTCTTCGGTCATATAATCGGCTTCCAGTGTCTTCTGCAACATGATATTTATATTGGCAATGCATCCATATATGTTACCGAAGTTTGTGATTCCCGGAGATTCGGCATTCAGGGCCTGATTTACGATACCTTGATAAGAAACTGAAGTTCCGTCTACGGCTACATCAGGAATGCTGGTTCCACCGCGTGCTTCGCCCAATACATATTGCTGCTGGAATATTTGGTCACGGAAGTTTTTGTGTATTCCGTCCATATAAGCAATCACATGTTCTTTTCTTGTCCAGAAGTTACCGCTTCCGTAAGTGTCAATGGGAGCCAAGTCCAAAGCATCGCAACCTGTCATGCCGACAGCAAAAGCGAATGCACTGAAGCGAAATGCTAATTTTAATATTTTATTTCTCATAATTGTAGTCTTTTTTATTTATTAGATTAGAATGTTAAGTTAACCCCAAACAAAATGGTACGCGGCAATGAATAGCCTTGTCCGACTGCACCGTTGTCTTTCGGGTTGGCTTCGGGAGAACCTACGTTTTTCGCACCGGTGATGTAACCCAGGTTCTGTCCTGTAATAGAGACTTCGGCGCGTTGCATCTTCAACATTTTGGCTACAGACTCAGGCAATGAATAGCTCAGTGAGATTTCGCGGATAGCCAGGTAGTCACCTCTGTATGCAAACATGGTAGATGCGATGTAGTTGTTCTTTCCGTTTTGGTCGGCAAACAGGTAACGCGGGTATTTGGCGTTCGGATTGCTTTCTGACCAAGTGTCATAGTACATTGTGGGGGTATTGTAGGTTCCTTGGTAACATCCCATGAACCATGGAGTGGTACTTTGTGATCCACTGTTTTCATACAACCAGAAGCCTAGGGCATAGTCAAAGCGTCCGTATAGTTGGAAGTTTTTCCATCTGAGGGTAGTGTTGAAACCGCCGGTCCAGCGTGGAGAGGTAGCTCCTACTTTTACTTTATCGAATTCATCGATTACGCCGTCTTTATTCACGTCATGGAACTTCGTGTCACCCGGTTGGATGGGGAAGTTTGTGGTAGCATTCTGTTGGTCAGCTGTTAGTTTGTTCCATGCTTCAGGGCCATAGTAGGTTCTGGAACCATATTTTCTTACCAAGTTACCCGGGATTTCATCGTATGAACGGTAAATGCCATCCGCTTGGTATAAATAAAGCATACCCGGTTCCTGACCTTCTTGCTGTCCGCCTACCCATTTTTTCTCATCTCCGTTTCCGGTATATACTTGGAATGCATTGATACGGTTTCTTTCCATGCCATTGTCCGGTAACGAAACGATTTTATTCTTATTGAATGCGATATTTCCCGATGCACTCCATGTCCAGTCCTTGTTGTCGATAATTTTTCCTGAAAGTTCTATTTCAATACCTTGGTTACGGAACTCACCGTTGTTGTTTGTTACGGATGAGAAACCGGTAGAGGTGGGGAAGCTTAGCGCTGCATATTTGTCCGATGTCAGTCGGTTGTAGTATGTCAGGTTAGTGTTCAGTCGGTTGGCAAAGAAACTCATGTCCGCACCTACTTCAAAGGTGGCAGTCTTTTCCCATCTCAGGTTCGGGTTGGGAAGTTCTGTAATCAGATAAGACGTATTTCCGTTATAGTTGAATGAACCGCTGCTATTGCTTGAACCGTAGCTTCCCTGCAGGGTATAGGCACCAATACCTGATGCATTACCGTTGATACCGTAGCTGGCACGCAATTTACCGAATGACATTACGGGAATAGCGTCTTTAATGAAGTCTTCACGTCCGAAAATCCATCCGGCAGATACTCCGGGGAAGAATCCCCAACGGTTGTCGCCCAACAGAGAAGAGTAACCATCGCGGCGGAAGACGAATGACAATAGGTATTTGTCCTTAAAATCATAATTTAAGCGTCCGAAGAATGACAGGATACGTTGCTTTTCGTGCCATGAATTGATAGTACGCTTGCCTTCGCCCTTATCGGTCAGTGACAGGTCAGGAAGGTCATCGGTAGGTGCGCCTTGACCTTTTGCCTCAAATCCGCGTTTGTACTTGTTGTAGTATTCCATACCCAACATCACTTCTACATGATGGTCGCGGAAGAAGGTTTCGTTATAGTTCAACACGGCATTGTAAGTTTGGCGGAAATCGCGGTCATAATAAGCTGTAGCCGATCTTGTGCGCACAAAGTTTCCGGGAGTATTTTCATAATCCTTTGTGAAGCTTTCCTGATATGTTTCAGAGTAATACCAGTTCATGTTGGCTGTTAATGACAGATTTTTTAGGAAATCAATCTTGAAGGATTGGCTCATTGTGAACTTATCGCTCTGATTATCATTCCACCATTGGTCGGGTTGATACATTTGATTACCGTCGGCGGTACCCGGACCTAGTTTCATGTTGCCTTCTTCATCCTCGAAAAGAACTGTAGGAGGAAGTGAGCGTACTCGTCCGAAATAGTTTAACTCTGAACCATTGGAACCGGGCATGTTCTTCCAGTTGGCACGGTTATAGTTCAGTGACGAAGTGGAAGTAAGCCAGTCTGCGATTTTATAACTGGCATTGGTAATGAATGAATAGCGTTCGTAGAATGTATTAACGGGAACACCTTCCTGACGGTTGTATCCCAAACCGGCGTAGTAGGTACCACGGTCATTACCACCGGACATATTGATGTTGTAGTCCTGTGAGAATGCGGGATCATTCAGGTTATATTTATCTACATCTGTATTCTTGTATAAAATTTCTTTGCCGGTAATAGGGTCTGTCACTGTCTGCCATCCTCTACCTAACAGATATTTGTTGTCCTCGTTTAAGAACTGAGTACTGTAAATATCCTGATCCAGATTGTTTCCGGTACCGAAAGGTTGCTTACCATTCAGGTAGTTTTCATAACCTGTCCAGTAAGTTTTAGTCTTTCCTTCTTTGTCTTGGAATAAGTGTCCGGCATCCCAGTGTGCTTTACGCATCGCTTTAATATATTCGCCTGCTTCCAAAAATTCATAGGGAGTGCGTGCATAGCTCAAACCTAATTTGGCCTTGAAATTAATTTCGCGGAAACCAGCTTTACCTCTTTTGGTGGTAATAAGGATTACACCGTTACTGGCACGTGCACCGTAAAGTGCAGTAGCACCGGCATCCTTTAATACATCCATAGACTCAATGTCTTCAGGGTTGATGTCACTCATAGAGTCTCTGAGCTGTCCGTCTACTATAACAAGTGGAGAACCGGTTCCATCCAAGTTGGTACCACCACGCAAAATAATGGTAGGAGTTGCACCGGGACTACCTGATGACTGGATAACCTTCAAGCCGGCTACGGCACCAGACAATGCTTGTGCAGGATTGGAGTGCATACCTACGTTCAAACTTTCCTGTTTTACTTTAGAAATTGAGTTCGTTACTTTGGTGCGCAATTGTTGACCACCATAACCGGTAACCACAACCTCTCCCAGCATTTCTGTATCGTCTTTTAATGTAACGTTTAGGGGCTGGCCATTCCATTTTACTTCTACCGTTTTATATCCAACGAAAGAAATCTGGATGATATCCCCTTTCTTCACGTTACTCAGAGAGAAGTCACCATCAATGCCGGTGATTGTTCCGTTCGTTGTACCTTTTACTACTACAGATGCACCAATAACGGTTTCACCTGTGGTGTCTTTCACAATACCGGTACAAGAGCCATTTTGTTGTGTGATTTTCACGTCGGTTATACCGGGTTCGGCAACCGCGTAAGCTGTTCCTGTAGAGACGCCCATTAAGAACAGCAACGTACTGACTGACTTTAGCCTTTTTAACATAGCTGTGATTTTTTTTATTAGTGTTTATTATAGCAAGAAATTATTTTCTAATTAAGTTCTTTTAGAACTCTGCAA
>CARCZS010000015.1 GCA_948956705.1 uncultured Phocaeicola sp.
TACTTCTCTTAAGAAGAGTAGTATGTTTTAGTATAAGTGAACACTTGCCTTTTAGAATAGCGATGCAAGGGATGATTAAAGGAATAAAAGATTCCTACTTTTGGAAAGTATTTTGTAACTGCCTGATTATTAACAAATAGAATAATCGTGCAGGATTGGTGATATTTGCCTGAACTAAAGTATATCAATGGGAAATACTGAATACGCACAATGGTATGTCATGCGTGATTTAAAACGGTGTAATGCTAAAAAGCCGGCATACAAACAACTGCAAGAAGCAGGAGTAAAGGTGTTTGTCCCCTTGAAGTGGCAAATCATTTTGCAAAAGGGCAAAAAGGTGCGTGAGAAAGTTCCGGTCATTCAAGATTTGCTCTTTGTTTATGATTCCCGTCAGCATTTGGACTCCATTGTGGAAAGAACCAAAACGCTTCAATACCGTTGGTTGCGGAATACGTTCCGGGAGCCTATGACTGTGTCTGATTTGGAAATGGACAGATTCATACAAGCCGTCAGCAGTTCCGATTCACCCAAATATTATTTGCCGGAAGAAATAACCCCTCAGATGTGCGGACATAAAATTCGGATTATAGGAGGCGCTCTCAATGGATATGAGGGCTGTTTGCTTAAAATACGAGGCAGCAAGATAAAACGCTTGCTTGTCGAATTAAAGGGTTATCTCGCTGTTGGTGTGGAGGTTCTTCCTGAGTATATTCAATTTGCCTGATACGATATTTATGACTGTTATTTCAAATGTAATGGACAATTCCAGTGCCTTTTGGGTTGTCAACTCCTTGTTTGTATTCGCCTTGAGCGTATTTTGTGCCGGCGTCTTGATTCCACAAATCTTGTTGATATCATTTCGTAAGCGTCTGTTTGATGTGCCTGATGAACGGAAGATCCATCAGGGAGTAGTACCCCGTTTAGGAGGGATAGCCTTCAAGCCGGTTGTCTTTTTCTCGGTGGCACTTGCTTTGGGACTCAATATGTTGTTGGGATACGGTCAGCTTCTTGGTAATATCGGCAGTGAAAGCCGCCCGTTGGCATTCGGCTTCTGTACCATTATGATGCTTTATCTGGTTGGTATGGCTGATGACCTGATTGGTATCCGTTACCGTGCCAAGTTCGCCATACAGATTATTTGCGGATTACTGGTCATTGCAGGCGGGCTGTGGATCAATAACCTGCACGGTTTGCTGTTTATTCACGCTCTTCTTGAATGGATTGGATACCCCATTACCTTATTCGCCGTGGTATTTATTATCAATGCCATCAATCTGATAGATGGGATAGACGGATTGGCTTCCGGATTGTGTGGAGTGGCTATGCTTTTTTATGGATTGGTGTTTTTTATAATAGGCGAATACATTTATGCCCTGCTCGCTTTTGCGACACTTGGAGTGCTCGTCCCCTTTTTCTATTATAACGTATTTGGAGATCCTGCCAAAAAGAACAAAATATTCATGGGTGATACCGGCAGCTTGACGATTGGTATGATGACTTGCATTTTAAGTCTGAAACTGCTTAACGGGTTTCCGGTAAATCCCTCTATGCAACAGCCTAATGCTTTCTTTTTAGCCTATTCACCGCTTATCATTCCCTGTTTTGATGTGGTACGGGTTTATTTGCACCGTGTGCGAAACGGAAAGAATCCCTTTTTGCCAGATAAGAACCATATCCATCACAAAATGCTTGCCATTGGTATGAAGCAGCGTACAGCCATGATTACCATTGTGCTTATATCCGTCTGTTTTACCCTGTGCAATATTTTGCTTTCACGTTATATAAATGTAACCTTACTTTTAGTACTGGACATCTTTATATGGACCTTGGGTAATCTATGGTTAACCCGTAGAATCCATATAGCTCATTCGAAACTATAGTTTTATATCAATATGAATTTTTGCAAAAATTTAATTGGGGCAATATTACTCCTGTTTTTAGGAGCTTGCTCAACTTCAAAAGAAGTCGTTTATTTTCAAGATTTACGTCCGGGCGAAAGTGAATTGGCACTTACTGATCCGGTAGAGATTAAGATTCAGCCGAAAGACAAATTGTCTATTTTAGTCAACAGCCAGGATTTGCGCCTAACCAACCTGTTTAACTTGCCGATTGTTTCTCAACAGATCGGCATGGAGGGCTCTTCCGGTTCTAATCGTGGTGTGTCCGGTTATACGGTAGATTCCAAAGGGAACATTGACTTTCCCGTGTTGGGAGAAATTCACATAGCCGGTATGACCCGTGAAGAGGTGGCTGCCTATATTAAGAAAGAGCTACAGTCGCATGATTTGATTAAAGACCCTGTCGTTACGGTGGAATATATGAATCTCAGCGTAGCCGTAATGGGTGAAGTGAACAATCCCGGCCGTTTTAGTATCGACAAGGATAACCTTACAATCCTGGATGCCTTAAGCCAGGCGGGAGACCTCACTATCTACGGAAAGCGGGAAAAGGTATTGGTGTTGCGTCAAGAAGAAGGAAAACAACGGGTTTATGGAGTCAATCTTTGCTCTGCCGAGCATCTTTACACTTCGCCTGCTTATTATCTGCAACAGAATGATGTGGTATATGTGGAGCCTAATGCTACCAAAGCCCGTCAGTCTACCGTAAACGGGAACAATGTGCGCAGCACCTCTTTCTGGATTTCCCTGGCTTCTTTATTGACCTCCATCGCTGTACTTATCGCTAAATAAAAAAGAGAAATGGCTACTATTCAGAATAAATCAACAGTACAAAATACGCAGGATTTCATTACCATACAGGATTTATTTTACCTCTGTCTCAACAAATGGCACTGGTTTGCCATTTCATTGGCCTTATGTTTGGGGGTTGCGACCTTTTATCTGTTGAGAACCCCATCGGTATATGTCAGGACTGCCTCTATTTTGATTAAAGACGATTCCAAAGGGAAATCTTCTTCTACGGATATGGAGTCTTTTTCCGATTTGGGACTGTTTACGACCAACACCAATGTCTATAACGAGATGGGAACTTTGAAGTCTCCCGACATCATGCGTGAAGTGGTGTCTCGATTGCATTTGGAAATGAATTATCAGACAGACGGACGTTTTCATAAACAGACTGTGTATGGAAACCAACTTCCTGTCCAGGTGGTGATTCCTAATCTTTCCGAGAATGAATCCGCAACTTTCGAACTGCATCTGGCAAAGGATGGTGCAGTGGAATTATCCTCTTTTACACGGAATGGAACAGAAATAGAAAATGATGGTTTTGTGAAAGGCAATTTGAATGACAGTATTCAAAGCCCCCTAGGCCCTATTGTCGTTATTCCATCGGCTGCCTATTCAGATAAAACGGTAAGCACAATTTATGTAACCCGCCAGTCTTTGTCTGCGGCATCAGCTGGCTGTTCTGCTCGCTTGAATATATCCCAGAACGATGAGAAGTCCAATATCATCACGTTGTCTTTCCAGGATGTGTCCACCCAACGGGCGGAAGATGTGCTCAATACCCTTATATCCGTTTACAATGAGAACTGGGTAAGGGACAAGAATCAGATAGCGGTTAGTACATCCATGTTCATCAATGAGCGTTTGGGTGTGATTGAGGGTGAGCTTGGCAATGTGGATGATGATATATCTTCTTTCAAAAGTGAGCATTTGCTGCCGGATGTACAGGCGGCGGCAAATATGTATATGACTCAAGCCAATGAAGCCAATGCTGCAATTCGTGAATTGAACAACCAGGCATATATGGCCCGATACATAAAGAACTATTTGACCAATGAAAACAATAAACATCAGTTACTCCCTGCCAATTCCGGCATTGAAAATGCAAGCCTTGCCACACAACTGAATGAATATAATACCAAGTTATTGGAGCGCAATAGCTTGGTGTCTCACAGTAGTGTCAAGAACCCCTTAGTCAGGGAAATGGACAAGTCGTTGGATGATATGCGAAGCGCTTTGATCACTTCCATTGACAACCAAATGGTAGCTTTGCGTGCACAAATCAGAAGTTTGGAGGCCATTGGGGGACAGGCAACCTCGCAGATTGCCTCCAACCCGAAGCAGTCCAAATACCTGCTTAGCGTGGAACGCCAACAAAAGGTGAAGGAGTCACTTTACCTATATCTGTTACAAAAACGTGAGGAGAACGAGCTTTCTCAGGCATTTACGGCCTACAATACCCGTATTATAACAAAGCCTGGAGGAAGCATGATTCCTACCGCTCCCGTAAAGAAGAACATTTTCCTGGTGGCTTTTGCCTTGGGTATATTGATACCGGTAGTCATTGTGTTCATGCGTGAAAACATGAATACCCGTGTTCGTGGAAGAAAAGACCTAGAAGGCTTGAGCGTTCCTTTTATCGGAGAGATTCCTTTGTCTATACGTGGTAAGAAAAGAGTAAAATCACATGAGGCACATACCATTGTGGTTAAAGAAGGAAACCGTGACATCATGAATGAGGCTTTTCGTGTCTTGCGTACCAATCTGGAGTTCATGATTGGCAAAGACCAATCCTCTAATGTGATTGTAGTCACCTCGTTCAATCCGGGAAGTGGAAAATCGTTTTTGACCATGAACATAGCCATGAGTCTTGCCATCAAAAATAAAAAAGTATTGGTTATCGACGGCGACCTTCGCCACGCCTCTGCCTCAGCCTATATCCATTCGCCGGAGGTTGGTCTGAGCAATTATTTAGGAGGACAGGTCGACAAACTTTCGGATATAATTGTTACGGACAAGCAACACCCTTCATTCAGTTTTATCCCCGTCGGCACCATTCCCCCCAACCCGACCGAACTGTTGTTCGACGACCGTCTACAGGACGCAATCCATACTTTAAAGCAGCAATATGATGTTGTATTGATAGACTGCCCACCGGTTGAATTGGTGGCCGATACTCAAATCATAGAGAAACTGGCCGACCGTACCGTTTTTGTGGTACGTGCAGGCTTGCTGGAGCGTAGCATGCTTCCGGAGTTGGAAAACATCTATCGAGAGAAGAAATACAAGAATATGTCTGTAATCCTCAATGGGACAGAAGGAGCCGGCGGAAGATACGGTTATCGGTATGGCTACCGATACGGTTATGGAAGCGGTTCTTATTACGGCAGTAGCTCCAAGTAATCATGTGGCCGTTCCGTAAAAAACAGACTTTGAAAGAAAGTGGATTTTTCCGTGGCTTCACCGACTGGCATTGCCATATCCTCCCCGATGTGGATGACGGCGTACAGACGATGGATGAAGCTCTGCAAATTTTAGGGGAATACGAACGACTGGGAGTAAAGGAAGTATGGCTCACTCCGCACATTATGGAGGATATGCCAAATACGACCCAACATTTGAGGGCACGTTTCGTTGAATTACAAAGCGCATACCAAGGTAATATAGCATTGAATCTTGCTTCTGAGAATATGCTGGACAACCTATTTGAAGAGCGATTGAATAAGAACGACCTACTGCCTATTGGTAAAGCTGGCAAACACCTGTTGGTGGAAACAAGTTACTTCAATCCCCCGATGGACTTGCAGAATATCCTGCTCCGTATCAAAGCAAAAGGTTATTATCCTATATTAGCTCATCCGGAACGTTATCTGTATATGAACGAGAGTGATTACCAACAGTTGAAATCTATAAATGTTCAGTTTCAGCTTAATCAATTTTCGCTTCTATGTTTGTATGGTAAAGAAGTTAAGAAAAAGGCTTTAATGCTCCAAAAGTTAAGAATGTACGACTATACTGGTACAGATTTGCATCGATTGAATACATTGAACAGAGCAATTTGTTTATAAATAATTTATTGCGTAAGAAGTATGAATATAAAATATGATGATCTAACTAAATTATTTGCCATTGAGCAAGCTAAAGAAACTTCATATAGGAGTACGTTACGGCAAAGTCTTGCCTCATTCTTAAGTTTATGTGATAAAGCTGACATCTCCGTTGATACGAAGACTGAATTGAAGTACATTTGCAATTACATAAATGATATTGTTAAGTATTTTGAAAAAGGACTTCACAGTACCGCTTTTTCAAAAATGAAAAACTTATTTGCAAGAACAAAAAATCATAAGGTATTAAACAACAGTATGCCATATTCAACCCCTTGCTGCAGGAAGTTCATTGTATAGAATTTGAGTGAAAGGGGATTACGAAATATAGAAGAGTTTCCTCTTTATGAAGTCCATGGATAGTCTGAATCTAAAAACATATTTTGTGCTGTCAGAAGGCTTCGACGCACAATTCTAACATGTCCCCAAAGGATGCATTAATTTGTTTTGGAAAATGCAAATACAATAGATGACTAGCGATGAATGAAAAATACCCCTTTAACACATTAATATCGAAATATCGCATATCGGCAATGGGAATATCAATGGTTTCCATTATGCTATACCATCAAAATTGGATTACCAACGGTATTTTCTTTGAATGGGTGCGAATGTTAGGATACATAGGTGTAGAGGTGTTTTTGTTCATATCAGGCTTTGGTATTGCGCATTCGCTTGCGAAAAACTCGTTAGGACAGTATTACAAAAATAGGGTAATCAGGCTTATACCAGCTTGTATTCTGTTCGATTTATGCAAGATTGCATTGAGTTATATTCCCACGATGCCTCCTATGCAAGACTTCTTTTTGGACTTGTTTTCTCTGTCACATTGGTACATATATGCCATAGTTGTTTACTACCTGCTTGCCCCTGCTATTTACAAAATAATAGACAAACGGGGGGGATTGCATTTTTAGCAATAATTATTGCCACATATATAACAATTTGTTTTTGGCAATATGATGCCGATGCTCCATATTTGATAAAATATGGGCGTTGGGTTGTGAAACGGTTTTCTGTGTTCGTATTTGGAATGTTCATAGCTATTAGGCTGTTGAGATTTGGAATCTACAAAGTGGTTTTATTGGGAGTATTGGCCACATTGGCCAATGTGGGCGTGTTCCACTATACAATATTAGCCAATAGTGACCCAACGAGTCATGATTTCTTCACAAAGTTGGCGATATTGCTACCGGACAGGTCAGTTATTCCCGATAACGGACGTTTCATATTGGATATGTTTAATGTGTTACTACTGATTCCGTTATTCGCTCTTATTGCCTTTCTTATGAAGAAATCTCATATATTATTCATTATTAATCGAATAGGAAAATATTTACTTGAAATATATTTGTGCCATCAATATATATTTACAGTGATTTCAGAACATTTTGCCATGCCTCCTATGGCGGCTTTAGCTGTGGGCATGTGCTTGTCGTTTGCTATGGCATACTTGATAGGTACAACAGCAAGCTCAATTAAAACGTTTGCCACAAGATATATTTGAAAAATACTGCAACCATGCCGAGTGAATCAACCAATAAGCGCATAGCCAAAAATACACTGCTGCTGTATGTCAGGATGCTATTGACAATGGCCATAGGACTGTACACGTCCCGTGTGGTTCTTGCGGAATTAGGAATATCGGATTATGGCTTATACAGTGTAGTAGGCGGCATCGTAACGATGTTTACTTTCATCAATGGATCGTTGAATGCTGGTACACAGCGTTTCTTGACATTTGAATTGGGGCGAGGCAACATTGTTCAATTAAAGAAAATATTTTCGACAGCTATTGTCATATATACTTTCTTGGCATTATTAATATTGTTTCTTGCCGAAACCGTAGGGTTATGGTTTCTGCTGAATAAGATGAATTTTGAGCCAGGACGACTAAATGCGGCAATTTGGGTTTATCAATTCTCCATCATAGCCTGCATGGTAAGCATCATCCAGGTGCCGTTTATGGCGGCATTGGTAGCTCATGAGAAGTTCGACATATATGCCTATATGAGCATATATGATGCAGTGATGAAACTTGTTATTGTCTTTTTATTGACATTTGCACCATTTGACAAACTCATATTCTATGCCTCACTTATTTTACTGGTCAACATTTCATCAGCTATTATTTACAATTGGTATTGCAGAAAACATTACGATGAATGTCGATTCGTGTGGGGGTTGGACAAGAACGTTTTCAAGCGTATGTTTTCATTTTCGGCTTGGGATGTGGTCGGTAGTTTGGCTTCAATAGGTCAATTACAAGGCGTGAACATTGTTATTAATATGTTTTGTGGAACTATTGTCAATGCAGCATATGGAATAGCAACGACAGTCAACAACATTGTCATGGGATTTGTGAACAATTTCATGATGGCATCCAATCCACAAATAGTCAAAACTTATGCACAGAATCAACTTAAGGAAATGTTCTCGCTGGTTATAAACACGGCCAAGATGGCATCTTACTTGCTTTTGATTATCGGTATCCCCGTATTTATTGAAGTAGAGTTTTTGCTTGAGTTGTGGTTGGGCGAGTATCCGCCCTATGCGCCATTATTTTTACGCATCATTCTTATACAATCGTGGGTGCAAACTCTCGGTACTCCTACTATCCGTGCCCTCCATGCTACTGGCAATATCAAACTGATGAATATATTGGTAGGTTCATTATTATTGATGATATTACCCGTGACGTATTTTCTTTTGCGTTCGGGAGCTTCTCCTGAAATTGTGCTTTGTGTCAACATTATCCCTTGGGTAATTGCTATTCCAATCCGTCTGGTTCTACTCTACAGATATTGTAAATTCCCGATATTATCCTACATAAAGAAGGTTATTCTTTTGGGTGCAGCAATAGCTATCCTATGTTTTTTTATACCGTACATTACGCACACTTTTTTTATCAATGATGCCGGTTGGAGAGAGTTTTTAGCGGTTGGATTCGTAAGCTTTACAACGTCTGTTATCATTATTTTCACAATAGGCATACCCAAAAGCATTCGCTTACAAATCATCGGCAAGATGAGAGAGTATTTCAAATTTTAAAAGATATAAACAATGAAGAGGTCAAAAGTCCTTGTTCTAATGTTGATTGCTTCAGTGATACTGAATATTACTTGTTTCCTGCCATATATAGGTGGATATTACGACAGGTTCAAGGAGAAGATATTTCCGACACAATATTTTAAATCCAACACCATTGATAGTGTGGTAATCAATGCTGTTGTTGAAGCGTCTTTGAAAATGGATGGTAGCAAGTTTGAGACTCGACATCCCAGCTTAGGCTTAGTACCTGATGTTAAACTATTTTTAACAAACGGGGGGGTAATAAGGAGCAACGCCAAAATAATTATGCGATGGCATATCTCTATGCTGGATTGTCATATTACGCTTTGAATTGCAATGATAAAGAAGTTATAGATTTTCTGTTGTTGAAGTCCAATGAATTCTCTTCAAATGGAAAGTTGGAATATGAACTTACCGAAGTTGACCAAGTCCCTATTGGTATTATGTATATCAACCTATATAAAATATCCCGAAATAAAGAATTTCTCGATGTTGCTCGTTCTGTTTTCGATTACTTGAACGAAAAAAGAATCAATGGAAGCAATCTTATTTCATACCGTGCGGAAAGTGCAAACCAATTCAGCGATGGTGTTGGAATGATATGCCCATTCTTGATGGAATACTTTCATGCAACGCAGGACTCAACAGCTTTGATGATGGCGAACGATAACTTGAACGAATTTAAGAAATGGGGATGTGATATCGCAACGGGCATTCCTACGCATGGCTATAATAAAGAAACCCATATAAAAGTTGGCAGTGCTAATTGGGGAAGAGGTATAGGCTGGTATTTACTTGCGGCTGCTTATATGCCACACTTGGATGACCCTCTTCTTGACAAGAGCATTGAATTGTTGAATTACTCTCAATTCCCATTGTCGAGCAAACAATTTGACTCCTCAACTGCACTAATGATTGAAATTTACAAACAGAGCCGCATTCCTAACGTACAACGGCCTCTCGATTTTATCAAACCTCATATCACTCAAGAAGGGTTGGTAATGAAATGTAGTGGTGATACGTATGATTTAAACAACTATTCTCATTTCTTTGGTCCTGCGGAATTGACCAACGGACTTTTTCTCATACTAATTTCACATTTCCAACGATGAAAATCGGAATACTTACGCATCCATTACGTTTCAATTATGGAGGGCTGCTACAGAACTATGCATTGCAGACCGTATTAAGGCGTTTGGGACATGAACCACTCACTTTGGATGTTCCCCACGTGATGAAGGTTAACAAGACGACCTTTCTAAAGGATGTGCTTAAACGCTTATATTACCGCTATATACTCCATTTGCAAGTATATATTTTCAAAGAATGGAGGTACAATAGGCTTTACCCTATAATGATGCAAAACTTGCAGCCTTTTATCGACACGCATATAAAAAAGATTGAAGTGAACGACTTCAACGCGTTGAATCCTAATGATTTTGATGCGTTTATAGTGGGTAGCGACCAAGTTTGGCGTAGGTTATATATGCCCGACATTTATCGCGAGTATTTGAGTTTTGCGGAGGGATGGAACGTAAGACGGATTAGCTATGCTGCATCTTTCGGAACAGAAGAATGGGAATATAGCCCATTAGAAACGACAGAATGTCGAAGATTACTACAAAAATTTGATGCAGTGTCAGTAAGAGAAGCATCTGGTGTCTCGTTATGTAAAAAACATTTTGGAGTAGAAGCTGTTCATGTCGTTGACCCTACTTTATTGCTTGATAGAGACGATTATTGCAATTTGTTTGAGGGGAAAGATATAAAACCCCACCAAAATGGATTGCTTGTTTATCTGCTTGACCAACGCGAGGAGAATGAGAAGATGATAAGCTACTTTGCGAATACTTTGGGATTGCCCCCTTTCAGTGTAAATTCCAAATATGAGACCCCTGGGTTTCACCCAGTTGAAGAATGTATCCAACCTTCGGTAGAAACTTGGTTGAAAGGGTTTTACGATGCTAATTTCGTACTGACTGATTCGTTTCACGCTTGTGTTTTTTCTATTATTTTCAATAAACCATTTGCTGTATTTGGAAATGCAAAGCGTGGACTGTCACGTATCGAGTCGCTTCTTTCTTCATATCGACTTACAGATAGGATAGTATATTCCACCAAAGACTGTGAAAAGTTAGATGGGGTAATAGATTGGAATAATGCAAATAAGAGTGTCGCTGAAAATAGAGAACATTCACTTAGATTCTTAAAAGACTCATTGGGAAAATAGCTTAGACGGATAATTAATTTGTCGGTTGTGTAATCATTACACCACAAATAAAAGCAAACATATATGAATATACTATACCAAACTTGTGGGAAATTAAACTCGACAAGTGGAGGGACAGAGCGCACCACTATCACTATGGCAGAAGCACTGGCTCAACTTTACGGAGTTCGATGCTTCTCTATCTATGAACGGATTGCCGACACCCCAAAGGAAAATTGCATCGTAGCCGAATTCCAATGGTCGGCGCAGCGTGATGCCGAAATTAACAAAAAGGCACTTAGAAAAATAATCGTGGAGAATGATATTGATTTCGTCATCATACAGGGAGCCTTCATTCATGTTTCACGTTTTAAGACTGCCGCAGAAGGGACAAAGTGCAAGATAATATTCGCCCATCATTTTGAGCCAAGATGGGAACTTGTGTTTGGACATTTCGGCAGTTTGATTCATTATCGCCCCAAATCCGTCATAGACTTTATGCGATGGATGAAATGGATTGTCACTTATCCACGCACAGCGATGAACCGAGAAAAAGTACTTTCGGCTCAATACCGTGCGGCTTATGAATGTGCTCACAGGGTAGTGCTGCTTAGTAAAGGCTTTATTAAACCGTACAGTGAATTTGCCAAACTTCAAGATACTTCGAAATTCACTATTATCCCTAATGGACTTTCTTTTAATTTATCCGCACACTATGAGGATTTGACCAAGCATAAGGTGGTACTAATAGTTTCTCGTCTTGACGAAACACAGAAAAGACTATCATTGGCATTACGCATTTGGAAGAAGGTCAAGCAAAATCCTGTGGCAGATGGTTGGGTGATGAAGATTGTAGGTCATGGTGGGGACTACGAGCTATGTGAGAATATAATCAAGAATGAGGATATTCCGGCTGTTACCCTTGAAGGGAGGCAGGATCCGATACCTTACTATAAGGAAGCTTCAATCTTCATGATGACTTCGCGGAGCGAAGCGTGGGGATTGACGCTCACCGAGGCGCAGCAGATGGGCGTGGTGCCAATAGCTTTCGACACCTACGCCTCGTTGCGGGACATAATCACCGATGGCGTGGATGGCGAGATAATAGCCGAAGGCGATGTTGATGGATATGTGCGCTGTGTGTTAAACTTGATGCAGGATGATGTCACACGGCAACGTATGGCAAGGCAAGCTATTGCATCATCGCAACGTTTTTCGCAGGAAAAGATTGCAGGGATGTGGAAGGCACTCTTTGACAATTTAGGATGATGAAAATAAATTATTTCACATGGAAAATTCGCAGAAGAATAGCAGATTAGACCCTAATGTGTGTGGAGCAAAAAGTATGCCAAAATATCGCAAATTCAAAGAAAAGACTTGAGTATGTCGATTTAATGAAAGGGATATGTATCACACTGGTGGTAGCAACCCACTGTGGAGTATGTATTCCACACTATTTGCCTTTAGGATTTGAAATAAACATGGCACTCATAAACATAAGGATGTCGCTGTATTTTTTCTTGTCAGGAATTTTTTTTAAAGAATATATGAGTTTCAGCGATTTCGTTGTTCGTAAGGTAAATAAGCTGATTGTCCCGTATGTGTTTTTTGCAATTTTCCCATACGCATTGCTGTTTGTGATTTGGCCCGAAACGATTCCACAAAACACTCAAGGCATATATTCCGTTACGCCTTGTTATAGAACCTATGAATGGCACGCTGTGGTTTTTAAGAGCGTTGTTCCTAACCTATCTGTTGTATTACGCATTTCATCTAATTTCGCATTCATGGCCAGAAGTGGTGAAATTGATGGTTACGCTGGCAGTCGCATTACTCGCATATATGGGAACAGAAGCTGGGAACAAGCATTTGGAAAACAATACATTGAATCAATGGATATGGCTGTTGAACATACCGATGGCATTTATGGCTTTGCCATATTTCTATGTGGCTGAGTTCCTTCGTAACCACAACATCCTATCGATGAAATTCCCGATATGGAAAACCATTGTTGGAGTAGTATTATTTTTGGCGATATGCTTATTAACGGCTCAGCCCGAAGTGAGCTTCAAAGAATTGCAGCTCCCTAATCTGCCTCTTATATACATTGCATCGTTGAGCGGAATAATGGTAATATGGCTTCTTGCAGTGGCTGTTAATAAGCTACTATTTGTGTCCTATTGTGGCCGATATTCACTAATTATTCTTGGAACACAAAGTTTCTTCTTTGGTGTGGTAAAACAGTATTCCAACAGCGTATGGGTTATGTTTTTAGTGACCATGGCATTGGCACCGGTTACTATATGGATATTCAAAAAATATTTCCCATACTTTACAGCCCAGAAAGACTTATTCCCAGTCGGCGACAAGGTATTGAAGAGAAAAGAATAAAATTGTATTATGCTAGACAAGAACTCGATATCAAAAGCCATTGACAACCTGCGACTTCCGATGGCTATTATGGTGGTAGCAATCCATTGTTACTTCTTTAACTCGTTAAATATCAACGCATTACCAAGCAAATGGGGGGGTATTTGTTGAGTGGATTATAAATATTTGTTCGATAGTACTGACCGATTGTGCGGTGCCCATGTTTTTTGTTATAAGCGGCTATCTGTTTTTCTTGCGTCAGGATGACGGGTTTACGTGGGCGCAGTATAAGGCCAAGATGCTGAGAAAATGCAAGATACTGTTATTGCCATTTTTCATTTGGAACATCTTGGGAGCGTTATCCTATCCAAGTCGCTTTATTGATGCCACGTTGACTGAAAAATTATTGGGATTTTGGAGTCAGAGGATGGAATGGGGAAGCTGGGCAGGACCTTGGGACGGGCCATTGTGGTTTTTGCGTGACTTGTTCGTTGTGATGCTTTTCAGCCCTTTCATTTACTGGATAATAAAGCGAATCGGAATTTGGTTCATAGTCGTAATGTTGGTTTGGCTATCTTTCATTGACAATGAGTCTTTGTGCCCAGGACTCTCAGGCACAGCCTTGTTGTGGTTCAGTCTGGGCAGTTACCTGTCGATCAAGAAGCCTACCTCGTTCGGGAAAATACCCATGAACATTGTGGTGGTTCTTGCTGCTGTTTTCTTCGTATGCAGGTTGTTGGTAATGGGGAATGTCATCGATGGAATTTGGGGGGATATCCTCAACATAACATGGATTCTTACATCAATGGCATTTTACTTTAGACTGGCTTACCTCATGGCAGAGCGTAACGTTCGAGTCAGCGAAACATTAAAGAGATTGGGAGCTTCAAGTTTTGTGATATTTGCTATGCACAGCCTGATAAACGGTCGTATATCATCTGTTTTGCTTTTCATGGTAGGGAAACAGAATGTGGGCGACTTGCTTACCATAACATTCTATTTCGCTACCATAATTCTTACTGTGGCCACATGCTATTGCTTTCATTTGATAGTCAAAAGGAATAATGTAACTGCTCTCCTCTTTGAAGGAGGGAGAAAATGAGATAATTATATATGAATACGCATTACACGACAGACCGCAGCACCCAAATGGTATTGTCGGTTTTAAAAGCTTATGGGATAAAGAAAATTGTGGTTTCGCCGGGAACGACAAACATGGCATTCGTGGCCAGTGCGCAAAGCGACCCGTGTTTCGAAATGTATTCCTCGGTAGATGAGCGGTCGGCAGCTTATATAGCCTGCGGATTGTCGCAAGAGTCGGGTGAAGCTGTGGTGATATCGTGCACAGGTGCCACAGCTTCGAGGGATTATATGCCTGGACTGACCGAAGCATACTATCGGAAACTGCCCGTACTGGCCATAACCGGCTCGCATGGAGAGTATCTAATTGGGCACCTTCATCCGCAGGTGATAGACAGAAGCGTTACTCCCAACGACATTGTTCGTTACAGTGCCAATATCAAAGAAACAAAATGTCCGGATGATGAATGGCACAACAATGTGGAAATTAACAAAGCCGTTTCAGAACTTTTCAGGCATGGTGGCGGACCAGTCCATATAAATCTTGAAACGATGCACAGTGGTAATTTTGCTTGCGAGGAATTGCCTCCGTGCAGGGTCATCAAGCGTATTACTTCGGTTGCAAGCATACCCTCGATTCCGAATGGGAAGATAGCCATAGTCATTGGTTCGCACCGTCATTTTTCTCAAAAAGAGACCGATCTTATTGATAAATTTTGCAGTGAGTACAACGCCGTGGTATTTGCTGACCATACGAGCAATTATAATGGCAAATATTCCTTCAACTCGGCATTGCTTGGGTGCCAATTCCATTACAATTCATCCATATTCGATGTAGATCTCATAATCCATATCGGCGAAGTGAGCGCTGATGTGTATTCCTATTCAAAGTTGAAGAGTCCCCGCACTTGGCGCATTAGCGAAGACGGGGAGATGCGCGACCGTTTCAGAAATCTTGAGTATGTGTTCGAAATGTCGGTAGAGCAGTTCATGGAAGGCATTGCCAAAGGCAGCAGTGTAAACACATTATATAATGAATGTAGCCTTGAATATAAAACCATGTTTTCCCGGATACCTGAAATACCGTTCTCAAACATTTGGATAGCCAATACTCTCCATGACAAAATGCCAGAAGGTAGCCTACTGTATTTCAGTATTCTCAATAGCTTGAGGGCGTGGAACTTCTTTGACATACACAGTTCTATAACTACTTCGTGCAACGTGGGTGGTTTTGGTATTGATGGTCCCTTGTCAACGGCATTAGGTGCAGCTATTGCCTGTCCTGACAAAACCACATTTATAGTAACCGGCGATTTGGCTTTCTTCTACGACCTGAATGTGTTGGGGAACCGCCATATGGACAACAACATGAGAATTCTCCTCATAAACAACGGGTGTGGGACAGAGTTTCGCAATTATGACCACCCCGCATCTTATTGGGGGGAGGAAGCTAACCTTTACATGGCTGCCGGTGGACACTTCGGAAAGCAATCAAGGAAACTGGTGAAAGATTTTGTCGAGAACTTGGGTTTTGAGTATTTGTCGGCTTCGAGCAAAGAAGACTTCATGGAGGTATATCCCAAATGGATTGTAACCACATCTGACAAGCCAATTATGCTGGAAGTCTTTACAAACAGTGCCGACGAGAGCGTGGCACTCGATAGGTTTAGGAACATCGTGCCACCCCCTAAGGGACAGCAAATCAAAGAGCAAATTAAAATAACAGTAAAAGAGCTGGTAGGGAATGATATCCTTACACAAGTTAAGAAAATAATCAAAAAATAACATGTCACTGATTAAACGTATTCTGTGGTATTTCAAACCGTTAAAAACCACCGTAGCAAATATATCAATTACAGCCCCCTCTCGAAAACTTGCAGGTAAGCGAGTAATCGTCACAGGCGGTACACGCGGACTGGGATATTACATAGCCAAACGATTTGCTGCCGAGGGGGGGGAGGTATTAATCACAGGGCGAGATGAAACTAAGACTGCCATTGTGGCAAAGGAAATAGGTTGTAAATACTTGTGTCTGGATGTAACCCATCTTGAATCGTTTAAGGGCTTTTTTCCCATTGCAAGGAAGGAACTCGGTGGGCAAATAGACATCCTTGTCAACAATGCAGGGATAAGCCTTCATGAGGGTAATATGATGAATGTGACAGTAGAAGGGTTTTCCAGCCAAATTATGACTAACTTGACTGGACCGTACTTTCTCGCTCAGGAATTTCTGCGGCAGTATGAAAATCAGATTGAAAAGTCCAATGCTTCAATCATATTCATGGCCTCAGAGAAAGGGTTATTTCCCGACGAATTGCCATACGGGCTGACAAAGGCTGCGATTGTGAGTCTGACACAAGGAATGGCTCGCCGGTGGGTTACAAAAGGAATCCGAGTCAATGCCCTGGCTCCTGGAGTGACAGCAAGCGACATGACTGGATATAAAAGGGATAACCTATATTGCGAAAACAATTGCAGTAGAAGGGCATACCTGCCTGAGGAGGTAGCCGAAGTTGCGGTATTCCTTGCGTCGGACACTTCTCGCTGCATAACGGGGCAGGTACTTACCACGAATATGGGAAATCATTTGCGGTGTGACTGGTAACACAGAAATGAATATATTATTTGTTTTGCAACGATACCCCGGGTTTGGAGGCATCGAGTCGGTGACACGGATGCTTGCTGGGGAATTTATCGGACGGTTCGGCTACAGGGTCGCAGTTTTTTCCACATCCCGACAAGATAACTCCTCGCAGTTACTCGACGGCGACCTGTTTTATTACCAAACTTCCGACTTGAAAGGCGACGAGCTAAAGAAGGAATTTGATGCTTTGGTTCATGATTTCAGTCCAAACTTTATTATCTATCAAGACTCATACGTTCCCGAAGATTTTTTGCTGGAACATTTGCCGCAGGGCATAAAAATAATAGTGTGCGAGCATAACACACCCGATTGCCTCGAAACCGGGCTTGAGAGTGTGACGAAAAATCTATCCTGGGCCAATCCAATGAATATCATACGGAAACTGCGTTTGCCACGGCGTATGCGCAACCTCCACAAGGCAACCACCGAGCACCATAAAAAGATGCTGCACGTTGCCGACAGGTATTTAATCCTTTCAGATGGCTTCCGCCCGATACTTCGTGATTTTTTCCATATCGAAAGTCCCCAAATATCTACGATGCCTAATCCAATAGAAGTGCCAAGAGAACCGATCATTATCGAGAGCCGCCCAAACCAGGCATTGTATGTCGGGCGGCTGACAGACCAAAAGGGGATTAAGTACTTAATAGAAATATGGTCGAAAATTGAGCCGCATTGCAATTGGAAGCTTCTCGTGGTTGGAGATGGTGACAAACGACAGTATATGGAAAAAGAAATACGTTCCCGCCGCCTCAAGAATATAAGGCTTATAGGTTTTCAGCAACACACGTCAGGCTACTTTATGGAATCGTCGGCACACCTGATGACATCGATATATGAAGGTTTCGGCATAACCAATTTGGAGGCCGCCATACGTGGAACAATACCTTTTGCTTTCAACAGTTTTGCATCGGCAAAAGATATCATTGACGACGGACAAACCGGGTATCTTATAAAGCCTTTTGATGTGGATGCTTATGTTGAGACATTTCTGGCATTTACCAAGTTGCCACAGAGCAAGATGATTGCTATGCGGCGCAAGGCAATCGAGAGGGCGCAAGAATTTTCATTGCAACACATTGCCGATAAGTGGAATGAACTTTTTAACAAACTTAGACATGGAGAAAATAGGGATACTCACCTACCACAGGGCTTATAGCTACGGAGCTAAACTGCAAGCCTATGCATTGGCCACATATTTGACTTCTATAGGCTTCGAGGCCGAAGTCATTGACTACGGAAATATCGGGGAGGAGAAATTGCGCAAAATAGGCACAAAAAGCCTGAAAGATTTTATTGTAACAACATTATGCTATATTGCTTCGAGCATCGCTGAACCGCAAAGAATACGGCATTTTGACGAGTTCATGGACATCATACCTCACTCGCCCAAGCATTATGACAAGGCAAATATTGCAGAGGCCAACGATAAGTATGATTATTTTATTACAGGAAGTGACCAAGTATGGAACCCAAAATACAACGAAGGCGACCTGACCTACTTGCTTGATTTCGTAAAGGATAATAAAAAGATATTTTCATACGCCGCAAGTTTCGGTGTGTCACAACTTCCCGATGATATACTCCAAGTTTACAAACCTTTGCTCAAGAGGTTTAACAAAATTCTTATCCGCGAAGTTACTGGGAAAACTTTGTTGCATACACAATTAGGATTGGATTCACAAGTAGTACTCGATCCCACATTTTTGCTTTCCCGCAGCCAGTGGGAGAAGATGGCAAATTATCCGTTATCAAAACAACAGAAATATATACTGAGTTTTCAGATTATAAATAGAGACGTTCACTACGATGCCATGCTTGATTACTTGCACCGCAAGCTGGGATATGAGGTGATAGAACTGAAAGATTCGTTCCGCTACAAGCCATGGAAGTGGCCCATTTATGCCAAAGCTGGCCCGAAAGAGTTTTTAGGTTTGATAAAGAATGCCGAAATGGTGGTGACCAATTCTTTCCACGCAACAGTTTTTTCCATTCTTTTCCACAGATCGTTTTTTTGCTCACGGAATAGTTTTGGATTCAATTCCCGTATGGAAAACCTTACAGGTGGTCTTGGCTTGGCAGACAGAATGTTTGATTCTTCGACATTTCTCCACTCTATATCCGATACAGATGTGGTATATGAGAAAGTGGATGAAATACTCGAAGCAAAAATATCGGCAACTAAACAAATCATAGAAAAGACTTTTGCAAAATGAAAACCATTTGTTTCGTTTCCATGGGTGAATTGCTTGTCACCAAGGGGGGCATTCACCGGGTCACATACTGCTTGATGAATGAGCTGAAGAAACGCGGCTATCGCTGCATCTACTTGTTTTACCCAATAGATGAATCATGCTATTATACCGGCAATGTCGAAGACGAAGTACACAAGCTTTCTCCAGAGCAAGTGGAAAATTATCTTACCCAAGAGAAGGTGGATGTGGTGGTTAACCAACAAGCTATTTTTAGTACATCGTTCACGAAACTAGTATTAGGCTTTAATTTGCGTCGTTTCAAATATATATCAGTTTTTCACAATACTCCTGCTATTTACGAAAAGACATTAACATTTTCAAGACTTTGGTATAACTTCTTACATCAGCGTGGAGTCTCTGCTAAGATGTCGAATTGCGTGAGAATGATAGTTTACCCTTTATGGAAGCAGAGGGTTGTTAAAGGGGCAGGGAAGATGTATGCTGTCAACTACGATGCCAGTGACAAATGCGTGATGCTGTCGAGCAACGATTGGCCTACACTTGGCCGCTACCTTAAACATGACGTAAGTGAGAAATGTGTGACCATACATAATCCACTTACATTTGACACAATTGAGACAGCAGAATGTTTATGCCATAAGAAAAAAAATGTGTTGATTGTGTCAAGGCTTAACAATTTTGAGAAACGTCTTGACCGTGCACTCAAGATATGGAAGAAGATAGAGACCGGCGGCTTTGATGATTGGCATTTGTATATAGTCGGCTGGGGGCTTCAAGAAAAAATGCTCCACAACCTTGCTCGAAAATTAAAACTAAGAAATGTGCATTTTGAAGGACGG
Organism: uncultured Phocaeicola sp.; assembly: GCA_948956705.1. The sequence goes on from CARCZS010000015.1 coordinate 20,225, forward strand.
CAACCGTCGGAACCATATTACCATAATGCTTCTATCTTCATGATGACAAGTGCGGTGGAAGGCTGGGGACTGACACTGACCGAGTCAATGCAGACGGGTGTTGTACCGATAGCTTTTGACAGTTACCCGGCATTGCACGAGATTATCACCGACCGCTATGATGGTTGTATAATCCGCGACAACGATTTGGATGCATACGCTGTTTGCATGGAGGAACTGATGCGCAACCGCAAAGAGCGTGAGCGAATAGCTCGGAACGGTATTGAGAGTTGCAAGCGATTTGAAACTGATAAAATAATTGTACAATGGGTAAAATTGATAGAAAGTCTATAAAAGTGTTGTGGGTATCATTAGTCAAGTTCCCTCCGCTGTGCGAGCATTTGGGTGAAACTATTCCGGCACATTGCGGATGGATGTATTCCTCGGCCAAGGCATTGCTAAGGATGATGCCCGAAGTACGGCTTGGCGTGATGGTTTATTCTTACGGCAGGAGTTATGAACGGTATGAAATTGACGGTGTTACATACTACCTTATTCCTACGGGAAGGATAGACCGAACGTCGAAGAAACAAATCGAGACTTGCCGCAGGGCGATACGTGATTTTGCCCCAGACTTGATGCATATCCACGGCACGGAACATTCACTGGCCAAAGCTGCTTGCGTGGCCAATGAGAATGGTACGCGCATGGTGGCAAACATTCAGGGGCTTGCCGGGCCTTATATGCGTTATGCCGATGGTGGACTTTCGTTGTGGAACAAATGGACAAACATCACTCCGCTTGACTTCTATCGGGGTACATTTCTACTCAATGCAAAACGCAATTTCAAGCATCGAGCCGAATGTGAGAATTATGTCCTCACGTATATTACTGACATCGTGGGGCGTACTCAGTGGGATTGTGACCATGTGATGACCGTTAATCCTCGACTGCGTTATCACTTTATGAATGAAACATTGCGAGATTCGTTTTATGAAGTTCCCCGTTGGAATTATGCCCAGTGTAAAAAACATACGATTTTCGTGAGCAACAGCGGTTCGCCACTGAAAGGTGCACATCAGGTGCTGAAGGCATTGCCTATTATCTTGCGGCAATATCCCGACACGGTGGTCAATTTCTGCGGTAGCCGTGTTATGAGTAATAATCTGAAAGACATTCTTCGTTTCCAAGGCTACCACCTATATCTTCGTCGATTGGTAAAGCGATTACAATTGCAGGAGCATGTGCATTTCCTTGGGTCTCTTTCAGAAGCTCAGATGAAACAACAATTCCTTGACGCTAACGTGTATGTCATGCCCAGTGCCATTGAAAACTCGCCCAACTCGTTGTGCGAAGCGCAAATTCTTGGCACGCCGGTGGTGGCAAGCTACTGCGGCGGCATCCCCACGTTGCTCACCGACGGACTGACGGGCTACTTCTATCGCTATGAAGAATATGAACAGCTGGCACAAACGGTGATGAGGTTGTTTGGGCAAGAAAGTGACATCGGACTGTCGGCTGCCGAAATGGAAGTGGCCGGTAAGCGACACGATAGAGAAAAGAATGCCCTGCGGCTTGCGGAGATTTATAACGATATAATGCAGCATTAAACTATGTTTGAAAAGATAAGGCCATATCTCAATTTTAGGTATTTCCTGTATTTCTTCAGTTTCATCGCAGGCTGGCCGTGCGTATTCTACCTAATGGGGTGGTTGCCCCATTATACGGTGAACTACGTGTTGCTGTTTGTCATGGCAATGTCGTATGTCATAATAAGGAAATGTGGCCAATTTGACAAACCAATAAACGATCTGATCTTGATTCAGGTATTTGGGTGGATTTTCTTTTCATTAATCCATATGGATACTTCATATTATACAAGAATCATATTGCTGCTAACTACCTTTGCTATACTAAGGATTCAGCAAGATGAGGGTGGCTCATTGGATTTCTGCAAAACGTATGATGTATGGTTGGTGGTTCAAGCAATAAGCGGAACAATAGGGATTTTATTAGTACTCGGTGGATTATTGCAGCCTATTTTCAAATTTGTTGAGATGGATATGCGACCCGGGTATTTCTTTGGATTATTCACTACAAATACCTACTTTGGGGGACTTGTCCGTAATGCCGGATTTTATGATGAGCCGGGAGCCTTGGCGTTTTGGGGAATCTATGCATTGATAATTAATAAGATGTTTGTAAAAAACACAAAAATAGAGATACTTTTAATTGTCGGTTTGATATCAACCATGTCTGTGGCATATTTCATACAGTTGGCGATATATTTATTAGTGTTTTACCGCAAGCAATCTTGGAAACTGATAATGATTGCGGCTGTGATTCTCATAACGCTAAAGTTCATAACATCCTATAATGAAGCTATGGACAGTGCTTTTTGGGGCAGGTTTCAGTATGACGAATCCACAGGTACGATTTCGGGAGATAATAGAAGCGTCTTGATGGAACGATGCTGGCGCATCTTCTGTGACTATCCCATATTAGGCATGGGAGCAAGAAATCTGGTGTCACCCGAAGTTGCTTCGAAATATGGTTTTGTCGGGGCTAACTTTTTTTTCAATTGGGCTGCAGACGGGATCGTGGGGGCGATTATTACTTACTTGCCTCTGATATACTTGTTCCATTTAGGCAGGTATGATAAAAAGTTGTATGGCATAGGATTGTTGATGCTGTTAGGTTTCTTGCAACGACCTTATGACAGCACCCAATTACTGTACCCTATGATGACTTATACAATCGTATATCAAGCTTATTACTCAATCTTTTATAGAAATGAATAATCTCGTTTTTTGGGCGCATTCGTATTGTCGCTCAACCCTTAAGTTTTATTCTGAATTAGCTAAAGCTCTTTCAAGGAATTGCTTCATATACACATGGATTGAAAACTTAGATTTGAGATCGGCTACCGGATTTAGCAATTCTGAGTTTTCGGATTTGAAAATTGTGCATATAGGAAATGATATTGATTTAGCAGAAAAAACATTGGCCAATCATATTGATGATTACAATATATTTTGCGCATATCAAACATGCCCTGTCTATCAGCATTTAATGAATATTTTAATCAGAAAGAAGACCCGGTATGGAATGTTTTCCGAAGCTCCGTGTAATATGGACGAATATCCGAAAAGATTTTTCAAGGAGCTTTATTTAAGATGCTTTTTACCTGTAAAATTAAAAAATATTATATCCAATGCTGATTTTATCTTGAACGCTTCCGGATATTATGAAAAGGGATTGTTCAACCTCGGATGGAAACCAGAACAGATAATTTCATGTGGGTACTACCCGCCTCGAATTCCCGGCAGCAAGCTAATGGAACGAACTGAAAACAATTGGCATAACTTTACAATTCTTCTGTCGGGACTACACCAATGGCACAGGTCTCCTTGGATATTACTGGAAGCATTAGACATATTGAAAAAAAAAGGCTTCATGCCCAAGTGCTATATCACGCAGTCTGGACCATACCTCGGTAAAGTGCAAGATTATGCGAAGAAACGGCAACTGTCAAATGTGGAGTTCCTTGGTTTTGTAGATATTTCCAAATTGATAGATTTGTATGAGTCATGTTCGGTTTATGTGGGTTGCGGAAATTATGAGCCATGGGGAATGAGGTTGAACGACTGCCTACAGTGTGGCGCACCATTAATTGTCAATCGAGGCATGGGAGGAGTTAAGATGGTCGATGAGTATAATTGTGGACTCAGCTTCAACCGTGGCGATTATATAGGCTTGGCAAATGCAATGGAAAGACTGATGACTGACAAAGCATTGTATTTGCAAATTGCAAAGAATGCCATATATGCAGCTGAAGAAATTAGGCCGGAAAAGGCTACAGTAAAATATGCCGCTAAAATAAAGAAATTCATTCAATAAAGATTATGAGATATTTCATTACAAACGTACTTCCCCATCATTTATCAGGAAAGTATAAGATTTCTTATGCAGCCGCCAACTTTAGCTGGGCGCTAATACACAGTTCTGTCTTTGATGAAGTTTTTTCTATTGCGCCCCTTAACGTTTCAGGAGCTATAGATGATGTTGACATGCCAGAGCTTGTTTACTCTGATTGGAGAAAGAGAGGAAAAATCCTTCAAAAGCTCGCACCCATAAAAGAGAGCTTTCTGATTTTTAGAAAAATCAAACGCAATAGTAATGTCTGGTTTTATAACATAAGTATTCTGAACATTGTTTTATTTTTCCTGTGCAAATGGTTCAAACCTTCAGCACATTGCAATGTGATAATATTGGATATTTATATTCCGAAAAGAAAGTTGTCGCTTGAGGCTTTATTCCTTTGGGCAATAAATCATGCAAACTCAACAATTAAGTTGTCGGATTCACCTCTTTTTACTTGCAAAAAAACAGAATGCCTGCCGGGTGTCGTACCTTTTAATGCCCCCCTATTCCCAATAATAGAAAGTGTGAAGGCCGAATTTTTACTTTCGGGACTATTACGCGAAGACATTTCCCAGATTTCGTTGATTATCAGAGTTTTTTCCAAAATAAAAAATGCTACATTATATATAACAGGATTTTCTGAAAAAGAAGAGGAGATGAAACTGGAATGTAGCAAATATCCCAATATTCATTACTATGGTGAATTATCTTTCAATAGGTATATGGATTTACTCCATAAGGTCTCATTTCTGTTAAGCACAAGAGATCCAAAAGAAAAAGGCAATCAATGCAATTTCCCCTCAAAAATAATTGAAGGGATTCTGCATAACCGCATAATAATTTCGACAATAAAATACAAGCAATTGGCTGGCTTAAAATATTTTTTCGTTTCATCTGATGAAGATGAATTGAAAAATCAAATTGAGGGAATCATTAGAATGGATTCCGTTGGACTTATCCGGTATGCCAACCAATCAAACTATGCCAAATCAATGTTCAATCCCAATAGATGGGGTGAAATAATGAATTCATTGGAAAAGGTTTGACATAATAACTTTATTTTCCATTTCAAAGATCATAACAATGAAAGTATTACAAACCATTGCTGGTTTTGGGGCCTTGTATGGTGGCATAGCCACCTGTACGTATGATTTGATTTCGGCGATGCACGACATTGGTTTTCCGCTCGACTTGCTGACTTTGGAAGTAAAGAATTCAGCTGACAAGTTGATGGGAAAAGGAGAAGACTGGATTAAGGCGTTACCCAACGATGCGGTCACACCCTACGAGTATTCAAAGAGGATTGCCCAATATCTAAAGAGTCATGATTACGACCTGTACCACACCAACGGCCTGTGGATGTATTGCAACCACGTAACCTGCTCTGTGGCTCGGCATCGCCGCAAGCCATATATCATCACCCCCCACGGGATGCTTTATCCCGATGCGCTCCATCGCTCATATTGGAAAAAATGGCCGTTGATACAGCTTTGCTTCCGCAACGACATTGGCTGCGCCGACTGTATGCACGTCACATGCAAAGCCGAGATGGAACATGTGCGCAACTTCGGTTACCGAAACCCCATCGCCATCATTCCTAACCCTGCCAACCTGCCCGATTATTTAGACGAAGTGGCGACAGCGAAACCGCCCTTTCTGGGGTACGACTTGCCAAGAAAATTTGGTTTCCTTGGTAGGTTGCACCCCATAAAGAAGGTTGAGAACCTTCTTTATGGGGTAGCGAAGTTGCCATCGCCGCAAGATTGCGAACTCGTGATTATGGGCAAGGGAGATGACGCATACGAGCAATTCCTGCGCAGCGAAGTGGCTCGACTCGGGCTGAAAAATGTGAAATTCAGCGGTTTCGTATCGGGACGCGAGAAATTTGAGCAACTGGCACAGCTCTCGTGCCTGTTCGTGCCGAGCGACTTCGAGAATTTCGGCATGATAGTCACCGAAGCATTGTCGGTGGGCACGCCGGTCATGGCCAGCCTTGGCACACCTTGGGAGGAATTGAACACGGTGGGTTGCGGCTGGTGGACTGACCGCTCGCCCGAAAACATTGCCACCGTCATGCATCAAGTCCTTGAAATGCCAATGGAGGATCTTCTCACAATGGGCGAAAAAGGACGCGAGCTTGTGCACCGGAAATACACTGCGCCACAAGTGGCCCGGCAAATGCAGCAATTGTATGAATGGTTGACGGGCAACGGCAGCCAACCTGTTTTTATTCACGTTTAATCGTAACTTCTAATGGAAATACTTACAAAAAGACTTGCATATATAGATGCAATGCGTGGATTCACCATGATTCTTGTAGTTTTCAGTCACGTTCAATATTTTGGTTATGGTGAATTTATCCAATCGGTGTATAATTTTTGTGGGGGGGTAGTTGCTTGATATACAGGGATTTAATCACGCTATTCTTCATGCCTCTATTTTTTTTCATAAGTGGATTCGTCCTTTACAAACCCGATGTAGAATGGAATGGTATTATGAGCTTCAAATTCATTGCTAAAAAAGCTTTACAACTGCTTGTACCTACGTTGGTTTTCATTTCACTATATATCTTTGTGTATAATTCACCTCTGAACTTGCTTTGTCGGTCGGGACGCTTGGGCTATTGGTTCACCATTGCGTTATTTGAGTATTATTTGCTTTATACATTATTCCGATGGATATGTTACAGGTTGCATCGCCACGAAGGTACTGACTGGCTACTATTGTCAGGCTCGGCAATATTATATTTCGCAGTTACACAGTCTGTCTTAAACCGATTGGGCGTAAACAATGAAACAATCAGTTTGTTGGGGTTAGATCAGCTTAGGTTTTTCTTTTATTTTGCTATTGGGTCGTTAGTTAGGAAGCATTTTTCGTGGTTCAAAGAACTTTTAGAGAATGGTAAAATAATCACATTGTTGATAATAGCATTTTTCTCATTATTCTTAATCGTGCACCGCAGTGGTTTCACATTCGGTAATGCTATGATGTACCATCTTTACAATTTCATTGGTGGACTAATGGCACTTTTTATAGTGCTCATTTTTTTCTACAAATATCAATATGTTTTCGAGAACACATGTAAAATGGGTAAATGGCTTCAATACATCGGTCGCAACACACTGGCTATATATATGTTGCATTACTTTTTCTTGCCACGAAATTTACAATTCATCGGCAACTTTTTTATGCAGCACTCCAATCCAACTTTGGAACTATTTATCACAATGGGTATAGCTATTCTCGTCATCATCATTTCGTTGATAACCAATGCTATGATATGCACAAGCCCTTTTTTAGCCCATTATCTTTTGGGCGTTAAAAAATAGATGATTTATGAAATCGGTTTCTATCAAAGACTACGACAATTCGTGGTATCGCCCTGGCGGGGCGGTGAAGAGGTTGTTATGGTATTTCGTCAATGTGCTGTTTTTTCTCAATCCATTCAATCCGTTCTCGGGTATAAAGGTGCGGCTGCTAAGGTTGTTCGGGGCACAGGTCGGAGTGGGGGTGAACATTAAGCCCAACGTGAACATCAAGTATCCTTGGCTCCTCGAAATCGGAGATTACTCTTGGATTGGAGAAAATGTATGGATAGACAATTTAGTTCAAGTGACCATCGGGACCAATGTCTGCATAAGTCAGGGAGCAATGCTTCTATGTGGAAATCACAATTACAAACTTCCAACATTTGACCTGATTGTCAAACCTATAATTATCGAGAACGGAGCATGGGTAGGTGCTAAGTCTACTGTATGTCCGGGCGTGACCCTCCACACCCACGCCGTGCTGGGTGTGGGTTCTGTAGCAAATCATGATTTAGATGCTTATAGTATCTATCAAGGTAATCCTGCTATTAAAATAAGGAAGCGTGTAATGGAGGCTTGATTTATGAAGGAAGGATTATTTTTGCTTGGTGCTTTCTTGATTACCTTTTTCATGGGGTTCTTTATTTGCTTAGGAGCATTCCCCTATATAATCTCTTATTTTACCGAAAGAGTAAGAATGGCTTATGAAAAAGCAGAAGACAAAGAAGTGTTTAGGTGGTGCGTGGCTTTCATTGTAGCCTTTTCTACAGCAATAATAATATGTTTGATTAAGAAGTAACCTAAAGTTACTTAGTCGTTCTTTGACATCTTATGGATTTCATGGATTTCAGTTTCAGTAATAGTACATATACTGCACTATTGGCTCTTTTTGCGGCTATCTTTGGTGTTGGGTACCCATTAATCATACAAGCCATCGGTGAAATTGACAAGAAATATGACAGTACGCTCCTCCTAAAGTGTTTTGAAGAGGAACCCGACTTCAAACGTTTCAATAAAAGGGTTCTAACTTGCATTTTCTTCTCTATAACAACTCCATTCATATTGTTTCTATCTAATGGAGTGCCATATATTCAGATATTCATCTTGGCTATTGCCTCCATTGCGATGCTTTCACTTTTAATGTCTTCGATAGGATTGTATAAATTATTTCTAAGTTACTATTATCCAAGCCGATTGTTTGATATACTTATTTCAAAACCGGATGGTCGGTATATGGAGATTTTAGATATTGCCATTTATGCGGTCAAGAAAGATAATATCGGTCTATATAACGCTTGCATGCAACATTTATATGACTCTATTAGCTTGTTAAGTTCCGATAAACCTCAAATTAATCAGATTACGGAAATAACGAAAAGAATATTAAACTATTCCTCATCTAAAGATGCTCCCAACATGTTGAAGTCGGATACAGTAGGTATAAACTTTTACTTTTCCCTGCCCACACTAAACTACAGATTGATGTGGATTACTTTACAGAGGCACATCAACAATGACAATTTTGACTGGGTAATGAATTATTGGGAATATGCAGACCAGTATTATTCTTTCAAGCTAATACATGATAATGATAAACCACAAGTGCGCAATGGTCTAATAGATAATAAGCGTGAAAAATTCAAGGAATTTCATATTGCATTAGGAGCATTTCTGCTGTATAGTGGCAAAGACGGATGGCTAAAACAACTCATGCGTTTTACCAATCAACTCCCTCCAAAATATGAATTGACACTTTGCTCGTTTACTGAAATATTTGACTGGTTGATACACTTTGACAACTTGTTGCAAGATGCATCCAACCAATTTATCTTGGAAGTTGAATATCCTTTCACCAAACATGGCGGTGTTCAAGCTGACTACATTGCATATGGTGCCATTGTAAAGTATTTGGCTTATTCCATGCTCTTCTTGGATGAAATAGACTATAATGTTAGGTATATGGATCCCATGACAGCTCCTTTACCATGCACATCTAATGATGAAGAAAATGGGATAAAAATAATACCTGCCAATAAGAGATACATTCGGTTAGCAATACAACTGAAAAAATCAATCAATGAAATTAAAACAATAGTACAAAGACCACTAGATGTTGAGAGCCGTGTATTAAAGGCACTAGATGACTTTATTAAAGAATGTAATGATGCAATAAAAAAGAAAGAATGGTCTGAAGAAAAAGAGAATTTAATTAAAGACCAACTCACATTTGAATTTAATAGACAGGTAAACTCTCTTATCCAAAAAAAGGATTCATCACTCAGCTATGGAATAGAAGAGAAAAAAACGGCCAAAAGCAAAGTAAGAATTGATTCTAATGATATTTATGAAGGAGATTATAGATACTCAATCAATTTGGAGGTAGTGATAATCTCATCACTCATAAGAAATATTCAAATCGCTTACAATCACCTTTTCTTGTTGAACCATACTTCTTTAAACTATACAATAAGGTATGCTGACATAGAACCTGCCTTAAAGAAACTTTGCTTGTCCGAACAGTATACAGTCATCGGTTTTGGAGTAGAAATACCCCAGTCCATTGCTCAAAAAATTCCAGCTAATGTAAAGAATATAGTGGCTCATAATTCTGAAATCCTGATTCTTAATAGAGGAATGTTGCCATATATATCCTTTATCAGAGATAATACGAATGAACTGACACCTTTAGACGACAAAGGAAGTTTTCTTTACACAAATTTAGACAAGCTCAAAGAGGGAAGTCCTTCAAGTGATGAGAATTCGAATTTAGAAGTGATGGTAAACTATAAGCTAATCGTTCCATCAGAAATCATAAAGTACATACGCATAAGGGTATTCTGGGATATAACAAACAAAACTTTTGATTTAGATAAAATCGTTAATGCTGATAACTATTTGAAACGATAAAGATACCAGTGATAACTGCCACTTTCAACAGTGGCAAGACGGTGCGAAGAAAAAGATTCTTCTGTTCGTATTTTGATTGATCTCCGTATCAGCAATGGTCTCATTTATAACTCCTGTCGTAGCAAGAAATCGAGCAAATGAATGTGTGGATTCCTTCGTAATTGCTGCCTATAGTCCATTCATCAAAGCTGACGACATATTTGGGGCAGTTTCATGTATTCTATTATTAAGTATGATTTATAAATTGTGGTAAATATACCGACATTGTTAGTTATACTTAACAATATAGAAGAGAGAACGCATAGAAGCCCAAAACATAACATTACATTATAACTTACATGAAAGTATCAGTTATTACCGCTACATGGAATAGCGGTAAAACGCTTCGCACGACCTTGGATAGTGTACTCAACCAAAGTTATCCCGATATAGAGCATATTATCGTGGACGGGGGAAGTACAGACAATACGATGGAAATAATCCGGGAGTATGAACCTCGTTATAATGGGCGATTGCGGTATATAAGCGAACCGGACAAAGGTCTTTATGATGCTATGAACAAGGGAATCCGGATGGCTACGGGGGAGGTGGTTGGTATCTTGAATTCGGATGATTTTTATACTTCATCGGATGTAGTGGAAAAATTAGAGAAAGAGCTTGCTACCAACCGGGTGGATGCAGTATATGGAGATATTCATTTCGTGGATGGCAATGACCTGGGTAAATGTGTCCGCTATTATTCGTCAAGACTTTTCAACCGTAGCTGGATGCGACTTGGCTTTATGCCCGCACACCCAAGTTTCTACTGCCGCAAAATTATATATGATAAATATGGTGGCTTTGATTTGTCATACAAGATTGCTTCCGATTTTGAATGTCTTTTACGGTTTATTTTCGTACATAAAATACAGACAACATATATCCCAATGGATTTTGTAACCATGCGTACAGGAGGAACTTCCACCAGCGGCTTTGCCAGCCATAAACAAATTATATCCGATCATCAAAAAGCATTCAAACGTAATGGCATATACAGTAATGTCTTTTTGGAATCATTGAGGTATATTTATAAAATTCATGAAGTATTACTAACAAAAATAACAAGATGAAAACAGCTTTAATCACCGGAATTACCGGGCAAGACGGTTCGTTTCTTGCAGAATTTTTATTGGACAAAGGATATGATGTTCATGGTATCATCCGTCGTTCATCAGTTGATTATCGGGAACGTATTGCTCATTTAGAGGGGAAACCTCATTTTCACTTGCACTATGCGGATATGGGGGACTCTATGTCTTTAGTGAAATTAGTGGGCAAGGTACAACCTACCGAGATTTATAATTTGGCTGCTCAAAGCCATGTGCAGGTATCGTTTGATGCACCTGAATTTACAGCTGATGTGGACGCTGTAGGAGTGCTTCGCATATTGGAGGCGGTTCGTACCAATCATCTGGAGAAAACCTGTAAGATTTATCAGGCTTCAACTTCCGAACTTTATGGCAAGGTAGAAGAAGTTCCTCAAAATGAAAATACACCGTTTCATCCTTACAGCCCTTATGCCGTAGCCAAACTCTACGGCTATTGGATTGTGAAAGAGTACCGCGAGGCTTATAATATGTTCTGTTGTTCGGGCATCCTGTTCAACCACGAATCGGAACGTCGGGGCGAGACCTTTGTAACGCGCAAGATTACGTTGGCTACTGCCCGTATTGCTCAAGGAAAGCAGGATTGTCTGTATCTGGGTAATCTGGATTCCTTACGTGATTGGGGATATGCCAAGGATTATGTGGAATGCATGTGGCTGATTCTGCAACAGGACAAACCGCAGGATTTCGTCATTGCAACAGGTGTACAGCACACTGTTCGCGAATTTGCTACATTGGCATTCCACTATGCCGGCATTGAACTGCGTTGGGAGGGTGAAGGTATAGATGAGAAAGGTATTGATGCAAAGACCGGAAAGGTACTGGTAGCTGTCAGTGAGGATTTCTATCGTCCTACGGATGTTGTCAACCTATGGGGTGATCCTACGAAAGCTAAGAATGAATTGGGATGGAATCCGCAATCCACCTCCTTTGAAGAGTTGGTGAAAATTATGGTGTCTCATGATATGCAAAAAGTGGCTGCGGAACATGTGGCCAACGTAATGCGTACCAACTTGGCCGAATATCTGGAGAAAGGAATCGTGAAATGATGGATAAGAACGCAAAAATCTATGTGGCAGGACACCGGGGAATGGTGGGATCTGCCATTGTCCGTGAACTGCAACGGCAGGGGTATACGAATATTATCACCCGTACTCATGCAGAATTGGATTTGACACGGCAGGAAGCTGTTGAAAAGTTTTTTGCGGAAGAAAAACCGGAATATGTCTTTTTGGCTGCTGCCAAAGTGGGTGGTATCATTGCCAACCAATCTGCATTGGCTGATTTCATGTATGACAACATGATACTGGAGATGAACGTGATTCACGCAGCCTGGAAGAACGGCTGTAAAAAATTGGAGTTCTTAGGTTCTTCATGTATTTACCCACGTTTGGCCCCTCAGCCTATGCCTGAATCTTGTTTGCTAACATCAGAATTGGAGAAAACGAATGAAGCGTATGCCTTGGCCAAAATATCAGGTCTGAAATATTGTGAGTTTTTGAATCGGCAGTATGGTACGGATTTCATTAGTGTGATGCCAACAAATCTGTATGGACCCAATGATAATTATCATCCTGAACATAGTCATGTACTTCCTGCTTTGATCCGCCGTTTCCATGAGGCGAAAGAAGCGGGTCTGGATGAAGTGACTTGCTGGGGTGACGGCAGCCCGCTCCGGGAGTTTCTCTATGTTGACGATCTGGCCAACCTATGTGTATTCCTGATGAATAACTACTCGGGGAATGAGACGGTAAATGCAGGAACCGGCAAAGAATTGACCATTAAAGCCCTTACAGAACTGGTGGCTAAGGTTGTAGGATTTACAGGCGAAATCAAGTGGGATACCTCACGTCCGAACGGAACACCCCGAAAGCTTTTGGATGTATCGAAAGCAACGGCTTTGGGGTGGTCTTACCAAACTGAATTGGAAGATGGTATCCGATTGGCTTATGATGATTTCCTGCATAATCCCATGCGTGCAGAAAGGTAACGATTTAAAACATTATTTATGCAAATTCTTTTATTATCCGGAGGCTCTGGGAAACGTCTTTGGCCTCTATCAAATAACAGTCGTTCCAAACAGTTTATAAAATTACTCAATTCTCCCGATGGTCAAAAAGAGTCGATGGTACAACGGGTTATTCGTCAATTGGGAGAATCCGATTTAAAAGGTCATGTAACCGTGGCTACCAGCTTGTCTCAGGCTGATGTTATTTACAATCAGCTGGGTGAATACATCGATGTAGTGGTGGAGCCAGAAAGACGTGATACATTTCCAGCCATTGCCTTGGCAGCTTCATATCTGAAATATGAGAAATCATGTGCCGATGAAGAAGTAGTTGTTGTTATGCCTTGTGACCCTTTTACGGAAGCAGGATATTTCAAAGTTATTGAGCAGATGGTGCATGCGGTGGATGACAATGTAGCCGAGCTGGTTCTTATGGGGATTACTCCAGCCTATCCATCTGTTAAATATGGATATGTAGTGCCTGATGAATCGAAACTGAAAGGTGGAATCTTTTCGGTCAAACGGTTTACGGAAAAACCGAATGTAGCTACAGCGGAATATCTTATAAAAGAAAATGCATTTTGGAACGGTGGCGTATTTGCTTTTAAGTTGGGATATATGATGAATATTGTGGAGCAATATATCCGGGCTGTTTCTTTTTCGGAAATCCGTAACAGATATAGTGAATTCCCCAAAATCAGTTTCGATTATGAGGTGGCAGAAAAGGCCAAATTGGTAGCAGTAGTTCCTTTCTCTGGCAAATGGAAAGATTTAGGGACTTGGAATACACTTACAGATGAGTTGGAAGACCATGTAATAGGTAATGTTATCACAGATGGAGAGGCAGAAAATACACATATCATTAATGAATTGGATCTTCCGATTATGTGTATAGGAACCAAAGATTTGGTGATTGCAGCATCGAATGACGGTATTTTAATTTCCGAAAAGAGCAAGAGCGAGAACATAAAAAAATATGCAGACCGGCTACAGTGTTGTCCAATGTATGAGGAAAGACATTGGGGAGAATACAAGATTATTCATAATGTTCAATATTCAGATGGCTTTCAGTCGTTGACGAAGCAATTGATTATAAAGGCAGGAAAAAGTCTCACATATCAAGCTCATCATCTACGGAAAGAGGTATGGACGGTTGTTGACGGAGAGGGACTGTTGGCTATAGAAGGAAAAATTACCCCAGTTAAACGGGGAGATACTGTTTGTATCCTTCAAGATATGCGCCACGGTCTAAAAGCCATAAATGACTTGACCCTGATAGAAACGCAAACCGGAAGCGATCTTCTTGAAGATGATGTGGAATTGTTTGATTGGAATTGGCAAAAGTAGATACAAAGTTTGGCTAGAACTTTCAGATAATCAAATCCGATTAAATATTTTACACAAAATTCAGTATTATAAAAGGCAAGGGCTTTTGTGATTCTTCCATTGATTATGAAAATCGAGTTTATGGGAGAATCAAAATTTATATTGCATTCCAAAAATGCAAATGTTCAGTGGACAGTATCAAAATATTCCGGTGTTAATCCATTAAGAATTTATCTTATGCTATTTCGTATGGGAATGAAGAAAGAACAAGAAGTGTTGGAACAAACTGCGTCTTGTACATCACTTTTTGTTCTTTTGATATCTTGAAAACATTGATTGTATAACATGGTTTCTTCGTTATCGGTTTATTATCGAAAACTTGCTTATCACGTAATAGAATCGGACGGCTTCCTATGGGTCGGATTCAAGCCGGGAATGGTACATTTTATTGCTAAAGAGGTTTGGAATATTCGCCCCTTGACCCGAACGGATGTTGAGAGATATTATGAGGAGTTTACAGTATTAACCCAAGGTAAAGGGAGTCTTTATTTTCGGATTGTAGCTCATGGTGGATTTCTGAAAGAGGCGTTGGCTTATGAGTTGCATGGTTTGACTGTTTCTGACGACAACTACCTCAGAAGCCTTAATTCCGGCAGACATGTAGAACTTTACCCGCATAACGAGAAAGCTTATCGTGCTATTATAAAAGGCTTTGAACAGCATCGTATCGGTACCGTTGTGCAAGCGACCGGGACGGGAAAGTCATATCTGCTGGCTCGTTATATATCAGACCATGCCACAGAACGAATTTGCGTATTTGCTCCAAATGTCACAATCCTGGAGGAGATCAAAAAAGCGGTAGGCTTTACCTCTCCTTATATCTGCTATCGAACGTTTCAGTCATTGATATATTATCGAAAAAATGATAAACAACTCAAAGCAGATCATATTTTGATTGATGAGTTTCATCATTTCGGTGCAGAAATATGGGGGGCTGCTTTGCAGGAGGTAATTGAATCCAATCCGCAGGCCTATATATTAGGAACATCGGCGACTCCTATTCGCCCGGAGGGAATGATTGATACGGTGGATCTTTATTTCGAGGGAAATCTGTTTTATGAACTTACCTTACCTCAGGCTTGGTATTACCGTATTTTACCAGTCCCAATCCTGGTACAAAGTGCCTATGGATTAGACGGTGAACTGAATCGTTTACAAAAGCGATTGGATCGAAGCGGATGTTCAATTCGACGAAAAGAACAAGTCCAAAAGAAACTGGATGTGGCTCGCGTTGATTTTAAAGGGGCGTTAGGAGCTCCTGAGGTAATCCGAAAGTTCTTGCCCAAAGATGTATGTAAACTGCTGGTTTTTTGCCGTGATCTTACCGATCTGAAACAGATGGTTCCTGAGGTGTGTGGCTGGCTGACACAAGCCGGACGGGTAATCATACCATTTGAGATCCATCACACTCAAAGCGAACGGACTAATAATCAAATACTAAAGGCTTTCCAAAAAGAATCTGGGAAATTGCATGTATTGTTCTCTGTCAATATGCTGATAGAAGGACTGCATGTGGAGGGCATAGATGCCGTCTTGTTTCTACGGCGGACAGAATCCTATATTGTTACCCTGCAACAGCTGGGCCGTTGCTTGGATGCCGGAAGCGGGAAACAGCCTGTCGTATTGGATTTTGTGAACAACCTATCGGGCAAATCTGTATATGACATGATGGCCTTGCACATGGAACGCCTTGCCTGTCAGCCTTCACCCAAGGGATTTGAAGGGGTGACCTCTTTTCTGACCACAGGTTTCCTATCAGACATACGGCTTCGTATTGAGGAGATATTGACAGAGTTGGAACCTTGGCAGATCATGTATGAGAGGCTTATTGAGTTCCGTAAGAAAGAAAATGACTGGCCTTCGGTTACAGAGGGGAAGCTGGGCTTGTGGTGCAATACGCAGCGCATGGCTTACAAACGGGGCAGACTCTCGGAGGAGCGTTACAAACTGCTGGAGTCTGTCGGCTTTGAATGGAACCTGCTGGATTCAAACTGGATGAAGGAATTCCAATCATTGAAAGTCTTCTTTGCGACTCAAGGTCGCTGGCCCAAACGGGAGGATGGTGCCTTGGCTACCTGGTGTTATACTCAACGGGAAAGACGTAAGAAAGGACGTTTGAGCAAAGAACGCATTCGTGTGTTGGATGAGATCGGATTTGTGTGGAGTCAGGACTTGAACGGTGAATGGATGAAAAATTATGAAGCGTTGAAAATCTTTCTCGACAAACAGCAGCGCTTTCCCAAATCAGCCGAAGGCTATTTGGGCGAGTGGTGCAGTACACAGCGGAAAATGCGCAAGCAAGGGAAACTTTCCCCTAATCGTCAAACACTATTAGATCGAATAGGATTTGTCTGGTCGGTGGAGCAGGTCTGGCGAAGCTACTTGGAACAGTTGCACCAGTTTCATGTCCAAAATGGACGGTGGCCTGGATGTCGTGAAGGGGCGTTGGGGCGTTGGTGTACGGTTCAAAGACGGAATTATCGAAGAGGAAGCTTGTCGGATCAAAAAATCGCCCAATTGGAACAAATAGGATTTATACCCTTGAAAGGAGACAAGTAATACAGAAGAAATGGAAATACTCTCATTTCATACGAAACAATAGAGTTTCCGCAGCCTTATTATCGCAGTTCAAAGTACACTATGATTTTAGAATACAATATACCCAATCGTTTTCGTACTAATAGGCATATTACCGTTTATACAAGCCACCCTTAAATTTCGGATAGAAGGACTGGTTGCTTTCCACATACATATAGTGTCTAAATAAACAGCAAATATTGATAAATGAGTATTCAATATAAAATCATCTTTGGATATATGGTGTTGATTGTGGCTATAATCGGTATGATTATAATCATGGTACGTGAGCGGAATAGGGTTTTGGTGATTGAAACTGAGGCACAAACAATTCATCGGGTTCAACACAATGGAAATATAGTCCAGCATCACATCACGATTCTCTCAACTTATGGTGAAACAGCCCTTTCTTGGGAAGAGGAGGATTTTGCGAACTATCATTCTCTTCGTCTGCATATCGATTCCATGATGCAGGCCATGCACAAGGGGTATGAGGAATTTGTCAGCCAAAGTCAAATAGACTCGCTGCGCTATCTATTATCCAGTAAAGAAGAGCATTTATACCAAATTATGCAACTTTTCCATAGTCAGAACAGTCAGGAAGGTATGCAATTCTCTCATTTACCAGCGGAAGCTCAACCGCGTACTGTTATTCGTAAAAAGAAAGGTTTTACAGGATTTTTAGGGGCAAAAGAAACTCTGGAGATAGTTCCTTCCGCATCTACAATTCTCAAGACATTGAACAAGGAATTGCTATCCATGCAGGAAGAACGGCAGGAAAGTATCAATGCTTATACCGATAGCCTCCGCAACCACAACAAGGAACTTAACCGAAAGCTTCGCCATCTGATAACCACGATGAACAACCAGACAGAACGTGTACTTGAAGCGAAGGAATGTCATCTTAGAGAATCTTACAACCGTTCCATATGTGTCATCTCCTGGCTGATTATCTCCGCCATTATTCTGCTTGTCATATCCTATCTGATTATTCAAAAAGATTTACGGGAAAAGGCAAGAACAAGGAAGCGTTTGGAAGATACGATACAACAAAACACTGCGCTGTTGGAAATGCGCAAGAATATTATCCTGACCATATCGCATGACATACGTGCCCCTTTGAATGTCATTGACGGCAGTGCCGATCTGGCAATGGATACACGTGAAAAGAAACGGAGGAATATCCATCTGAATAACATAAGGAGGGTGTGCAAGCATGTGGTACATCTGCTTAACAACCTGTTGGATGTGTACCGGTTAAACGAGGCGAAAGAAATACGGAACGATGTCCCATTCGACCTGCATGAATTATTGGAACGTACCGCTGCCGGTTTTTCTCATATAATCAATAATAAGGGTATCCTGTTCAATTGTGATTTTAAGGATACGGAAGTCAAGTTATATGGTGATGCAGACCGCATAGAACAGATTATAGACAATCTGCTTACCAATGCAGTTAAGTTCACGGAGACCGGCACAATCAATTTCAATGTGCACTATCTCAATGGACTGCTGGTCATGGAAATAGTGGATACCGGTGTTGGTATGAGTGAGGAGACACTTTCCCGTATCTTTCGTCCTTTTGAACGCCAGACCTCTGCAACCAATGCGGACGGATTCGGATTGGGGCTTCCGATCACGCAAGGACTTGTCAATCTTCTTGATGGGACAATAGAAGTAACAAGTTTGATTAATTGTGGAAGCACATTTCGTGTGACCCTTCCCATGCCGGAAACGGATGAACCGTTGGAAAGCGAAAAACATGTCCCGACGCATTCCACACACCTGCATCACAATGTACTTGTTATTGATGACGACAGTATGTTGCAAGCTGTCATTAAAGAAATGTTAGAGCGTAATGGCATGACCTGTACAACTTGTACCACAGTCAAAGAGGTAGTAAAAGCCATGCGGGAAAAAGATTATGACCTGTTGCTTACAGATATCCTGATGCCTTACACCAACGGGTTTGAATTGTTGACTTTGTTACGTAACTCAAGTATTGGCAATTCAAAGACTATACCCATTGTCGCTATGACTGCACGTGGAGAGAAGGAGAAAGATGCTTTTTTGAATGCCGGATTTACAGCCTGTATTTATAAGCCGTTCTCATCTACAGAGTTGATCGGTCTGTTGTCAACTATAGAAAGAGGTTGCCCTGACAAAAAGCATGATGTAGATTTCAGCATGATGTTGTGTGAGGTGAGCGATAAGATAAAATTATTATGTTCCTTTATTGACCAGTCGAAAAAAGATGTTGAAGAACTCAATTCGGCCATAGAAAATTGTAATAGGAAGAAATTGCGTGAAACGGTTCACTGTATGCTGCCGATGTGGGAATTATTACATAATGAAGAAATGTTGTTCGCTTATCGTTCCCTTTTAAAAGATGAAAGGGCCAGTGACACTGCTTTAAAAGAATATACTCAACGGATAATAAATCATACCGATATGTTGATGGCAGCAGCAAAAAATGAAATAAAAAGACAGACAAATGAAACGGAAAATACTGATAGTTGAAGACAATATCAGCCTGTCTCAGATGCAGAAGGACTGGTTTGCACAAGCTGGTTATGATGTCGTGACAGCTATGAACGAACCGATAGCCCGTTCACTGATACGCAAAATACAATTTGATCTGATTCTATCGGACGTACGTCTACCCGAAGGGGACGGAATATCTCTACTGGAATGGCTGCGCAAGGAAAGAAAGGATATTCCTTTCATCATCACGACCGAGTATGTGTCGGTTCCCGATGTGGTGCGCACTATTAAGTTGGGAGCGATAGACTACCTTCCCAAGCCGGTACGCAAGGAACATCTGCTGGAACTGGCAGAAGATGTGTTCCGCCCCATGGTTACGGTACGGAAACAGGAAAAGGTACTGTTTCACCGTACAAGTCCGAAGATCCTACAAGTGGAGAAACTTGCCAGACTGGTAGCTCCATCGGAAATGTCGGTGATGGTACTTGGTGCCAACGGTACAGGGAAGGAGTCGGTGGCACAGAGCATCCATCTGGGCAGCGAACGCCGGGAGATGCCTTTCGTGGCGGTGAACTGCGGGGCACTGCCACGTGAACTGGCCGCCTCGTTGTTCTTCGGTCACGAGAAAGGGGCATTTACCGGTGCCGACACCGCCAAGACCGGATATTTCGACATGGCGAAAGGCGGAACTCTGTTTCTGGACGAGATAGGTACAATGTCCTATGAGATTCAGTCCATGTTGCTGCGCGTGTTACAGGAGAATACCTATACTCCGATAGGCAGTGACAAGGAACGGGTAGCGGACGTGCGTATCGTTACCGCCACAAATGAGAATTTGCAACTGGCCATCAAGGAAGGGCGGTTCAGGGAAGACCTTTACCACCGCCTTTGCGAATTCGAGATACGTCAGCCTTCATTGGCGGAATGTCCGGAAGACATCATCCCTTTGGCTGAGTTTTTCCGTGAACGCCATTCGAAAGAACTGAAAAGGGAAACACAAGGCTTTACGGAAGATGCCAAGCGCAGGATGCTTACCTATTCATGGCCGGGCAATGTCCGGGACTTACAGAACCGGATCAAACGTGCTGTATTGATTGCGGAGACTCCGATGCTGGATATGGAAGGATTGGATATTGAGATCCGCCAAAGTGGAGATACGCACTCCCCGGTAATTCAGCCGTTGAAGGATGAGTCATTGGAGAAAATGAAAATTATCAATGCTCTTAAAGCTTGCAACGGACACCGGGAACAGGCTGCCGCACTGCTGAACATCAACCCAGCAACACTGTACCGGAAGATGAAGAAATACGGGGTGAAATAAAAATGAGCCTGCCGTTAGTGCAAATCTCACTGAATATGTGTACATTTGCAAACAAATAGAGAAAAATCGACATATTGTCTCTAAGACAATTGCTGACTGTATATGACATAAGACCGCAAGGTGTTTCTAATGGGAATCTGGAAAATTAACATTGAAAGGAACTATTGCGTGATTGCTTATGCTATGCCTACGCATAGCGTGCATTCACCTATTCCTTTCAAAGGCATTCCAGAGCCTCCATTAGAAGTAGCGTGTTTGCACGCTTCTTTTTTTGACGGCTTACGGTCCGGTATCAAAACAGAATTTATGCCAAAAGTCCAAGCTGTAACGGCGATGACACTGGACGGCTTCCTGCCGGAAACCGACAACGTGCTGATGCGATGGGTAATGAACCACAGGAAAGGTTTTGCCCGTTGGCGGGAGCGTTGTGATGCCCGGATTTTACCCCATTACATACTAGACCTTCTTTGTGAAAAAGACACTAAAGGCGATTCCTTTATCTACCTGGCAGAAGTTTCTGATGCAGAAACATTGGATCTCCTGCGTGGCCTCTTCCATTACAATCTTGTGGAAGAACTTATTATCTACCTTTTTCCTTATTCCGCCGGCAAAGGGAATTCCATACAGGCCATCTTTCCCGTCCGGCAATGGCAGTTACACAAGGCCGTTGTCCTGCCTGGTGGCATCTGCCGTCTGATTTATCGTAATCCTTGCAGGATGTAACTTGCAGATTGCGAGAATCCTTGCATCCTGCAAGGTTAATTTCCCATCAAATATTTCTCCTTTATTTTTTTTATTGTACTGTATTTCAACGGAATAGCTATGTCATTTCGTGAAATACAGAGCAATTGGCACGCCGTTAGCCCTATATCATAATATAACCTGTTGCGCGACAAGGTGTAACCAGTCAATTATTTACACTTTAAAGACAGACCGTATTATGATACAGACAGACCGTGAGACCTTCCAGATGATGCTTCATCAGATTATGGAAAGGTTCGACAGGATTGAAGACAGGCTGAGCCGTATGAACCGCCAGACCTCCGCGCTTGACGGAGACAAGCTGCTGGACAACCAGGACATGTGCGAGCTGCTCGGCATTACCAAACGCACTCTCGCGCGGTACCGCCAGAAGAAACTCGTGACCTATTACATGATAGACGGGCGTACCTATTACAAGTCCTCCGAGGTCGAGGCGTTCCTCAACCAAAAGGGCAGGCGTTTGCCGGCGAGACTGAAAAAACAGATGGAAAATTAATATAAATGAAAGAATATGGAACTTGTATGTATTGACAAACAGACTTTTGAAGAACTGCGTGTCCGTTTTTGCGAATTTGAGGACCGGGTGACACGCCTGTGCCGTCCGGTCGAGGATCTCGGCCTGAAAAACTGGCTGGACAACCAGGAGGTGTGCGACGTACTCCGCATCAACAAAAAGACCCTTCAGGCGTATCGTGCCAAAGGTCTCCTTCCTTTCAGTCGCATCAAGAACAAGCTTTTCTACAAACCGGAAGATATACGGAGATTATTGGAATTGAGTTACCACCCTTTAATAAAGAGCAAATTATGAGCTATCACTTTATAGATAAGAAAGACCCACGCATTGACGTGATGTTCCAGGGACTGGAGAAAATGGAGAGGATGCTTTCAGTAATGGAGGATGTACCGAGATCACTCTTCAACGGTGAACGTTTCCTTACGGACGAGGAACTTTCCAAAGTCCTGCGGGTAAGCAGGCGTACATTGCAGGAATACCGTACATTCGGTGTAATCCCTTACTATCTGGTGCAAGGGAAGGCACTCTATAAAGAGTCCGATATCATGAAAATACTGGACGATGCCTACAAACGGTGCCGGGAGGAACAGCGCTGGGTATAGTACTGCTTCTTTAATCAAGCACGGAGAAACTGCCTGCTGTCAGCCGGGCAGTTTCTCCGTTTTCCATTTCATACAGCCGGTGATTTTATTTTCCGCTTTTTCCTGACGGTGAAATCCTCCTCGCAAAGGTCTATCCTGTTTCCGAAACCTGTGGACCTCAACCGTTTCATGTCCTCGTCCACTTTCGTGTCCGTAACCTGCGCGTAAATCTGCGTGGTGGAAATAGAGGTATGTCCCATCATCCGGCTTACCGTCTCTATCGGAACGCCGAGCGAAAGGGTGATGTGGGTACCGAAATTATGCCGGGCCAGGTGAAAGGTCAAATCAAAACCATATACCTGCCCCAATTCCCTAGTCAACAGGATAAAATACCTGCGGGCATAAATATTGAACACCTTGTCTCCGCTTCTTTGGCCGCGGTATTTCTCTATGATTTGAAGAGGAATATCCAGCAGACGGACAGAAGAGAGCGTATCGGTCTTTTTCCGGTGGATATGAATCCACCATGTGCCGTCGCCGGCCTGCGTGATGTCCTTGTCCGAAAGCCGTTTCAGATCCGCATACGCCAGTCCGGTAAAGGTTGAAAAGATGAACATATCCCGCACGAATTGCAGTTGCGGTTTCTCCACCGGAGTGGTCATGAGTGTTTTAAGGTCTTCCAGTTTCATGTGGCGGCTCTTCCTTTTGGGCAGTTCGGGATGCAGGCGGCAATAAGGGTCGCGTCGCAACGTGCCCTGGCTCACAGCCCGCATCGTGAGCTTTTTCAAACGGTACAGGTGTTCATGCACGCTTTTGGGTTTCAGGTTGCGGTCAGTCCGCAGGAATACCTCGAAATCGTCATAAAACGTCCGGTCAAGGCTTCGCAGCGTCACATCTTCCACGCCTTTCTTTTCCCGGACAAAAGCGGAAAGATGCTTGTAGGAACGCTGATAGGAGTCGTATGTTTCCTGTATGCGGTCTATCCCGACCCGTTTCCTGAACTCCTCGTTATGCTCCCTGAAAAGAGCCAGCAGGGTAAGCGGTTTCTGTCCGATACCCTTGACTGCGTTTTTGACCAGTTCAGCCGTGATGAACCCCAGGCTGTTTCTTATCCGCTCATAATGTCCGGCAATCTCACGTGTCAGGTCATCTATGGCACGGTTCACGGTAACGGCATTCTCGCTCCTTCCGTTGGCACGGCCTTTCTCCGGATTCCAGATGCCCGGATTGACAGAGACTTTGGTCCCTATCTGTGCCCATTCGGCATCAATGCTCACCTTGCACAATAGCTGGCACATTCCGTCCTTTCGCACTTTCGTGCGGTTAATATAAAACAGCACGGCAAAAGTGCTGCGTCGTTTGACATTCTGTTTTTCAGTATTCTTTTCCATATTCTTTCCATTTAAAAGGTTATTAAATGACGACAGAAAAACGCTCCGAAATTTTTCGGTTCAATGCCTTGGTGTCGGCGTCTATCTTCTCATCGGTCACTTTCGCGTAGATTTGTGTGGTCTCTATCTGACTATGGCCGAGCATCCTGCTGACCGTTTCAAGGGGGACCCCATGAGAGAGTGTGATTTCCGTTGCGTATGTATGCCGTCCTGCATGGAAGACCAACGGACGGTCAATGTGGCAGATTCGGGCAATCTCTTTCAAGTAGAGGTTCAGCGTGGAATTGCAATACATCGGCAGCAGCTTGTCACCGGGAGCTGTACCGCTATATTTCTTCAGAATCTGCAACGGTAAATCCAAAAGAGGAATCTCAAATTCTATCTTGGTTTTCTGCCTGGCACTCTTGATCCACCATATTCCATCTTCCGCAAGGCATAGGTTGTCCTTTGTCAGCAGGCGCATATCTCCGTATGGAATGCCGGTAAAACAGGAAAAAAGGAACATGTCACGGACATGATAGAGGGGCTGCCTGTGAAGCGGGGTGGTCATAATCCTGTGCAACTCTTCTGCCGTGAGATATTTCTGCACGTGCTTCGGGCGCACCGGCTCGTAGCCCATGAACGGGCTGGCGGTAATAATACCGTCAGCAATGGCCTCTCCGACAATGGTTTTCAGTTGGACGGTCAGGTTGATGATTGTTCCGGGAGCGAGGTTACGTTCCGTCCGGAGATACAAATCATACTTGTCAATGAAAGAACGGTCCAACGCAGAAAACGGAATATCGGAGAGCTTGTATTGCGCCTGCAAGAATCTTTCGATATGGCTATAGGCATTGCTATAGGCTCTCAGGCTTCCTACCGTACGGTTTATCCCCACACGCTTTTCAAAGTTGCGGATGAACCGCCTGAAATATCCCAGAAGCGTTTCCTGCCCGCTTGCCATTCCAAGCAGTATGCCTTTCACCTCTTCGGCCGTCACACCGTCACGGACAGCCGACTGTTCCATATAGATATTCAATGCCATCGCACGTATCTCATCCAGCCGGTTGTTGATTTCCTTTGCCGCCACGCTTTTTCCAGAAGCGCGTCCCGAAGACCAGCGGGATTGCGGGACTTTTATCTTCACACTGAATGCCGCTTCGGAATATTTTCCGACATTCAACTTTGCCATTACGGGGCAATTCCCGTCGGCATCCGCCTCGCTCTTTTTCAGGTAGAACGACACCTTTACATTTGCCTGATTCATAACCAATTCCTTTGTTTGCAAAATTATTATATGCAGAGCAAATGAACGGCATGAAAAATATAGCGGAACGTAGAATAAGACCCCTCGGCCTGCAAACAAAGCCTGTATTTTTTTTCTGATACGGAAAAATATGACTAAGTTTGCGTCAGCAGACATGGAAAAACAGCGTTCTTTGCGGTGGTAAACGGGGTAATCAATGAAAGACGAAAGCTTGTTTTTCAAGCCTCTTTTTTATCCCGAAAAGGCAACGGATAAGTAGTGATTTGTCCTCCTAACTCCACCTAAAACTTGCTAAAAGCCCCCTGCGGAAGAATGTGGTACAAAACGACATATCCCTTTTGCTATCAAACACTTTACATTATTTTCTCCAAAGTTATCCGTATGTGAGCGAGTTTTCCTATCTTTGTGTAACACAAATTGTTAGAAATATGAAGAAACAAATCTTATTGTCTTGTGCACTTGCCTGGGCTGTGATGGCAGGTGCTGAAACGATTGACATTACTACTTTCCGTTATGCCGGACCCTACGTTGTACAGGCTCCTTTTCAGGTGGACAGCGTGGATGTGAATTCAAAGACTTTTGTATCCGGACGTCTGTTGGATACTCATCTTTCTGTGGACGTATTGCAACAGGGAACTTTATTTACAGGCGGGGTTTTGCCGGGAAGTGACTCGGGATATGCCTTGCACATGATGGGTTTTGTGTTGGAGAATACTCGTTATGCCACAGCCAAGCTGAAGATTGACGGGCTGAAAAGATACCAGCTTTATGTAGATGGAAAGAAGCAGGAAGGAACTGAACTCGCTTTGGAGCCGGCCACCCATTCTGTAGTTATTAAATATCTTTCTGAAGCAGGGAAAACAGATTCCTTGAAAGTGAGTGTGGATACGGATCAAGAGGGAAGCATTTCACTTAAGCAAGATAACAAAAAGCTATATACTTTGGCGGATGTGTTGCATGGAACTCGTTTTGCCGGAGTAGGGCTTTCCCCTGATGGCAGATATTTGATTGCCAATTATCGTACGACTTATGTAGGTGGTCGGTCGGCCGGTAGTACGCGCATTACTGAACTTGCCAGCGGTAAGGTTTTGGCGGAGCGTACTGAGAATATGCAATGGATGCCTCGTTCTAACCGCTATTATTATACCCGTACAGGGGTGGATGGCAGACAGCTGATAGTTGTGGATCCGCTTACCGGAATGGAAACTGTGTTGGTGAATAAATTACCTGACGGGTATTTCCAGTTCGCACCTACGGAAGACTACCTGCTTTTCACCATGACCCAGGAAGGTCCGAAAGAACGTAAAGAAATTTATGAGGTTCTGGAACCGGATGACCGCCAGCCGGGATGGCGTAACCGTTCTTATCTGGCTAAGTATGATTTGAAGACCGGTTTGTTGCAGCCACTGACTTTCGGTTATCACAATGTCTGGGCTGCCGATATTTCCAATGACGGCCGGTATCTTTTGATGATGACCAGTCAGAGCCGTCTGACCAAGCGTCCTACTACTTTATTCTCACTATATCGGTTGGATATGCAGACTTTACAGGCGGAACTGCTGATAGATAAAGATGGTTTTATCAGTGGAGCCCGTTTTTCACCTGACGGAACGCAGGTATTGGTATCCGGCTCGCCTGAATCGCTGGGTGGAATAGGGAAAAATGTAAAGGAGGGGCAGACTCCGAGTATGACGGACGGTCAGCTTTATTTGCTGAATATAGCTGATAAGAGAGTCACTCCGCTGACGAAAGATTTTAATCCCAGCGTACAGCGTGCCGTGTGGAATAAGGTCGACGGGCAAGTCTATTTCACGGCCGAGAACCGTGACTGTTACAGTTTGTACCGGATGAATCCCGCTGATGGGAAAATTCAGCAACTGGAGGTTTCAGAAGATTTGGTCAACTCATTCTCATTGGCGCAAAATGCTCCGGTTATGGCCTATTATGGACAGAGCGCCTCAAATTCCGACCGTTTATACACCATGAATACCAAAAAGATGAAATCATCTTTGTTGGAAGACTTAAGTAAAGACATATTGAAAGATGTGGAGCTGGGCGAATGCAAGGCCTGGAGTTTTACCAATTCTCGTGGTGATACCATTTATGGTCGTTATTACCTGCCGCCTCATTTTGACGCCAACCGGAAATATCCTATGATTGTGAATTATTATGGTGGGTGCAGTCCGGTCAGCCGTAATTTCGAAAGCCGTTATCCGCATCATGCATACGCGGCATTGGGCTATGTGGTGTATGTGATAGAACCTAGCGGTGCTACCGGTTTCGGACAGGAATTTTCTGCCCGCCACGTCAATACAGCTGGGGAAGGGGTGGCACAGGATATCATAGAAGGTACAAAGCAGTTTTGTAAAGAACATGCTTTTGTCAATGACAAGAAAATAGGCTGTATAGGTGCATCCTATGGCGGCTTCATGACACAATACTTGCAAACACA
Organism: uncultured Phocaeicola sp.; assembly: GCA_948956705.1. The sequence goes on from CARCZS010000015.1 coordinate 48,210, forward strand.
GACCGATATTTTTGCAGCGGCCATCTCTCATGCCGGTATCAGTGATCATACCAGTTATTGGGGGGAAGGATATTGGGGATATTCGTACAGTGAAGTTTCCATGGCGAATAGTTATCCGTGGAGCAATCCTGATCTTTTTGTAAAACAAAGCCCGTTGTTCAATGCGGACAAGATACATACGCCTTTGCTGTTCTTGCACGGTGATGCGGATGTGAATGTACCGGTGGGAGAGAGTATTCAGATGTTTACAGCACTGAAGTTACTGGGGCGCGAAACGGCTTTTGTGGCTGTAACGGGACAAGATCATCATATTGTAGATTATGGCAAGAGGATTCAGTGGCAGAATACGATCTTTGCCTGGTTTGCCAAATGGTTGCAGGATGATGCGACTTGGTGGAACGCTATTTATAAGCCGAAAAACTTATAACTTTTATATAGGTGTAAGAGACTTTGGAATGTTAGTATTGTTAGTATGTATAAGCTTATATGTTAGTATGTGTAGGCTTATACGTACTAACGTCTGACCTTACACATACTAACGTGGGCTGAGTCTGTTTTCACTATCCGTTTTCCCTATACTGTTTCGGTGACATTCCTGTATATCTTTTAAAGTATTTCCCAAAGAATGAGATGTCTGGGAAATTAAGTGAATAGGCTATTTCCTGAATGGTAAAGTCTGTGGATTTTAGTTTGGCTTCCGCATCTGTTATCACTAGTTTGGCGATGATATCTGTAACAGTTTTTCCCGTAATCTTATTGACAGTAGTGCTGAGGTGCTGAGGGGATATATGAAGCAGGTCGGCATAAAAAGCTACACTCCGTTCTTTCGTATAATGTTTGATGATATATTGGACCAGGCGTTTCACAATTTCTTCTCCACGGTTGAAAGTACGTGTGGTTACATTGGTGTTCTGATGAATGCTGCCTACACCGTGCAATATAGTGAGCAGCATGGTGCTGATTAACTCTTTATTGGGCTTGGCTCCCATACGTTTCATTTTTATCAGCAACCGGAAATAGTCTTGAAACAACTCGGTTATTTCGGGACGCAGAGGGATAATGGGTGTGTCAATCAGGGCTGAAAGATAGTTCATGGTGGAATTGAAGAGATTTATTCCGTTCAGCAACTCTTTGTTGAATCCTATCAAGTACAGACGACAGTCGGGACTTTGCCGGTGAACATGTACAAAGGTTTCTGGCAGAATAGTGACAATGTCGTTCTTTTGTATCTTGTGTTCAGACAGATGGATCGTTATGTCACATTCACCTCGCAGGCACAGAAGGAACAAGCATCCTTCCATTCGTTGCGGGTAGTGGTAAATACGGCCTAATGATCCTGTCATGTCAATTTCTGCAACGAAATCCTTATTCGATTTAAATAAGTTAATGTCATCTATATACTTCATAAAAATAAAGAAGGTTTTGATTATGCACCACAAATATAGGGCAGTTAGAGCAGATAACAAAGAAAATGCTTAAAAATAGACTAATATATCTTACTGTTAGCACTTGTACGCTTTTAATAATTATAAGAACTTTGCAGCGAAACTAATAGTGAAGATAAACAGTATGAAAGGTAAAAATTTGTCTATTATGGCAATGATTGCGGCAGTGTTCTGTTCTTGCGGACAGCAACCTGCACAAGAACGCGGTCCTCGGCCCGTGAAATTGGCGGAAGTGACCTCGTTAAGCAGGATCGAAAAATCGTATTCAGGTGTTGTGTCGCCTGATCAGTTCAGTGACTTGGCATTTAAAATGTCCGGTCCGCTGGTAGCAATGAATGTACTCGAAGGACAACGGGTGAAGAAAGGACAGGTAGTGGCCGAAATTGATCCGACAGATTACAAACTGGATTATGACGCTAAGAGGGCTTCATTCCAAAAGGCGTCATCACAGATGCAACGCGCAGAGAAACTGTTGGCCAAGAATGCTATTTCCATGCAAGAGTTCGAAACGACCCAAGCTTCGTATACCAATGCCAAATCGGCATTTGAAAATGCGCAAAACACATTGAATGACACCAAACTACGCGCTCCATTTGATGGCTTTATCCAAAAAAAATATGTTGAAAACTATCAGCGTGTACAGCCAGGACAAGGAGTGGTGTGTTTGATTAATCCGGCTAAATTGCAAGTGGAGTTCACTATCCCCGAAACGAATATTTCTTATGTAACTTCTCCTTCTACTATTTACGTAGAATTTGATGCCTATAAAGGAAAATTATTTCAGGCAAAAGTAAAGGAGTATGTAGAGGCTTCTCCCGATGGGGCAGGAGTTCCTGTATTCCTTTACATTGATGATCCGGAATTTGATTTGAAAAAATATAAGGTATCGGTGGGCTTTTCTTGCCGTGTTATTGTCAATATTGAGAATGATGTGGTAAAAGAAGGAATTACAGTGCCTTTGTCCGCTGTAGTGTTTGATAATAACTTGAATAGCAAGATCGTATTTATATATAATCCGTCTACACAGAAAGTAGAACTGCGTAAAGTCAGTGATGAGGGAATTATTGTAGGACGTAACGACCTGATAGTATCCGGAAATATTGAACCGGGCGAACAGGTTGTGTCTGCCGGAGCGTCTTATCTGGTAGATGGCCAGCAAGTAAAAATATTAACAGAATAAAAAAGGAGAGAGCATATCATGAATATTCCAAAATATTCTTTGGAGAACCGGAAGGTTATCTATTTCTTTTTGGCTATTTTGTTGATAGGCGGAGTAATCTCCTTCTTCAAGCTGCCTAAGAAAGAAGATGCGCCTTTCGTGATAAAGACTGCGGTATTGGTTACCCAGTATCCGGGAGCGAATCCACATGAAGTGGAGAAACTGATTACGGAACCGATTGAACGTGAAATTCAGTCCATGACAGATGTATATCAGATTAAATCGGAATCTTATTTCGGACTGTCTAAGATTTCTATTGAACTTCAGCCTACGATTGATCCGGATTATATGCCTGTAAAATGGGACGAATTACGTCGTAAAGTGGCGAATATACAACCCAAGTTGCCTAGTGGGGCGTCTACCATTACTGTAAATGATGACTTTGGTGATGTGTATGGTATTTATTATGCTTTGACAGCTGATGAGGGCTTCTCGTATACCGATTTGCGTGACTGGGCACAGCGTATCCGTACTCAGCTGACCCCGATTGAGGGAGTACAGAAAGTAATGTTATACGGAGAGCAGACCGAAGTGATCAATGTCAAGATATCTACCTCCAAACTTTCGGCATTGGGTATTGATCCCACTTCGATTATGGGCATCTTGCAGAAGCAGAACATACAGGTGAATACAGGAGATATAGCGACAGAAATTTATCAGTTGCGCTTGCGTACGGAAGGGACTTATACCAGTCTGGAAGATATAGAAAACCAGTTGATTATCAGCAAGGACGGACGGGAAGTCCGTTTGGGGGATATTGCAACAGTGGAGCGTGGATACTATGATCCGCCTTCAACTTTGATGCGGGTCAATGGTAAACGTGCTATCGGTATAGGTGTGGCCAGTGGAGCAAAGGATAATGTGGTGGCTGTGGGTAAAGCAGTGGACGAAAGGTTGGCGGAAATAGAGCAATTGTTGCCTATCGGCATTGAACTGACCTCGCTTTATCCTGAGGACAAGATTGCCGATGAGGCGAATAATGGCTTTATCCTGAATTTGATAGAATCATTGGTTATTGTTATCCTGATTATCTTTGTGGTGATGGGATCGCGTGCCGGTATGCTGATAGGTAGTTCGTTACTTTTCTCGGTAGGTGGTACTTTGCTTATTATGTTGATGTGGGGGGTAGGATTGAACCGTACTTCTTTGGCGGCATTTATTATCGCCATGGGGATGCTGGTGGATAATGCCATTGTGGTGACAGATAATGCGCAGATAGGTATCAAGCGCGGAAAATCACGTTACCTGTCATTGATAGAGGGAGCCATCAAGCCGCAATGGGCATTGCTGGGTGCTACCTTTATTGCTATCTGCTCTTTCCTGCCTTTGTATCTAGCGCCGGCATCCGTGGCCGAGATTGTGAAACCGCTATTTGTTGTATTGGCTGTATCACTGGGATTGAGTTGGATTCTGGCTTTGTGTCAGACTACGACTTTTGGTAATTTTATTTTGAAAGAAGCTGTTCCCGGCGGTGCGATGAAAGACCCGTATGATACTAAACTCTATCATAGATTCGAGAAGTTTCTGACCTTGCTGATTAAACGCCGTTTTGTGACATTGACCACGGTTTTTGTAACTTTGGTGCTTTCTTTGGTTATTATGGCTGTTATGCCTCAGAGTTTTTTCCCGAAAATGAATAAGCCTTATTTCCGTGCTGATCTGGTATTCCCTGAGGGATTTAGTATTCATGCGGTAGATCAGGATGTGATGAAGGTGGAGGATTACTTGAAGAATCATGAGAAAGTTAAATCATATTCGGTGACATTGGGTGGTACTCCGTTGCGTTACTATTTGGCAAGTTCTTCTTTTGGACCGAAGTCTAACTATGCCAATGTGATGGTGGAAACTAAAGACCCCGAAGATGCAGCCGAAGTAGAACAGCAGTTTTATGAGCACATGACTCAGAACTTTCCCAATATCATTACCCGTTCGGCACTTTTTGCTTTGTCTCCGGTGCCTGAAGCTGCTATTGAGATCGGTTTTATCGGTGAAAACCCCGATACATTGACCGCATTGGTTGAAAGGGCGAAAAAAATAGCCCGCCAGTGTGATATGGTGACGGATATCCGTTCCAACTGGGGAGATAAGGTGCCCGTGTGGAAACCGATGTTCTCTCAACAGAAAGGTTTACGCTTGGGGATTACCCGTCAGCAGGTTGCCAACTCATTCCGTACGGCTACCAATGGTTTGCCTTTGGGAGAATATCGTGAGGGGGATGTTTCCTTGCCTATCCTGCTGAAAGATGAGGATGTGGAAAAAATGAACTTGAATGATGTGAAAAGTGTGCCTGTATTCAGTACGAAAGGAAATTCCGTGAAAGTGGAACAGGTAATCGATAATTTCGCTTTGGGTTATGATTATAATGTAGTCCGTCGCTTTAACCGCGAGCGTTGTATGATGATGCAATGTGAACCTAAACGTGGAGCCAATACGATGGCTGCGTTTAAACAGGTGCTTACTGCCGTACAAGAGCAGATGCAGTTGCCCGAAGGGTATAAAATGAAATATTTCGGTGAGCAGGAAACACAGGATGTAAGTAATGCTGCATTGGCGAAGAATATTCCGCTGACTTTCCTGTTGATTTATGTGGTTCTGCTGTTTCTTTTCCCCAGCAACTACCGCAAGCCGGTATTGATTATGCTTATGTTGCCGCTGGTGTTTATCGGTGTGGTATGGGGATTGCTCTTGTTTGGCAAGTCATTGGACTTCTTTGCCATCCTCGGTCTGTTGGGATTGATTGGTATGAATATCAAGAATGCCATTGTGCTGGTCGATGAAATCGGACTTCAGTTGAAGGATGGAAAGGGGGCTGTGCCTGCCGTGGTCGAGGCTACCAAGACACGTATCGTTCCGGTGACCATGGCTTCCGGAACTACTATTCTGGGTATGCTTCCATTGTTGGGCGATGCCATGTTTGCAGGTATGGCGGCTACCATTATGGGTGGTTTGTTCGTATCGACGGTACTGACCATTTTTGTTCTTCCGGTAACTTATTGTATTTTCTTTAAAATCAGAGCAGACAGATAATGAAAACTAAGATGATCTATATTATAGGTATGGCTTGTATGACCGGTACACTTTCGGCTCAGACTGTCGTGGATTATTCTACCTTTGAACAAAAGGTACTGGATTATAGCCAAACCTTAAAACAGAGTGTGGCACAACGTACAGCTATGCAGAAAGCTATGAAAGCGGCAAAAACCGCTTTCTTCCCGGCTGTTGATGCAACGGGAAGCTATCAGTATCGTATTAACAAATACGAGATGGATTTTGGCGGAATGGCTGTTCCTATGGAGCACGATTCATACAGTGCCGAAGTAGGGGTATCACAACCTATTTATGCCGGTGGAAGCATCTATCACAATTACAAGGCTTCCCAAATACAAACCCAGATGGCGGATAAGTCGGTGGATTTGACAACGGATAATATTATCTATGCTGCTGAAGCCAGTTATTGGGGAACAGCCGCACAAAAAGAAATGTATGAAACGATGTGCCAGTATGTGCAGATTATTGAGCAGTTGACCAAAGTGCTGCAAGATAAGTACGATGATGGCTATATCAGCAAGACGGATCTCATTCAGATGCAGACCCGTTTGAAAGAGGCTGAATTGCAACGTTCCAGCAGCTACCAGTCTTATCAGGTCGCCTTGCAGAATATGAATGTGCTGATGGGATTGGAACCGCTGGCTGAAATGGATTTGACGGATTCTATTTCTACCATATTGCCTATGCCTGCCTTTATTGGAGCGGAAACAGCCTTGAATGTGCGTCCCGATTATGCTATCTCACAGTTGGATGTGGATTATCAGAAAAGACAGGTAAGTCTGGCTGCCGCCAAGTACAATCCTTCTCTTTCTATCGGTTTTAAAGAGACATGGGGAACACAGATGTTGAACATTTCGGGCGAAACTATGTTTAATAGTAATGTGTATGCCTCTATTAAATTGCCGATTTTCCATTGGGGAGCCCGCTTTAAATCGACGGCTGCACAGAAGGCTATTTTATTAAGCAAGCAGTATGCATTGCAAGATAAGCAAGACCAAATAAGCAAAGAAGTGGCGAAGGCGTGGACTAGTCTGACCGAGAATACCCGTCAGATAAGTATTGCCGAGGAGAACTGCAAACTGGCAGAAGAGAATTTGGATTTGAACACTTTTAGTTATACTGAAGGTAAGTTGACTATTTTGGATGTGCTTTCTGCACAGCTGACATGGATACAGGCATATACAAACCTTATCCAATCTTATTATGAGCAGAAGATTGCGTTGGCTGATTACAGAAAAGCAACCGGTATAAGGTATTTAGGACAGAAATAGGTAAATTCAGACCAGATTCTTATTATATAAAAAAGTCACAATAAAGCAGGTTTGGCTATCTTTGTATCCAGACCTGCTTTATTTGTTTTTATTCAGTTTATGTTTACTGTAAAGCTTGTTTTAACAGTGGAAAAAAGAATAGATTACAATGAAGAAAATATTATTTTGGATCGTAATCTTTATATGTATGGCAGATGCGGCTTTGGCAGTCACGCAAGAGGGTGGGCTGTTTTATTTGCCTGAAGATACGACAACGCAACACAAAGACAGCACAGTACAGAAAAGGACTTTTTTCAAAAAGTTTCTGGACTATTTTAATGATGCTAATAAAGATAAGAATCATAAGAAATTTGATTTCAGTATTATTGGCGGACCACATTACAGTACGGATACCAAACTGGGGCTGGGACTGGTGGCGGCGGGGCTTTATCGTACCGATAGAAATGACATGCTTCTTCCTCCGTCCAATGTATCTTTATTCGGAGATGTTTCCACTGTTGGCTTCTATATGTTGGGGATACGCGGAACTCATATCTTTCCGCAGGACAAATACCGGCTGGATTATACTCTTTATTTTTATTCCTTTCCTTCCAAGTTTTGGGGAATAGGGTACGATATGGGTAAGGTAGATGCCAATGAATCTGATTTAGATCGCTGGCAAGCACAAGTTAAAGCTAGTTTCCTGTTTCGGATAGCGGATAATCTATATATAGGTCCTATGGTATCTTATGATTATGTGCATGGTAAGAATATGGAACGCCCCGAACTACTGGAGGGGATGAATCTTACTACTGCTAATTATGGAGTGGGCCTTTCTTTGGCATATGATTCGCGCGATGTGTTGACCAATCCCCATAAGGGATATTATTTGAATATTACCCAGTGTTTCCGTCCTAAGTTTTTAGGAAACGATTATGCATTCAGTACTACGGATTTGCGTACCAGTTATTATCATCCTGTATGGAAAGGAGGATTGTTGGCAGGAGAATTACGCGGTACTTTTAATTTCGGTAATCCGTCATGGGCCATGATGGCGTTGTTGGGAAACTCGTATTCCATGCGTGGTTATTACGAAGGGCGCTATCGTGACAAGCATAAAATAGAGGGGCAGGTGGAATTGCGTCAGCATGTATGGAAACGTAATGGTGTTGTAGTTTGGATAGGGGCCGGAACTGTATTCAATAAGTTCAGTGCTTTGTGCATGGACAGAGTGTTGCCTAATTATGGAATAGGTTATCGTTGGGAGTTTAAAAAGAATGTAAATGTTCGTCTGGACTATGGATTTGGAAAAAATGGACAGTCTGGTTTTATCTTTAATATAAATGAAGCATTTTAAAGAATTTATTCAGTGGTGTTGTGAGCCACAACGGTTGTTCGTTCTGTTCATCGTTGTCTTGGCCATTCCCAATGTGGCATTGTTTTTTACAGAACAGCAAATGACACTTTGGGCACGTATTTGTAATGTCATTCTGCCGGTATCGGTTTATTGGTTGATTATGACATTGGGGCGTAAACCTGGAAAGACTATTTGGATCTTATTTCCGTTTGTTTTCTTTGCGGCATTCCAACTGGTATTGCTATACCTGTTCGGGCGTTCTATCATTGCAGTAGATATGTTCCTGAATCTGACAACTACTAATTCCGGGGAGGCGCTGGAACTGTTGGATAATTTACTGCCGGCTGTAATTGGTGTTTTTGTTGTTTACATTCCTGCTTTGGTCTTGGGAGGTTTTTCATGGGCCCGGGGTAATCAGTTGGAATATTCTTTTATTCGTTCTCAACGTAAGTATGCCTTGGCAGGCATTGTTGCAGGAGCGTTATTGACCGTTATCTGCTATGCGACGCAACGTGATTATCAAGTAAAGATCGAAATGTATCCGGCTAATGTATGTTATAATCTAGTATTGGCTGCAGAACGTGCGGGCGAAACAGCCGGATATGCGGAAACTTCAAGGGATTTTACTTTTAATGCCAGTGCCGCACATGATGAAAACAGCCGGGAAGTTTATGTCTTGGTGATAGGGGAAACGGCCCGTGCCTGTAATTTCGGACTTTATGGTTATGAAAGGAATACTACTCCATTACTTGATAAAATGGAGGGGGTGGTAACTTTCACGGATGTGCTTACCCAGTCTAATACTACTCATAAAAGTGTGCCTATGTTGCTTTCGGCAGCTTCGGCTGAGGATTATGACTGTCTTTATAGACAGAAAGGAATCATTACCGCTTTCAAGGAAGCAGGATTTCATACTGCCTTTTTTTCGAACCAGCTTCCTAACCATTCTTTTATTGATTTTTTGGGGATGGAGGCAGATGATTGGAAGTTTATCAAGAAAGATGCTCCGAAAGGAGCCAATATTTCGGATGACGAACTATTGTTTCTGGTAGAAAAGGAGCTAAAGGCAGGTCATCAAAAATTATTCATCGTGCTGCATGCCTATGGATCACATTTTAATTATAAAGAACGTTATCCCGAATCCATGTCTGTCTTTAAACCGGATAATCTGACAGACGCCAAATATGAGAATAAAGAGTATTTGATGAATGCATATGATAATACCATCCGTTATACAGATGGTTTCCTGGCTTCTTTGATCACTTTATTGCAGAAAACAAACTCTTTTTCGGCTATGCTTTATACTTCGGATCATGGAGAGGATATTTTTGATGATAATCGAAAATTATTTTTACATGCATCCCCAGTCCCGTCTTATTATCAACTGCATGTGCCATTTTTAATTTGGTTGTCCAAAACATATAGAGAAAAGAATGTGGAAGTACATGAAGCTATATTGCAGAACCGTGAAAAACCGGTGGCGGGAAATGCCTCCGTGTTTCATACCATGCTGAATTTGGCAGGGGTACAGACACCTTATAGGGCAGATAGCCTATCGGTAGCAAACAGACAATATCTCATTCGTCCGCGTTATTATCTTAATGACCATAATCTTCCTAAGTCATTGGATAAGATAGGATTAAAAAAGGAAGACATAGAACAGTTCAGACGGAATAATCTTGTTTTTCCTTGATGTGAAAAAGATTTAAAATGGTTGGAGAATTATAATAGAATTACGTATTAATGATTATTTTCGCACAGCTTTGTTATTGTATTTATTACGAAAACTATTATAATTCTTTTATTATGAAAAACAAGAAAAACAATTTCTATCTGATGGGAGTGGTGTTTATAGCCATTCTCGGCGGTTTACTTTTCGGTTATGATACAGCTGTTATTTCGGGGGCGGAGCAGGCTCTGCAAAAACATTTGGGATTAGATGCTTTCTGGCATGGCGTGACTGCTTCCAGTGCATTGATAGGTTGCGTCATTGGCAGTGCTTTTTCCGGTTATTTTGCTTCGGGGCTAGGACGTCGTAATTCGTTGCGTCTGGCTGCTTTATTGTTCTTCCTGTCTGCTTTAGGCTCTTATTATCCCGAATTTTTATTTTTCTCGAAAGGAGATACTTCGTTTGCATTGATCCTTGCTTTTAACTTTTATCGTATCATCGGGGGAATCGGTGTAGGACTTGCCTCTGCTGTTTGTCCGATGTACATTGCCGAAATTGCCCCTTCCGAAATTCGTGGTAAATTGGTTTCCTGTAATCAGTTTGCTATTATTTTTGGCATGTTGGTAGTCTATTTTGTCAATTATATGATTAAAGATGGTATGCCGGATGAAGTGCTTGTTTCCGATGGTTGGAGATATATGTTTGGTTCAGAAGCGGTTCCGGCTGCATTATTTGGCATTTTATTGTTTTTGGTTCCTGAAACTCCGCGCTATTTGGCTATGACCCATCAGGATGATAAAGCGTTTTCTGTACTTGAAAAAGTAAATGGAACAGATAAGGCTAAAACTATTTTGTCTGAAATAAAGGCTGTGACTTCCGAGAAAACGGAAAAACTGCTTACATACGGGCTGACAGTTATTGTAGTCGGCATCTTGCTTTCTGTATTTCAGCAAGCTATCGGCATTAATGCTGTGCTTTATTATGCACCGCGTATTTTTGAAAAAATCGGTGGCGGTGGCGATGGTATGATGCAGACTGTGGTAATGGGGGTGGTTAATATTCTCTTTACATTGATTGCCATCTTTACCGTAGAGAAGATGGGACGTAAACCCTTGTTGATTGTTGGTTCTATTGGCATGGCTGTAGGTGCATTCTGTGTTGCGTTTTGTGATGAGTTTCAGGTGGGAGGTATTCTTCCTGTTCTTTCCATCATAGTTTATGCTGCATTCTTTATGATGTCATGGGGACCTATCTGTTGGGTGTTGATTGCAGAGATATTTCCGAATACTATCCGCGGTAAGGCAGTGGCTATCGCTGTAGCTTTCCAGTGGATATTCAATTATCTGGTTTCTTCCACTTTTCCTGCCATGTATGAATTCAGTCCGGTATTTGCCTATGGGCTTTATGGCGTGATTTGTGTGCTTGCAGCTCTGTTTGTGTGGAAGATGGTTCCTGAAACAAAAGGAAAGACTTTGGAAGATATGACTCGTCTTTGGAAAGAAAGAGCAAGATAAGTTGGTGCGATGCCGGAAATGGTGTCTTTCATACCGGAGAATAGAAGCCATCCCTTTCAACTTAACAAATAGAAAGTTGGACGCGAAAATGCCCTCATGCCCTCACTTTGGCTCTAACTGGTTTATAATGAACTGCTTATTAGTGATGGTAGCATCTGTGTTAGTGAGGGCATTGCCCTCACTAACACAGATGCTTGAAAATAAATTATTCTAACTTTATCATGTGATATAAAGTACCTTTTCTGCTGGTTTTTGGGTGAATGTTCAGTTTGCGGATAATGTGTCTGTATTAATTTATCTTGTTTATTGACAGGCTTTTCACGTTTGTACTCTTGCAAATAATTGAAAATCTTCATGTGCGGTCAGCCTTTCTCCCTTCTTCTCTGTAGTGGCGGAATAGAAGTGACATTTAAACAACTGTTCCAAAGGCGAAATTTACTCAAATTCGGTGTTGTTTTGCCAAAATACCTTCTCATTTTCATCATTCAACCCATAACGTTCGTTCTTATAAAGCAGCTGCATGGCTTGTGCAGCGAGTTGGCGGTAGTCTATGTATGCATATTTCCCTGTCTCTTATCTGTTTTCTCCCTTTTATTTTCTCACTTTTATAGTAAGCATTCGGCCTCGTGCGTGTTTCTCTCCAAGTTATAATAAAGTCAAAAGCCAGACGAAGCATGTCTGGCTTTTGACTTTATTATAGCTTTCCTGTTTATCCTTTCCAATTAAATGGCAGTAAATCGGTGTAATCGTTTTTCTCTTCTCTTTCTTTCTCCTGTACCCTAATCAGCACGTCCTGCATCCATAGTTTTGGGTTCACCTTATTTTCCCTACAGCATCCCATCAGTGAAAAGAAAATTGCCGCTGCATGTGCTGCCTCATGTGATCCGGAGAAGAGCGTATTTTTTCTGTTTAAAGTCAACGGCCTTATAGAACGCTCCACCGGATTATTGTCAATGCAGAACTGTGCGTCATTGCCATATCCGGACAGT
>CARCZS010000016.1 GCA_948956705.1 uncultured Phocaeicola sp.
AAAGTGAATCTGTTTGAGTATCTCACGGATATCATAAACAGAACTGCCGAATGGCAACCGAATACACCACTGGAAAAATACAGGCAACTGCTTCCTGACAGATGGGAAAAGGCTAATGACTAAAAAGGGATCATTAGACTTTTTACTTTTAATATACTATATAGAATCGCGGAGACGCTTACGAGACGCTTACGCGGAAAGGAGGATGAAAGGACAATGACGGGATGTCCCTTCATCACCGGAACACCCACCGGCAGGGCGTTTTGACGGTAAATGAAAGGAGGAGGGAAAAACGAATTAAAACAAATGCTGAAGTGCGGAGCCTATAATTTCAGAATTTCTAACGGACCCTTCCCAACTGTGCCGCTATGTTTGAGAATGAACTCTGAAAAGAACCATATGTTTTTTGTGTGCGGGCCAGCGTGTACATATCTGCGACACCCTCCCTGATTCCTTCCAGAGAGCCACAATCCGCCTGTCTTTCCGAGGACAGGCTGAAATAAAGGTCGGATCAACCTTTCTTCTTGCCGAACTCCGGATCAATTTTTAGCAGAGCCGTTACTCCGAAGGTGATAACGCAGCATATCATAATCCATATAAAGAAATGGGTGTATCCCATCTGTTCCTGAAGCCAGCCGGCAGCCATTCCCGGAATCATCATGCCTAATGCCATAAATGCGGTACAAATGGCATAATGTGCTGTTTTATGTTCTCCGTCTGCAAAATAAATAAGGTAGAGCATATAGGCTGTGAAACCGAATCCGTAACCGAATTGCTCTATAAAGATGCAAATATTGATGAGATATAAAGAATCAGGCTGGATATAGCTGAGATAAACATAGACTAAATCGGGTAAGGAAATGGCCCATACCATCGGCCAGAGCCATTGTTTCAAACCGTTACGGGCTACGGCTATTCCTCCTAAAATACCTCCTAGGGTAAGTCCGATGATGCCGACAGTACCTTGTACGAAACCTATTTCTTCGGTTGTCAGCCCCAAACCACCTTTTTCAACGGGGTCTATAAGGAAAGGAATGCACATTTTTGCCAGTTGAGCTTCGGGCAAACGGTAGAGTAACATGAAAAGAATGGCAATGCCTGCCTGCTTTTTTTGAAAGAAACTGGCAAAAGTACCAAAGAACTTTTTGAGCAGATTGGAAGCGGAAACTTCTTTGGAAGTATGATCTGAATCCGGACAGGGAAGAACAAACTTATGATAAATCCATATTCCAAGGAAAAGTCCGGCCAATACAAAAAAGGTGAGGGACCAAGCGTATGGTATATTATCTGTCATTATTTCCAGTCTTCCTGCAAGCATGATAAGTAATCCTTGTTCCGCAATGGTTGCAATACGGTAGAAGGTACTGCGGATTCCTACAAACAGGGCTTGCCGATGCGAGTCCAGTGCCAGCATGTAAAAGCCGTCGGCAGCAATGTCGTGTGTGGCGGAGCTGAATGCCAGTAACCAGAAAACGGCCAAAGTGAGTTGGAAAAAATGCTCTGTGGGGATGGTGAAGGCTATGCCCGCCAGTCCTGCGCCGATTAAAAGTTGCATGGTGATAATCCACCAGCGTTTTGTCTTGATAAGATCAATGAAAGGGCTCCATAGAGGCTTGATAACCCAAGGCAGGTTGAGCCAGCCGGTATAAAAAGCTAATTCGGTATTGCTGATGCCTAATCTTTTATACATTATGACCGAAATGGTCATTACTGCCACATAGGGCAGCCCTTGTGCAAAGTATAGAGTGGGTATCCATGCCCATGGCGAGGTATGCTTGTTTTTCATGGTTCCTTTCATTTTAAAGAGTCCGAATGGAATCCCCGCCCATGTGGGCGGGGCCTGTTAATAAAAACGGCGGATGTCCGCACCTTTATAGTAATGCAATAGAATTTCATCGTAGGTATATCCCCGTTCTCCCATTACGGCAGCCCCGATTTGGCAGAGCCCTACTCCATGTCCCCAGCCGGCGCCGGTCAGCAGAAACCATTCGGGAACGCCGTTTTTCAGTTCTCCCTTATCTATTACAAAGGCTGAGCTGAACAGGTGGGAAGAAGATAGAGTGCGGCGTATTTCCAGTTCCTTTCCGATAGTCAATGTTTTTAGCGAACCTACAATTTTCAGTTTGCAGATACGTCCGGATTTGCCGCGTTGGATAGGAATCAGGTCGATGATGTCCCCATAATCCGATTTTGTATTTTGACGGATCAGTTCGGATAATTCTGCCTGGGAATAACGTACTTTCCAACGATAGAAATCTGTAGTTTCCTGATCGTAGTTGTTCAGAATTTGTGAAATGACTTTTTTATCGTGGGTGTCACAGAACGAAACAGGAGAAGTGCGTATCCAACGCTCTGCCTCTTCTTCTTTGGTCAGATCGGGTAACGGGCGGTTTTCTTCTTCTTCCGCATCACGGATTGTAGACAAGTAGGGATAATTCTTGTCTTCCCAGCAGTATCCGAATTCCTCGCTTGCTCCTCCGCAGCATTTGGAGAAACGGGCATCGCAAATGCCGCGTTCATACATCAGCAATTGTCCGCGGGTGGCTCTTACTGCTTCGGTCACGGCAGCACTGGATGCTTTGGTTATTCCTTGGTAGCGTTGGCAATGGTCATCGGCGCAAACATCGAATATGGTATGATCTTCGCGGTCGTACCAGCGGATGTATTCGGTATCGGTTTTGATAAAGGAGAAAAAGCCTTCGTTTTTGTCACTCAAGGCCTTGCGTTTCTCTATTTGGGCAAACAGCCAGCTGCGTGATACCACGGCATGGGCTTTCAGAAACTCCAAAGAGGAAGTGGCGTTCATCTCCGAGGAGATGACGCTTATCAGATAGTCTTCGGCGGGAAGAATATTGATAGCGGTGATTTTGCCTTCGTCCACCACTAGTTTCAGTGTTCCCATAAAACTTTGGGTTTCTTGCCGTTCCCAGTGGAAATTAATTCCGATGGTTACGTCATATAATGAAAACGAGGCATGTTCGTCTTGTGGAGTGAAGGTCAGTTCGCGGTAAAGATTACCATTCCACAGAATACCTCCTTCGCTGAAGGCTACTTGTTGTTCACCACAGACTGTTTCTCCTTTAGCGAAAAAATTGCCGTTCAGTGAAAAATGAATTTCTTGTGCGTTTACTATTCCTACGCTTATTTCGGGTTCTTTCATTGTTATTCGTCTTGTTTTTGGGCTTGCTGTAATTCCTTCATCTCTTCGTGTTCTCTCTATCTTTTTGCTTTCTCGTCAAAATAACGTCCGGGTATCTTCTCGGCTTCTTCTACTGTTATTCCCACTTCTTTTATGATGGATGCCACTTTTTCTTCTGTTATTTTGTCGAAATCTTCCTGACGGGTGGTGACGATTACGCCAGCCATGTCCAAAGCTCCCGGACTGATGAGCATCTGTTCGCTGCCTTTTGCAAAGTAGCAGTCGGGACGGTGCTTGCTGCGGGGAAAAACCACCGTATAGTATAGATGGCCTTCCTTCCATAACAGCAGGTTGAACTTCGCTTCTTGTCCGTCTTCATCCGGTGGGAAAGCGGCGAGGGCGCTGTATAACAGGGAGTCGTCATAATGCGTGTTGCTTGAGAGGATTACCAAAGGACAGGGATAGTCCTTGGTGTTGAGGTAAATTCGGCTACATTCTAGTGGATAATCTTCCTCTTCTTCTAGGTAGGGAAAATACATGCTGCGTATATCGATTGTCTGTGCGTGGGTTATCAGCTGTTGTACGTTCGGGATGATGGGAACATCAGTTTTTCTGACTCCTTGAAGATGGAGATGGTCCGGTGCAGAGGCTCCGCAATGTGCTCCATTATAGAATAGGGCGTAGTCCGGATATTTCTGTACGAATGCACGGACGTCATCGTAACTGAAAATATTCTCATCCATGAGTTGGGGGATGTGATCTTTATGGGCGATAGTGAGGTGATCCGGCAATATGGGATAAGGGTTAACGCATATTCTGTTTGCAGTGATGGTTTCCAGTGCTTTCTGCTCCTTAGGCTGGTTTTCCTTGCACAGGAAACAGGGGCGTGCTTGGATGCTGTCCTTATCCACTTTGGCGGTAGTCGAAACCGCACGCTGTGCATTGCACTGTACCACAAACGTGTAGCCGTTTATGGACAGTTCCTTGATCTGTACAGTCTGTAATGCCTCGTGGTTGTGGTGTGCCAGTGGCCAGCACGCCAGTTGGCTGTGTATAAATCGCTTGATTTCATTCCGGTTCTTCAGCTCTTCTGTATATTTTTTGCGGATTCCCAGTTCACGGGTGCGCAGGCTGTCTTTGTAGTGATTGTTGGCATTGGTCTGCTCTATGCTCAGGGCGGCATCCGAGTTCCCTTCCCAGCGGCGGCACAGATAGAGTACATCATAGATTCTTCCTATCTTATATTGGCGCGAGAAAATGAGTCCCAGGGCATAATCTTCTCCGTAGCTGACATTGGGCACGCCTGTTTCGCGCAGGATAGGTGTGAAGAATGCGCGCGGAGCCCCCAGACCGTTGATGCGCAATGCGTTATTGTGTCCGTTCTCTTTCGTCCACTCGCTATGGTCTATCACTCCCGGAGCGATGGTGTTCAGCCGGAAGTCCGTCATGCGGTAAGTTCCTATTACCATGGCGCATTGCTCTTTGTAGAACGTGTCTACGATGGTTTGCAGGGTATGGGTGTCGCTGTACAGGTCATCGCTGTCAAGCTGTATGGCGAAGCGTCCGCACCGGGGGTGGTTGATTGCGAGGTCCCAGCATCCCCCTATGCCTAGATCGGTACGTTGGGGCTGAAGGTGGATTACCGCTTTGTTGTCCTTGTATTGACCGATGATTTCTGTGGTTCCGTCTGTCGAGTGATTGTCCACGACGATGATGTTGAATGGAAAGCGTGTTTCTTGTGTGAGTGCCGACCGGATGGCATCGTCAATGGTACGGGCGCGATTGCGCACGGGGATGATGACGGAGGCTTCATATTCGAAATTTCCTTTCTTTACATCCGTTTCCACACATATGGGTTCAAGGAGGGCATTGATGGATTTCAAGTATCGTGTGAATGCTTCTTCCATTTCTATCTGTACCTCCCTGTTACGGGGATTTACGTAGTCGAACTGCTTTTCGCCGGACAGGCGGTTGTCGCTTTCTGTTTCCGTATAAAGATATTCGTTGATATGTACCAGATGAGAATGGAGGGTAAGGAACAGACGCAGTTCATAAAGGGCGGCATACTTTCTTTCCTCTGTCATTTGGAGACTGGCGAGGATGAATTCCGTTCTGTTGAATATCAGTAGCGGACCGAAGTCGAAATCATCACGCACACTGCCGGGTTGGTAGTCGTTGACGGGATGTTTCTTCTTTTCTCCGTTTTTCCATTCATGATGGTCGGCATAGACCATGCCGCATTCTCTGTCCTGCAGGAAGTCCGTCATGCGTTCCAGTGCCTTGTAAGCCAGTTCCAAAGCAGAAGTTTTGGTATAGAGCAATATATAAGGTGTGTCTGCTTTTTCAGCAATCATCTTCATTGTCTTAGAACTGGTTAGTGAATCAACAGGTAATATTTCGCATCCTTCGGGGGTGGATAATGTCTTGTTGGGTTCAATGTTCAGCAGATAGATTTTGTTGACTATGCTACTTTCTTTTAGAGCATGGATTGTCTGTTCTGCCGCTGTGCTTTCCCTATAAGGAATAAAGCAATTAATTGTTTTTCTCATTGTTAAAAAGTATTTCTCACGGCAAAGATAGGTAATATATCTTATTTTTTCTCTACCTTTGTACGCTAATTGTCTTTTAAATATAAATGGAAACTCCGAAAACAGCATTACTTGGCAGGACATTGGATGAGATTCAACAGATTGTGAGGAATCTGGGAATGCCTAAATTTGCCGCAAAGCAGATTACGTCTTGGTTGTATGATAAAAAGGTGGAAACGATAGACGAAATGACCAATTTGTCATTAAAGCATCGCGAAGCATTGAAAGAAGGGTATGAGGTGGGAGCATCTGCTCCGGTGGAAGAAATGCGTTCGGTAGACGGCACGGTGAAATATCTTTTCCGCACACCGGCCTCTCACTTTATTGAGGCTGTTTATATACCTGATGAGGACCGTGCCACACTTTGCGTTTCCTCGCAAGTGGGATGTAAGATGAACTGCAAATTCTGTATGACCGGAAAGCAGGGCTTTACAGCTAACCTGACTGCCGGTCAAATATTAAACCAGATCTATTCTATCCCCGAAAGGGATAAGTTGACTAATATTGTTTTCATGGGTATGGGAGAGCCTTTCGACAATCTGGATGAGGTGTTGAAAGTGCTTGAGATTCTGACTTCAGAATATGGTTACGGCTGGAGCCCGAAACGCATCACTGTTTCTTCTGTGGGTTTAAAGAAAGGACTGGAGCGCTTTCTGAATGAAAGTGATTGTCATCTGGCTATCAGTATGCATACTCCGATTCCTTCGCAACGAAGGGATTTAATGCCTGCCGAGAAAGCTTTTTCCATTACGGAAATTATTGATATATTGCATAATTATGATTTTAGCAAACAGCGGCGTCTGTCTTTTGAGTATATCGTATTCAAAGGGGTGAACGATTCACTTATTTACGCTAAAGAGATTGTGAAACTTTTGCGCGGCATTGAATGTCGTGTCAATTTGATCCGGTTTCATGCCATTCCTAATGTGGATTTGGAAGGGGTAGATATGGAAACAATGGTTGCCTTCCGTGATTACTTGACGCAGCATGGCGTATTTGCTACGATCCGTGCTTCAAGAGGAGAAGATATTTTTGCTGCTTGTGGAATGTTGTCAACGGCTAAACAACAGAAGGAGAAAGGTGTTACATTACAGTAAATAACAACAATAATACCATATAATTATGAAACGAATAGCATTTTATTTAAGTTTGGTGCTGGTGGTTCTGGTACTGGCTTCTTGTAAGAAGGGACAAAAGAACTTGTTTACCCCCACGTCCAGCGGTAGGCCTTACGAAGTATTGGTCGTAGTAAATAAACCTGTATGGGATCGTCCTGCAGGACGTGCATTGTTTGATGTATTGGATACCAATGTGCCCGGACTGCCCCAGGCGGAGCGTTCGTTTCGTATATCAAATGTGGACCCTCAGCATTTTGATCGTGTGCTGAAAATATTCCGTAATATCATCATTGTGGATATTCAAGATATTTATACTCAGCCCAAACTCAAGTTTTCCCGTGATGTTTATGCGTCTCCGCAGATGATTATGACAATTCAGGCTCCTAATGAAGACGAATTTGAGGAATTTGTAGCAAAGAACAGTAAAGTGATTATAGATTTCTTTGTGAAAGCTGAGATGAATCGTCAGATAGCTTTGTTGAAACAAAAACATAGCGATGTGATTTCCACTAAGGTAGGAAGTATTTTTGATTGTGATATCTGGGTGCCGGTAGAACTGGCTAACTATAAAGAAGGCAAAGATTTTTTGTGGGCTTCTACTAATCGTGCTACAGCGGATATGAATTTTGTAATGTACTCTTATCCTTATACGGACAAGGATACCTTTACTAAAGATTATTTCATTCATAAACGTGATTCTGTAATGAAAGCAAATATTCCGGGTGAACGCGAAGGAATGTATATGGCAACAGACTCTATGTTTGTAGATGTGGAAGATATTGTTGTAAAAGGAGAGTATGCGCAAGAAGCCCGCGGATTATGGGAAATGGAAGGTGACATGATGGGAGGTCCGTTTGTGTCTCATGCACGGGTGGATCGTGCTAACGGCCGTGTCATTGTGGTTGAGGCCTTTATCTATTCACCGGATAAATTGAAACGTAATCTGATGCGTCAGATGGAAGCTTCACTTTATACATTGAGATTGCCCAATGAAAGCTTGATTGACGAAATTGTAATTAGTGGTAATATTCCGGAAGAAAAAATAGATACAACAAGCCGGGTAAAGTAAGAAGAGACATATAATATATAATATAGATGGAAGATAACTACAAGATACGAGTTGGTATTACTCATGGGGATATCAACGGAGTAGGATATGAAGTAATTCTCAAAACTTTTTCGGATCCTACCATGCTGGAACTTTGTACACCCATTATTTATGGATCGCCTAAAGTGGCTGCTTATCATCGTAAAGCAATGGATATTCAAACAAATTTCAGTATTGTCAATTCTGCAGATGATGCTCAGCCGGATAAACTGAGCATCGTGAATTGTACGGAAGACGAATTGAAGGTGGAGCTCTCCAAACCGACACCGGAGGCTGGTAAAGCAGCTTTGGATGCGTTGGAGAGAGCTTTGCAGGATTATCGGGAGGGAATGATTGATGTTTTGGTAACTGCTCCTATCAATAAGCATACCATTCAGTCGGAAAGTTTTCATTTCCCCGGTCATACGGAATATATTGAAGAGCGTGTGGGGGAAGGACAGAAGGCGTTAATGATTTTGCTGAAGAATGATTTCCGGGTAGCTTTGGTGACTGGTCATGTTCCTGTACGCGAGATAGCACAAGATATTACCAAGGAACTTATTATGGAAAAATTGGCTGTTTTCCATCGTTCTTTAAAAGAGGATTTTGGCATCGACAGTCCGCGTATAGCTGTGTTTTCATTAAATCCTCATGCGGGTGATGAGGGATTGATTGGTACGGAAGAGAGTGACATTATAATTCCGGCAATGAAGGAAATGGTTGCCAAAGGCATTCAGTGTTTCGGACCTTATCCGGCCGATGGCTTTATGGGATCTGGCAACTATACTCATTTTGATGGAATTCTAGCTATGTATCATGATCAGGGATTGGCTCCTTTCAAAGCTTTGGCAATGGATGAAGGAGTGAATTACACTGCGGGACTTCCCATTGTACGTACTTCTCCGGCACATGGTACTGCGTATGATATTGCCGGGCAAGGGGTTGCCTTGGAAGATTCTTTTCGCCAGGCTATTTATGTGGCTATGGATGTTTTCCGTAACCGTGTTGTCGAGAAAGAGATTCATGCACATCCGCTGCGTAAACAATATTATGAAAAACGGGATGATAGCGATAAATTGAAATTGGATACCATTGATGATGAAGATTAATGGACGATCGGTTTAAAATATAATTTCAAGAAAAAGTAGAAATGAAATTTGCAATTATATCAGCGGGTGAAGGTTCCCGGCTTTCGCAAGAAGGGGTTGCTTTGCCCAAACCTTTGGTGCAACTGAACGGAGTTGCCATGATTGATCGCTTGATACAGATTTTTGTACGTAACGGAGCTGATAAGGTGGTTGTCATTATTAATAATGAAAGTCCATTGACAAAAGAGCATTTGGCAAAACTACAGGCAGAAGCAAAGATCCCATTGGAAGTAGTTGTGAAAACTACCCCCAGTTCCATGCACAGTTTTTATGAACTGAGCCCTTATTTGCAGGATGATAAATTCTGCTTGACTACTGTGGACACTATATTCCGTGAAGAAGAGTTTTCGACTTTTATTGAAACGTTCAAACAATCGGAAACAGATGGGTATATGGCGGTAACGGATTTTATAGATGATGAAAAACCGCTTTATATATCTACGGACAGTGCTTTGGATATAACAGGTTTCCATGATGAGGCGACTCCCGAATGCCGTTATATATCTGGAGGCATTTATTGTCTGACCCCGGCAGCCGTTAAGACGTTGCATGGGTGTATGGAGAAAGGTATGTCACGTATGCGTAACTTTCAACGACAGTTGGTAGCCGACGGCTTGAAATTAAAGGCTTATCCTTTTACAAAAATTTTGGATGTAGATCATGCTGGTGATATCGTGAAAGCTGAAAATTTTCTAGCCGGTAAAGAGGAGTAACTTAAACACAACAGAAGGAATGGATGTAATTTCAATAATAGGGGTAAGCCGTGGAAATGAATATTCCCCCAATCATGTAGACAATGATGCCGCCATATTTAATAAGGTGACGGAGGAATTGCGGCGGTTGGGCTGTGAGGTGAAAGTTTATGCGGAGAAAGATTTCGTGGAACAGGGTGTCAAGGGAGATATCATTTTTGATATGGCCCGTGATAAGGTAACGATAGCTCGTTTGAGGTCTTTGGAGGATGAAGGTGCATTGGTGATAAACTCTGCCTACGGTATAGATAATTGTGTGCGTAAGCCAATGACAGAATTACTTATAAAGAACGGGGTTCCTCATCCGCAAAGTTTTATAATTTCTACGGCAGATGAGTATTTGGAAAATTATTATCCTTGTTGGGTGAAACGAGGTGACTCTCACGCTATGGTGAAAGAAGATGTTGCCTACGCCACCTGTAAGGAAGAAGTAGAAAATATATTGGCTGATTTCCGTAAACGCGGTATTCCTGTTGCAGTCATAAACGAACATTTGCAAGGTGACTTGGTAAAATTCTACGGAGTGCATGGAACCGATTTTTTTTATTGGTTTTATCCCTCTCCTTGTTCGCACAGCAAGTTTGGTCTGGAGAAAATAAATGGGATAGCTAAAGGAATTCCTTTTAGCGTAGAGGAATTGAAAATACAAAGTGATAAAGCTGCCGAGGCGCTGAATGTGCCCATTTACGGAGGTGATTGTGTGATTTCAGCTGATGGCACACTGCGAATAATCGATTTTAACGACTGGCCCAGCTTTGCCCGTTGCCGTGAGGAAGCGGGAGGTAAAATTGCAGAGTGCATTTATAAACGGGCTAAAAAGCAAATGAAATAAAAAAGACATGAGTACAGAAAGTGAGAAGAAAGGAATAGAGGCTTCTTTCAAATCCATGGACACAGAGGAGTTCCTGGATATTTATTTCAACCGTCCCATAGGTTATGCATGGGCATTATTTTTTAAAAAACTAAAGGTACACCCTAATGTGGTAACCATTTTTTCTATCATTTTAGGTATAGGTGCTGGTGTGATGTTTTATTATCCTGATATGAAACATACTCTTTTGGGTATACTTTTGTTGATGTGGGCGAATCATTATGACAGTGCGGATGGACAATTGGCGCGTTTGACAGGACAGAAAACCCAGTGGGGGCGTATGTTGGATGGATTTGCCGGTGATATTTGGTTCTTTACCATTTATGCGGCAATTTGTCTCAGACTGATGAACCAACCCATGCCGTTTCATATTGGTGACGGCATGCATTGGGGTATTTTTATTTGGATATTGGCTATTGTTTCGGGTACTGTTTGTCATAGCAAACAATGTACATTGGCGGATTATTATCGTAATATTCATTTATACTTTTTAAAAGGGAAAAGCGGAAGCGAATTGGATAATTTCAAACAACAGCGTGAAATCTTCTACAGTCTGCCGTGGAAGGGAAACTTCTGGTGGAAAGCTTTCTTGTATTTCTATGGTAATTATACACGTCAGCAGGAAAGAATGACTCCTAATTTCCAACTGTTTTATGCATTGGTGAAGGAAAAGTATGGAGACAATATTCCACAGGAATTACGGGATGAATTTCGTGCGGCTAGCAAACCTTTGATGAAATATACCAATATCTTGACTTTTAATACACGTGCCATTGCTCTATATATCAGTTTGTTGATTGGCGAACCATGGTTGTATTTTGTGTTCGAGGTTGTTGTGATGACCTCTTTGTTTGTATATATGCGTCATTGCCATGAGGCGATTTGCGCACGATTGTATCATAAATACATAACGAAGTGAAAAGTAAGTATAGAAATATATTCCTGATGTTTGGAATTGCAGCCATCGTAGTGATGCTTTGTTCTTTTGATATGGAGTATGATGAACTACTGGCTAATTTGCGCCGGGCGGGAATGTGGTTGCCGGCTGTGGTAGGGTTATGGATTATTATTTATCTGTTCAATACCCTTTCTTGGTATATTATCATCCGGGATGGAAAAAAGGGAACACCTATTCCATTTTGGAAAGTTTATAAACTGACAGTTTCCGGATTTGCACTGAATTATGCCACCCCGGTGGGATTGATGGGAGGAGAGCCTTACCGCATTATGGAGCTGACTCCTTATGTTGGGGCCAGTAAGGCAACTTCATCAGTAATTCTTTATGTGATGATGCATATTTTCTCGCATTTTTGTTTTTGGTTTTTTTCTATCTTTTTGTATCTGGCTCTACGTCCGGTAGATATTGCCATGGGAACTATATTGGCTGTTGTGGGGGCGGTTTCTCTTTTAGCCATTTATTTTTTTATGAAAGGTTACAAGAATGGTATGGCTGTCCGTACTTTAAAATTGCTTCAGCATATTCCTTTTGTCAAAGAATGGGCTAAACGTTTTTCGGAAAATAAACGCGAGGCTTTGGAACGTGTGGACAGTCAGATAGCTGAACTGCATAAACAGCGTAGATCTACGTTTTATGCCTCGTTAAGTCTGGAATTCATGGCTCGGATTATAGGATGTCTGGAAGTGTATTTCATATTGAATATTCTGACAACGGATGTCAGTTTTCCAGCTTGTATTTTAATCATGGCATTTACTTCTTTGTTTGCCAATTTGTTCTTTTTCTCGCCTATGCAATTGGGCGCACGTGAAGGAGGCTTTGCTTTGGCGGTAGGAGGATTGGCTATTCCGGGAGCTTTTGGGGTTTATACCGGATTGATAACCCGTGTACGTGAATTGATTTGGATTGTAATTGGTGTGTTGTTGATGAAAGTCGGCAATGGTACACCTGCTAATAAGTAAGATAATGGATACATTGAAAAATATTCAGGGAGTTATATTTGATTATGGCGGTACGATAGATACGAACAGCTGTCATTGGGCGGAAGTGTTGTGGACTAAGTATATGGAACATCAGGTGCCGGTGGATAAGGAAAGTTTCCGTGAGGCATACGTTTTTGGAGAAAGGGCGTTGGCTAAATATCCTTTTGTCCAGCCTTGGCATAATTTTCATGATGTGCTTTCTATCAAGACTAAACTTCAGGTGGAATGGTTGGCGGAACAGAGAAAGTTGCCTATGGATGAGTTGCAACTGCAATCTTATGCAGTGAAAGTGGCAGACAGCTGTTATGGCTATGTGTTGGATATATTGCAGGTTACACGCCCGGTAGTGAAGGAGTTGGCTAAGAGGTATAGGTTGGTGTTGGTTTCTAATTTTTATGGCAATATACAGACTATTTTAAAGGATTTCGGACTTTTGGATTTCTTTGATGAGATAATTGAATCCTCTGTAGTGGGTGTTCGTAAGCCGGATCCTGCTATCTATAGACTTGGAGTAGATGCTATGGGATTTGCGGCAGAGAATGTGCTGGTGGTCGGAGATTCTTTCTCAAAAGATGTTGTTCCGGCCAAAGCTGTAGGTTGTCGCGTTGCCTGGTTGAAAGGAGAAGGTTGGGGAGGAGAAGTTATAGACGAATCTGTTCCTGATGTAATTATTACGGACTTGGCTCAATTGCTTGCATTATTGTAATAGGATATGGAAATACAAAGACACGCATTGGTGAAAAGGGACTATTTAGTTCCTTTTGTTTTAGTAACCTCTTTGTTCTTTTTATGGGGATTCGCACATGCTATTCTTGATGTATTGAACAAACATTTTCAAGAGGTGATGGATATTACCCGTACTCATTCGGCAATGGTACAGGTGATGTTTTATCTAGGCTATTTCATAATGGCTATTCCGGCAGGATTGTTTATAACCAAATATGGATATCGTAAGGGAGTTGTTTTCGGATTGTTGCTTTATGGAATCGGGTCCTTGATGTTTATTCCCGGCGAGTATTGGATGTCATTTGAATTTTTCCTGTTCTCTTTGTTTGTCATTGCTTGCGGTTTGGTCTTTTTGGAAACAGCTGCAAATCCTTATATGACAGAACTGGGGGATAGGGAAACAGCTGCCAGTCGGTTGAACCTGGCCCAGTCTTTTAATGGGCTAGGATGTATTTGTGGTCCTTTAGTAGGAGGACTGTTATTGTTCTCGGGGAAGGGAGAAGCAAATATCTCGTATCCTTATATGTTGATGGGAGTGGTTGTACTGGCAGTGGGATTTATTTTTTCCCGTATCAAACTTCCGGAGATTGTTCATGTTGACGATTTGGCTGACGGAGAAACGGTTAAGAGAAGTTTATGGTCGCATAAATTATTCTTATTCGGAATAGTGGCACTATTCAGTTATGAGATAGCGGAGATTTCTATTAATAGTTTTTTTATCAATTATGTGGTGGATGACGGGTGGATGAATGCTCGGGATGCGGCGGTAGTACTTTCTTTCGGTGGACTTGGATTGTTTATGTGCGGACGTTTTGCCGGTAGTTGGATCATGCAGCGAATCCGTGCGGAGAGAGTTCTGCTATGCTGTGCTTTGGGGACGGTAATGGCTACTTTTCTTATCGTTTGTAATTTAGGAAAGATTTCATTAATAGCCTTGTTTTTGGTATACGTGTTCGAAGCCATCATGTTTCCCACTATTTTTGCCATATCTTTGAAGGGATTGGGTGGAAAGACCAAACGGGCTTCTTCCTTCCTTATGATGTCTCCCGTAGGAGGGGCTGTTGGTCCTGTGCTGATGGGTTATGTGGCAGATAATAGTACCATGTCCTTATCATTCATCATACCATTTGTTTCTTTTTGTATTGTGTTATTCTATTCGTGGTATGCTGACGTGGAAAGAAACTGAAATGAATAATCCCGATACAGTTGTTAGGCTTTATCGGGATTGTCCATTTCTTCTTAAATTTTTTCAGCTTTTAAAGAACTGGTTCGGATGATATTCCATACATCCTCTTCGGTTTTGCTGAAAGGACCGGATGCCTCTAGTTTCAGTGTCGACATAGCTGCTGCAAAACAACCGGCTTCTTCATAGGAAGCCCCTTTATTACGCATATATAAATATCCGGTAGCATAAGTATCTCCACAGCCAGTGGCATCTACTATGTCTTTAGGAGGATAGGCAGGGATTTTATGAAATGTACCTTCCGCATAAATTATAGACCCTAAGCTTCCCAATGTAATCAATACCTCTTTTACTCCCCATTCTGCTAGTTGTAGGGCAGCTTGTTTTATGTCTGTCTGACCGGTAAGCACTTCCATTTCATGTTCATTTACCTTTAGAATGTCAATATATTTTAGTGCTTCTACTTTGTCTGTCCAATCTATCGGATAAACTTTTTCCCCTCGGACTTCACGTAAGTACCCTTGTGCATCTACAGCTAATATACCTTTGGTAGAAAGATATTTCACAACGTCCAAAGAGAAATCATCTGCTAAAAGACTTCCCAAATGAAAAATATGAGCATTTATGTTCTCTAGTTGTTCTACGGTGAAGGGATCGGCTTTAGCCAATACCCGCTGACTGCGGTTGTCTTGATTCTCACCGTATGTATTCTCAAAATACACTGTCCGGTGACTAGGAATAACAGTAACTTTGATGCCTTTAGCACGAATATCTTCAACAGCTTTAAATTCACTTGGAGCTAGTGCCGTGACCAGCTGATAATGCTTTGTATCCTTTAAGTGACTGATTCCGTGTGAGAAATAATAAGAAGTCCCGCCGGGCATATAAGTCGTTTTTCTGGGTGTTACTATTTTATCTAATGTAATGTGACCTATGCAACAAATATCATTCATACCTATTTATATTAAACGGTCGCAAAGCTACAAAAAAAACTAGAAAAAGCATGGAAGTTTTCAAAAGAAGGTGTAACTTTGGCACAAATTATCTTAATCTCTGCTATGAGATGCAATTTTAACAAAGAAATTAGAATGGAAAAAATGAATGTGAAACCGGCAACCGGTAAATTAGGCGTTCTTTGTGTTGGATTGGGCGCTGTTACTTCAACTTTTATGACAGGTGTGCTGATGGCTCGTAAGGGATTGGCAAAACCTGTCGGATCTATGACTCAATATGATAAAATGCGTGTTGGCCGTGGAGAGAATAAAAAGTATTTGCATTATGGTGAAATTGTTCCATTGGCAAACTTAAATGACATTGTGTTTGGTGCATGGGATGTTTATCCGGCTAATGCTTACGAATCAGCAGTCAATGCTGAGGTTTTAAAAGAGAAAGATATTAATCCTGTAAAGGATGAATTGGAGAAAATAGTTCCAATGAAAGCTGCTTTCGACCACAACTATGCTAGTCGTCTGGATGGTGATAATGTGAAAGATTGCAAGAATCGTTGGGATATGATGGAACAGTTGCGTGAAGATATCCGCAATTTTAAAGTGGCTAACAATTGTGACCGTATTGTCGTTCTTTGGGCTGCTTCTACAGAGATTTATGTTCCTGTTGATGAAAAAATACACGGAACATTGGCGGCATTGGAACAGGCTATGAAAGATGATGATAAGGCTCATATCGCTCCGTCTATGTGCTATGCTTATGCTGCACTGTCGGAAGGATGTCCTTTCATTATGGGAGCACCTAATACAACTGTTGATATTCCTGCTATGTGGGAGTTGGCTGAAAAGACTAAAATGCCTATTGCCGGCAAGGATTTCAAGACGGGTCAAACGTTGGTTAAATCAGGTTTCGCACCGATTATTGGAACCCGTTGTTTAGGCTTGGACGGTTGGTTCTCTACAAACATTTTAGGTAATCGTGATGGTTTGGTGTTAGATGAGCCGGCTAACTTCCACACGAAGGAGGTCAGCAAATTATCTACACTGGAATCTATTCTTGTTCCGGAAGATCAGCCGGACTTGTATACAGACTACTATCATAAAGTACGTATCAATTACTATCCGCCTCGTAATGATAATAAAGAAGGTTGGGATAATATTGATATCTTCGGATGGATGGGGTATCCAATGCAGATTAAGATTAATTTCCTTTGCCGTGATTCAATTCTTGCTGCTCCTCTGTGCTTGGACCTTGTATTGTTGAGTGACCTGGCTGCACGTGCAGGACGTTTTGGTATCCAACGTTTCTTGAGTTTCTTCTTGAAGAGTCCGATGCATGATTATACTGAAAACGAAATTCCTGTCAATCACCTCTTCCAGCAGTATGCTATTTTGAAAAATGCCATTCGTGAAATGGGTGGTTATGAGGCCGATCAAGAAATCGACTAATTTATAACAGGATTTTTTATTCGGGCGTGGATTGCGCGGGTTTTCACGGTTTTTCTTTTAAAGACCGTATCTATCCGTGAAATCCACGTCTTATTTTTTATTTTTCTGCCATAATTTCTTGTTGTCTGCCTGAGAATTTGTAATTTTGTCATATAATAGAGTGAATATGGTTAGGTCAGAAATACAAAATGTAAAGCTCAGATTTGGTATTATTGGTAATGCCGAAGGGTTGAACCGTGCCATAGACGTGGCTATCCAGGTGGCACCCACTGATTTGTCAGTGTTGATCACCGGTGAAAGTGGGGTGGGAAAGGAAAATTTCCCACAGATTATTCATCAGTTCAGTCGCCGTAAACATGGACAGTATATAGCGGTGAACTGTGGGGCTATTCCTGAAGGTACTATAGATTCAGAGCTTTTCGGACATGAAAAAGGTGCTTTTACGGGCGCTATCAGTGACCGTAATGGCTATTTTGCCGAAGCCAATGGTGGAACCATTTTTCTGGATGAAGTAGGAGAGTTGCCTCTTGCTACTCAGGCACGTCTGTTACGTGTACTTGAAAGTGGTGAATTCATTAAGGTAGGTTCATCTAAAGTGCAGAAAACGGATGTGCGTATTGTTGCCGCTACCAATGTGAATCTGACGGAAGCCATTGCTGAAGGTCGTTTTCGTGAGGATTTGTATTATCGTTTGAACACTGTACCTATTAAAATACCTCCTTTGCGTGAGCGTGGAGATGATATAACTTTACTTTTCCGTAAATTTGCATCAGATTTTGCTGAGAAATATCGTATGCCGGCTATCCAGTTGACAGAAGATGCGAAAGTTTTGTTGCTGGCTTATTCGTGGCCCGGTAATGTGCGCCAGTTGAAAAACATCACTGAACAGATATCTATTATTGAAACTAACCGGGATATAACGGCAGAGATTTTGAGAAATTATTTACCAGAGCAACATGTGAATTCTGGTTTGCCTGCTTTGTTTGGAGTGAAAGCAAATACAGGGAAGGCTTTTGAAAGTGAGCGTGAGATTTTGTATCAGGTGTTGTTTGATATGCGGCGTGATGTGACTGACTTGAAGAAGTTAGTCAATACACTGATGGCGGAACGTGGCGCGCAATCTGTTCCGACGGCACCAGCTACTACGGCAGTTTCTTATTATCAGGAACCGCAACGGAATCTAGTTGCTACAGTGGTGCCTGCTACGCCTACCATAATTTCTGCCGCCAAACCGGCTCATCCTGTAGTAGATGATATTCAGGATACGGAGGAGGTTGTAGAAGAAGCCACTTTGTCATTGGACGAAGTGGAGAAAGAAATGATACGTAAGGCACTCGACCGTCATCATGGAAAGCGTAAGAATGCAGCAAAAGATTTGAATATTTCAGAACGAACACTTTATAGAAAAATAAAAGAATATGGTTTGGATTAAACAATTGAAAGTAGTTGGTGTGTTGATGGTACTGGCGGGGATCGTAACTGCTTGTTCTATTTCATATAAATTTAACGGATCGTCTATAGATTATACAAAGGTAAAGACTATTTCGTTTGAGAATTTCCCAAACCGTTCAGCTGGCTTTGTTTGGGGACCGATGGAGAATATGTTCAATACGGCATTACAGGATATTTATATGCAACAAACTCGTTTAAAGCAAGTCAAGCGCAGTGGTGACCTGCAATTGTCTGGTGAGATAACGAATTATGAGGCATTTAATAAAGGAATTGGATCCGATGGCTATTCTAGTATGGTAGAATTGCGTATGACGGTGAGAGTGAATTTTGTCAATAGTTCCAATCCTACGGAAAATATGAACGGACAGCAATTTTCGGCTAGTCGTGAATATAATTCCAATCAGCAGTTAAGTGCTGTGCAGGATGAGTTGGTAAACCAAATGATTAAAGAAATTGTAGAGCAAATATTCAATGCTACAGTGGCAAACTGGTAGTGAGTGATTTTCCGTCATGATACAACAACAATTATATGAATGGATAACGCATCCTGAACGATTGAATCGGGATACTTTGTACGAGTTGCGGACGCTGCTTGCGCGTTATCCATATTTTCAGACGGTGAGACTGCTTTATCTGAAGAATCTGTTTTTATTGCATGACATAACATTTGGTGGGGAACTACGTAAGGCTGCATTGTATGTAGCTGACCGCAAGATTCTTTTTTATCTGATAGAGGGGGAGCGCTTTACTGTATCTTCCTTTGAAAAACAAGACCTACCTAAGGAAGAGGCTGGTTTGGATCGTACTCTTTCATTGATCGATACTTTTCTTTCTTCTTTGCCTGAAGAGCCCGTTGTTATGGAATTACCAATGGATGTAACAACAGATTATACTTCTTTTTTATTGCATGAGGAAGAACATGTGTCTGATGATATACCTCAGATGAAAGGACAGAATTTGATAGACAACTTCATTGAAAAGTCGGCAGAGGAACCTTTGTTACCTCAATTAGGAATAAAAGAGGCGGCACCGGTGAAGAATAAAGTTTCTGAAGAAGAGGAGTCGGAAGATAATGAAGAGGATATGGAGGATGAAAGCTATTTCACTGAAACATTGGCTAAAATATACGTTAAACAGCAAAGATATTCTAAGGCTCTTGAAATTATTAAAAAATTAAATTTGAAATATCCAAAAAAAAACGCTTACTTTGCAGACCAAATAAGATTTTTGGAGAAATTGATTATTAACACTAAATCAAAATAAAGAAAATGTATTTATTACTTATTGGATTAATTGTGCTTGCAGCTCTTTTGATGTGCTTTGTCGTACTGATTCAGAACTCAAAAGGTGGAGGCTTGGCTTCTAGTTTTGCTTCTTCAAATCAAATAATGGGTGTTCGCAAGACTACAGATTTTATTGAGAAATTAACATGGGGGTTAGCTGCTTTTATGGTGGCATGTAGTGTGCTTACTGCTTATTTTGTTCCTGCCGCTCATACAGATTCTTCTGTAATCATGGAAGAGGCAGTGAAAGAAGGAGCTACTAATCCGCTGAATGCACCTTCAGGTTTCGCTGCTCCGCAAACAAATGACGCTGCAACAGAAACTCCTGCTCCCAGTGATTCGGCACAGTAATTATAGAGAAAACATTTTCCTTAATTAATAAGGATAAGCGTCCTGTTTCGTTTACGAAAATAGGACGCTTTTTTGTTTTAAGTTTTTTTGCTTTGATAAGTATGCTTTTGTACTTACTTTTGTTCTGGAATGTTTTTAATCTACAAATAATAAAAGAATCATGTTGAAATTCATATCATGGAATGTAAATGGCTTGCGAGCCTGTTATGATAAAGGTTTTGTTGATGTTTTCCATCGTTTAGAAGCAGACTTTTTCTGCCTGCAGGAAACAAAGATGCAGGAAGGGCAACTGGATGCCAAGTTTGAAGGTTATCACTCCTATTGGAATTATGCTGAAAAGAAAGGGTATTCAGGCACAGCTATCTTTTCTAAAGTCAAACCATTATCTGTGACATACGGTTTAGGCATAGAAGAGCATGATCACGAAGGACGGGTAATCACTCTTGAATTGGAATCGTTTTATTTGATTACTGTGTATACTCCCAATTCGCAGGAAGAATTGCGACGGTTGGATTATAGAATGAAATGGGAAGATGATTTCCGTGCCTATCTGAAAAAACTGGAAGAAAAGAAACCTGTCATTGTGTGTGGTGACCTGAACGTGGCGCATAAGGAAATAGACTTGAAGAATCCTAAGACAAACCGTAAAAATGCAGGTTTCACTGATGAGGAACGTGCCAAGTTTACCACTTTGCTTGAGTCCGGTTTTACGGATACGTTCCGCTATTTTTATCCAGAGCAGGAAGGAATCTATTCATGGTGGTCTTATCGTTTTAAAGCCCGTGAAAAGAATTCAGGTTGGCGTATTGATTATTTTCTCACTTCCGATTCACTGAAAGATAGGTTGAAAGGTGCACATATTTATACGGATATCTTTGGCTCAGATCATTGTCCGGTAGAATTGACAATAGAACTCTAAGAAACACTCTGAAAAAGCTTTTGTTTCAACACGAATCTCAGATTATCTATAATTAAAAGATAATCTGAGGTTTGTGTCGTTGAAAGACTCTCTCTGTTTTACTTCCGTAAATTATTGATTCTTGTTTATCTTTACTTTGAAAAAAACAAACTATAATGAAAAGTACAGATAGAGTTAGGTATAATTATTATTCTATTGATTTTGCTTGCGTGTCAATTGAGTTTATTACAAAAAGCCAGTGTATGGATGGAAAGTGGATTGCGTTCGGCCATTCAGAAGGAAGTTCTTATTTTTATAGTAGAGGATATCTCAAGTATTTGATGGTGGAATACCGTTTGTTCCCTGTTTTTATTATAAAGATTAGAATATGTGTACAGATTGTCAATACCAGAATCTTTGCTAAACTAAAAGATAAGGGATATTTGAACACAGCTCCGGCTGTCTTATAATTGGGAGAGGGAATAATCTGTTTATTATTGTATATACCTTCAAAAATTGTTTGTATTAGGACTTTCGTTTGAAGAAAGAGTTGGTCTGCTAGATGTGTAATTTTGTTCTGTAGACCGTGTGGCGTATAAAATTTGTAGAAAAATGGGGTTAAGATAAGGAAGTAAAGAGGTATTTGTGGCGCAAATTTCCCGTTTGGATGATTGCGCCATGAATAATATGGTTTACATAGCTACTTCAATAGCCAGTATCTGTGTTTCGGAAGTGGCTTCGATAGTGACACTTTCAATGTCCCATATACCGATACCGTCACGGCGTGAAAGGTTTTCGCCTGCTACATTAATCTCTCCTTCTATAACAAAAATGTAAACGCCTGTGCGAGGTTTGTGCATACGGTATATTACACTATGTCCGGCATCAAATGTACCTATTGAAAACCAGGTATCCTGCAACAGATGTGCCGGTGTGTTTCCGGAAGGAGAAATGAAAGTTGCCAGTTCGTTACGTTTCAATAACGGGCGGATATTATAATTATGGTACTCAGGTTTGGTTTCCTCTACATTAGGGATCACCCAGATTTGCAGGAATTTCAGATCTTCGGTTTTACTGGCATTGTATTCACTGTGATAGATACCTGTTCCTGTACTCATTACTTGAATTTCTCCGGGGGTGATGGTACTTTCATTTTGTACATTATCTCCGTGTCTTAAATATCCTTGTAAAGGAATGGATACTACTTCCATATTTTTATGCGGGTGCATGCCGAAACCTTCTCCGGGAGCCACTGTATCGTCATTCAATACGCGCAAAGCACCGAAGTGTATACGTCTGGGATTATAATAATCTGCGAAGCTGAATGTGTGGTAAGTTTTTAGCCATCCATGATTAAAATAACCTCTCGTGTTGGCTTTGTCAATAATCGTCTTCATAACTTAATGTCTTTTCTATTGGAATGTTGTTATTGATATAACAAATTAGAAGTTGAAAAGTTTGGAACATTGTTGAGTAATGAAAAAAAAGGGGCGGTGTAAAATAAAAGAAGAGATGATTAAATCATCTCTTCTATAGAGCGGAAGACGGGGCTCAAACCCGCGACCCTCAGCTTGGAAGGCTAATGCTCTATCAACTGAGCTACTTCCGCAATTTTTTGTGGGCAAAGATGGATTCGAACCACCGAAGTCGAAAGACAGCAGATTTACAGTCTGCCCCATTTGGCCACTCTGGTATTTGCCCATTCGCTTTTAAGATTCTATCTCAATTCTCTCATTGAGTAGGTTTGTTTCTCAATTGCGATGCAAAGGTACGGCTTTTTTTTGAATATGCAAATTATACAAGAACTTTTTTTCAAAAAATCTGCGTTTTTTGCAATTTCTCTTTAAAATCGAGCATTTTGATGGCAGTTATTGCACATTCATCCCCTTTATTTCCTAATCTCCCACCGGCACGGTCTTCTGCTTGTTGCATAGTATTGGTAGTAATCAAACCATAGATTACAGGAATATCTCCTTCGGCATTCAGTTGGGCAATACCTTGAGTGGTACCGGCACATACATAATCAAAGTGCGGAGTATCGCCACGAACTACGCAGCCTATTGCAATCACTGCATCTACTTTTCCACTTTTTATCATTTGTGCAGAACCGAAAGTCAGTTCAAAACTGCCGGGTACTGTTTGTACTAAAATATTTTTATCTTTTGCGCCATGTTTCTTCAAGGTACTTATGGCTCCTTCCAATAGGGGGCCGGTAATGTTATTGTTCCATTCGGATACTACGATACCGAAACGCATATTTTCTGCATTAGGAACTGAATTGAAATCGTAATCAGATAAGTTATGATACGCTGTTGCCATTGTTTTTTAGTTTTAGTGGTTTAATAAAAGAAAGAGGTTATCTGTACACAGGTGCAGACAACCTCTTTATATCATTAAGGTATATTCTTTTCTTATTTGATGGATGCACGTTCGATGTACTTATCAATGTCCATTGACTGGTAAGAATTGAAGTATTTTTCTTTCACCAAAGTGTATGCTTTAACAGCTTCACTATTCTTGCCCAACTTTTCGAACAATTGACCAGCTTGGATCAAATAGATAGGACTCAATGCCTGGCTGTCTGCTTTATCCGCTGCTTTCAGCAAAGTTCCTGCAGCTTTGTCCAATTGTCCCATTTCAGCATAACAGTTACCGATAGTTCCCAAAATGGCAGGGCTCACCAGCTGGTCTTTAGCGCTGAATTTATCCAGATATTTCACTGCATCTTCATATTTACCCAACTGTGCATAGCAGATACCTGCATAAGCATTGGCCAAATTACCAGCAGCGGTTCCACTGAATTCATCTGCTACTTTCAGAAAACCCTTGTAACCGATACTGTCACCATTCAATGCGGTTTCAAAGTTATCAGCTCCGAAATATTGTTCTCCTTTAAATAAAGCTTCTGATGCTTTTACTTCATTGGGGTCAGAAATAAAATGCTTATATCCCATGAAACCAGCTATGATAATCACTACTGCTGCAATAGTTCCAAGGATTCTTCCTTTGTACTTGATAAGGAATGCTTCTGAGGTACTCAGTGCTTCTTCCATATCTAATGGGTCCTGAGTGTGTTTTTGTTCTGCCATTTTTATATTTACTTTTTTATTATTTTTCGGATATTCTTTTTCGGTCAGCAAAAGTAGTTCATTTCTATGTATTAATGAAATTTACGGGCATATTTTTTTAGTTTTTCCCGTTTTTATCTCTAATTTTGTATCCTCAATTAAATAGAAGTTCTATGATACTGAAACGCATCTCGATATTGAATTATAAAAATCTGGAGCAGGCGGAATTGGAATTCTCGCCGAAGATGAATTGTTTTATCGGACAAAACGGTATGGGGAAGACAAATTTGCTGGATGCGGTTTATTATCTTTCTTTTTGTAAGAGTGCCACTAATCCTATTGATTCGCAAAATATCCGTCATGAAGGAGAATTCTTTGTAATTCAGGGTTTCTATGAAACAGACCAAGGTGAGCCGGAAGAGGTATATTGTGGATTGAAACGTCGTCAGAAAAAGCAATTCAAGCGGAATAAAAAGGAATATAACCGTTTATCGGATCATATTGGCTTTATTCCCCTTGTAATGGTGTCTCCTGCTGATGCGGAGCTGATTGCAGGAGGTAGTGACGGGCGCCGTCGTTTTATGGATGTGGTGATATCGCAATATGATAAGGAATATTTGGATGCGCTGATACGTTATAATAAAGCATTGACGCAGCGTAATGCTTTGTTGAAATCGGAACAGGAATTCGATGAGGAATTAATGCTGGTATGGGAGGAGATGATGGCATCTGCGGGTGAGGTCGTCTTTAAGAAGCGTAGTGAGTTTATTGCTGAGTTTATACCTACTTTCCAGTCTTTTTATTCTTATATCTCTCAAGATAAAGAGAAAGTGAATCTGGCGTATGAATCTCATGCTATGAGTGGGGGATTGCTGGATATTATCAAGGAGAGCCGTCGGCGCGACCGTGTAATGGGATATTCGTTGAAGGGAGTTCATAAAGATGACTTGATTATGCAGTTGGGGGATTTTCCGATAAAGCGGGAGGGGTCACAAGGACAAAACAAAACTTATCTTATCGCCTTGAAATTAGCTCAGTTTGACTTTTTGAAGAAAACGGGCGGCAATACTACTCCTTTATTGTTGTTGGATGATATTTTTGATAAACTGGATGCTTTTCGTGTGGAACAGATTGTAAAACTGGTAGCCGGAGATCGTTTCGGGCAGATTTTCATTACGGATACCAATCGGGATCATTTGGATAAAATATTGAAGAAGATAGAAAGAGAATACAAAGTCTTTGCTGTAGAAGATGGAGAAGTGACAGAAAGAAAGGAAATGGCTGAATGAAACGTAATGATGCGGAACAAATAGGGGAAATGATTCGGAAATTCTTCCGGCAGAATGCTTTGGAGGCGCCACTGAACGAGTATCGTCTGATACAGGCATGGAAAGATGTGGTGGGACCTGCCATTACTAAATATACGAGTAATCTTTATATTAAGAATCAAATTCTTTATGTACATCTCACTTCATCCGTGCTTCGTCAAGAGTTGATGATGGGGCGTGATTTATTGGTGAAAAATCTGAATAAGCAGGTCGGCGCACAAGTGATAGTCAATATTATTTTCCGTTGACAGGATGGTCTTCTGCTGTTTCTTTGGTATCCCCGAAGTTTCCTGCAATACTTCTTGTCAGGTGCGGATTTTGACGGATTTTTCTTATCTTTCTCGTAAAGTCCGCACTTGAAGAAGTGTAATGTGTAAGAGTAGCTTATGGAACAGTTCGTATCACGATAGATTCTATTTCAATATTCCATTCTCAGTCCAGACTTCATCCATTCTCCGGTCGAAAGGTTCGACAGGCAGCTTTTCGTTTACTTGAAAGTTATAACATATACCTATATTATAGGAATGAAGAAGAGGCAGTAATTTGTCATAATATCCTTTTCCTCTTCCCAACCGGTTGCCTCGGGCATCAAAAGAAACACCCGGTATAATGGCGAGGTCTATCTTCTCATACGCTGTAAATGCTTCTCCCGTCGGTTCCTCTATGTGATAAGCCTCACCGGTTTTCAGGTTTTGCCTGCCTGTATAAATACGAAGTTCCAACTCATCTCCTTTGACTACCGGCAGCAAAACTGTTTTCTGCCGGTGCCATTTTTCAACGAAGTCATGTGTCTGTACTTCATCATCCAATGAATAATAGAGCAAAACGGTACGGGCCGATGCAAACTTGGGATGCTGTTCCAGTTTCTCAAGCAAAGCAGCGGACTTCGTTATTAATTCGGTGATGCCGTGACGGCGCTTTTCTTGCGCTATCTGCTTGCGCAGTTGTTTTTTTAGTTCCTTCATCGCTTACTTTCGGTTCTATGGGTTGTTCGGGAGCTTTGGGAAATGATTCACCTTTATCCAATACTTCCAATGCTTTGAGGACAGTCTTGTCGCTCTTGTTCAAGTATTCTATATAAGCTTCCATGCCCAGCATGTTATAAATGATGTTTCCGTATAAATTTGTTTCAAACAGTTTCTGTGATTTATACATCAATATGTTGCGACGTTTTAGCCCTTTGTTCTCAGCGAAACGGGCGAATTGTTCCAAAATATTCTGATGCTTCAAATATTGCAGCAGGCTTTCCTCTGTTTCATATTTTTGCATTTCGGCACGGTGGTTGTCCGTATACTGGAAAGCAAACTGGATGGTCAGTCCGCGATTAACAGCCATGCGATAATAGGAAGTCATGCCGGTAGTATCCTGTGGTACAAAGATATCGGGCATAATACCTCCACCTCCATATACAGGACGGCCTAAAGAAGTTTCAAAGATTTGGCTTTGATCCTGCTTGATACTGTCTTGTGAGAAAAATTCTCCGTGTTCGTAACGGGTCAGGATATCCATTTCATAATTTGCGTCATTACCTTTTACATACGGTTTCTGTATGCAGCGTCCTGACGGAGTATAGTAACGGGCAATTGTCAGACGGATGGCTGAACCATCGCTGAAGTCGATAGGTTGTTGTACCAGCCCTTTTCCGAAAGAGCGGCGCCCGATGATTGTCCCCCGGTCATTGTCTTGGATAGCTCCGGCAAAAATTTCGCTGGCAGAAGCCGAACCTTCGTCCATCAATACGACAATGGGCATTTTCTGGCTGCTTCCGGTTCCGTTGGATGTATAGTTCTCGCGTGGAGACTTGCGTCCCTGTGTATAAACGATGAGTCTGTTTTTGGGTAAGAATTCGTTTACCATCTGAATTGCTGCACCCATATATCCACCGGTATTACCGCGTAAGTCGATGACCACTCCTTCGCAGTTTGCCTGATTTAGCTTGGCTAATGAAATCAATAATTCGGGATAAGTCGTTTCACCGAATTTGTTTACTTTTATGTAACCGAATTTGTCATTCAGCATATAGGCGGCATCTACACTCTTTACCGGTATGTCACCACGAACAATGGTGAAATGTAAAGTTTCTTTTTCTCCCGGACGAAAAACGCCAAGTTTTACCTCACTGCCTTTGGGACCTTTCAGTCTTTTCATGGATTCATAGTTGGTGACAATTTTTCCTACAAAGGCACTGTCATCCACTTCTATGATGCGGTCTCCTGCCATCAGACCCACTTTTTCTGATGGTCCGCCTTGGATGACATTGTTTACATGGATGGTATCTTGCTGGATGGTAAACTGGATACCGATTCCGCTGAAACTTCCTTTTAAATCAGAATTTACAGCTTCCAGGTCTTTTGCCGGAATATAAGAAGAGTGGGGGTCCAGCTCACCTAGAATTTGCGGCATAGCATCTTCCACCAGTTCACCCATGTTCACTGTATCTACATATTGGTCGTCAATGATACGCAACAATGCATTCAGTTTGTTGGATGAAGTATTAATGATACCTAATTTGTTTCCTGAAAAGTGGTTGGCGTAAAAAGTTCCAATCAATATTCCGGTTACGATGCTTACTGCAACGATTACCGGCATAAAACGGGATGTTCGATTTTTGCTCATATCTTTATTTGCTATTATTCATTGGAATTGATATAGATTACTTCAATATTTGCGCGTTTCAATAAATCAAGCCCGTCTTCCAAACGGTATTTTTCTGAGTAAACTACACGTTTGATTCCTGCTTGGATGATGAGTTTGGCACATTCTATGCAAGGAGATGCGGTGACGTACATGGTTGCTCCGTCGCTGCTGTTGTTGCTTCGTGCTATTTTGGTGATAGCATTCGCTTCAGCGTGTAGTACGTAAGGCTTGGTGACTCCGTTGTCATCTTCGCATACATTTTCGAATCCTGCAGGAGTTCCGTTATATCCGTCGGAGATGATCATCTTGTCTTTTACGATCAATGCTCCTACTTGACGGCGTTCACAGTATGAATTTTCCGCCCAAATACTAGCCATGCGGATGTATCGTTTGTCGAGTTTGAGTTGTTTCTCTTCTTTCGTTTCCATTATTTCAGTCTTGCTTATTATGTGCAAATTGAATATAAGTTTTTTTCCCTTCGGGAGCTAGCAATAAAACATTGCTGTCACCTTGATAAAATATTGCATTATTCAATGCTTCTATGAACTCGTTGTTATAGCTTGTTGAAGGCGGAGTCTTGGTAAAGTTTATGTTTACTGTCCGGTCTTTTCCGTCCGCTTGCCATGTGCCTTTTCCATTTTGTATGCTTCCTGTAAAAGTACCATCCGCTTTGAAAGTGATGTTGAAACCATGAATGATATCCAAGGCTTTTCTTCCTTCGGTTGCGATAGTCTTATCCGGATTGTGTGCCATTGCATTGTATTTGGGCTCTCCGTTCCGTTTGTCCCAATTTGCTTTACCATAGAAATCCACTACATGCCATGTGCCGCTTGCAAAGATTTCCTCTACATCGTCTTCATTGTTGCAACTCCATAAGAAAGGGAGTAGCATTAGTATATAAAGAATAGACTTTAGTTTCATATTGTTTGGTTTTTTAGTTGATGATTCCATTTCTTTTCAGCAAGGCATGGATACTGGGTTCTTGTCCACGGAAGCGTTTGTAAAGGGTCATCGGATGTTCCGTTCCTCCTTTCGAGAGAATATTCTCCCGAAAAGAAGCAGCGACTTCCTGGTTGAAGATTCCTTTTTCCTTGAATAAGGAGAAGGCATCCGCATCCAGTACTTCCGCCCATTTATAACTGTAGTATCCGGCAGAATATCCCCCCGCCATAATATGTGAGAACTGT
Organism: uncultured Phocaeicola sp.; assembly: GCA_948956705.1. The sequence continues at coordinate 29,151 of CARCZS010000016.1, forward strand.
ACGGACATGCAGGTGTCTTCTACTCCGGGCAGTACTTGCGCTTTTTTCCATGCTTCTTTTTCATAAGCGCGGACATCTCCGTCAAATGTTTCCCGGCGGGTGTACCATGCCATATCCAGCAAGCCGAAACTTACTTGACGCAGGCAGGCATAGGCCACATTGAAATTGGATGCATCTACAATTTTTTGGATCAGTTCGGCAGGAATGGGTTCTCCCGTTTGATAATGTCTGGCGAATGTATTGAGAAATTCTTTTTCTGTGGCGAAATTTTCCATAATTTGTGATGGAAGCTCCACAAAATCCCAATATACGCTGGTACCACTCATGGTTGAATAGGTGGTATTGGCAAACATTCCGTGCAAGGCGTGTCCGAATTCGTGTAGAAAAGTGTTTACTTCTGAGAAAGTCAGCAATGCCGGTTTCCCAGCCGATGGCTTGGTGAAGTTCATGGTAACGGATACGTGGGGACGGCTGTTGACTCCGTTTTCTATCCACTGCTCCTTATAGCTGGTCATCCATGCGCCCGAACGTTTTCCGGCACGGGGGTGGAAATCTGTATAAAGTACAGCCAGGAAACTTCCGTCTTTGTCGAATACTTCATAAGCTTTTACATCGGGATGATAGACCGGAATTTCTTTATTTTCTTTAAATGTGATGCCATACAGACGGGTAGCCAGACCGAATACACCTTTCTCTACTTGGCTCAGCTCAAAATAAGGACGCAGCTCTTCTTCATTCAGATTGAATTTCTTATTTTTCAGCTTTTCTGAATAATAGGCCCAATCCCATGGCATCAGCTGGAAGTCATTGCCTTCCATTTCGCGTGCCAATGCTTCAACTTCTGCCACTTCCTTTAGGGCGGCAGGGGTATAGGCATCCAGTAATTGGTTGAGCAGTTTGTATACGGCATCACTCGTTTCGGCCATGCGCTTTTTCAGTTTATACTCGGCAAAAGTGGAGAAGCCTAGTAAATGAGCCAGTTCCATGCGAATGTTTACCAATTGCTTGATGATGTCCACATTGTTGTATTCGTTATTGTGTGTACATTGGGTATTATAAGCCATATAGACTTCTCTGCGCAGTGAACGGTCATCACAATATTTCATGAAAGGAACAAAACTGGGAGCATCCAATGTAATGATGCTGCCTTCTTTTCCCTTATCCTTTGCTGTTTGAGCATAACTTTCCAATGAACTTTCGGGTAATCCTTCCAATTGTTTTTCCGTCAAAGCCAATTCGTAGTTATTTGTTTCTTTCAACAGATTCTGAGAAAAACGTAAGGTCAATATGCTTAATTCGGTATTCAGTTGGCGGAACTTTTCTTTTGCCTCACCGGTCAGGTTGGCACCGCTTCTTACAAAACCATCGTATGTCTTTTGCAGCAGTTGGGCGTCTTCACCTTTCAGTTGTAACTGGTCTTTTTGTTCGTATACGGCTTTTATACGAGCAAAAAGTTTTTCATTCAGACTGATGTTGTTGCTGTGTTCGGACAGTACGGGCATCATTTTTTCTGCCAATTCCTGCATCTCGTCACTGGTCTCGGCACTCATCAAATTGCCGAAAACAGTAGTTACGCGGTCTAGCAACGCACCTGATTTTTCCAAAGCAACAATGGTATTTTGGAAAGTCGGTGCTTCGGGATTATTGACAATTGCATCAATTTCCTCATTTTGTTCTTTCATTCCTTCCAACAAGGCAGGTTCATAATGTTCTATCTTGATAAGATGGAACGGAGCCGTGTCATGAGGGGTGTTATAGGGTTTTAAAAATGGATTTTTATTTTCAGTCATAGCACTATTTTATTTGACTTACAAATTTGCTAAAAAAAAGCATCACTATCCTCATTCTATTTACTTATTTAACAAAGTATATTAAATAGTTAGGTTAAAAATAAAAAAGCACAAGCAGAAATGCCTATGCTTTTCATTTTTATGGGGTTTTACCTGATTATTTATTCTTTTCAGTCAGTTTTTCCAACGCCGGAATGGAGATTTCCTTTCTGCTGAGTTGTACCAATCCCTGTTCCTGTAAATCATTCAGCACTTTTGACACATTGATTCGTGTCTCATCAATCAAACTCGCCAAATCCTCCATTTTGATTTTAAGGATTTTTTTCCCTTCGGGCTTCATGGAGCGCAGCACTAAAAAATTCAGTATTTTTTCTTCTGTATTACCTATGTGGCTGTTCCATAATTTTTCGTATGCCACTTGTGCTCTATTACTCAGAATATTTAAATAGTTAAGGCGGAAGATTTCGTAGTTGTTCAGTTCATTCAATACAAATAACTTGTCTATGGTAACTATGTTAATATCTGTACGTGCTTTGTAAGTCGCTGTATAGTTGGTTTGCATGCCGAATAATGAATAGGGCTCTATAACGAAAGGACTTCCAAAAGTTTCAAATAAGGCGTATGAATGTCGGTTATCGGTTGTTTGGGAGATTATCTCCCCATTTAAGAGAAAGATTAATTGAGTGCAAGGTGCACCTTGTTCCACAATGATATCATCGGCGTTGTATTTATGAAAATGTAGCTTTACCTTGCCTATGATATTGGTGAAGTCATTTTTACATAATCCCTGGAAGAGAGGGAGTTGTAAAAGTGTATCATACATTGTAATTTCCATAAGTTCTGTTGTTCGTTAAGTTATAGTTTAACATACAAAGGTAACGATAAAACGAGATTTATTATTTATAGGTGGAAGAACTTTTATTTTTTTTATTGTTTCTTACCGTCTCCTAATGTTTAAAAGCAGAATACTTGCGGACTGTATAAAAAATAAATATATTTGCATTCAAAAAAAGGAGGAGTTTATGTTTGGATCATTTGATTTTCAAGAATTTTTAAGTGCGTTTATTGTGCTTTTTGCTGTCATTGATATTATCGGATCTATTCCTATTATATTGAATCTTAAGCAGAAAGGGAGAAATGTCAATGCTAATAAAGCTACCGGCATTTCTTTTGCTTTATTGATAGGTTTCTTTTATGCAGGGGATATGATGCTGAAGTTATTTCAAGTTGATATTGCTTCGTTTGCCGTGGCGGGTGCTTTTGTTATTTTTCTCATGTCTTTGGAAATGATTCTGGATATCGAGATATTCAAGAATCAAGGTCCTATCAAGGAAGCGACTTTAGTCCCCTTGGTTTTTCCGTTATTGGCTGGTGCGGGAGCGTTTACTACGTTGCTTTCCCTACGTTCGGAGTATGCTCCTGTAAATATTGTTGTAGCCTTGATATTGAATATGGTTTGGGTTTATGTGGTGTTGAAGTTGACAGATCGCATCGAACGTTTCTTGGGTAAAGGTGGAATTTATGTTATTCGTAAGTTTTTTGGAATCATTTTGTTGGCAATATCAGCGCGTTTATTTACTGCTAATCTGACTTTATTGATAGAGCAGTTTCAGAAAGCTCAGTAATATGCTGTTTTTTTACAGATAATAATGTCGGAACTCACCATAGATATTTTATTGGAAACCAACTGCTTTGTGTTGAATGGATATTAATCTGTGGTGAGTTCCGGTATCATTCCATTTGAATGGTAGCTGTTTGATATTTTGATACGCTCCTTTGGTGTCTATTTCTCGTTGATGATGAATTTCTTCATTCCGTCTGTAAAATAAGTTTCATATTTATCTCCTTCGCCTGAGCAAATAAAATAAGCATCCAGTTCAGGATGTGCTTCACAAAATGCTTTGGCTGAGTCCAGTCCCATCACCATGAAAGCAGTAGCGTATGCATCGGCACTGGCGCAATCTTTTGCAATGACAGTGGATGACAGGATACTATGTTGTACTGGATATCCGGTGCGTGGGTCTATGGTATGTGCATATTTCTTTCCACCTTTGTAATAGAAATTACGATAATTCCCTGATGTTGCCATACCTACATCACTAATGGCAAGCACAGTCTGTAACTCCTGGTTTACTGACAAGGAGTCATCTACAGGTTTGTTTATGCCGATACGCCAAGCGTTCATTTTGGAATTTTTGCCTCTTACCACTACTTCACCGCCTATATCTACCATATAGTTTTTTATCCCTTTACGTTCCAATAGCCTTGCTACTGCATCTACTCCGAATCCCTTGGCTATAGCGCTGCAATCCAGCATTATACGAGGGTCTTTTTTCATTATCCGGTTGTTCTGTAAATCTATTTTTTGATATCCTATCATTTGGCGTAAGCTGTCCACTATCAGTGAATCCACTCCTGTAGATTTTTTGAATCCGAATCCCCATGCATTTACCAAAGGTGCGACGGTGATATCAAAGGCTCCATGGGTTTCATCGGATATTTTCTTTGAGAGATGGAATACATGTACGAAAAAACTGTCAACTTCCGTCTTTTCATTGTGGTTTACGCGGGTGATTACGGAATTCGGATTGAAAGGAGAGAGGGAGTTGTCCACTTTCTTCAGTTCAGTTTCTATTTCTTCTTTCAGATTATCTTCGGACTGGTAGGTGATTTTGTATACTGTACCGAATACAAAGCCTTCATCCGTACGGAAAGGGGCTTGCTTTTTTAGAATAATAATTGTTCCTATTATCAGAATTGCTAGAAACGGCAATTGCCATGCTAATTTTTTTTTATTCATACCTGTATTTTAGTTAAGAAAGAAATAAATGTTCTATTAAAATTTTAACGCCGATAATAATCAAAACCAAACCTCCCCATAATTCCATGCGCAGGTTGAAACGCTTGCCGCAAAATACACCTATCAGACTTCCTAATGTTGAGATAACAAAAGAGGTAAAGCCGATGATGACAATAGGAGAAAGAATAGAAGTGAAAGAGTTTATTCCTACAAAAGCAAATGATATACCGATGGCCAAAGCATCAATGCTGGTTGCTATAGCCAGCGTAACAACCACTTTTAATTTAGTGGGGTCGAAGCAGCGTTTGTCTTCATTGCTGAAGCTCTCTTTTATCATACGCCCTCCCAAAAAGGCCAATAACCCAAAAGCGATCCAATGGTCATAATCCTCTATCAGGTGACTGAATCGGCTGGGGGCAAACCAGCCGATAAGCGGCATGACAGCCTGGAAAAGGCCGAAGAAGAATGCCATAATAAAAAAAGTGCGCCAGCAAATGCGACGCATGATAATTCCGCTTGTTATGGAAACTGTGAAACAGTCCATAGCAAGACTGATGGCAAGGAGCCATATTTCTAAAGTTGTCATTGGTTAAAATGGTAATTTGTATATTAAACTGTATGTTACTCCTAAGTTAGTCGAGTTGTTTTTTCCAAAACCGGGAATATACCAAGGCTCGGTGTGTTCCGCCTTTTTTATGTTCATGCGTATACGGTAACGTAGTGACCATCCCATGTAGAAATTCTTGTACACATTTACCTTTATTCCTGCCAGCAGTTCTGCCCAGGTTACTGTGGTTTTAATTCCGTCATAACTGAAAGGTATTTCAGGAAATCCCCATGTAGAATCCTTCATTGTCGGAGCATCTACATCGTATGAAAAAGAGGTGAATCCGTAACGTATGCCTCCATATAGAAAACCAGGCAGATAGGGCTTCTTGAAAAAGAAGTTGTAGTTCATGCCTATGCGGAAATAAGGAGCTGAGGCTTTATAATGTATATTGGTACCATCATCAGTAGTGTCGGTGGTTCCATATCCAATTTCAGCTACGGGGACATAACGGTTTTTCAAATTGACCTCCACGCTGATTTCTGTACTTGTAATGTCACCTCCAAAAATTTTGCTTCCTAGGCCAAATATATCTACACCGATAGTAGTTCCCTGATAGAAGGGTACCTTTTCTTCCTCTATGGTTGTTTTTTTTTCTTGTGCCGCCAGTGTGGGGCTGTACAACAGCATACTACTCAGTAGCGTTAACAACGTAATATATGTTGAAATTCTTTTTTTCTTCATTATTGATGTCCGAATTTACAATCTCGATAGATTTTAGGTTATAGGTGGTGTATTTAATGTCTTCCACTTTATAAAACATCATGGTGCCACATTCTATATTCTGCAAGTAGGGGATATTCTGGTGAATGAGTGTGATAGTGTCACGCATCTTTTCCGTATAATGCAATACGTAGGTAGTTTTTGATGTATAACTCAAAGGCAGGCTCATACTGCTTTCCGCTTTATTGAATATCGTGTCATTCATCAATGAGTCTTTTACTACGGTTTCCTTAATAGTTCCATCTTCCAGTGTGTCACGTACAATCACATCGGTAGTGATAAATCCAGTGACGTCAAAAGCCGGACTGAATTTTACAGCTTGGTGTGTCTCTGCATCCAGAAAGTCGAAATGGGCAAAGGAATTGGTGGTAAGCGGACAATCGCTTTCCCCACAGCTTTGCATCAAGGTGCTTACGGTAATCAGGAGCAATAAGATAATGGCTGGTAGTTTCTTCATTTTAAAACTCTTTCTCTATTTTATAATTATTGCGTTCAGGAGCATTCCGGGCTATCAATTCTCCTATGAATCCAGCCAGAAACAGTTGGGTTCCCAAAATCATCAAAGTTAGGGCCAGATAGAAGTAAGGAGAATCAGTAATTAATATATAAGGTAAACCATGTGACAAGGCATATAGTTTGTTCGCTCCGATGATAATGACGGAAATGAAACCAAGAATAAACATCAATGATCCCATAAACCCGAAGAAGTGCATCGGCTTGATACCGAATTTGGATAAAAACCACAGAGTAATGAGGTCTAGATAACCATTGAAGAAACGGTTTAATCCGCCGAATTTTGTTTTACCGAATTTTCGTGCCTGATGGTGTACTACCTTCTCGGCTATCTTAGGAAAACCTGCATTCTTTGCCAGATAGGGGATATAGCGGTGCATTTCACCGTATACTTCGATGTTCTTTACGACATCACGACGATAAGCTTTTAGTCCGCAATTGAAGTCGTGCAGGTTCTTGATGCCTGAAACGGCACGTGCTGTGGCGTTGAATAGTTTGGTCGGAATGGTTTTTGATAACGGGTCATAGCGTTTTTGCTTGTATCCCGATACTAAGTCGTAGCCATCTTCTGTAATCATTCTGTATAATTCCGGTATTTCGTCCGGGCTGTCCTGCAAGTCGGCATCCATTGTAATCACCACATCACCTTGCGCCTTTTCAAAACCACAATACAAGGCAGGGGACTTGCCGTAGTTCCGGCGGAATTTGATACCTTTTACGTTGTCCGACTCCGAGCGTAGTTTCTCTATCACTTGCCAGGAGTGGTCGGTGCTGCCGTCATTGACAAAAATTACTTCATAGCTGAAACGGTTGGCATCCATTACACGTTGAATCCATGCGAATAGTTCCGGCAAAGATTCTTCTTCGTTATACAAAGGAATAACTACAGATATATCCATCTTTTATTCATTTTTCTTTTTACGCATCACGATCAATGCCGTAGGGATAGCCATTAGCATCCCGTAAAACATATTTTGTGATATCAGTTGAAATGTCATTTCCAGCGGGGTAAGTCCCGACAGTAAATCTATCGCTTCTTCGAATTGGTTCAGTGAGGTTGTCAGTTCGGTTCCGGCAGTTTCTTTGAACTGGTTTAAGATGGAACGGTATGCCTCGAATACGAATCCGCCATCTATATAGCGGAAGTAGATGTAATGCACTACCGCTACAAATAGAGAGGCGAACATATACATAAAGGTAGTGAATAGAAACGCACGTGAAAAAGTGATGCTTCCGTCACAATGCCGTTCTCTGAACTTTTTGGCAAATATGTATCCTAAAAAGGGTACTCCTATAGTCAGGACTATAAAAAGTAATTGTAGGAAAGGTATTCTCAATCCTAACGGGAAGAGCATGAATTTGAAGGCCCATAAAAGACCCATGCCCGTACCATAGCGCATGGCGCATTCCTGCAAAGTCGGTTTATAATTCGTCATTCTTTATTAATAAGTGCACAAAAGTACTTCTTTTACGGGAATCCGTCCTATAGTTATGGGTGAAAAATGTATTTTTTCTGCTAAAATCAAAAAAAAGTATTCGAAAGTATTGTAGTTTTGAAAATAATGTCTACCTTTGCACTCGCAAAACAAAAATGGGTAAGTCCTATACGGCCAGCTCCTGATGAATCCTCCAGGGCTTGATCGCAGCAAAGGTAGTTGGTTGTAGCGGCGCGATATAGTAAGCTTACCCACCCCCGCCTCTTTAGCTCAGTTGGCCAGAGCACGTGATTTGTAATCTCGGGGTCGTTGGTTCGAATCCGACAAGAGGCTCGGAAAAGCGAGAAGGACGAAGAAATCTTCATTCTTCTCGCTTTTTTTATTATATTTGCGCTGATATTAGTTTTAAGGTTGGTACAACCGTTATTTAAGAGTTCTTTTTTATGATAGAGTCACAGATTGTGGCAAGAGTATTGCCGTCTAAATGCCGTGAAGCGGTAAAAGTCCTTTTGCAGGAAGTGTACGGATATGAAGATTTCCGTAATTTAGAAGTTTATGATGACTTGTTCAGAGGTAAGGAAAAATTGCAATTGTCTCAAGGACAATTAATTGAGGAGGTCATTATGGAAGCCGAAAAAGGGATCAAGGGTGACTCGTCTGCTCATAATTTGCTCCTGACAGCTCCGACCGGAGCCGGAAAATCATTGTTGTTTCAGCTCCCTGCTATTTATCTGGGTAATGAATATAAGCTTCTTACTCTTGTGGTTTCTCCGCTGAAAGCATTGATAGTGGACCAGGTTGAGGCGTTGCGGGAACTAGGGTATGAACGTGTGGCGTATGCTTCGTCCGATCTTTCACCTGAACAAAAGAACGAAGTATATCGTCGTGTCCGTGAAGGGGAGGTTGATCTTTTTTATCTTTCCCCTGAATTATTGTTGGCGTATGATATCAGTTATTTTGTAGGTGAACGCCGTATCGGACTGGTAGTGGTTGACGAGGCTCATACCGTGACCACTTGGGGTAAAGAGTTCCGGGTGGATTATTGGTTTCTAGGGCGTCATTTGGAAGCTTTAAAGAATGCGTTGGGGTATGTATTCCCTGTTTTTGCATTGACGGCCACTGCTGTGTGGAATCCCGAAGGCGGGAACGATATGATTTTTGATACCATCCGGTCGTTGCATCTTGCTCCGTGTGCCTTGTATGTGGGCACGGTGAAGCGTGAAAATATCGGCTTTGACATTACCGCCATGACCATAGAGGAGGGGGAAACCTACGATAAGGCCAAGCAACGTACTGTTGCCGCCCGGGTGGAGGATTTTCTGGACGGGCATAAGACTATCATTTATTATCCTTTTGCCGGAGGTATAGATATGAAACTGAAGACCTGGGTGTATCCGGCTAACTGGCATTGGGTGGCATCTTATTATGGTAAAAAGGATAAAGAGCAAAAAGCCGAAATTATACAAGCTTTTAAGGAGGGTGAGAAAAAAATAATCGTTGCTACGAAAGCTTTCGGTATGGGGGTGGATATCAGCGATATTGACCGTGTATATCATGTGGCTCCATCCAGCACCTTTGTCGATTATATTCAGGAGATTGGCCGTGCTGCCCGTGATAAGAACATTACGGGTGTGGCGGTGACGGATTTTAATGAGCGCGACTTTTATTATATGAAACGCCTGCATTCTGCGGGTGCCATCTCCCAGGAACAGTTGGGGATGATTCTGAAGAAAGTTTGGGAAATATATCTGATGAAAGGCTGTAGTGATGAAATGCAGATGTCTTTATCCGATTTTGAATTTGCAGTGAAGTTGCCTCGTAAAAAGAACAAGCTGGAATATGAATCGGATTTGGAGCAAGTCGTCAAAACGGCTTTGTTATGGATAGAAGAGGATTTGAGTTTCCGGCATGGCGGTTCTCCTGTTGAAATCAATTCACAGACGTTGTTTTCCGATGGCTATGTGCAGGAAAAGACGGGTGATGCCGCTTTCCGTAAAAAATACAAGCAGTACATGGTTCCCGTGAAAGGGGTTGAAGGAGTCTATAAGGTGGCTTTTGAATCTTTGTGGGAGAATTGTTTCTCGGAGATGGGATACCGTGAGTTTAAGCGCGATTTATACAATGGAAATCTCTTTGAGGGAGTTCGTGCGGCAGCTGTGGGTAAGCATGATGTCTTGTTAAAAGAGAGTGCGGCGGATATCTGCTCCAAGCTGGCAAGTCTCTTGAAGAGTTTGAAAGATTTGTTGACGGTGAGTCTGTATGGTAATAAAGGAAAGTTCGAGGAGGACGATTTGCGTAGTATTTTTGCGGCGTATGATATGGATGTTCCTTCTGCCAAGCGTTTTATCACTTCGTTACTGGAGTCCAGGGTAGAGGAGGGCAGAAGTGTGAGTTACATCACCAGTGCCAAGAAGAAAGATGAAGACAAACTGATGTTTACCGTTACCCGTGGTTTTGATTTGTTGCTTTCCCGTTACCAGAAGTTGTGTGCCCAGCGTATCACAGGAAAGAAAGGAGACCGGCTGTTGTTCTATGTCACTCCGTTCTCCGATCTCAATATGTTGCTCAACTTGTTGTCTATGCTCAATGTGGTGGACTTTACCGTAGAGGGGGGTGTTCCTTCTGTTGGAGTACGTGTCCGTGATGCGGAGATATTGAAAAAGGAAGCTGCTTCGGGAGACTATCAGAACCATGTGCTGGAGAATAATGAGAAAATATTCCAGGAACAGATAGAGTTGTTCCGGCTGTTCTTTGGCAATACGAAGTTAAGTGATGAGCAGCGATGGGAGTTTATAGAGGATTATTTTACGGGGATGAGTTTGGAGGGATTGAAAGAAAAATATTCTTGTGTTGTGGAATGACAGCTGTAAGGGCTGTATAATATAACTCGTTGGCGAAATTAATTTTGCCTTGTATGATTTCACGTTAGTATATGAGGTTGTGCCAACGTTTTGACACAACCTCTACTTGATAGCCGACAACATGGGCATTAAATTCACTTGAAATGAATTTGTTTTCCCACTTTTATTGTTAATGCGAAGAGAACGACTTTGACGAATGATACTCTTTATTTGGCTGGTACGCGCAAAGTCACGGAAGTTGGAATCAGCCTCTTGTCGGCAACCATGACGGTGGAGGAACGGGAAGACAATGTTGTGATAATTGATCATCGTTTTTGTTTTTAAAGGGTTGTTATTATCAGAAAAGTGTCAGGAAGGAACAAGGCGCACACTGCTGCGGCGTCCGGTGAAACTTGGTACAAGATCCGCGGAATCTTGTACCAGGATTTTTGTAATCTTGTGCCGGGGTGCGGTTGGTTCCCTCTGACACTGCAAAGATAACTTCACGTCCGTGCGGCGTGACCCCTTCCGACCCCTTTTGACCCCTTGGCGGATTGCGGGGGGAATCATGGCTCTCCAAGTGGAGGCAGACTAGTTGCAACTGGCAGCGGGGACACGGGGACAGTGGGGACAGCCCCTTTTTTTCTCACACACACGTGCGCGCGTATAAAGCCGGGGTCAGCTCTTGTGATACGTTCCCCCTACCGTCCACACTCATCGGACCCCTTGCTTGGTGAACCGTTTGGGCCGCCTTTTCCTGGTAGTAGGTTTTCATCGCCTTTTTCACCTCGGTGCGTATACGAAGGTCTGCATGCAGGGGGCCTCCCGGGAGCAGTGTGTTGTGTTATTTGGTTTTTTTACTGTAAGAGATGATTTTCTCTAGCAGCTCCGGCCATATGTCATCCTGTGGAAAGGCAGGCAGGGGGAAATAAGGTTCGGAGCCTTCGGTGAGTTGTTCTTCCTCGTTGGTGTCATTGGGAAACTCATTTTCCACCTTATTGTATCGCGCGCACGTGTGTGAGAAAAAAAGGGGCTGTCCCTGCTGTCCCCACTGTCCCTGCCTTGTAAGAATCGGCGGAACTGAATAACGGAAAATATTTTTCAGGAGGACTTGTCTTTAAAATTCACTTGAAATGAATTTGTTTTCCCACTTTTATTGTTAATGCGAAGAGAAGTCGTTATCTTCGCATTAACAATCCATTTAAGAAAAAGAGAATGATGAAATATCCCATTGGCATACAGAGTTTTGATCAAATAATAGAAGGTAATTGGGTCTATGTGGATAAGACCGATTTGGTTTATCGTTTGGTAACGACGACCAAAACTTGTTTTCTTAGCCGTCCCCGTCGTTTTGGGAAGAGCTTGTTGGTAAGCACGTTGGATGCCTATTTCAAGGGGCGCAAGGAACTTTTTGACGGCTTGATGATAGCGAAGTTGGAGAAAGACTGGCATCAGTATCCTGTGTTCAAGATAGATTTCAACGGTGTTAACTTTACGGAAAAAGGAAACTTGGAAGCTACCATAGAATATTATCTTGCCAACTGGGAGAAAATCTACGGAGAAACTCCCCGTGAGGTTCCTATGGGGAAGCGGTTCGAACAAATACTTTCTCTAGCCTATCAGCAAACGGGGCGTCGTGCCGTGGTGCTGGTAGATGAATATGACAAGCCTATTCTCGATGCATTGGATACTCCTCTGGAAGATGCCAACCGCGAAATCTTGAAAGCTTTCTATTCCACCTTCAAAGGGGCTGATGAATACTTGAGGTTTGTGTTGCTTACGGGAGTGACAAAATTTTCGCAAGTCAGTGTGTTCAGCGGGTTCAACCAGCCTAAAGATATAAGTATGGATAATCATTATGAAGCATTGTGTGGTGTGACTCAGGTGGAATTGGAACATTATTTTGCAGAACCTATTGCAAATTTGGCTGAAAAGTTCAATTATACAGTGGAGGAAATGAAAGACGTACTCAAAATGCAATACGATGGCTATCATTTTGGCAGCGGCTTGCTTGGTGTCTATAATCCTTTCAGCCTGCTCAATGCTTTTGATATGAACGATATCCGCGACTATTGGTTTGCATCAGGTACTCCTACTTATTTGATCAAACTTCTGCGGCATAACCACGAGCAGATGGATGAATTGACTGGGCGTTACTATGATCCTTCGATGTTTGTCGATTATAAGGCCGATGTGGAAAAACCGCTGCCTATGATTTATCAAAGCGGCTATCTGACGATCAAGGAATACGACTCCCGGAGAAACCGTTACCTGTTGGACTTTCCAAATAATGAGGTGAAAAAGGGATTTCTGACCATGGTGGCAGCCAATTATTTCAAACCCCAAGAGTTTGAAGTTTCCAACTGGATTGTAGATGCCGTCATTTTACTTGAGGAAGGGGAAACTACGGCTTTTTGTTCAGCTTTAACTTCTTTCCTTGCGGATATACCTTATGATTCTCATGGCTCGATAAAGACGGTTGAAGCGACAGAAAAACATTTTCAATATACTTTCTATCTGATTCTCCGTTTGCTTGGGGTATATTGCCTGTTGCATGTGGAGAAAACTCAGTCAAGAGGAAGAGTGGACTGTGTATTGGAGACAAAGGATTATGTATATATATTTGAGTTTAAACTGGATGGTACGGCTGCTGAAGCCTTGCAGCAGATAGAGGACAAAGGATATGCTACACCTTATCAGACAGACACGCGCAAAGTCACGGCTATTGGTGTCAGTTTTTCATCGGAAACCATGACGGTGGAGGAATGGGAGGAAAAAACGTTGTGGCCCAGTTGAGATTAAATAATAGTGCAAAAGTAATGCCTCAAGCCGGAATCGTCACGATCCCTCTTGAGGCAGTCTTCATTTATGGAATTGGGGATATAAACCGCTTACGCTTTAAAATTGCGTGCTATTTTTTTATATCCATATACGGCACGGTTACCCAATTCTTCTTCAATGCGGAGCAACTGGTTGTATTTTGCCATACGGTCGCTACGGCTCAGTGAACCGGTTTTAATCTGTCCGCTATTGGTGGCTACTGCGATATCTGCAATGGTAGCATCTTCCGTTTCACCGGAGCGGTGGCTGGTCACAGTGGTGTAGCCGTTACGTTGGGCCATTTCGATAGCATCCAGAGTTTCAGTCAGCGAACCGATCTGGTTTACTTTTACCAGGATAGAGTTTGCACAACCTTCACTGATTCCTTTTTCCAGGAACTTCACATTGGTAACGAACAAGTCATCACCTACCAGCTGGCAACGGTTGCCCAGACGCTCGGTCAGCATGCGCCATCCTTCCCAGTCGTTTTCTGCCATACCATCCTCTATCGAATCAATGGGGTAGTCCCAACTCAATTTTTCCAGATAGGCAACCTGTTCGGCGGCACTGCGCTTTTCCCCTTTGGGGCCTTCAAACTTGGTATAGTCATAGATGCCGTCATGATAAAATTCGGAAGAAGCACAATCCAGACCGATGGTGATATGTTTGAACGGTTCATATCCGGCAGCTTCAATAGCGGCAAGGATACAATTCAAAGCATCTTCGGTGCCATCCAGTGCAGGGGCAAAACCGCCTTCATCTCCTACGGCTGTGCTTAGTCCGCGTTTTTTCAGCACCTCTTTCAAAGCATGGAATACTTCTGCGCCCATCCGTAAGGCCTCACGGAATGTCTTTGCGCCGACAGGACGAATCATGAATTCTTGAAAAGCGATAGGAGCGTCGCTATGCGAGCCTCCGTTAATGATGTTCATCATCGGGACGGGCATGACATAGGTATTTGTTCCGCCGATGTATCTGTAAAGAGGGATATCCAGATAGTTGGCGGCAGCTTTTGCCACAGCCAGGGATACGCCCAAAATAGCATTTGCGCCCAGTTTTGATTTAGTTGGGGTTCCATCCAGATCAAGCATGGCTTTGTCAATGCCACGTTGGTCCATAGAGTCCATTCCTTTCAATGCCGGAGCGATAAGGGTATTTATATTTTCTACAGCTTTTAATACGCCTTTGCCCCCGTAACGGGTCTTGTCACCGTCACGTAGCTCCAATGCCTCATGTTCACCGGTTGACGCACCCGATGGGACAGAGGCACGGCCCATAATCCCTGATTCCAATATCACATCCACTTCCACAGTGGGGTTACCACGTGAATCCAAAATCTCTCTTCCTTTAATCTCTGCTATTTTCATATAATTCTAATTTTATAAGATGGTTTTATTTTAATAACAATAGAGAAGCCGGATTTGTTGAGGTGCCAGGGAAAGTTTTTTCATGATATTTACTTTTTTATTTCTTTCCACAGAGTACATCCGTCTTCTTTTTTCGTCTCCCTTTAATAAAAGCTAGAGATCAATATGAAAATAAAATGGATAGTGGGGGGGCTGTTATGGGCAAGTTCTTACTTGCAGGCTGCCGCACAGGAATATAAACTGTGGTATGACGAACCCGCTCAGGTTTGGACTGAAGCGCTTCCGCTGGGTAACGGGCGGTTGGGAGCGATGGTATTCGGCAATCCCGGTGTGGAGCATATCCAGTTGAACGAAGAAACTATTTGGGCAGGACGTCCCAATAATAATGCTAATCCCGATGCGTTGGAATATATTCCCAAAGTGCGCCGGTTGGTGTTCGAGGGAAAATATCTTGAAGCACAAACGTTGGCTACCGAGAAAGTAATGGCGAAGACCAATAGCGGTATGCCCTATCAATCGTTTGGCGATCTGCATATTTCTTTTCCGGGGCATACACGTTATTCCGATTACTATAGGGAACTGAGCCTGGATTCAGCTCGTACCATCGTGCGTTATAAGGTGGACGGGGTGACTTATCAGCGTGAAACACTGACGTCGTTTGCCGATCAGGTAGTTATGGTGCGTCTTACTGCCAGCCAATCCGGAAAGATTACTTGTAACGCCAATCTTACTACTCCGCATCAGGATGTGATGGTTGCGACGGAAGGGGAGGAGGTTACCCTTTCGGGCGTATCTTCCTGGCATGAAGGACTCAAAGGGAAGGTTGAATTTCAGGGACGTATGACTGCACGTACTCAGGGAGGAACCCGGTCTTGTCGTGACGGAGTCTTGAGTATAGAAGGGGCGGACGAGGCTGTGATTTATATTTCCATTGCTACCAACTTTACTAATTACAAGGATATAACAGGTAACCAAGTGGAGCGTGCGAAGAACTATCTGCGCCGGGCTGTAAGTAAAGATTATATGACATCACGTAAGGCACACGTCGATTTTTTCAAGCAATATATGGACCGTGTCTCTTTGGATTTAGGCATAGACAAATATGCAGGGGTAACCACTGATATGCGTGTACAGAATTTCAAGGAAACGAAGGATGATTTTCTGGTGGCCACTTATTTCCGTTTCGGCCGCTATCTGTTGATTTGTTCTTCACAGCCGGGTGGGCAGCCTGCTAATTTGCAAGGCATTTGGAATGATAAATTATTTCCTTCCTGGGATAGTAAATACACGTGTAATATCAATGTTGAAATGAACTATTGGCCGGCCGAAGTGACGAATCTCAGCGAATTGCACGAGCCTTTGATACAACTGATCCGTGAAGTGAGTGAAACAGGGCGTGAGTCGGCCAAGATTATGTATGGGGCGGATGGCTGGGTATTGCATCACAATACGGATATATGGCGTGTTACCGGAGCTATAGACAAGGCTCCGTCAGGATTATGGCCTACGGGTGGAGCCTGGCTGTGCCGTCATTTGTGGGAACGTTATCTTTATACAGGCGATATGGAATTTCTCCGCTCGGCTTACCCTATCATGAAAGAAGCCGGTAAGTTTTTTGATGAAATCATGGTGAAGGAACCTTTGCATAACTGGTTGGTGGTATGTCCGAGCAATTCTCCGGAGAATACTCATGCAGGCAGTAACGGGAAAGCGACTACGGCTGCCGGGTGTACTTTGGATAACCAGCTGATATTCGATTTGTGGAATCAGATAATCACGACCGCCCGTCTGTTGGGTACGGATGCTGAATTTGCCACCCGTTTGGAACAGCGTTTAAAGGAAATGGCGCCCATGCAGATAGGACGTTGGGGGCAATTGCAGGAATGGATGATGGATTGGGACAATCCGCAGGATGTGCACCGTCATGTGTCACACCTTTATGGTTTGTTCCCCGGTAATCAGATTTCTCCTTACCGTACTCCCGAATTGTTTGATGCGGCACGTACTTCGCTGATTCATCGTGGCGATCCGTCTACCGGATGGAGTATGGGATGGAAGGTATGTTTGTGGGCCCGTCTGTTGGATGGTGACCATGCTTATAAACTGATAACCGATCAGTTGACTCTCGTACGTAACGAGAAGAAAAAAGGAGGAACTTATCCTAATTTGTTTGATGCCCATCCACCTTTTCAGATTGACGGTAATTTTGGTTGTACGGCGGGTATCGTAGAAATGCTGATGCAGAGCCACGATGGTTTTATTTATTTACTTCCCGCATTGCCGGCGCAATGGAAAGAGGGAAGCGTGAACGGGATTATAGCTCGTGGAGGTTTTGAATTGGATTTGAGTTGGAAGAATGGTAAAGTGAGCCGGTTGGTGGTGAAATCCCGTAATGGGGGGAACTGTCGTTTGCGTTCTTTAAATCCGCTGGCAGGCAAAGGGCTGAGAACGGCAAAAGGGGAGAATCCGAATAAATTGTATGCCATACCCGAAATCTTGCAACCGATTATAAATAAAGAAGCGAAATTGAATAAAGTTGAGTTGAAAAAAACTTATCTTTATGATCTGGAAACCAAAGCAGGTGAAGAGTATATATTCTTAGGTAAGTGATGATTCTTGCATTGATTGTAAGGATGAAAAATAGTAAAAAGAAGAAATATGAAAAGAACAGGATTAAACATTATTTGCTCATTGTTGCTGGCAGGTGGAATGTGTGCATGTACTGCCACTCCTAAACAGACCGAAGAAATCAAATGGAGCGAACGTATGGCTCAGTCGGAAATGCAACGTTTCCCTGAGCCTTGGATGATAGAAAAAGCGAAAAAGCCTCGTTGGGGCTATACGCACGGACTGGTGGTGAAATCCATGTTGGAGGAATGGAAACATACCGGTGACACTGCCTATTATAATTATGCAAAAATATATGCAGACAGTCTGATAGACACCGACGGTAAGATAAAGACCATGAAATATCTTTCTTTTAATATTGATAATATCAATGCCGGAAAGATTTTATTCGATTTTTATGAAAAGACGGGAGACGGGCGTTATAAGGTGGCGATGGATACTCTTCGTAAACAACTGACCGAACAGCCCCGTACCAGTGAAGGTGGCTTCTGGCACAAATTGATATATCCGCATCAAATGTGGCTGGATGGTATATTCATGGCTTCTCCTTATTTGGCTCAATATGGTAACGTATTCAAGGATACTACGGTCAATGCCGATATTGTGAATCAAATAAAGCTGATTGCCCGTAAAACGTATGATCCTAAAACCGGTTTGTTCTATCATGGCTGGGATGAGAGCAAGACACAAAATTGGGCAAATAAGGAAACCGGGTGCTCACCCAACTTCTGGAGCCGCAGTATAGGCTGGTATGCCGCTGCCGTGGTGGATGTATTGGACTATATGCCGGCGCAGTTCGAAGGACGCGACAGCATTATGACGATTATAAATACGTTGGCCGAAGGCATTGTAAAATACCAGGAGCCTGAAACAGGGGTATGGTGGCAGGTGACTGACCAGAATAACCGTAAAGGAAATTATCTGGAATCTTCCGCTTCATCGCTTTTTGTATATTTCTTGTGTAAAGCGGTGAATAAAGGATATATCCCCGTGGAGTACAAGGCCGCTGCGGAGCGTGGATTCAACGGTTTGATAAAACAGTTCATTAAAGAAGAGCCTGATGGTTCATACACTATTACCAACTGTTGTGCTGTTGCCGGATTAGGCGGTAAAGGAAACCGGGATGGAAGTTTTGCTTATTACATAGGTGAGCCGGTGATAGAGAACGATCCGAAATCAGTAGGTTCCTTTATTTTGGCAGCTATTGAATATGAGAAAATGAAGCAGTAGGAATAATCTGAAAAAGATGAGGACATTTGTCAAAAAGGTCTTCATCTTTTCCGTAAACATAAGGACCTTTTTTAAACACCTTGTTGTTTTGATAAAAGCTCTTGTTTGGAGATTGTCAATTAATTAATAAACGAATTTGAAAATACAATGATGAACAGACACGCATTACTTTCCTTATTGGCTTTATTGCTATGTTGCTCTACTTCGTTGCCGGCGCAGAAAGCGAAAACGTATATTCCCTGGAAGAACGGCAAACTGGTGGTGTCCGAGGAGGGACGCTACCTGAAGCATGAAAATGGAGTACCTTTCTTCTGGTTGGGTGAAACCGGATGGCTGATGCCGCAACGTTTGAATCGTGACGAGGTTTCTTACTATCTGAATAAGTGCAAGGATGCCGGATATAACATGGTGCAGGTGCAGGTATTGAACGGTGTGCCTTCCATGAATATTTACGGCCAGTATTCCATGACAGACGGTTTTAATTTCAAAGATATCAACCGCAAAGGGATTTATGGATATTGGGATCACATGGACTATATTATTAAAAGTGCCGCTTCACGGGGCATCTATATAGGGATGGTATGTATTTGGGGAACTCCCGTGGAACAAGGGCTGATGAATGAAAAAGAAGCCGTGGCATACGGTAAGTTTCTTGCAGAACGTTACAAGGATGAGCCGAATATTATTTGGATGATAGGAGGGGATATCCGCGGTGATAATAAGACGGAGGTATGGGATGCCTTGGCAAACAGTATCCGCAGCATAGACAAAGGTCATCTGATGACTTTCCATCCGCGTGGACGTACCACGTCGGCTACTTGGTTTAATGACCGCGAATGGCTGGATTTCAATATGTTCCAAAGCGGACACCGTCGTTACGGACAGCGTAACGGTGATGGTGACTATCCTATCGAAGAGAATACGGAAGAGGATAACTGGCGTTTTGTGGAAGCCAGTCAGGCAAAGACTCCGTTGAAACCGGTGATTGATGACGAACCTATTTATGAAGACATTCCACAGGGGCTGCATGATCCCAATGAAACCCGTTGGAATCAGCACGATGTGCGTCGTTATGCCTATTGGTCGGTATTTGCCGGATCATTCGGGCACTCATACGGTCATAATGATATCATGCAATTTATCCGTCCCGGATATGGAGCCTCTTTCGGTGCCGACGGACGTAAGAAAGCATGGTGGGATGCTTTGGAAGACCCCGGTTTCAATCAGATGAAATATCTGAAGAACTTGATGCTGACTTTTCCTTTCTTTGAACGTGTGCCTGATCAGAGTGTCATTGCAGGAACTAACGGCGAACGCTATGACCGTGCCATCGCTACCCGTGGAAATGACTATTTGCTGGTTTACAATTACTCAGGACGTCCTATGCAGATCGATTTGAGCAAAATCAGCGGTGCGAAAAAGAATGCATGGTGGTATAGCGCGAAGGACGGTAAGTTGGAATATATCGGTGAGTTTGACAGTAAAGTCACTTCTTTCCAGCATGATAGCGGTTATCTGAGCGGTAATGACCAGGTTCTGATTGTTGTGGATTCTGCGAAGGATTATGTGCAGAAAGCTTGGACAGCCTTGCCGGATGCCATACAGAAATGGAATAAGTAAGAAATATGCATATCATGAAAAAACAAGTATTATTAATCATTCTTCTGGCACTTCCGTTGTGGTTGAAGGCAGCGGATGTTTCGGTTACCGGCCTGCGTACCGAGCAGATGGTAGATCCCATGGGGTTGGATACTGCTGCTCCCCGTATGAGCTGGCGGTTGGAATCTTCTCAAAGAAATGTGATGCAGACCGCCTACCGGATCTTGGTTGCGTCTTCTCCTGAACT
Organism: uncultured Phocaeicola sp.; assembly: GCA_948956705.1. The sequence goes on from CARCZS010000016.1 coordinate 49,751, forward strand.
TTTAGCACAGGATAAAGGAGATTTGTGGGATTCCGGAAAAGTGGAATCCGATGCGTCCGTATGGATTCCCTATCAAGGGAAGCGTTTGAAAAGCAATCAGCGTGTTTACTGGAAAGTGAGAAGCTATACCAATCGCGGTGAGACAGAATGGAGCGAGCCTGCCCGATGGGGGATGGGACCTTTAGGTGAGATTCATTGGAAAGGACGATGGATAGGTTGGGACGCTGCGTTTGCATGGGATCGGGAAGATTCACACAGCCGTTTGAGCTCTCGTTATTTACGCACGGAATTTAAAACGCAAGCCAAGGAGATAAAGTATGCTACCCTTCATTTGTGCGGTTTGGGTATGTACGAACTGTTCATTAACGGCCAGCGGATAGGTGATCAGGTATTGGCGCCGGCTCCAAGTGATTATCGTCGTACTGTGCTTTACAATTCTTTTGATGTCACCAAACAGGTTGCCGGAGGAAATGCCGACAATGCCATCGGAGTGACCCTGGGCAACGGACGTTTCTACACTATGCGTCAAAATTACAAACCTTATAAGATTCCTACTTTTGGTTACCCCAAGTTGCGTCTGAATCTGATTATAGAATATACCGACGGCAGTATCCAGCGCATCAACAGTGATGAGAAATGGCGTTTGACGGCTCAAGGGCCTATACGTAGCAATAATGAATACGATGGTGAGATTTACGATGCCCGTATGGAATTGGGAAACTGGACACAGCCCGGTTATGATGATTCCAAATGGCTGAAGGCGCAACGTGCTTCATTGCCGTATGGTACACTCCGCGGCAATACCGCTCCCAACATGAAAGTGATGAAAACGCTGAAGCCGGCTGTCTTCAAGCAATATGGTGACCGTTATATGATTGATTTCGGTCAGAATATGGCAGGATGGGTGCGTATTAACATAGCGAAAGCCGCTGCGGGAGATACGATTTGCATACGTTATGCCGAACGGGTAAAGAACGACGGTACGGAACTGGATGTGGAAAATCTCCGCCATAGCCAGAGTACGGATTATTATATCTGCAACGGTAAAGAAAACAACACCTCCTGGAGTTCTCGTTTTTCTTATCATGGATTCCAATATGTAGAAGTGACAGGTTATAAAAATCTGAAAGCGGAAGATTTGGTTGCTGAAGTAGTATATGATGACTTGGAAGATAACGGTACTTTCGAGTGTTCCAATGATATCATGAACCGGGTTTATCGGAATGCCTGGTGGGGGATTTCCAGTAATTATAAAGGAGTGCCTTTGGATTGTCCGCAGCGTGACGAGCGCCAGCCCTGGCTTGGCGACCATGCTATGGGAACGTGGGGGGAAAGTTTCATGTTCAACAATGGAAACACCTATGCCAAATGGGCGGATGATATCCGTGAAGCGCAGCGTGAAGACGGTTGTATTCCTGATATTTGTCCGGCTTATTACAATTATTATACATCGGAAATGACGTGGTCGTCCACATTCCCGGTAATCTGTGATATGGTTTATGAACAGTTCGGCAACATCGAACCTATTCGTAAGAATTATGCCGCTATCAAGAAATGGATGCACCATATACGCAGTGAGTTCACCACAGAGGATGGAGTGATTAACGCCGATAAATACGGTGACTGGTGTATGCCTCCCGAATCACCGGAATTGATTCACAGTCAGGACCCTGCCCGCAAGACGGATGGAGCACTGATTGCTACAGCCTACTATTACAAGGTATCGCAAATGCTGGCCAAGTTCGCCCGTTTGCAAGGTCTGGAAGATGAGGCGAAGGAATTCGAGAAGGATGCAGCAAAAATCAAAGACTGCTTCAACGCCCGTTTCCTTACGGTTAAGAAGGGAACTTCTCCGGTACAAACGCCGCATGTTCTTTATCCCGACAGCATATTCTATGGTAACAATACGGTGACGGCCAATATCCTGCCGCTGGCTTTCGATATGGTTCCTGAGGCCTATAGGGAAGAAGTGGAGAAAAATGTAATAACAGGCATTATCACCCGGAATAAAGGTCATATCAGCAGTGGGGTGATAGGTATGAACTGGATGATGCGTGAGCTTACCCGTATGGGGCGTGGCGATGTTGCTTTCCTGTTGGCAAGCAACAAGACTTATCCCAGTTATGGCTATATGATAGAAAAGGGAGCTACTGCCATTTGGGAATTGTGGAACGGTGATACCGCCAATCGTTGGATGAACAGTTGTAACCATGTGATGATATTGGGTGATCTATTGACTTGGTATTTCCGTGATTTAGCCGGATTTAATCCGGCACAGCCCGCTTACAAACAAATCATCCTTAAACCTGATTTTTCCATCCAGGAGTTGAGTCATGTCAAGGCTTCGCACAACACTTTATATGGCAAGATGATTAGTAACTGGAAGAAGACCCTTACGCATTTGGAATGGGATATCACGGTTCCCTGCAATACCACTGCATTGGTTTATCTTCCAACGTTGGACGAGAAGGCGGTAAAAGACAAGGACGTTACCTTTGTACGTCGGGAAGGCAACTCTACCGTATGGAGTGTTCCTTCGGGGAACTATCATTTTTCGGTTAGCATGGACCCTTCTTCAGGTAAAAACCGTGCAGGTATCGTGGAAGATCAGTTCCTATACGAACAAGCTTCTTTTCCCGAATGCCACGGCGCTACTATTGTGGAATTGAAGAACGGAGACCTGGTAGCCTCTTTCTTTGGAGGCACTAAAGAGCGTAATCCGGATTGTTGTATCTGGGTATGTCGCAAGCCGAAGGGCGCGACGGAATGGAGCGCACCTTATCTGGCTGCCGACGGGGTGTTTAGTCTGGATGATCCGCAGGCTGTCTTGGCAGGCATTACGGCAGAATCCACTCCGGCGGATGCCGGCCCCGTGGCTTCTACGTTTAAAGGGGACAAGTTCCGGGCACGCCGCAAGGCTTGTTGGAATCCTGTGCTTTTCCAGATCCCCGGCGGAGATCTGATCCTGTTCTATAAAATAGGATTGAAAGTAGCCGATTGGAGTGGTTGGCTGGTACGTTCTAAAGATGGTGGAAAAACTTGGAGCCAACGTGAACCGTTGCCAAAAGGTTTCTTAGGTCCTATTAAAAATAAGCCGGAGTATGTGGATGGCCGTATTATCTGTCCTTCCAGTACGGAAGGCGATGGAGGATGGCGTATCCATTTTGAAATTTCGGATGATAAAGGAAAGACTTGGAAGATGGTAGGTCCTGTAGAGGCGGAAATGAGTGTGCCTACAGCTTTGCGTAAGGAAAATGCAGCCAATGTAGACGATCAGGAAGGCGGTGAAGCCATAAAAGGAGAAGGCGAGAAGCCTATTTATGCTATCCAGCCCAGCATTTTGCGTCATAAGGATGGGCGTTTGCAGGTACTTTGCCGTACACGTAACGCACAGATTGCCACTTCATGGAGCAGTGACAACGGTGAAACATGGAGCAAAGTCACTTTGCTTGATGTTCCCAATAATAATTCGGGCACGGATGCCGTAACCATGAAGGATGGCCGCCATGTATTGATTTATAATGATTTCAGCACATTGCCGGGTACTCCGAAAGGGCCGCGTACACCGTTGTGTGTGGCGGTTTCGGATGATGGCATTCACTGGAAGAATGTAATGACATTGGAAGACAGTCCCATCAGCCAGTATTCTTATCCGTCCATCATTCAGGGCAAGGATGGCAAACTGCATGCCGTATATACCTGGCGCCGTCAGCGTGTGGCTTATAAAGAGTTGGATTTGAGCAAACTGAAATAATACAATTGTGGATAAAGGAATTCTTTGATAGAGAGTATTGGAGAATTTGAAAAAAACGGGTGTCTGAAATGAAAATCAGATACCCGTTTTTTTGAAAACAGACTCCCATTATCCGCCAATGAAAGCTCTTTCTAAAGATACAGAATATGAAATAATTATAAATAGAGTACAAACGTTTCTTATTATCGTCCTCCCTTTATAAAGAAAAGAATAAGTGACAGATTATTATGAAAAGCATTAGACTACTACTTTTACTGGCTTCCGGAGTAACTACGGGAGCATTTGCCCAGTCGGGCGGGCTGACGGATATGAGCCAAAGTCGTTTTGCCAAGATGGCCAATACGGAATTAGGTGCCGTGCATTGGACAGATGGCTTTTGGGGCGACCGTTTCAATGTATATAGCCATACCTCCTTGCAAAGTATGTGGGATACATGGAACAATCCCGATGTTTCGCATGGCTTCCGTAACTTTGAAATAGCTGCCGGTGTTTGCGAGGGCGAACATTGGGGACCTCCCTTTCATGACGGTGATATGTATAAATGGATGGAAGGGGTGGCTTCCGTGTATGCCGTCACGAAAGATCCCGAATTGGATAAACTGATGGATCACTTCATTGAACATGTGGTGAAAGCCCAGCGTGCGGACGGTTACATCCATACCCCTGTCATCATCGAGGAAAAGAATAAGGGGATTGACACTCATTCGGACAAACAGCAACAGACGGTAATTGGCACCAAAGTAGGCGGTGAGGACGAGAAAGGTGCATTTGCCAATCGTCTGAATTTTGAAACCTACAATTTGGGGCATCTGATGATGGCAGGTATCATTCATCGCCGTGCCACCGGAAAGACTACTTTATTCGATGCTGCCGTAAAAGCGACGGACTTCCTCTGTCATTTCTATGAAACCGCTTCTGCGGAACTGGCAAGAAATGCCATTTGTCCCTCCCATTATATGGGTGTGGTGGAAATGTACCGTGCTACAGGGAATCCCCGTTATCTGGAACTTTCCAAGAATCTGATTGATATCCGTGGTATGGTGGAAAATGGCACCGATGATAATCAGGACCGTATTCCGTTCCGTCAGCAATACAATGCGATGGGACATGCCGTGCGTTCCAATTACCTGTATGCCGGTGTGACCGATGTGTATGCCGAAACAGGAGAAGACCAACTGATGAAAAACCTGACCAGCATCTGGAAAGACATTGTGACCCGCAAGATGTATGTTACAGGAGCGTGCGGTGCGCTGTATGACGGCACTTCGCCGGATGGAACCTGCTATGAGCCGGACAGCATTCAGAAAGTACACCAAAGCTATGGACGTCCTTATCAGTTGCCTAATAGTACGGCGCATAACGAGACCTGTGCCAATATCGGCAATATGCTTTTCAACTGGCGTATGCTGGAAGTGACGGGCGATGCCAAATATGCGGATATTGTGGAAACCGCCCTTTACAACAGTGTGTTGAGTGGTGTCAGTCTGGATGGAAAGAAATATTTCTATACCAACCCGTTGCGCATCAGTGCGGATTTGCCATACACACTTCGCTGGCCTAAAGAACGTACCGAGTATATCAGCTGTTTCTGTTGTCCGCCTAATACGCTGCGCACCGTTTGCCAAGCCCAGAACTATGCTTATACGGTGACTCCGAATGCGGTATATTGCAATTTGTATGGAGCGAATACACTGGCTACAACTTTGAAGGAAACGGGAAAGATCGGGCTGGTGCAAGAAACGGAGTATCCGTGGGAAGGCGCTGTGAAGCTGACTGTTACCGAAGCTCCGAAACCGTCAAAGAAGAAAGCGTTTTCTTTGTTCCTCCGTGTTCCTGACTGGTGCGAGAAAGCAACTTTGAAGGTAAATGGCGAACCGGTGCAAGGAACCTGGAAAGCGAATACATACGCCGAGGTAAACCGCATCTGGAAGAAAGGGGACTGTGTGGAATGGGTGATGGATATGCCTGTAAAATTGCTGGAAGCAAATCCGTTGGCCGAAGAAATCCGTAACCAGGTAGTGGTGAAACGTGGCCCGTTGGTCTACTGTCTGGAAAGTATGGATATAGAAGGCGGGCATAAGATAGACAATGTGCTGATACCTGCCGATATCCGGTTGACTCCGAAAAAAATAACCATCGAAGGCAGTCCGATTGTCGCATTGGATGGTACTGCCCGTCTGGTCGATGAAGTATCATGGAAAGATACCTTGTACCGCGAGGTAGGAAAGGCCGACAAACCGGTCCATATCCGTCTGATTCCTTATTATGCATGGGGAAACCGCGGAAAGGCTGAAATGACGGTATGGATGCCTTTGGCACGGACTAATCACTAACCACTTACCCCTAATTAGTTACCAATGAAAAAAATATTCATAACCACTGCCGCGCTGCTGATAGCTTGTACACTGTCGGCAGCCGATTTGTTCGTATCTCCGGAAGGCAATGACCGGAATCCGGGTACCAAAGACTCTCCGAAAGCCACCCTTACAGCCGCATTGCGTCAGGCAAGGGAACTTCGTCGCCTTAATGATGAAAGTGTAAAAGGTGGCATCACCATCCATCTGGAGGCAGGTGACTACCATTTGTACGAACCCGTCTTTATCCGTCCGGAGGACAGCGGAACGGAAGCGTCACCTACCGTCATCACTTCGGATGGAAATGCCGTTCTGAATGGTGGGGTGGAAATCAGGAACTGGAAGAAGCAAGGAAAGTTGTGGGTAGCCGATGTTCCTATGTTTAACGGGCGTCCGCTGGATTTCCGGCAACTGTGGATCAATGGGAAAAAGGCTGTTCGTGCAAGGGATGTGGCAGACTTTGAAAAGATGTACCGCATCATCAACAACGATCCCCAAAACGAAATACTGTGGGTACCTGCCGCTGCTGTAAAGAAAATACAGAAGGCCCGATATGCCGAAATGGTCCTTCATGAAATGTGGTGTGTGGCAAATCTCCGTATCAAGTCGGTCGAAATACAGGGAGACAGTGCCGCCGTGCGTTTCCATCATCCTGAAAGCCGCATCCAGTTCGAACACCCGTGGCCGCGTCCTATGGTGACCAAGGATGGTCACAACTCGGCTTTCTATCTGACCAATGCCATGGAATTGCTGGATGAACCCGGCGAGTGGTATCACGACATTGAAAGCCGTAAAATATATTATTATCCTCGGAAAGGAGAGAAGATAAGCAAAGCCGTAGTTCCCGGCATCGAAACGTTGGTATGGGTGGAAGGAACGATAGACCGTCCGGTAAAGCACATCCGTTTTGACAATATTGCTTTCCAATATACCACCTGGATGCGTCCCTCTTTGCAAGGTCATGTTCCTCTTCAGGCAGGTATGTACATGACAGACGGATATAAAATCCGTCCTTCCATGATTCGTAAGAACAATCATAAGCTGGATAATCAAGGTTGGTTGGGCCGTCCGGCATCGGCAGTCGTAGTCAAGGCTGCCCGGGATATTGATTTCGAGAAGTGCCGTTTCCAGCATTTGGGCTCTACAGGCATTGATTATGAATGGGCCACCGATGGAGGACATATAAACGGCTGTCTGTTCCGTGATATTGCCGGGAACGGTATTGTGGCGGGCAGTTTCAGTCCTGCCGCTCACGAAACACATCTTCCATACGATCCCGCCGACCGTCGTGAGGTCTGTACCGGACTGACCATTTCCAACAACTACATCAACGATGTGACCAATGAAGACTGGGGCACTTTGGGCATTTGCGCCGGTTATGTCAGTGATATCAATATCGAGCATAATGAAATCAGTGATGTATCCTATTCGGGCATCAGTCTGGGATGGGGGTGGACACGTACAGTAAACTGTATGCGCAATAACCGCGTGCACGCCAACCTGATTCATCACTATGCCAAGCACATGTATGATGTAGCCGGTATTTATACATTAGGTTCACAACCCCATAGCCGGATTACGGAAAATTGTGTTTCCGACATATTTTCACCCGGTTATGCACACGATCCCAATCATTGGTTCTATCTTTACACCGACGAAGGATCTTCATTTATCACCGTCAAGGACAACTGGACGGAAGGAGAGAAGTTTCTGAAGAACGCCAACGGTCCGGGTAATACATGGGAAAACAATGGTCCGATGGTGAACGACAGCATCAAGGCAAATGCCGGACTGCCCAAAGAATATAGCTATTTGAAGGAAAAATAAAACGTGATACCATTATGAAAAACAAACTTGCCACTTTAGTCGGAGCACTTGCATTGAGTGCTGCCGCCTCCGCCCAGACCTGGATCTGGTATCCGGGTGATTATGAGATATGGCTGGGCAACCGGATGAACAACCGCCGTACGGAACGCGGTGCTTTTTTCCCTCCCTTCTGGAAAACGGACAGCCATTATGTGGTAGTGGAATTCAGCAAGAAATTGGATCTGGCGGAACCGGAAGAGATCTTCATTGCCGCCGAAGGAAAATACAATGTGAAATTGGACGGCAAACTGCAATTCGGTATGCCCTCCACCTTGAAACTCCCCGCAGGAAAACACAGTCTGAACATCAAAGTGTGGAATCAGTCCACTCCCCCCACTATTTATGTGAAAGGAAAAACCGTAAATACGGACAAGACCTGGAAAGTAACCTATGAAGACAAGGAATGGATAGACGAAAGCGGAAAAGCCAGTGATACTTCTGCCACCGTTTATATGGATGCAGGGTGTTGGAACTTTGACGGAGCCACCCAACTGCCTTCCAAGTTTTCATTGGCCAGAAAACCGATGAAAGCAGTTTCCTCCACTCCCCGGAAAGAAGGGGTATTGTACGACTTCGGAAAAGAAACCTTTGGTTATATCACTCTGAAAGAGGTAAAGGGAAAAGGAACGATCCATATCTATTACGGTGAAAGTCCTGAAGAAGCCTTGGATACGGAATATTGCGAAACATTGGACAAATTGCTGGCAGAGCCGGGGCAAATAACCGATCTGGCCATCCGGAATACACGGAAACTATACGATGAATATACTTTAGACAATAGCAAGGCTTTCCGTTATGTCTATGTCACTTGCGATCCGGGAGTAACGATGCAGGACGTTTCCATGCAATACGAATACCTGCCCGAAGAGTACCGGGGCTCATTCAAATGTAATGACGAAGAGCTGAACCGCATCTGGGAAGTAGGAGCATACACCATGCACCTTACTACCCGTGAATTCTTTATCGACGGCATCAAGCGCGACCGTTGGGTATGGAGTGGCGATGCCATCCAGAGTTATCTGATGAACTACTATCTGTTCTTCGATAATGAAACCGTGAAGCGTACCATCTGGCTGCTTCGTGGAAAAGACCCTGTGACCAGCCACAGCAATACCATTATGGACTACACCTTCTATTGGTTCCTCAGTATTTACGATTACTATATGTATTCCGGTGACAAAGACTTTGTAACCCAACTCTATCCGCGTATGCAAAGCATGATGGACTATGTATTGGGACGCACCAATGCCAACGGTATGGTGGAAGGCATGACCGGTGACTGGGTATTCGTAGACTGGGCAGACGGTTATCTGGACAAGAAAGGCGAACTCTCCTTTGAGCAAGTCTTGTTCTGCAAGAGTTTGGAAACCATGGCGCTTTGTGCCGGTCTGGCCGGCAATACGGCAGACAAAACCAAGTATGAGAAACTGGCTTCCGCTTTACGTTCCAAGCTGGAACCCGCTTTCTGGAATGAGCAGAAACAGGCGATGGTACACAACCGCGTTCAGGGCAAGCAGAGTGAGTCCGTTACCCGCTACGCCAATATGTTCTCTGTCTTCTTCAATTATCTGAATGCCGATAAACAGCAGACCATCAAACACACCGTATTGCAGAATGACAGTATTTTGAAAATCACCACTCCTTATATGCGTTTCTATGAACTGGAAGCACTGTGCGCCTTGGGCGAACAAGAATCGGTGATGAAAGAAATGAAAGCCTATTGGGGCGGTATGTTGAAAGAAGGAGCTACCAGTTTCTGGGAGAAATACAATCCCGAAGAAACAGGTACCCGGCATCTGGCCATGTACGGACGTCCATACGGCAAAAGCCTCTGCCATGCATGGGGAGCCAGCCCCATCTATTTGCTGGGCAAATACTATCTGGGAGTAAAACCCACCAAACCCGGTTACGAGGAATACTCCGTCACCCCTTGTCTGGGCGGCTTGAAATGGATGGAAGGAACCGTGCCCACTCCATACGGCAATATCCATATCTATATGGATAAGAAAGAGATCCGTATCAAGTCCGACGGCGGAAAGGGAGTGCTGAACATTCCAACCCGGAAAGGAATGAAAGCCATGACCATAGAACCCGGAGAAGAACAAGTCTTCAAATACTGATGGAATAGATCAAAAAAAAGGTGATACCTACCTTCCCAGGCGGGTATCACCAACACTGTTTCGTAAGTTCCCGTTATCCGCTGATAACAGTACTTACCTCTGATCTAACATTAGTTTTCTTATGGGCTTCCGCCTGTATCACTACATTAGGAAGCGGAGATTCTACATCTTGGAAAAAAGTATCTTCCAAAAGCTTCGCTTTTTAGTCTCTTCTTTATTACCTGAACTTTGATAAATATCTTCGTATCCCCATTTGTCATGGATCATTCTGTAAATCATCCCCCATTCGGGCAGTCCTCCCAGATTACGGTCATCAATAAACAAATCCGCCTTCAGTTTTCTGGAGTAATGATTACCCCAGTTCGGGATAAGATTTTGTTCATAAAAAGTTGGTAGTCTCATAAATAT
>CARCZS010000017.1 GCA_948956705.1 uncultured Phocaeicola sp.
CTCGCCCGAAAACAGTTTACTTTGTGTCTTCGGGCAGGCAAACCCTGCCCCTACAACTGACGATTGGATAGGCTGGTTTAGTTTTGACACACTCCCGCTTTTTTGTTCCTTCTTATAACTCTATATTCGTATTTTATTTCCCATCTATTTCCTTCAGCAATTCATCCACAGCCACTTTCAACTGAGTATCTTCGCCCTGAACGACTGTTTCCGGTGAATTGGCTACCTTGATATCCGGTTCCAACTGACTGTTTTCCAGATAACTTCCGTCCGGCAATTGATAACCGATGATAGGAATACCGAATACCAGTGAGGGGTCTTGAAGCGTCTCCCACGATACACTCGTCATGGTGCCCGGTACAGGCATACCCACCAGCTTGCCCAATTTTTGATGACTGTAAACCCACGGAGTACCGTGTGCATTACTGTAATTGGCTTCGCATTGCAGCATGATGGACGGCTTGTTCCAACGACGGCTCGGCATATCACACGCTTCACGTCCGCGTACCACCTGAGTGAAATACTTCTTGCCGCTGAATAGTATCTCTATATCCTCGTGCAAGCGGCCTCCGCCGTTGAAACGAGTGTCGATTACAATTCCTTCGCGGTCATTGTATTTGCCCAAGATGTCCGAGTAGACAGAGCGGAAACTGTCATCACCCATCGACTGGATATGTACATAGCCCAAACGTCCGCCAGACCATTTGTCCACATCAGCGGCACGCTGTTTCACCCAGCGCGTGTAAAGCAATCCGTTCAGAGCACCGTTGCTGATAGGAACCACCACCTCTTCCCAGCGTTCTTTGGTCTGAGGATTATAAAGAGAAACCAGCGTCTTCTTCCGGCTTAAATTATTGAATAGTGCCGCATAGTCTGCTTCGGCAGTAATTTCTTTTCCGTTTATTTTCTCTACAATGTCTCCGGCTTTTACTTTGGAGCGGGCATGGTCGAACGGTCCTTTTTCCACCACTTCGGAAATGAGCAGCCCCTTGCCGTCATAGTTCCAGTCGTACAGCAGTCCCAGATTGGCTGTGGCATCTCCCTTTAGATTGGAATAATAACGTCCTCCGGTGTGCGACACATTGAGTTCGCCCAACCATTCGCTCAGCATCTCGGCAAAGTCATAGTTATTGCTGATATGCGGCAGGAATTTGCGATAAGCGGCACTCATGGCATCCCAGTCTATCCCATGCATATTGAGATTGTAGAAACGCTTCTGATGCTGTTTATAGACATGATTGAACATATATTCGCGTTCTGCTGCCAAGTCCATCGTCATATCCGCCTTATAGCTTATGGGCTTCAATGTTTCGGAAGCGGCATTCATCTTCTGCATGGTGCTTCCGCCCAAGACAAAGATTTCTTTTCCTTCCTTATCCATTTCCATGTTTGTCCAACCGGTATTCATCTTATGGAGCAACTTGGTATCCTTCTTTCTGAGGTCCAGTTTCCAAAGGTCGAATCCGCCTTCAAAAGCAGAAAGATAATAAAGCTTCTCACCGTCTTTGGAGATGATGGCGCTGCTTAAGTCCGAGGAATTGGGAGTAAGGCGCACAATGCGGTCTTCCATATTCTTCAGTTCGACCACAATATCCTTTATTTTCTCCTCTTTGGTATCTTCTTTTTTATCCTTATCCTTTTTCTTGTCTTTCTTCGACTCGTCTTTTTTGGTCTTATCCTGTTCCTTTTCCAGTTCTTTCTGCAATTCATAATCTTCCTTGCTCAAGCGGAACTTGTCGTATGCATCCTGATTGAGGAACACCAGCATGACATCGTTCAATGAGCCCCATGAAGCATGATTGCGCATACCATAGCGTTCGGTGATAAACAGGATGGCATTGCCATCGAGCACCCAACGGGGCGAACCGCTGGTGTAACCGCTATTGGTAATATTAATGATATCTCCTCCTTGCGCATTAACCAAGCCGATGTCTGAATATGGGTCATGCCTGTTCCCGATAAACTCCAATGTAAACCATTTGCCGTCGGGTGACCAAGCATAGTCAAAACCTCCTCCGGTGCTGTACCATGTGGAGCCGTCCGTCACTTGGCGTACCTTCTTAGTATCGAGATTCATCACCATCAAGCGGTTGCGGTCTTCGATAAAGGCCAACTCCTTGCCGTCCGGTGAAAACTGCGGATAGGCGCGTTCCACCTTGGCGGACGGCAATAACACTTCCTCTTCGATAAGAGTGGCATTCGGGAAGTTTGCTTCTTCCTTGCGTGCTATTTTAGCCAGATACAATTCCCAGTTACCGTTTCTCTCGCTGGCGTATGCCAGTGTGCGGTTATCGGGTGCAAAGGTTACCCCTGCTTCGCGTGCCGGGGTGTGGGTAATCTGTTTGGTAGTAGTGTAATCAGCCGAAGTGACAAAGACTTCTCCGCGTACGATGAATGCAATCTGTTTTCCATCGGGTGACACCGTGGCCGAAGTAGCGCCTTTAGTAAAACTTAAATCAGCTATTTTGTCCTGATCGTCACGTATCAGGTCTATTTTTACCTTTTGTGGGGCGGCATTTCCTTGTTGGGTATAGATTTCGCCATCATAAGTATAGCACAAAGTCCCGTTGCTGCCCATAGAAAGGAAACGGACCGGATGGGTCTTGAAACTTGTCACCGGCTTGACGGATTGCGGTGCATCGAGCGGGAACGAATATACGTTGAAGCTTCCGCCATCACGTTCGCTCAGGAAATAGACAGTCTGATTGTCCGGAGAGAGTACCGGATTCCGGTCTTCGCCTGCATGCCGGGTGAGGTTGGTATGTTTTCGGCTTTGCGTGTCATACATCCACACATCTCTGGTGATGGACGATGTATGATGTTTGCGCCATTCATCTTCAAAACCTTTTCTATCTTGATAGAGCAAGGTTTTTCCGGTTTTATCAAAACATACGGCTTCGGCAGGAGTTCCCAACACCTGTTCGGTACGTCCTCCTTTGGTGGGCACTCTATATAGTTCGGTCATGGCCGATGTGGGAAACAAGGCACTGTTGGCAGGGTCTTGAATGGCAGCGGAGAAAAGTATGTATTTGCCGTCCGGGGTAAAAGCGGAAGGCAGTTCTGCTGCCGAATGAGTGGTGAGCCGCTGTGCCGGTCCGCCATCGGCAGGCATCACGAACACATCGAAATTTCCGTTTCGGTCACTGGCAAAAGCTATTTTTTTTCCGTCGGGCGACCATATAGGCGTACACTCGTAAGAACTCTGTGTGGTGAGTTGGGTAGCAGCGCCTCCTTTGGCAGGCACCTTATAAATATCCCCTTTATAACAAAAAACGATTTCCTTACCATCCGGGGAAATCTGCACGTCACGCATCCAAAGTGGAGTTCCTGCGTAACTGTTCGCCGTCGCTATACAGCCCAGCGCAATACAGGCTAGAAGTTTTTTCATACTATAGAAGTCTTTTAATTAGGCTTACAAAGATACACATTTGCATTTTGTAGCAAAAAAAAGTGCGAAAATATTTGGATTATATAGATAGAAAAACGTATCTTTGCACCGCTTTCCAAGGAAAGCACATAATGATTGGACTATGGTGTAATGGTAGCACAACAGGTTTTGGTTCTGTTTGTCCAAGTTCGAATCTTGGTAGTCCAACAAATCAACAGTTTATTTAAGACAAAAAGCCTCTAAAATTACAGTTTTAGAGGCTTTTTTCATATCCGGTCACCATCAGTCTTAATGTCCTAACATTGGGAAGATATGGCAAGCTATGCTTTCGTCTGAAAGTAAGATAGAGGCAGAGCCTTTCATATCTTTTAGGATGGGATAAGAAGCATGTTGGTTGTCTAGTATTATTTCGGCTGTGAAGAAATTATTTCCATCCATTACAGTTACTGTCTTCGTGCAATTCACTATTTTTCCATTTGGATAACCATGCCGGGCTGCTTCATATCCTTCGAATTCCATTTCTACAGGCATTCCTTTCTTTACTTTTGTAATGTATCGGTAGGGGATAAGCACTTCGGCATGAATGCAACCGGTTACATCAATCCCTGTTACGGTGGCTGTGCCCTTGATGCTTTCTGGATAAGGAATAAAGAATGCCGCCAATATTAATATCAGTAGGATGCCGGTGATATCGCCTATTCCGGTGCGTATGATTTCGGGCGGTACTTTGCCGATAATGTTCCTTACCTTTTCACTTCTCAGTTCTATATTATTGAAATCTGCCATAATTTTTTCTGTTTTCTAATTTCCCAGTTCTAATTGGTTTTTTACAAGATTATAATAGGCCCCCTTTTTCTCTATCAGTGAAGCATGGTTACCGGTCTCCACTATACGTCCTTTATCCAACACTATAATTTGGTGGGCATTTTTTACGGTGCTGAGCCGGTGGGCTACCACTACGACTGTCCTTCCTTTATAGAACTGATCCAGATTCTCGACTATAGCTCGTTCGTTTTTGGCATCCAAGGCATTAGTGGCTTCATCCAGGAAGATATATAACGGGTCTTTGTAAACCGCACGGGCTATCAGTATACGTTGTTTCTGTCCTTGGCTCAATCCTATTCCGTCTCTGCCTATCATGGTACTGAACCGCATGGGCAGACTCATGATGAATTCTTTTATATTGGCTATTTCTACAGCACGCAGCAGTCTTTCTCCATCTATGTCTCCGTCATCCACGGCGATGTTTCGGGCAATGGATTCAGAGAATATCACTCCGTCTTGCATTACTACCCCGCACTGCCTGCGCCACCATTTCAGGTTGAAGCTGTTCAGGTTGGCTTCTCCTATCTTTATTTCTCCGTTCATTACAGGATAATACCCCAGCAACAGTTTCAGCAAGGTGGTTTTTCCACTGCCCGAAGCACCCACTATGGCGGTCACTTTCGTTTCGGGGATGGTGAGGCTTACATCTTCTATGGTCATCTTCGGGCTGTGCGGGTCATATTTGAAGCCGACATGCTCAAAAGAAAGGTCATTGGAGATACCCGGTATTTCGGTCAATAGCCTGTTTTCATTCTCTTCATTCTTCATTTCATGAATTTCATTGATGCGTTCCAGACTGATTTTCACATCTTGCAATGAATAAAGGAAGCTCATCAATTGTTCCACCGGACTGTTCAGTTGTCCGATGATGTATTGCACAGCCAGCATCATACCCAGTGTCATTTGTCCGTGGATGACGGCGGTGGCGGCAACCACGGTTATCACTATATTTTTCACTTCGTTGATGAATATGCTTCCGGCCTCCTGTGTTTGTTGCAACTTCAAGCTTTTCATTTGTACGCCGAACAAATCCGCTTGCACATCTTCCCATTCCCATCGCCGGCGTTGCTCGCAGTCTTGTAGCTTAATCTCTTGCATGGCAGTGATGAATTGGTAGGTCTTGTTGCTGTTTTCTGCCTGTTTTTCGAATAATTCATAATCCAGAATCTTTCTTTTTTTCAGAAACAAGGCAATCCATAAAGCATAAAGAACGCTTGCAAGCATAAAGATGCAGAAAATGGCCAGATTATAGCTGAATAATACACAGCCGAACACCACGAAACTGAGCAGTGAGAACGTGACGTTCAGCATTTGGGTGGTGAGAAACTTCTCTATCCTGTTGTGGTCGTTCATGCGTTGCATCAGGTCACCCATCAGTTTGGTGTCGAAGAACGACATAGGGAGTTTGAGCAATTTGATGAAAAAGTCGGAAACCAACGAAATATTGATTCGCATACTGATATGCAGCAAAATCCATCGGCGGATAAAGTCGACCGAAGCACGGCTGATGGTTAGTATCAGTTGCCCCAGTAAGATAAGATAGATAAAGTTCAGATTTTGATGGACGATACCTACATCTACAATCGCTTGCGTGAGGAATGGAAAGATGAGCTGCAGCAGACACCCCACCAACGCTCCTAGTATGATTTGTCCGAAGTAGCGGCGGTGCTGTCTGAGGTAACCCAGCAGAAAACGGAAAGAGCGTTTGTCTTTTGTTGTTTCTTCCTGCTGTTCATAAAAGGCAGGAGTAGGCTGTAAAAACATGACTATTCCTTTTTCTTCTCCATTAGACCGGGTGCTAAGCCAATGTTCCTTAAATTCCCTATCGTCATAGGTTACAAGTCCCTTTCCGGGGTCGGCAATATAGAATGTTTTACCTTTCTTTATTTGATAGAGAACTACGAAATGGTTTTGATTCCAATGCAGGATGCAGGGTAATGGAGCTTCGTGCAGTTGTTCTATTGTTACTCGTCCGCACGTGGTGTGCAGCCCCAGGCGGGTTGCCGCATCGCTGATGCCCAGTAGTGACACGCCTTCGTTGGTAGCAAAGCAGTAGTGGGAAAGAGTATCTTGTGAATACTCTTTCCCATGGTATTTGCATATCATTTGCAGGCAGGCAATGCCGCACTGCATGGAATCGTGCTGGTGGTAAACGTGGAATTTGCTCATGATGGTACGTTAATTTACTCCATATCTTGAAGTATCCACTTCTTTAGGAGTTCTATCTTGGAATCCGTTGAATTTGTAGGTAAAACTCAATGTGATATTGCGTTGATAGAAATTTTGGTTGAGGTTTTGATACTGTTTGTCAAATCTTACCTTTACTTTGGGATACAAGGATTCAAAAATGTCATTGCATTGTAGGCTGACTATTGCTTTATCTTTTGCAAAAGTATATCTCAAACCGGTGTTGATGCACCAGTTATCTTCCAAATCCCAGATTCCCTGTATGCTGGGAGTTCTGTAGAAAGCCATAAGATTCATGGTTATATTGGGCTTTTTTGATATGAAGATAGTGTTGTAAGCCATTAACGATCCGGTCCATTTATTTCTGTTGTATGCAAGTTGAAACCATTCGTTGCTTTTATAACGTTCGTTGTATATGTTAGCAATCAGGTTTGAGCTGACAATATTCCCGAAATTGATAGGAATGGCTGCTGTAAAGTTCAGCAACGACGTGTAGTCTATATTGAAAGTTTTATGCAGTAATTGCAGTTTCTCCGGCGATTGATAGCTTTGGTCTATGAAAAAATCTTCCACCTTATAGTAGGAGACTTGAAAAGTGTATTTATTCTTCAATACATAGGTCAAATTGGCATTGCCGGTTCGTGCCGGTTTTAGTAGAGGGTTGCCCATAGAGATGCTATATTCATCATTATAGGAAGTGTAATTCTGTCTTTGCCAATAACTCGGATAGCTCCTGATGGAATTGTATGCCAACTGGAAGATGTGATTGTTTTCCGGAATAAAAGTAACTGTTATATTAGGCAACAAGGCATTTTTTCTGTAACTGTTTATTTTGTATAATTCACCGATGAGTGAACAATCTATCGACAGTTTTCCTTCATAGAAAGATTTTTGGGTACCGGCATAAATATTTCCTGTATGTTCTTCTGTAGCGAAGGCATTTGTAAAACTGCCTTCATTGTCGTGCTGTTTGTCTACATTGCTTTGTTTGTTGTTGTTCTTTACATAGTTATAGCTGACTCCATAGTTTAATATCCAATTGTTCTTCAAGTTATGGCTCATGTCGGCATACGCTTTCACGCGGTCTATATTCTGTTTTCGCTGATAGGTGAATGCATCTATGGAGTGGTGGTCTTTTATATACTTCATGTTTTGCGTGTTGTCGTCTGTATAGTTAGTGTACTCTACAGAAATGTTTCCCCATTTATGTTTGTAGTACAGGCTGGCATTGTGTAAGTAGTTTTTTCCTTTGTTTAGGGAGTTTGCATCCGAAAATAGGTTGTTCACGCTATATGCATCTGATTTGTTCCGGGGGGCATATAGTCCGTTGTATGACAGTTCCAGTGAGTGGGTATCATCTAAGTTATACGCTATGTTTGTGTATACGTTATGTTTGTTGCTAGTTGATTTGGTACGACTTTCCGAGTCAATGTCATAGATATCGTTTCCCAAGGTATGTTTTGCTGTAGTTGTGCTTTTACTTATTTGTTTGTTGTCAGCAATTGAATACATTAAGTCGAATGACCATTTGGGGCTAGTCAGAAACAAACTTCCCACACCGCTGAAAGAATTTTCATGCTGGTTGGTCCATGTAGCCTGTACCTGTCCATTCATGGTGTATCTATTTTCTTTTTTCAGTACCACATTGATAACGGCACCTTTAATGTGTAGTTGTGGAGGAGCATTGTAGATAACTTCCACTTTCTCCACTTTTTCGGCCGGCAATGTTTTTAAATATTCAATGATTTGTTCGGTACTCAGGCTGGAGACTTTGCCGGATATTAATATGGTAGTGCCGTTCGCTCCTGCTAGGTTGAGGCTGTTTCCATCTGTGCTGCTGATACTGGGCAATTCTTTTAGTAGTTCGTGAGCATTAGCGATTATTTTATTTTGTTTTACTGACTGCAAATCGTAGGTTAATCTATTGTTAATCATCCGAATAACCGGCCGTTCTGCTTTTACGATTACTTCATCCAGTTTACTGTCTGATTCCTTTAAAATTATATTTCCTATTTGTTCTTTAGATGAGTTCAAACACATAGTTTCGTATGCCAGATGTTGGAACATCAACCGATAGGGCTTTTCCGTCATTGGAAGAGTGAACCGCCCTTCCTTGTTCGTTATGGTTCCGGCTATAAAGGTTGAGTCCTGCTTTTGCAGAATGATGGCAACACCTTCTATGGCAACACTGTCTTTGTCTATTACCTGTCCGACAATATTACTTGTTTGTGCATGGCTATGTGTGACATATACCAATGCTAGGAGGATGTATAAATGTCTCATTGTTTATTTATAAATTAGGTTTGTTTGAATAGTTGGAGCATATTGGCAGCGAGGGTCAGGATAATCCCAATTCTCTTCTCCATACGCTTTTATAACTTTTACTAGGCATCGTCTGTGGTTCTTTCTGCAAAACTCAAAAATGTGACATTTCGTGCAGGCACTATTTTCCCGAAACTGAGTTTGTCCCATTTCAAATAAGGCTTTAGCCCTCGGCGATTGCCAAATTTCTGCTAATGTCTGTTCTTTTAAGTCTCCTAAAATGAATTGAGGATGCCAATATAGTTGTTCGCAAAGTGTTACTTTTCCGTCGGGCAATACGAATAATCGATTTTCTAGAATTCCGCATGACCCTCCTTTAAAGCATTGGTCGTTGGGCTTTCCTTTTTTATAAATTTCTTCTATGGCTTCATCGCTTACATAGATAGTACATCCTTTATCAGGTATTAGCTCCGATTTAATGAAGGAGCAAATTTCAGTTAAATCTTTTTTGGTGGCTTGTATTTCTGAAAATGTTTGTGGAGTATAGATTGATAATTCGGGTACTCTAATTTCCCAATAAACAAGATTTTTAATTTGTTTGATATAGTTGTATAATTCTATTATATCGCTTTTATTTGAATTATGTTTGGTTAAAATGGTATCTATCTGAATCTTGAAGCCGTATTCTTGCAGAATGTCAATTCCATCTTTAATACTTTTAAGATACCCTTTCTTGCATTCGATCAGGTCAATTAGTTTATTTTCGTCTAAGATGTCCAGAGAAATCTGTATGACATTATTGTATCCTGTTTTATATAACTTCTCGGCAATACTGGCATTAATAGGAACCTTAGTTGATATATAGCTAGGAGTTAAGTCTGAAGCCACTAATTTGTGAAGGATAATGTCCCAGTCCTTTTTGCAAAATACTTCTCCGCCTATGATATCTATATATGACATTTTAAGTTGTTTGGCTTCTTCGATAAGAGCTAATATCTTTTCGGTATCCAGTTCTATGCATTTGGTTTTCTTGTCTGCGTAGCAATATTTACAGTTTGTAACGCATTTGTTGGTAAGCATAAATAGTAGAGATTGTGGGGAGCGATGCATTCTATCCGGTGTCAAGTCTACATTGTTGCACTGAAGGTCGCTTATGTTAAAATCATAATGCAAATCTTCAGTTTCTATTTGGGAAAGAGGAATGAGTGTATTTGCAGGGAAAATAACTTTATTGGAGTCTATAACTGTAAAGCAATATCCGGAGTTGCTGATATATGGAAGAATCATATCATACACCGCATTAGGAGATAAATG
Organism: uncultured Phocaeicola sp.; assembly: GCA_948956705.1. The sequence continues at coordinate 9,977 of CARCZS010000017.1, forward strand.
AAAATGTTTTGCTATTTCATCTATGTGTGTTGTCAACGTTTTATTGTCGGTGAAGAGAGATAATATCATGGCCTGAAACGGATGTATGTATCCTATCCATTCAATGGAAGCATTGTATTTTACTTGCTTGTTGGAATACATAACAATTCTGTCAATATCATTTTTAAAATGATAGTCAGGGTTTAAAATATATATATTATTGATATCTATCATATTTTGTGTTTAAATAGAGTGAATGAAGATGCCACAAATATACTTGTATCTCAAATATATTGTGACATCTTTCTTCTACATTGTTAGACTTTTAATGTCCGGGTTCTGTAGTTGGACCTGGATTCGGGCTCGGATTCGGTTGTATAACAATCGTTCCGGAACCTTTTGTAGTGCATGTTCCAGCACCTGCCACAGTGCATTTAACTGCTGCGGCAAGGAGGCATATATTTGCATTTACTTCTGCTCCTCCTTTTACATCCATCATTTCTTGGATATCCAATGAATCAGGGATGTTTTCCAATGTCGTAATAGATTTCATATTATACGTTTTGGGTATAAACCTACTCTATAAACTTTTCGGTATCCGTTCCTGCTGATTATACAGATTAGGTTCTGTACTTATTTAATTTACCGGTAATAAATAGTCATTTTATTTTAGATTGATATTATAACTCCAATCATTGTCGTCCGTAGGGGGATCATCTTCAATCCATATCCATTGGTTTTCTTGAAAGACCCATCCACCGCCCTTTATTGACTCTATCGTTTCTGTCGTAAGTTTTTCTAAGTTTATTGTTTCCATTAGTGTTTTTTTTTATACTTCGCAAAGGTAAGTCGTTTTAAAAAGAGCGTTTATAATAAAAACATAATCATTTTATAATCTTTTTGATCAGAAACAATTATCTTTGTCGCGTAGAACTGATTATAAAATGAAGAAATATTATTATATCACCTTTATTGCTATGGCTGCAACAGTCTGTCTGCAAATTAGTTATATATTTAGTTTATATAATCAAGATGTGGTCGAAGATATAATTAATATAAGTGAGGTTACAAAAAGAATAATAGAAGATGAAAAGTGGATTCGAAGTGATTTACGGTCGGGACGGCCGATACAAACGAAACCTGTGCTTAAAGTGAAATTATTGTCGGACATGACTCCGCAAGAGTTAGACAGTATTCGTAAATTACCGACTAATAAAGATACATTTAATTTGCCGGCAGCTAGAAAGATGGGGATAGGTACTACAACCGGAGAGATTGTATCTCAATTGGCGCAAGATTATTTATTAGCAGCAGGTTTCCCCCTGAATATGCATACTTTGGACAGCCTTTGGCATTTATCAGATAGCATTATCCATCATCCTCATCAATTCCTTCTTTATGATAAAGACACCGTAATGATTTCTTCTGTTGGAGACTTGGAAAGCCATACGCCTGATTATGTATCTAAGTTCATGCCTATTGGCACAAAAGGCTTGCAATATCTTCAGATAAAGGTAGATATTCCTATGTCTCATTTTCTGCGGCATCAGCTTTGGACGCTGGCTCTTTCTGCCTGCATGATGCTGCTGGTATTACTTTGTCTGTTTTTTCAGCTGACTGCCATTCGTCGGAAGGAAGTCTTGCTCCGCAAGAGGGAAATGACTATAAATGGCACTATTCATGATTTGAAATCTCCATTGAACAGTGTTATTACGATGATGGGGTGGTTGAAATTAGTGGTATCCGATGAGGAGACCAAGGAGATGCTTGAAACGAGTAAAGCGGGTGTGAAGCGTCTGATTTCCAACATAGAGGCTTTGTTAATGACCGCACGCATGGATCGTCATCAGGTGGTATTGAATAAAAGTCTGATTGATGTTCCGGAAATAGCAGCGGGAGTGAAGAAGGAGTTGTCCTGCCTCTATCCGGACAAGCCTCATACCATCTGCATCATCAATGAACTTCCTTCGGGTTTGCAGGTAATGGCCGATGGCATGTATATAGAGAACGTGCTTCGTAACCTGATGGAGAATGCCTTGAAATATTCGGATGCAGGAGTGAGAATAGAGGTCTCTCTTTCTATTGTGGATGAGCGGTTGCGTGTGTCTGTCAAAGACAATGGTTGGGGCATCGCTGCCACCCATCAGAAGAAATTGTTCACCCAGTTCTATCGGGTTCCCCGAAGCGAAGAGCAACAGCAGAAGGGTTACGGCATAGGCTTGGCACAATCCAAATATATTATAAATGAACATGGAGGGGAAATAATGATGAAGAGTGCCGAAGGTGAAGGAAGCACTTTTACATTCATTATTCCATATCGTTGATTGAAAGGAGAAAAACGGATGGAAAAGACAAAAGTTCTGTTTGTAGACGATGACATCGCATTGGGACAAGTGGTAATCTTGGCATTGAGGGCATCGGGCTATGCTGCAGAGTATTGCACTACGCTGGTAGGAATTCAGGGTGTGGTTCAGGAAATGCAGCCGGACATTATGGTGCTGGATGTAGAGATAGGAGGGAAGAATGGAATAGATGCCGTTGCGGAACTCAAACTGACGGCTCCCGATACACCGATTCTGTTTGTCTCTTCACACATAGCCGGTTCGGAAGTGGCAAGGGCGCTGGATGCAGGTGGCATCGCTTATCTGCGAAAGCCTTTCGAAATGGAGGAGTTGGTGGCTTACATACGCAGGCACACGCCATATTTCCATCCGAAAGGACTATCCATCGGAATGTTTAATCTGAGAGCCGGAGACAGTATGTTGTTCAAAGGCGAGGAGCCTGTGAGAAGGCTGACTGAGTTTGAATATAAACTGCTGAAGTTGTTGGCACAGAACATGAATCAAACAGTAAGTCGCGAACAAATAGTGCAGGAGCTGTGGGAGGGTACTCCCGGCAGCGAGCAGAGTTTGAATAACTATGTGGCGAGACTGCGGAAATATCTGTCGGAAGACGAGAGCCTGTCCTTGGAAACTGTGCCAAGAACAGGATATATACTTTCCATTTTAGGTACTCAGCCGCCTGTTTTATGAGATTGCCTCCAATACATTGACAATCTCTACCACATACATTTTATGGAAGCCGCCGTGCGCTTCTCCATACCATCGGTCGATAATGCTTTGGTCGATAAAGTCTTCCGGCTTAATTATATCGGCATACAGTTTCTTGCACTCAAAGGTCAGCCGGGCCTGTTCAAAAGTAATACTTCCATTTTCGGTGAATAAGGGTTGAAGCCCTGTTGCTTTCACTTTGTCGATATCTCGCCCTGACTTAGAACCACAAATTTTGTGAACATCCTTATGCTCTTCGCCCAGGAAAGAGAGAGTGAGGTAATCATTCTGCTCTATGAAGTCGAACGTGTAGCGTTCGGGGCGGATAAAGATGAAGGCTACCGGCTTGTTCCATAAGAATCCGATGCCGCCCCAGTTGGCAGTCATTGTATTGAATTTTTCCTTTGTACCGGCGGTTACCAGCATCCATTCTTTGCTGATTGTCTCAAACATGTTGTCTTTCAGCTCTTTTACTTGTATCTTTTTCATTGGTCTTTATTTGTTTATGTGCACAAAGATAGAAACAATAAAATGACTATGCGGTTAATATTTTGGTATTTATTGGGCGTATATTGACAATTAATCACTACTTTTGTACAAGTTTGAGACATGGAGATGTCTCTGCGGATTTATAAAAGATTACGTTGCAGAGAAACGTTGTGTCTTTTTCATGTTTAGGAAAACCTGAGAAATTTTCGTGAACACATGAAGGACGCAGTTGGTTCTCACGCTTGTTATAGCGTGGGGCTAAGCTGTCGTATATTCGTGTTCACAGGCAATCTCAGGGCCTTCCTAAGCGGATATTAGAACAGATAGTTCCACGTTTCTAATAATAATAAATGTTTTGCCGGAGCTACAAGACAGATAAAATCATTGAGATGATGGAAATATTTAGATTTTGGAATTCAAAGTATCGGTTTGTTTATTGTAGTCTGGCATTCAAGCATCAGGTTACTCCGTGGAAAGTATGGCGGTTGGCTCATGGCAAGATGCCGGCACGCTCAATGAAAGAAGAAAAGATACTCCGAAAATTGAAAGAAGCAAAGATTATTGTAGATATTGTGTAGCTGCAAGAGGGATAAATAGTGTAAAACTTTTCCTTTCACTGTTTTAAAATCAGAGGTCGATTTGCTATCTTTGTCCGGTGATATTAACTTTAAAAAGAAAGGATACAACAGTGGCAAATGATGTGGTTTTAACCCCGATGATGAAGCAGTTTTTTGAGTTGAAGGCAAAGCATCCCGATGCAATCATGCTTTTTAGGTGTGGAGATTTCTATGAAACCTATTCCGAAGATGCCATTGTAGCCTCTGAAATATTGGGAATTACACTGACCAAACGTGCCAACGGACAAGGGAAGAGTGTGGAGATGGCGGGCTTTCCGCATCATGCTCTGGATACTTATCTGCCGAAACTGATACGTGCCGGCAAGCGTGTGGCCATCTGTGACCAGTTGGAAGACCCTAAACTGACAAAGAAGTTGGTGAAGAGGGGTATTACCGAGTTGGTGACTCCGGGGGTGGCCATCAATGATAATGTCCTTTCGTATAAGGAGAATAACTTTCTGGCGGCAGTCCATTTCGGTAAAGCTGCGTGTGGTGTTGCTTTTTTGGATATTTCTACCGGTGAATTTCTTACGGCTGAAGGGCCGTTTGACTATGTGGACAAGCTGTTGAACAACTTCGCTCCCAAGGAAATATTGTTTGAACGCGGAAAGCGGGGAATGTTTGAAGGAAATTTCGGCAGCAAGTTCTTCACGTTCGAATTGGAGGACTGGGTGTTTACCGAGACTTCTTCTCGCGAGAAGCTGTTGAAACACTTTGAAACGAAGAATTTGAAAGGTTTCGGCGTCGAGCATCTCAAGAACGGTATTATCGCTTCGGGCGCCATCCTGCAATATCTGGATATGACGCAGCATTATCAAATCGGCCATATCACCTCGCTGTCGCGCATTGAGGAAGACCGCTATGTGCGCTTGGATAAATTCACTGTCCGGAGCCTGGAATTGCTGGGTAGCATGAATGACGGAGGCACGAGTCTGCTGGATGTTATCGACAAAACAATCAGCCCGATGGGGGCCCGTCTGCTGAAACGCTGGGTGGTGTTTCCGTTGAAAGACGAGAAGCCTATCAATGAGCGCCTGGATGTGGTGGAGTATTTCTTCCGCGAACCGGACTTTAAAGAGTTCATTGAAGAGAAGTTGCAGTTTATCGGCGACCTGGAACGCATTGTGTCTAAAGCGGCCGTGGGACGTATCTCTCCGCGTGAGGTGGTTCAGCTTAAAGTGGCATTGCAGGCCATCGAGCCTATTAAGAACGCTTGTCTGAATGCCGACAATGACAGTTTGCGCCGCATCGGTGAACAGCTTAACCTTTGCCTCAATATCCGCGAGAAAATAGCCAAAGAGATAAAGAATGACCCTCCGTTGCTGGTGAATAAAGGGGGAGTGATAGCCGATGGGGTAAATGAAGAGCTGGACGAGTTGCGCCGCATCGCTTTTTCGGGAAAGGATTATCTGTTGCAGGTGCAGCAGCGCGAGAGTGAGCAGACCGGCATTCCCAGTCTGAAGATTGCCTATAACAATGTATTCGGCTATTACATAGAGGTGCGCAATGCACACAAAGACAAAGTGCCTGCCGACTGGATTCGCAAACAGACACTGGTGAATGCAGAGCGTTATATCACACAGGAGTTGAAGGAATACGAAGAAAAGATTCTGGGTGCGGAAGATAAGATTCTGACGCTCGAAACCAAGCTTTATAATGATTTGGTTCTTTCCCTTGCCGAATATATCCCTGCCATTCAGATTAATGCCAACCAGATAGCCCGTTTGGACTGTCTGCTTGCTTTTGCCAATGTTGCCGGAGCGAATAAGTACATCCGTCCGATAGTGGAGGACAGTGATGTGCTGGATATCAGGCAGGGACGCCATCCGGTGATAGAGAAACAGCTTCCGGTGGGGGAGAAGTATATTGCCAATGATGTGTATCTGGATACCGACAGCCAGCAGATAATCATTATCACGGGGCCTAACATGGCCGGTAAATCGGCTTTGCTCCGCCAGACGGCATTGATTACGCTGTTGGCGCAGATAGGATGTTTTGTTCCTGCAGAGAGTGCCCGTATCGGCATGGTGGATAAGATATTCACCCGCGTGGGTGCCAGCGACAATATATCGGTGGGAGAGTCTACCTTTATGGTAGAGATGAATGAGGCGGCGGATATTTTGAACAACCTTTCTCCGCGCAGTCTGGTGCTGTTTGATGAGCTGGGCAGGGGCACTTCCACTTACGATGGCATCTCTATTGCATGGGCGATAGTGGAGCACATCCACGAGCATCCGCGTGCAAAGGCGCGTACACTTTTTGCCACTCATTACCATGAACTGAATGAAATGGAGAAATCCTTCAAGCGTATTAAGAACTACAATGTGTCGGTGAAGGAGGTGGATAATAAAGTCATCTTCCTGCGCAAGCTGGAGAGGGGAGGCAGTGAGCACTCTTTCGGTATCCATGTGGCGAAAATGGCGGGTATGCCGAAGAGCATCGTGAAACGTGCAAACGATATCCTGCACCAGTTGGAGACGGACAACCGCCAGCAGGGGATTGCCAAACCGACGGCGGAGATAGCTTCCGGCCGAGACGGGATGCAGCTCAGTTTCTTCCAGTTAGACGACCCGGTGCTGTGTCAGATACGTGATGAGATTCTGACGCTGGATGTCAATAATCTGACGCCTCTCGAAGCTTTGAATAAACTGAATGATATCAAGAAAATAGTCAGGGGGAAATAATATCCCCCTCCTTTTAAAACCTCAATGCTTATGAAAAACTTTCTTGTTTTATGCTGTCTGTGGATGGCATGTCTTGCGATTTCCGCACAAGAACCGTGTCCCCAAGTAATCCCTGCCCTTCAGCAATGGAAAGGAGGCAGTGGCAAACTGGCCCTTCCCGCCGAAGGCAATATTGTTGTAAACCCTGCTGATGAGGCTGTACTTTTGTCTACCGCCGGGATATTGGCAGATGACCTGAACGCCATGTTGGGCTGGAATTATTCCGTGAGAACCGGTAAACCGGGCAAAAATGATATTTATATGGCTCTGATGAAGCCCGACAAAGAGTTGGGTGATGAAGGCTACAAACTGTCGGTAAACCGTTATGCCGGGATTGAGGCGCCTACCCGGAAAGGAGTGTTCTGGGGAACCCGCACGCTGCTGCAGATGCTTTATAAGCAGCAGGGAAAGATTTCGAAAGGGACGGCACGCGACTTTCCTTTATTCCCTAACCGCGGTTTTATGATTGATGCCGGCCGCAAGTTCTTTACGTTGGACTATCTGAAGCAATATGTCAGGATACTTTCCTTCTATAAGATGAACGAATTCCAGATTCACCTGAACGACAACGGCTTTCCGCAGTTCTTTGACAATGACTGGAACAAGACGTATGCCGCTTTCCGTCTTGAAAGCGAACGTTTCCCCGGTCTGACGGCAAAGGACGGTTCGTATACCAAACAAGAGTTTACGGACTTGCAGCGGTTGGGCATGGAGTATGGGGTGAATGTGATTCCCGAAATAGACATTCCGGCCCATTCATTGTCCTTCACCCAATACAAGCCCGAAATAGGCAGCAAAGAGTATGGAATGGACCATCTGGACTTGTATAAAGAGGAAACGTACCGTTTTATCGATTCGCTGCTTGATGAGTATCTTTCAGGAGAGCACCCTGTGTTTATAGGCCCTGATGTGCATATCGGTACGGACGAATACAATAAGAAAGAAGCCGAGCAGTATCGTTATTTCACTGACCGCTACTTGAAGTACATTGAAAAGTATGGTAAGACCCCGCGTATGTGGGGAGGCTTGAAATGGCTTCCCGGAAAGACTCCTGTAAAGGCAGAGGGAGTAACGGTAAATGCGTGGTCGTATGACTGGGTAGACCCGGAAATATCTTTAAAAGACGGATATAAGCTTATCAATACTTGCGATACCTATCTGTATATTGTGCCCGGTGCGGGCTACTATCGCGAGTTTTTGGACCATCAATGGCTGTATGAGACATGGACTCCCTGGCTGATGAACCGCAAGCAGACACTTCCCGAAGGTACTCCGGGGGTATTGGGCGGAATGTTTGCCGTGTGGAACGACCAATGCGGCAATGGCATCTCGCAACAGGATGTGCATATCCGTGCTTTTCCGGCCGTTCAGGTGCTGACCGAAAGACTGTGGAAGGGAGACAACAAACAAGTGCCTTATAAAGCATTTGAGGCTCTTTGCAAAGAGATGCCCGAAGCGCCGGGCATTAACCTGTCGGGCAAAATCTCTCCCCATAAAGATGTCGCACTGACGGTTCCCGGCAAGGAACTGCTCTTTACCGGTAAGGATACGGTTCAGACTGCTTTGCAGGAAGTGGGCTACCCCTATACGGTGGAATTCAAAATCTGTCCGGACGAAAAGACGAATATCAGCGGTGTATTATTTAGAGGCGCTCATGCCACGGTATATACAAACTGGGAGAATACGGGACGGATTGCCTTCTCTCGCGACGGTTACACATTTGTGTTTAATTCTTATCGTCTTCCGGCCGGCAGATGGTCTTCCATCCGCATTGAAGGAGATTACAAGGGCACTTCCCTGTATGTGGACGGTAAATTGCAGGAGCGTCTGGAAGGCAGAACCATGCGGGTCTATAATCCTAAGTATAAGTCGATGGATGAGATGCGCTATCAAGAGACTTTGGTCTTTCCTTTGCAGCAGATAGGAGATACGCTGAATGGATTTCAGGGGAAGCTGAAAGATGTGAGTTGCAGGCAGGGAGAAATGTAATGCCCTTATGATTATACTTATGACTTGAAGTGAAGCCTGATGTCGGTTATGAACTCATAGGGGAAAGGACTTTGGCTATTAATTGACGAACATCTTTATCGAAATCACCCTTGCTACAACTACCTGTGGCGAGGGTGATTTTTAGTTTATGAGAGTTCCGACACACTTTCATTTTTTTTTGTTTCAACTCTCCGAATGTCTTATAAAGAAAGACAAAAGTTGACCAAAGGCTTTTTTCAAACAATAGAGAGTGTTTTTCCAAACAATAGTAACCGTTTATGTAAGAAGCCTATTGTAATTGCTTAACCACCGCTGTGGTTAAGTCTGTTCACGAGGGTGGTTAGGCTTAGTCACGACTGTGGTTAAAGTTAACCACGTTCGTGGTTAATGTATATTTTACGTTCATTAATAAAAGAAGAAGCTATGGAAACATTGTACGCTGACGGCGTACTTCACGGTCAACCGGTAGTGATTGTTTATGTAAACAATGGGCATTGTTGGGGGGGTACTTACGTGCGAACTCTTACCAGTGTATGGTAAAACTTTGTCTTCTTAATGCTTCTCAGGCAGTTATCTTTCTCTTTTAGAGGTATTTTACTACCTTTGCCTGCAGAAAACTAGAAAACTAAAGACAAAATTATTATGCGTTCATTTATTGTGAATTTAAATGTCATCGGCCTGCTGGCTGTTTGCTTGTTTGCCTGTAATCACCACTCCTCTAATCTGCTGTTATATCAGGTAGATTCATTGCTGAATGTGAAGCCGGACAGTGCATTGACTGTTTTAAGGAGTATATCTGTTTTGGATGAAATGACAGAAGCGGACAGGGCCTATTATGCATTGCTAATGGCTGAGGCTATGGATAAAAATGAGTTGCCTTTGTTGCCTTGCGATTCATTATTGGATTTTGCACTCGATTATTATGGCGATGATGATAAGGAGATGGCAGTGGCTTTGCTTTATAAAGGGCGGTTGCTGGCACAGATGGATGATAAAAAGGCAGCGATAGAGATGAATCTGAAAGCGTTGGACGTGTTGCAGGATTATCCGGAGGATACGCTATGCAGGAGCTTGATTTATAGCGTGCTGGGATTATGGTATGGAGATTGCGGGCTATATGACAAGGCGTTGGAAGTGTTGAACCGGTCTTTATATTATTCGTATAATGCCGGAGATACAGCTGTGGTCTATAATAATATCGGGTATGTCTATACAATGAGGGGGAAACAGGATTCTGCCCTTGCTTATCAGCGAAAAGCGGTGGAGTATGCGGAGAATGGAGGAGATACAAGCATGATGATTGCCTCTTGGCATAATCTGAGTATCCGTTATAGACAATTTCGAGAAACAGATTCGGCTGTGGTTTATGCACGTAAGGTGTTGCAGTCTCTCTCTGACAAATATCCCCAATCGGGGCTTTATTTTCTGAATATGGGTGATTTATATATTGATTTGGGGCAATATGATTCTGCCGGCTATTATTTGGATAAGAGCTTATTTCTCTCTGAGCCTCAAGCAATGCCTTATTGGTCACTTGCTGTGGTTAAAGCCCAATTGGGTAATTATAAGTCTGCTTATCATTATCTGGATACTTTTGTGATGATTCGGGATTCCTTGGATGCCGGTGAGGAACTGTCCGAAGTACAGCATCTGGTCTATAAGCATCAAACGGAACTGGGAATAAGGGAGGAACAAAGAAAGTCAAGAATGACGATAGGACTGATAGTTTTTGTCGCTGTTGTCATCTTCTTTGTAATGATTCTCGTTTACCAATATCGTATTAATAGGAAGAACAGGCAGGAAGTGCTTTATCAACAGTCATTGGAGTATACGAATGACAAACTGCGTACGATGCAATGGCGGATAGAGGAGAATGAAGTTGTCATCGCTCTTTTGCGGGATAAGGAAAATAAGAATCTGGATGAAATCAGCAAAAGAGAGCGGTTGATAACTCAATTGGAGAAAGAGAAGATAGAGTTGCAGGCTTGGCAGTTCCAGCAGACACCGATTTATAGAAAAGTAATGGCATTGGCCAATCAGGATAAGACAGATAAAAAGCATAGAATGGTCTTCTCTACGGTGGAGACAGATAAGCTTAAAAAAGTGATTTTGGGGATTTATTCGACGTATGTATCTTCTTTGCAAGCTAAATGTTCGGGGTTGACTGAAGATGATTTGTTCTTTCTTTGTATGGAACAGACAGGGCTCTCTTCTTTGACCGTTGCATTATGTCTGGGTTTTAGCGATACGCAAGCCATTAATCAGCGCAGGTCCAGAATAAAGCGGAAATTGTCAGAGGTGTAGAATGTATACTGCTGATAGATAGTGTATTATCTTTTTGTAGTGTCATCGCTTTCGCTTGTTGTTATACTATTCTCATCCTAACTTTGCAGCATCATTTTAAAACAAAGAGATATGAAAGCAAAGTTATTATTCTTGATGTCGCTTTTTATGATTGTAGTATTTTCGGCTGCTGCTCAGAACCGGTGGGGAGTGGTCGGTGGTGTTAATCTGTCAACTACTTCTGCCAAAGGATTTAAATGGAGAGCCGGTGGCTATGTTGGTGGGCTGTATGATATCCGGTTGAGTGAATCATGGTATATCCAACCGCAGTTGATACTTACTTACGAAGAAAATGATTCGAAGGACAAGACAAAGGTAGATGCGTTTTTTAGCCAATATGCTTTGACACTTCCTGTATTGGCTTCTTTTAAAGTGAAGTTGAGTGATGCTTTCTCTATGCGTATTAATGCAGGGCCTTATGTGCAGTATGCTATGTTCGGATGTCAGCAGAAATATGGCGAATGGTGGCATCTTGATTTTGGTAACCATTTCACTTACGGTTTGAAAGGGGGAGTGTCTGTGGAGCATAAACATTGGTTCGTTTCTATGGACTGTAAGTATTCTCTGAAAACGAATTTTGTGAACTATGGAGGGCATGGGCTGACACTTTCTGTTGGTATAGGTTATAAGTTCTAAAAGTGGCAGTAGGAGAGAAACTAAAAACAAACGCTTATGAAGGCGCAACCGACCTATGGTTTACGTAATTCTACCTTACAGGTTTCTATAGGATACCGTTTTTGAATAAGATATTTGTCTATATCAGGTAGATTCATTGCTGAATGTGAAGCCGGACAGTGCATTGACTGTTTTAAGGAATTCTAGTAAAAGGGATATCATTCGTGCGTGGTCATGAAATGGTATCCCTTCCTTTAACCTGTTATTTGGCTTCAGCCAGTTCTTTCATTGTCTTTTCAACTTTCTGAAAGAACTGTGCTATATGCGCTCCGTCTACAAAAGCGTGGCTGACAGTCAAGGCGATGGGCATCACCGGCACTCCACCCCGGATGACAGCCTTTCCTGCATTCATTAATGGATAGTCCAGCGGGTGCCCCGGTTCTTTCTGGGTGTAGGTGAGCGAGGTGAAGTAAAGCTGGGGAGTGGCACTGAGCTGAACTACATCATAGTCTCCTTTTTCTTCTATCTCTTTGTCGGTGCCGTATGGGTCGCCGTCTTCGGGGATAGAAGTGATGATGCGGCGTGCTTCTGCATAGAAACATTCGAAATCTTCATGATAGGGGATGCGCACCGTGTAGAAGGTCTTTCCCGGCACGGCGATGGGGGTACTCATGTCCACCGTGTCATGATAAACTACATTTCCATGCTTGTCTGTACGAAATCTGAACTCTTTCACTTCATTGGCAGCCCGAAGGATGGCATAAAGATAATAAAGGAAAAAGGAGCGTCCGGAGGCTTTTGCCGCAGCAAGGGCTTCGCCGCATTCTACCTCGCTGGTGATGGAAATCCATGAATTGTGGAAAGTGCGGAAGAAATTATAGTTGTCCCGACGTTCCCAAGTGTCAATGTCTATGATATGTTTCATTTGTTTTTAGCCGGTTTGAAAGAGTGATACATAAAATGTGCTCCGATAAGGATAAACGGAATGCTGAGCCATTGCCCCATATTGAGCATCATGCTGTCTTCGTATGCTTCTTGGCTTGCTTTGATAAACTCTACGAAGAAGCGGAAAACGAAGATGGTGGTGAGGCAGTAGCCGAAATAGAAACCCGGAAGGAGGGAGGTTTTGTATTTCTTGTATAAAGACAGTCCTATGACGAAGATGATGAGATAGGCTATGGCTTCATAGAGTTGTGCCGGATGGCGCGGTTCCATTCCTTCGCGGGGGAAGATGAATGCCCAGGGCACATTACTCAGTTTGCCGACTATCTCGCCATTCATCAAGTTGCCCAAACGGATAAAACAGGCGGCGATAGGGGTGGCAATGGCAATGTTGTCGAGTACGGAAAGATAGTTTAATTTCATTTTACGGGCATAAATCCAAAGGGAGAGTAGCAATCCGATGGTTCCTCCGTGGCTCGCTAAACCTAGATAGCCTGTCCATTTGATGCCTCCGTCTATAAACTTGACGGGAAGAATCATTTCGAGAGGGTGGGAAAGCCAATAGCCCGGTTCATAAAACAGGCAATGCCCCAACCGTGCGCCTGCAACGATACCCAGCAGGCAGTAAATAAAGAGGGAATCAAATTTCTCATACGGAATCTTTTGGTCTTTATACAGTTTGGAGATGACCCAGTAGGCCAAAATCAGTCCTGTGACAAACAGGATGGAATAGTAACGGATAGTGATGCCGAAGATAGAGATTGCCTCTATTTCGGGATTCCAGACGATATGGAGTAATTGGTGCATAATTTGGGGGGTTACGAATGACAGGTCTTGAATTTCTTTTCCACTTTGCGATAAGTAGGCATGTCCACCTCCAGTTTTTCTCCCAGTTCAATCATGTCGAACAGCATTCCCTGTATCTCTGATTCGTGGCCTTTGGCAATGTCCTTCTGCATGGAGGCAGTGCTTTGGGGGTCTAGCTTGTCAATTACTTTCAGGTTGTATTCTATCGGGTCTTCGGGAAATATGATGCCCATGCGACGTCCCATTTCGCTACTTTCGCGCGACAGGCCGATAAAGGTATCGCGTTCTGCGCCGGGGTGCTGCAATGCGCCCATCGGTACGTCGTGATAAGCTCCTGTGCATGCCATGGCAGAGATGAAGGACCATTTGATGAAAGTGTCTCGGTTGATGTCATCCGATATGTCTGCTTTGATACCTGCATCTATCAGTATAGTTGCGATGGCTTTCAGGCGTTCGGGAGCTATGCCTTGTTCGGGGCGTGCTCCAAAGACAAGGCGGAATATCTTGCCCATTTGCGTGATTTCGCCTGTGCCGGATACGAAACCGACAATGTATATGCAGCCGTCGAGCACCGTTACACGTGGAACAAGTCGGCCGATGCGGGGACCGGTTCCATACACATTCAGGATAGGAATCACTAAAGTGTCTGGGTGCGAAGCGCGTTCCAGAACGTCCTGAATGGAGTCGATGGAATATCCCTTTACGCATACGAAGATGACGTCTGCTTGTCCGTCATATTCTTTGGCTGTACAGGCTTTTATGGGAAGGTAATGTTCGCCTTTTAAATCCGACTTCAAGTGAAGTCCTTTTTCGCGGATGGCTTCCAGGTGCTTGCCACGAGCAATGCATGTCACATCTTTTCCTGCTAAAGCAAGAAAACCGGCAATGCTGCCTCCAACGCCACCGGTTCCTATAATAAGAAAGTTAGGTTCGTTGTTTGTCATTTTGGGTATATGATTGATTAATGTTATGTTGGGCAGTTGTTAATGATATCTAACAATTGCCCAACAAGAGAATATCTTACACATTGAAGCGGAAGTGCATGATGTCGCCATCCTGCACCACATATTCCTTGCCTTCAATGCCCATCTTTCCGGCTTCCTTTACGGCTGCTTCCGAACCATAATGAATGTAATCTTCGTATTTGATGACTTCGGCACGGATAAAGCCTTTTTCAAAGTCGGTATGGATAACTCCGGCGCATTGGGGGGCTTTCCAGCCTTTGCGGTAAGTCCATGCCTTCACTTCCATTTCTCCGGCTGTGATGAATGTCTCTAAATCCAACAGCTTGTAGGCTGCTTTAATCAAACGGTTTACGCCTGATTCTTCCAAACCTACTTCCTGCAGGAACATCTGGCGGTCTTCGTATGTTTCCAGTTCTGCAATGTCGGCTTCTGTCTTGGCTGCTACGACCAGGATTTCTGCATTTTCTTCTTTTACCGCTTCGCGCACCATCTCGACATATTTGTTACCGTTGACTGCGCTCGCTTCGTCCACATTGCATACATACATCACCGGTTTGGAAGTCAACAAGAACAATTCTTTGGCAATCTTTTGTTCGTCTTTGCTTTCAAATTGTACGGTGCGGGCAGACTTGCCCTGCTCCAAGGCTTCTTTGTATTTGACAAGCACTTCGTATGTTTGCTTGGCCACCTTGTCACCACCCGTTTGTGCCTGTTTCTGCACTTTCTGGATGCGGCTTTCAATGGTCTCCAAGTCTTTCAGCTGGAGTTCGGTGTCGATGATTTCCTTATCGCGTACAGGGTCTACACTGCCGTCCACGTGGGTTACATTTTCATCGTCAAAGCAGCGGAGCACGTGCAGGATAGCGTCTGTCTCGCGGATATTGGCCAAGAATTTGTTTCCTAATCCTTCGCCTTTGCTGGCGCCTTTCACCAGTCCGGCTATGTCAACTATTTCCACTGTGGTGGGTACGATGCGTCCCGGATGGACCAGCTCGGCAAGCTTGGTCAAACGTTCGTCGGGTACGGTGATGACGCCTACATTGGGTTCGATGGTACAAAAAGGGAAGTTGGCTGCTTGAGCCTTTGCATTTGATAAGCAATTGAAAAGTGTCGACTTTCCTACGTTCGGAAGGCCGACAATGCCACATTGTAAAGCCATTGTTTTATATCTTAAGTATTTATTGTCTGTTCTTTTGTCTGCTTTCAGACGATTTGCAAAGATACGGATTTCTTTCATAAGTAGCGTAAGGTTTTAGCGTTTTTAATGTAATCGGCGGTTTTTGTTGATTGGAACGATTTATGGGGTGGTTCATATCCTTGCTTGGGAAGAATTGTACCATTTTTGTTTGGCAGGTCTTTTTTTTGTGTATTTTCGCCCTGTAATAATAAAAAATTAAGATTATGAAGAAGATTTTCAATGTATTTCTTATGTCCGTGTTCATCCTAGGTATAGGATATGGTGTGTATGATTCTTATAAGGTTGAATCAGTGTCTGATATTGCTTTGGCTAATATAGAGGCTTTGGCTGGTAATGAAAGTGGTAATTATGATTGTATTGCCCCATATACATATACGTGCGGTTATGAAGGGTCTATAAAACTTCCAGGCATTAAATATAAGAAATAACTAAGATTTTCCACCTTGCTTACAATATTTTGTAAGTAAGGTGTTTTTTATGTGCTGATTATTAGTGATATGGGTGCTTTTTATAGAAATATGAGAAAGATTATTCGTGGAGTTCTGTCGCTCTGCATTTGTTTTAGTGTCTTTTCTTGCGATGATAAGGTGGAAAACTCTATGGTGAATTTGTTTCAAGATCAGACAATGGCTTCTGTTGTGGCTTCACCGATTTCGACTGAAGAGTTTAGAACCCCTTATTTGATGGACTATAAGGATGGAATGCTTTTGTTGGGTGATATTCATCAGCCTAAGTTTATGTCGGTGTTTGACGGATTGAAGGGAACTTTCTTGGGTGACTTCGCTTCGCGTGGAATGGGCCCGGATGAATTTATTCATTTGGGGAATATTTCGCAAGTGGGTAATTCGCTTTGTTTGTGGGATGCCGGCAGGTCGTCATTGGTATTTGTAGAACAGGATGGAGGATCCCTTTCTTACCGGAGCGTTCAGATCAATGTGGACGATTCCTTGTCGGCGGCCTTTCAGGTGATACCTCTTCGTGAAGATGCTTTTTTGGCTTCGGGCATAGTGAAGGGACATCGCCTGGCCTTGCTTGACGGTAGGGGGCATGTTGTGAGTTTGTTTGGTCATTATCCGAAGGGTTATCGCCGTCAAAATACGGATGCCGAAAATGGTTTTATCTACCAAGGAACGATGGCTTATCAGGAAAAGAAAGGAGTCTTGGCGGTAGCTTGTGGTATGGGTGAGTCTATCTGTTTTTATGATATGAATAATGGCGGGCATTTGATAAAAGAATATAGTTTTGAACATCCTATTTACGAACTGACTGGAGATAATGTATCGCCTGTGGTCTTTCGGACAGACAACAAGACAGGTTTTGTCGATTTGAAATCTTCTACGAATTATTGTATCGGGCTTTTTTCCGGTGAAGAAAGAATAGGGCCTGAAGATTATGGAGGAAACAAATTGTTATTGTTTGCTTGGAATGGAGAGCCTGCGAAGATGATGCGGTTGGAGGGCAAATATACCAATATGGCTATAGACGAGGAAAGACGCAGAATCTTGTTGTTGGGAGTTGATTCGGATGGGGGAGGATATATGCTTTCCGAAGTGGAATTACCCAATTGAGTAATCCCTAAAAAGGGCAACCTTCACGGCTGCCCTTTCGTAGAGTTTTTATGAAAAGTGTTAGATTGTTAGAATAGATTTACTTATCCATAGTTACGGTCATTTCAGGTACTAGTATATATTCTTTCTTCTTAGAGTTCCATTTATAATATTCGGTAGTAATGCTCTTGTTTCCGTGAGTGTAGCGGATGCAGAGGGTGTTCTCCCAACAGTTCTTGTTGCTATTCCATTTCTGGGTTTCATCTTCGGTACGTTGTTGGTTTGCATCGTACTTATAGTTGTGCTTCATGTAATTGGTCAGCATATTACCGTCCATCTTGAAAACAGTTTCCGAAACAATTACTCCGTTTACTTCTTCTGTATTGTGAATCAGGTTGTCACCCGGATTTGCAGCGGAAATTGTAAGGCTGGCAATAAATAGCATTGCTACAGAGAGCATTCCTTTCAAAAAATTAATCTTCTTCATGATATTAGCGTGTTAGATTGTTACTTTCATATTGTTTCTAAAAGCGGTGCAAATGTACAAAAAGAAATTGAACAACCTAACAAATCTGCAATAAAAAGATAATATTTTTGCAAAATGTCACTGAATAAACAAATATTAATAATTTGAAGTTTTCGGTATGTAACAGAATATATCTAAGGGGGAGAAAAAGGGCCTCATGTATTTATTTTGAATAATAGGGGAGTAGCGGGGAAATGACAGTTGTTTATTTCTGTGTTATCGGGTTGGCGGTCTTTGGGGAGGAAGGGGATAAACAGGGGCTTGAGCGTACGATAATGATAGGCGGATAAAAAAGGAGACCAAACGAATGGTCTCCTTTAATATGTTGTGATATAGCGTATTGTCTGCTTATGTACTTTTGTTAATGTGCTTCCAGCCAATTATTTCCCCAGCCGCAGTCTGCCTTTAAAGGTACTTGCATCAGATAGGCTTTTTCCATTTCTTCCATTACAATCTGCTGTACTTTTTCCTTTTCTTCGGGCACAACGCTGAAGTTTAACTCATCATGCACCTGAAGTATCATTTTTGAGCGTATACTTTCAGATTGAAAGCGTTGGAATATCTTAATCATGGCTACCTTGATAATGTCGGCTGCACTTCCCTGAATGGGAGCGTTTATGGCATTTCGCTCAGCATATCCGCGTACTACGGCATTGCGTGAATTGATGTCCGGCAAGAAACGTTTACGGCCGAAGATGGTTTCGATGTAACCGTTGGCACGTGCTCGTTCGATACTTTTCTCCATATATTCCTTGATTTGCGGATAGGTCTCGAAATAGCCGTCTATCAGTTCTTTAGCTTCTTGGCGGGGAACATTCATGCGTTCTGCTAGTCCGAACACCGAGATGCCGTAGATAATACCGAAATTGGCGGTTTTGGCTTTACTGCGTTGTTCGCGCGTCACGTCTTCGATGGCTATTTTATATACTTTGGCGGCTGTGGCGGCATGGATGTCGTCTCCTTCGCGGAAGGCTTCTATCATATTTTTGTCACCGCTTAAGTGGGCCATGATGCGGAGCTCTATCTGAGAATAGTCGGCAGAGAAAAACTCGCATCCGTCTTCCGGGATGAATGCTTTGCGGATTTCTTTACCGTCTTCGTTGCGGATAGGGATATTTTGCAGGTTCGGGTTACTCGAACTGAGGCGCCCTGTGGCGGTTACCGTCTGGTTGAAAGACGTATGTATTTTGCCTGTTTCCGGATTAATAAGCAGGGGTAGGGCATCGATATAGGTTCCGAGTAGTTTCTTCAGTCCTCGATGTTCCAGAATCTTGCCCACTATTTCATGCTTTCCGCGCAGACTTTCCAATACTTCCTCACTGGTCACGTATTGGCCGGTCTTTGTTTTTTTCGCTTTTTCTACGATGTGTAACTTGTCAAACAAGACTTCTCCCACTTGTTTGGGCGATGCAATGTTGAAGTCTGTCCCTGCCAACCGGTGCACTTCTTCTTCTATTTGATTCATGCGGGCTGTGAAATGCTCCGAGGTTTGTTTCAGTGCTTCCGTGTCTACACGCACGCCATTTCTTTCCATATAGGCAAGGACGGGTACTAGGGGCATCTCTATTTCGTAGAAGAGTTTTTCGGCTCCTTGCTCTTTCAGTTCCTTCTCTAGTGCATGCTTTAGCTTTAAGGTGACATCGGCATCCTCGCACGCGTACTTATATATAGCTTCGGGAGGGAGGTCACGCATATTCTTTTGGCTTTTGCCTTTAGGTCCGATGAGCTCTTCTATATGAATCGTCTGATAATGCAGATAGATTTCTGCCAGATAGTCCATGTTATGGCGCAGTTCGGGTTGCAGCACGTAGTGTGCTACCATGGTGTCGAACAGCGGACCGCAAACTTCCACTCCGTAGTTGCTTAGCACCAACATATCGTACTTGATATTTTGTCCCACTTTCAGTGCTCCTGCTTTTTCAAATACCGGTCGGAACTCATTAACAATTTTTTGTGCTTCTTCTTGTTCGGCGGGAATGGGAACATAGAAAGCTTGGTTTTCGGCGTAGCTGAAACTCATTCCTACCAGTTTGGCGGTGATAGGGTCGGTTCCTGTTGTTTCCGTGTCTAGACTGAAAGTTTCTTTTGTAAGTAACTTTTGTATTAAATCGACTCTTTTCTCTTCTGTATCAACGAGTTGATAGTCGTATTTTAAGTTTTCTAAACATGCGAGATTTGAATAATTTCCGCTTCCTGTATTCTCGTCTTCAAATTCTGCAAAGAGATTGCCTTGCGATGAAGCCTGTGAAGATGACGAAGGGCTCGGCTGGTCAAATAACGAAGGTTGGTCACCGAAAAGTGAGCCTTGTGCATTGCCGTGTGACTTTGAAGCCGCACTTGCCGAAGCCGTTTTCTTTTCACGGTTAAAAACGCGGTCGATGAGTGTGCGGAATTCCATTTCCTCAAAAATCTTCCGAAGTTCTTCTTCGTTGGGTTCTTCACGTTTCAGCTCGTCCATGTTCAGCGCAATGGGAACGTCGATTTTAATGGTCGCCAGAAATTTGGAGAACTCAATCATTTTTCGATTAGTTTCCACCTTTGTCTTCAGTGCGCCTTTCAACTCATCGGTGTGGGAGAGGAGGTTCTCAATGCTTCCATATTGGGCGATGAGTTTTTGTGCCGTCTTTTCTCCCACGCCCGGACAGCCGGGGATGTTGTCGGATGAGTCACCCATTAATCCCAGCATATCGATGACTTGGGCCGGCGACTGGATATCAAACTTCGCTTTTACCTGTTCTATCCCCATTACCTCAAATTCTTTGTCACCATATTTGGGACGGTACATAAACACATAATCACTCACCAGTTGGCCATAATCCTTGTCGGGAGTCATCATATAAGTTGTGATGCCGCGCCGTCCGGCTTCGGTAGCCAATGTACCGATTACATCATCGGCTTCATAACCTGAAACCTCAAGAATGGGAATGCGGTAAGCGCGGATAATGTCCTTTATAATAGGTGCGGACAAACGGATTGCCTCCGGCGTTTCTTCGCGCTGGGCCTTGTATTGTTCGTATGCTTCGTGGCGGAAAGTAGGTCCGGCAGGGTCGAATGCTACACCAATGTGTGTCGGGTTTTCTTTTTTCAATACATCCTCCAGCGTATTGACAAAGCCGAGTACGGCTGAAGTGTTGAAACCCTTGGAGTTAATACGCGGGCTTTTGATGAAAGCGTAGTATGCGCGATATATCAATGCATAAGCATCCAGCAGAAAAAGTTTGTCCATTCTTAAAAATCTTTAGTTTTTTCATGGTAAAAGTACAAAAAAATACCGTATTCCGCGTTTTATTACTACTTTTGTGCTCAAATTAACCTGTATGGAGAAGTTACAGCAAATCAAATTGCCTATTATTAAGGAGTTTGAAGAGTTCAAATCCTTGTTTGACGCTTCGCTCCAAAGCTCCAATCCTTTACTTAGTGAGGTGCTGACCTATATTAAGCAGAGGAATGGCAAGATGATGCGTCCTATCCTGACGTTGCTGATGGCCAAATTATTCGGTGAAATCAATCATTCTACACTTCATGCCGCTCTTTCGCTGGAGTTGCTTCACACGGCAAGTCTGGTGCATGACGATGTGGTGGACGAAAGCGATAAGCGACGCGGGCAGTCGTCGGTGAATGCTATCTATAATAATAAGGTATCTGTATTGGTGGGAGACTATATGTTGGCTACCAGTCTGAAGCATTCTGCCATGACGGGTTCTATCCGTATTGTTGATTTGGTGGCACGGCTGGGGCAAAATCTTGCAGAAGGTGAGATTATCCAGTTGACCAATATCAATGCTTCCGAGTTTTCCGAAGAAGTTTATTATGATGTGATTCGTAAGAAGACAGCCGCTCTCTTTACAGCCAGTGCCGAAGCCGGGGCTGTAGCGGTCGACTCTTCCGATGAAATGGTGAAAAATGCACGGTTGTTTGGTGAGATGATTGGGATTGCTTTCCAGATTAAGGATGATATCTTCGATTATTATTCTCCCGATGAGATAGGCAAGCCGACCGGCAATGATATGCATGAGGGTAAGTTGACATTACCGGCATTGCATGTTCTGAATACTTTGGGGGATGAGCGGATGTGCCAATTGGCGCTTCGCATTAAATCCTTGGACGCCACAGATGCAGAAATATCCCTTTTCATCGATTATGTGAAGAAGAATGGCGGTATAGAGTATGCTAAACAGGTGATGGTGGACTATCGTAATAAAGCATTGGAGTTGCTTCCTTCCACAGCCGACACAGGCATTAAAGATGCTTTGACTGCTTATATTGATTACGTGATAGAACGGGAAAAATAGCCCTCACCTCAAGCTGGAATAGGGAATTGCTTCAAGCGTTTTTTAGATGGACAGGTAATTTAATTTCCGAAGGGAGACTTTCTCAAAACAATAGGGACACTTTATGAAAACAATGGAAACAACTTTCCCAAACAATGCCCATTGTTTGGGGGTATGATGGTGTCGTTAAAAGCAAGAGAAAAAGCCGTATCATTACTCGCGACAGAGTTTGATACGGCTCTTTTAAGTTTGGTAGTTACAATCTGTAACTTTTCGGAAGGGGCATTTTTGTTTCGACACATTTACCCTCATCGATAATGGTGGCGTATGCGGCTCTTAGAAGAACTTGGTTTCCTGACCGACAATCTCGGAAAGGAGCAGATTGGCCAGGCGGCTTGTTCCCAAACGGAATAATTCATTGGTCAACCATTCTTTACCCAATATTTCTTTTACGATGGTGTAGTATACCAGTGCATCGTGCACGGTATTGATACCTCCTGCAGGTTTGAAGCCGACCTTTCTGCCCGTAGCCATATAATATTCTTTGATGGCTTCGCACATCACATAGGCCGCTTCGGGAGTGGCGGCAGGATTCTCTTTGCCGGTAGAGGTCTTGATGAAGTCTGCACCCGAATACATCGATAAAATGGATGCCTTCTTAATGTTGGAAGCATTTCCGAGTGCTCCTGTTTCCAGAATTACTTTCAAATGCTTGTCTCCGCATACTGCTTTTAATTCTTCGATTTCATCGCACATTCCTTCGTAGTCACCTGTCAGGAACTTACCGACCGAGATGACAATGTCTATTTCGTCTGCACCGCTATGAATAGCCATGGCTGTTTCTGCTACTTTCACTTCAATGAATGTCTGTGAAGAGGGAAATCCCCCCGATACACAGGCAATGTTTACCTTGTCGGCTTCCAGCGTATCATTTACTATCTCTGCCATATTGGGGTAAACACAAATGGCGGCTACATTGTCCAAATCGGGATATTTATCAACGAAATCGTTCACCTTCTCGGTAAATTTCATCACACTTTCTTCCGAGTCGGTACACTTTAACGTGGTGAGGTCAATGCAATGGAAGAGGAATTTCTTAACTTCCGGTGTATTGTTTTCAGCCAGATACTCTTCGATGAAATGGGCTACTTTTGCTTTTACATCTTCATCATTCAGATGGGTGTTGTATTTGGCAAGTGCTTCCATATACTTGTCATGAGCGTCTTCGTGTCCGTGGTCATGTTCGTGACCGTGGCTACAATCGTGGTTATGTTCCATAATTTTTTATAATTTGGGGTTGTTTTTATGTCTGTCCTTGTCTCGGTTTGTTTTCTTTTCGAGATTCCGATGAAAGGCTTCCGTCAGGTCTACACCTGTCTGGTTGGCGAGGCAGAGAAGCACCCAAAGCACATCGGCCATTTCGTCTGCAAGGTTACATTTTTCACCTTCCTTGAAGGATTGGTCACCATATTTACGTGCCATGATGCGGGCCAGCTCACCCACTTCTTCAGTCAGTACGGCCATATTGGTCAGTTCGCTGAAGTAGCGCACACCGTATGTCTTAATCCAGCGGTCTACTTCTTTCTGTGCTTCTTCCAGTGTCATATTATTCTTTGTTTTTTGAGTCCATACATATAGTAACAGGGCCGTTGTTCAGAAGTTCAACTTTCATGTCGGCTCCGAATTCTCCTGTGCCTACTTCACGTCCAAGGGCGATGCTGAGTTCGTTGCAGAAGTATTCATATAAAGGAATGGCTGTTTCAGGCCGTGCCGCACGGATGTAAGAGGGGCGATTGCCTTTCTTATAGGATGCGAATAAAGTAAATTGGCTGATAACCAATATGTTACCTTCAGCCTCGAGGATGGACTTATTCATTACTCCATTTTCATCATCAAACACTCTCAGACCAATAACCTTTTTGCATAGCCAGTCTGCATCTTCCTGATTGTCAGCTTCTTCAATGCCTACCAATATCATTAATCCTTCTTCTATGGCCGACTTGCAGACCCCATCGATGGTGACGGATGCATGGCTTACTCGTTGTATAACTATTCTCATATTTTATTTTTTATCGTTTCTTGCAGGTAGTATAGATGCAAAGGTAGAAAATCCCTTTTATTCTGTAAGGCTTTCTTTGATATTTTTAGCGGCGGCTTCGCCCACTACGGCAGCTATTTCTTCTAGTGTGGCTTTTTTAATGCGTGCCACGCTCTTAAACGTTTTTAGAAGGGCGGATTTACGCTTCTCGCCGATTCCCGGAATACTGTCCAAAGCAGAGGCTACCTGACTCTTGCTCCGTTTGTCACGATGGAAAGTGATGGCGAACCGATGTACTTCGTCTTGTATATTCTCTAGAAGATGAAATAACGGTGTACTTTGTTTAATGCCGATGGTAAGTGGAGGAAATCCGTAAAGCAGTTCCGAGGTGCGGTGTCTGCGGTCTTTGGCAAGTCCGGCAATGGGAATATTCAGATGAAGTTCGTCTTCAATCACTTCACGAACGACCTCCATTTGCCCCTTTCCACCGTCAGTAATGATGAGGTCGGGCAGGGGAGAACCTTCCTCGACGGCACGAGTATAGCGGCGTCGGACAACTTCCTTCATGGAGGCATAATCATCGGGGCCTTCTACCGTTTTAATATTAAACTTGCGATAGTCCTGTTTGCTGGGCTTACCCATTTTGAACACCACACAGGCGGCTACGGCATCCGAGCCTTGGATATTGGAGTTATCGAAACATTCGATGTGGACAGGCATTTTCTCCATGTGCAGTTGGTCTTGTATTTCTTTCAGGATGCGCACTTTCTTTTGCTCGGGATTCAGCTTGTCCGCTTGTTTCAGACGGTCTACTTTATATTGCTTTACATTCATGACGGAAAGGTCGAGCAAGTGTTTCTTCTCACCTCTTTGGGGAATGGTGAAAGTTACATTGTTCATCTCCATATCCACCTCGAAAGGAACAATAATCTCGCGTGAAGTACTGTTGTATCGTTCCCTCATTTCCACTATTCCCAATTGCAAAAGTTCTTCTTTGGTTTCATTCAAACGCTTTTTATATTCGAATGTGAAGGCTTGGTTTATGCAACCGTTGGTGATGTGGAGGTAATTGATGTAAGCTGAGTTTTCATCCATTTCAATGGAAAATACATCGACATTATGAATGATGGAATTGACAACCTCACTTTTGGAACGATAGGTCTCGATGAGGTCGTATTTTTCCTTTATCTTTTGCGCTTCTTCAAACTTCATTTCAGAAGCCAAAGCTTGCATCTCCTCCATGAGCAGGTCGCTCACAATTTGTGTATCACCTTTTAAAATTTCCTTGATTTCACTGATGTCTTTCAGGTAATCTTCGTGAGACTGGCGTCCTATGCACGGTCCCTTGCAATTCTTTATATGATACTCCAGACAGACATCAAACTTTCCGGCGTTGATATTCTCCGGGGTGAGGTTCAGTTTGCAGGTACGGATAGGATAGAGCTTTTTAATCAAATCGAGTACGGCATACATCGATGGAACATGACTATACGGGCCGTAATAACTGGAGCCGTTGCGTATAATCTTACGTGTCTTGAAGATGCGGGGAAAGTATTCGTTGCTTACGCAGATAGAAGGGTAGGTCTTGTCATCCTTCAGCATCACATTGTAACGCGGACGGTATTTCTTGATTAGGTTATTTTCGAGTAAGAGAGCATCCTCCTCCGTTTTCACTACGATATAACGGATATCTGCAATCTTGCTGACCAACACTCGGGTCTTTCCGTTAGGGTGTTCTCTGTTGAAATAAGAAGAGACTCTACGTTTTAAGTTCTTTGCCTTTCCAACGTAAATAATGGTTCCTTCAGCATTCAGATATTGATAAATGCCGGGGCTTTCGGGAAGATTGAGAACAATTCCTCTCAGATATTCATTGGTGCTAATCTCTTCTTTTTTCTCCATATTGTTACAATGTTATTGTCTTGGGCTAAAGACGGATTTCATACGTCTATTCCAAAGGTTTATATACTATCTTTGGCTGTAGCGGTAATGTTTGGTTATTCGCAGCTATTCGCGAATACATTATTCGGAATATGGGGTTGTGTCAAAATGTGGATAATACTGTCGTTTAGTTCGTAGGGGCCAGGTTCGCTCGCCCGAAAACAGTTTGCTTTGTGTCTTCGGGCAGGCAACCCCTGCCTCTACAGTTGACGATTGGATAGGCCATTTTAGTTTTGACACACCTCCAAAGTACATTTTTCGACTGCAGGCGAAGTTATAATTGCAGCAGTGTATCCACAGTGATATCTGCAGGGAATGCTTTTCTTCCGTTCAGCTCTTTTAATTCTATAATGAAATTGATATATGTTTTCTTGGCACCGCACTTCTGCACTAAGCGGTGAGTGGCTGCCATTGTTCCGCCTGTAGCCAATAAATCGTCGTGCAGCAAAACAACATCGTCTTCACTGATAGCATCCTTGTGTATTTGGATGGTGTCGGTTCCGTATTCTTTAGCGTATGTTTCCTCCAATACTTCAGCGGGGAGCTTGCCCGGTTTACGTGCCATTACAAAACCTGCGCCTAAACGTGCGGCCAAAGCACCACCCATGATGAAGCCTCGCGATTCGATACCCACCACTTTGGTGATGCCTTTGTCCTTGTACATCTCATACAATGTGTCCAACATTTCTTGCATGCACTCGGCACTCTTGAACAGCGTAGTGACATCATAGAATAAAATACCCGGGATAGGAAAATCAGGTATTTCTCTTAAATTAGCTAATAGCGTTTCTTTGCTCATAACCAGCGTTTTATTGTTTAATAATTAAATAACTTGTTTCACGTGAAACATTGCCTCTTTATCTTCCGAGAAGCACCAGCAGGACATTGATATCGCTGGGCGAGATTCCCGGGATACGGCTGGCTTGCGCTAATGTTTCAGGGTCTATCTTTATTAATTTCTGACGAGCCTCGGTAGAGAGCGAGTTCAGCGAATTATAATCAAACTTACCTTTTATGCGGATAGCTTCCAGACGGTGAATCTTGTCGGCTATCATCCGTTCACGGTCGATATATCCCTGATACTTGATAAGTACTTCGGCTGCTTCGATTATCTCTTCTTTGCGGTCGGTTATATTGTTCAGCATTTCTTTGAACGCGGGGATATGTTCGGCGATGCTTTCTATCGTTACTTGTGGACGGTTTATTAAATCTATTAATTTGCATCCGTGGGTGAGGCGGGCAGTTCCCAGGCTTTCCAAAGCGTCATTGATGAGTGCTGCTTTGATAGAGAACTTCTTGGTAAAATCAATGATGGAGTTTACAGCTTCACGCTTGCTGCACAGATGCTCATAGCGGTCTTGTTTGACAAGGCCCAGCTTATATGCCCGCTCGGTCAGGCGCATGTCAGCATCATCCTGACGGAGCAGGATGCGATATTCGGCGCGTGAGGTAAACATACGGTAAGGCTCGTCAACACCTTTTGTCACGAGGTCGTCAATCAAGACACCGATGTAAGCTTCGTCTCGTGCCAAGGTGAATGGCTCTCCACCGTGGCAGTTGATATGTGCATTGATGCCGGCAATGATACCTTGCCCTCCGGCTTCTTCGTAACCGGTTGTTCCATTCACTTGTCCGGCAAGGAACAAGTTTTTGATTACTTTCGATTCCAACGTATGTTGCAGTTGGGTAGGATCGAAATAATCATATTCGATGGCATAGCCGGGGCGGTAAACAACCAAATCTTTGAAAGCAGGTACCTTCTTCAATGCGGCTAGTTGGATATCCATTGGCAGGGAAGAGGAGAAACCATTGAGGTAAAGTTCCTGTGTCGTTTCGCCTTCAGGTTCCAAGAAGAGCTGATGCTGTTCTTTATCCGGGAAGGTTACGATTTTTGTTTCTATACTGGGGCAATAGCGGGGACCGATACTCTGAATTTGTCCGTTGAAAAGGGGAGAGTCGGGGAGTCCTTCACGCAGAATCTTGTGCACTTCTTCATTCGTAAAGCAAGTCCAGCATTGCAGTTGTTTAAGTTTGCGCGGCTCACTCATGAAAGAGAAGCGATGGAAGTCATTTTCTCCATCTTGTGTTTCCATCAGTTCATAGTGTACGCTGCGACCGTCAATACGAACAGGAGTACCGGTTTTCATTCGTCCGGCAGTGATACCGTGGCGAGTGATAGACTCGGTCAAATGGTAAGAAGCTGGTTCGGCGATTCGTCCTCCCGCCAACTTCTTATGGCCGATATGCATCAGCCCGTTCAGAAAAGTTCCTGCGGTCAGCACGATACATTTTGCATGGAATGTAACTCCCCAACAAGTGACCAGTCCGGTTACTTCACCATTTTCGACTATCAACTCCTCTACTGTATCTTGCCAGATATGCAGATTGGGTGTGTTCTCTAATATTTCACGCCATGCCCAGATAAATTTACCACGGTCGCACTGCGCACGCGGGCTCCACATGGCAGGCCCTTTTGAGCGGTTGAGCATGCGGAACTGGATAGCAGTGCGGTCGGTTACAATTCCCATGTATCCTCCGAGTGCATCTATCTCTCTTACGATTTGTCCTTTTGCGATGCCTCCCACAGCCGGGTTACAGCTCATTTGCCCAATCTTATTCATGTCCATAGTGATAAGGCAAGTCTTTGAACCCAGGTTCGCTGCGGCAGCGGCTGCTTCACAACCGGCATGTCCGGCACCAATTACAATTACGTCGTACTTAAAATCCATTGATTTATTTCTTTTTACCGTGGCAAAATTACTAAAAAGTTGTCAGAAAGTAGGTTGAGGGATTGTTAGAAAATGATAGAGAGAGGAAAAAGGATGATAAAAAAGAGAATCGAGGGATTATTTTGTCAGGAATCGAGTACTTTCTCATTGAAGTGCTCTGTTTGGGAGCGATGTATGTCGGGGCAGATTGGTTTCTTGGGGATGCGATATGTCATATCGGATGCAAAGGGAAGAGTAAGCCGTTTCGTAGGGGCAACCAAGCCCTTTTAAACGGAAGATTATTACAGTCCATTGCAGCAGACCGTACAGTCCACTGCAATGGACTGTACGGTCTACTGTAGCGGACTATACAGTCCACTGCCGGAGTCTGTAGTAATCCGACGGACAGACAGACGTAATCGAAAGGACGAAAACGCTTAGTCCGGCTAATGAAACGACTTAGGGAGTTTAAAACGTATGCAGCGCCCGGAAGAGGGTGATTTTTAGTTTATGAGCGTTTCGACACAACTTCGACAGGTGTTTGCTTCATCTATTAAATCCCCAAGAATAAAAACCGACCCTGTTTTCCGCTTCAAGACTGATAGTATGTGTGGAAGAAGCGAATCAGATATTCAGCATTTCTAATGCTTTGTTTTCTGCCGCTTCCATTATTTCGCGTTCTCCGGGACCTTTGTCATTGATGCCGCAAAGATGCAGGATACCATGTATGATGACGCGGTGAAGTTCTCGTTCATACGGTTGGTTGAATTGCTCTGCATTCGTGCGGACAGTATCCAGACTGATGAATAAATCGCCCGAAAGACGGTTGCCGGCACAATAGTCGAAAGTAATGATATCCGTATAATAATCATGTTGTAAATATTGGCGGTTTACTTCCAGAATCTTTTCATCGGAGCAGAAGATATAAGCTATTTCACCGACTCTTTTTCCATAGTCGGCGGCAACCTTCTTTATCCATTCGGTAGTTTCCCTTTTCTTGATGGCAGGCATCCCAATGCCTTCTGTCTGATAACTAATCATACTTTTCTCATTTTTAAAGACGGGCAAAGATAGATAAAGTATTCTGATAATCCTCTTTTATCCAAAGAAAAGGTAACAAATAAAGATAGCCGAAATCACCCCTGCCAGGTCTGCCAACAGTCCGCAAGGCACCGCATGGCGGGTTTTTACGATACCTACACTGCCAAAGTAAACAGCAAGGATATAAAAGGTAGTATCCGTTGAGCCTTGAAAGATACATGCCAGACGTCCGACAAAGGAATCTGGACCGTAAGTGGTCATGGCGTCTACCATAAGTCCTCTAGCCCCACTTCCGCTTAACGGCTTCATTAAGGCAGTAGGCAGTCCGCCCACAAAATCGCTGTTGATGCCGCATAGTTTGACTGTACCTTCGATGCCGTCAATCAGATAGTCCATTGCACCGGAAGCACGGAAAACGCCAATTGCAACCAAGATTGCAACCAGATAGGGGATGATGCGTACAGCGGTGCTGAATCCCTCTTTTGCTCCTTCTACGAATGCATCATATACATTGATTTTCTTTCTCACTCCTGCTATGATGAAACCGATAATGATTAAGAATAAGAAAACGTTGGCAATGGTGGTCGAATAAATATCAATCTGTGTCCGGGAGAGGGTATTGAAAAAGTAGATGATACCTGCTACCAGGAGGCTCATTCCTCCCAGAAACAATAAGATAGTGCGGTTAAGCAAGTTTATTTTCTGGTAAATGCTGACAGTGATAATCCCTGCAAGAGTTGAGAAGAAAGTGGCAAGAAGAATGGGTACAAAAATATCTGTCGGTTGCGCTGCCCCCAGTTGGGCACGATATACCATGATACTGATTGGGATGAGTGTCAGTCCGGAAGTGTTTAAGACCAGAAACATAATCATCGGATTAGTGGCTGTGTCTTTCTTGGGGTTCAGTTCCTGTAAACCTTCCATTGCTTTCAGTCCTAGCGGTGTGGCTGCATTGTCCAGCCCCAGCATATTTGCCGCCAGATTCATAAAGATGCTCCCGGTCACCGGATGTCCTTTGGGAATCTCCGGGAAAAGTTTGCAAAACAGAGGGCTCAGCAATTTAGAGAATAAAGCGATGACTCCTCCTTTCTCACCTATTTTCATAATTCCAAGCCAGAGTGAAAGCACACCGGTCAATCCCAATGAAATCTCGAATGCAGTTTTGGAAGAACTGAAGGTTGAGTTGATAATCTCGGGGAAGACTTGGGTATCTCCCAGCAAAACGAGTCGTACCAATGCGACTGCAAAGGCGGTTAGGAAGAAGGCAATCCAAATATAATTGAGCACCATAACTGTTGTGTGTTTTTGTTATGCGAACAAAAGTACAAATAAATCCTCTAATTCGGGTAAGGATGCATGAGGGAAATTTTTAAGCGATTCTCGTAGATTGGTGAAGCCGGCATCTGATAGGTTAATTCCCTTTGTGTTATCTTTTTGGTCGGGTAATTCTATTTAATCATGACTTTATGCATATTCTTCCCCTGGTTTTTATAGAAAAAAGAAGGAAAGAGAATTTTAAAAGAACTTCTTATTCTAGAAAGAAGATGGCTGATTTGCTGTTTTTCGAGTTTCAGAGAGCCACTCTTGCGGTTGTAGAGGCGGTAAAATAGTACTTTTCGTCATATACTCTTTATTGTTGGCATAAATAAAGAGTACACTGCCTCCTTTTATTGTATTAATGATTGGTTTGGTGAGTGCCTGCGGCAATGCCGGACATCCGAAACTTCTTCCCAGTCTTCCGGACTTGCATACGGAAGGATTGGCATAAGCGGCGCCATGTACTACAATGGCACGCTCGCGTGCGCGGTCGTTGATTCCTTTCTCCAGTCCATCCAATAATAATGAATAACCATTCTTTCCTTGGTAAGTGCTTCCGGTGAGATAGAAACCGAGTGAGCTTTTATACGAACCGACCGTATTGGAGAAAGAAGTGGCATAGTTTTCTCCACTATTCTTGCCGTGTGCTACCACTGATGAATAAAGTAGCTTTCTGTCTTTCATATCGAACACGAACAAACGCTTTTCGGTCGACGGTTTGGTAAAGTCGATAAGAGTTAATACAGGTTTCTTTTTCTGTTCTATTTTGTTGTAACCTTGCACAGCTTGCCTGAATGCCAGAAAGTTTACAATCCCTCCCAAATCCATTTCTTCAAATAAAGCTTCGCCGTCCGGTGCTTCGTTTTCAGGAATGACCATATTTGCCATCTCCTCGGGGACAGATGTCCGGGTGGATACGTTACTGAATGGGAAGAAAAACAGGACTAGAAATAAAAAAGCTTTGTACATAGGTGAAAACTAAATAATGGGTGCAAAGTTACGTACATTTCTATTCCAAAACAAATATAATTGCCTCATTAACAGGTGCCCAATCAAAAATGAACTTGGCGTGTGAGGTTGCATTGCGCACGCACATGTGCGAACGGGGTGTCGTCCCTAAAGTATAGCTATACTCGATAATACCTTTTGCCGGTGCATTTGTGGGCACACCATGAATGTAGCCACCATTGTTGAAGCGGCTGGCATAAGGGGCAAAACCTCCGGTTGCGGTGGAGCCGTCTTTGAGGAAAATCATCTTTGGCTTCTTTTCTTGCAAGACAAACATACCCAGTGGTGTGGGCTGTGCATAAGGCGGCCGCCGTTGCCCTGTCGTGGCCGGATTCATGCTGCGCACCAACCATTCCCCCTCTTTTTTTCGTTCCAGGGTCGTGATATTCTGGTTGTGGCGGTCTACAAAGATAGCTTTATCAAAAACAACAGTATCAGGAATGAGCTTCACATATTTGGTAGGTGCATACCATTCTCCTCCTATATATAGAGGTGTGACTTTCGTAAACTTTCCATCCGTACCCAGATGGCGCGTCAGCAGCCCATCCAGTCCATAACGTACCGGGGTGAGCGTATCATTGAGCTCGTATAACGGCACTCCCTGGTATCGTTCCACCCCCAAAGTATCGGCCACACGTTTATAAGCATCCCGTTTAAAATTCTTGACCAGCGGAGCTTCTCCATTTCGGTTTTTATAATTCTGAAGGATACACCATTGTGATGGTTTCTGCCGGATATTCTCCAACAAGGCTAATCTCTCTTTTATCTTTTCCCATTGAAAGCAGCGTGTCGTATCCTTATAAGGATAGACATCCTCCAAAGTATGCTTGTCATAAAGCAGTTCTTTTTCTATTCTTATATCTTCAGCTGCCAGTTCCTTCACTATAATTTCGGCAGGAGTTTCGGCTATGGAATCCCGGACTTCGAAAGCGGCGGCCTGTTGCGTGTCGTTTTCCGCTTTCGAGTTGCAGGAACAGAGTACGCAGAACCCTGTCAGCCAATATATGAATTTTATCCTTTTCATAACAGATATAGGGTTTGTAGAGTTCGTTTACAAATATAATTCTTTATAAGGAATAACCATGCGTTTTTGTTTAAATCTTGTATCTTTGTGGCATAACTTTGTTATTTATATCATGAAGAAATTACCTTTCCTTTGGGGAATTATTATCATATTGCTGTTTGTTGCCGGATGTCGTCCGTCCAATCATCGTGCTTTGCTACAGCGCGCCGATTCATTGATGGCGGATTATCCTGATAGTGTCCTGTCTCTGCTTGCGCAACAGCAAGAACATTTGGCCGAGTTTTCGGAAGAAGAACTGATGAGTTATGTATGGATAAAAGCGATGGTCCATAGCGCAAGAAATATATCGATGACAGAAGATTCTTTATTGCCTAAAGCGGTGGATTACTTTCGCAAACATGGCGACCGAGAGAAAGTGATGAAAGGTTATATCCTGAAGGCGAACTACCTGAAATGGATAGACCGGCTGGATGATGCCATTGCAGAGCTGGATAGCGGAGTGGCACGGGCAAAGCAAGCCAATGACTCCGTCAATGTCCGCGACCTGCTTTATTATAAGGCGAATATTGTTTACGAGCTTCGCAGAGATTACCGTAAGGTGGTCAGCCATGTGAAAGAGGCCTTGGCTTATTCCCCTGACACTACTTCCCCTGATTTGGCAGGAATGTTTTATTTTCTCGCCATTAATCTTGGGCTGGTTGGCGACGACTCTTGCACTTATTATTATGAGAAGAGCATTGCGATGGCTGAAGCCAATAAAGATACAGCATATTTATGCCATTATATGCGGAACTATGCTTCTAACCTGATGCGTTCCGAGAAGGTGGAGAAATCAAATGCACTGATTCGCCGTGTTTGGGAGTTGATGCCGGTATATCGTGAAAAGATGGCTGTCACCCATGCAATCCTGGTTGAGAACTTTCTTTATTTGCGGCAACTTGATTCGGCTGCATATTATCTGGATATGGCGTGGCAAGCTGAAGCGAAAGCAGAGCAGCAGTCTGGTGTGAACATCAGTACACGCCTTTTGCTCTATGAATTACAGAATGTGGTGGACTACGCTATGGAAGGTAGTATCTCGACGATTAGAACCGGACGGTTTGGCGATTCCCTTATCTTGGCAGATTGGAACAAGCAGAGCACCATACAGCAACAGATGGATACAAAAATCAAGCTCGAACGTCAGAATTATACATTGATAATCGACCGTCAGCGTACACAACTGTTACTGGTCACTTTCTTATTTATCTTTGCGGTGGGTGGTTTGTGTGTTTTCTTTTATATTCGCAATCGACACCTGCGTTTGGCGGAAGCCGAAGACCGTGTCGAAACACTTACCCGGCTATTGGAAGACGCGAATAAAGCGAGTGAGTCAGAGCATGACAGCGCCTTCTTTAAAAAGATACTGTTGAAGCAACTGGGTATTATCCGTTTGGTGGCGACTGCTCCCACTTCGCAGAATCAGGACTTGCTGCGCCGCATATCGGGAATCACCAACAAGGAGGTTCCTGTAGATACTCTTTTGGTGTGGGAAGACCTTTATCAGGTTATCGATACTATTTATAGCGGATTTTATTCCCGGATGGAGACGCTTTACGGATACTTGCTTTCCGAGAAAGAAAAGCAGGTATGTTGTTTGTTGTGTGCCGACTTCTCGACAAAAGAAATCGGGGTGGTGACACAACAGAGCGTGGCCAGCGTGTATGTTCGCAAAACAGCCATCAGAAAGAAGTTGGGAATGGATGAGAAAGGAGATATTGTGGAATATATAAATAATACGCAGGCAGCATAATACGGATTTAGTCTCCATTAAGATTCGATTCGCCCTATTTAAGACTTTTATAAATCAAACTGTTTGATAATCAGTGAAATAATTCTCTCTGATTAAGACTTTTTATTTCCTGGTTTAGTCTGTTTAAGCCCCTTCTTGCTGTTACCTTTGTGCCAAACAAAACGAATTACAGAATGAAAACTTTATTACGAAAAAGACTTGTTTCCCTATTCGTCCTTTTATGTTGTACATGGGGAACAATCACGGCACAAACTTATCGATTATCAGGATGTGTGAAAGATGAGACGGGAACTCCTGTCGAAGTGGCCAATGTTATATTGCTTCACTCCACTGACAGTACGTATCTGGATGGAATGATTACCGATACGAATGGTTGCTTCCGGTTGCAAGAACCCAAAGGGAACTATTTACTGTGTATTACCCTGTTGGGCTATCAGGATTTGTCGTTGCCTCTTACCCTATCCAAAGATACTGATTTAGGCAGTTTAGTATTGAAAAACTCGTCCATAGCGATGAGTGAGGTGACTGTGACAGCCGCCAAGCCCATTATCAGGCGTGAGATAGACCGTGTTGTCTTTGATGCGGGAAACTCTATTGCCAGCGTAGGCGGTAATGCATTGGATCTCCTTCACGATGTACCCGGCTTGCGCGTGTCTCAAAGCGGGGTCGACATCATAGGAAAAGGAGGAATCAAGATTTATATCAACGACCGTGAGACCAAACTCTCCGGTGAGGAACTCATTAATTTTCTTCGCTCCTACAGTGCTTCTCAAATTAGCAAGGTAGAAGTGATTACCACTCCTCCTGCCCGCTATGATGCCGAAGGCAATGCCGGCATCCTTAACATCCGCCTCAAGGAACGTGTCAAAGACCATATCGGCGGAAACGCTTTCGGCTCTTATCTGTATGGTGAGAAATATAACTATGGGTATGGCGGCCTGAGCCTACAGTTCAATCGCCAACGCGTAACCGCTTACCTGAACGGTAGCGGAAGTTACGGTAAAACCGGCTATGTGGAGCGTAACGGGCGTTTCTATACCGACCAAACATGGCGCAGCCGTTCCGAAAGCGATTATTCTCTTTCTTCCTTTTATGTAGACGGAGGAATAGATATCGATATGGGCAGACAATGGAATATAGGTACCCAACTTACCTATATCAACAATGCTCCCAATAATGTAACCGACAACCGTACCGAAGTGCACGACATTCAGGAACTTCGTACCGATTCATTCATGCTCGGCCGTGATGATAAGGACTATTCACAGAATCGTGTGAATGTAAACTTCCACGTCGATAAGTCATGGGGAGATAAAGGACACAAGATGATATGGGATGTCGATTATCTGAAAGACAAATCCAATACATTCTTCGATTTTGATTCTGAAAGCCACCTGCCGACAGGAGAAATAATCCCCGGCTCGGAGTTTAATTATGATAAGAATCAGCACCGTACGGTAGATGTAATCTCTTCTGCACTCGATTTCATCCTTCCCGGTGACAGTTACAGCTTCACGACAGGTGCGAAAGCATCTTTCACCGACACGCGCAACCGTCTGATGTATGATAACTCCAATGTGTCTTTCACTCAAAATGACTTTTTCCGGTATAAAGAACAAATCTATGCCCTTTATGCCGACTATAGCCATAACTTTGGCTCCCATTTCTCAATGAAAGCCGGTCTTCGTCTGGAGCATACCCGGACAACAGGCATTTCCGAGTCCCAGCAGACAACGGACAAGCATGACTATACCCGCTTGTTCCCTACTTTCTATCTGATGTATAAGCCGAATGAAGATAATGTGTTGAATATGAATATATCCAGCCGCATTTCGCGTCCGGCACAGAATATGGTGAACCCTTTCCTTACTTACGAAAACAAATATAGCGAACATCGCGGAAAAGAAGACCTGAAACCCAGTTATCGCTATAATGCAGAGCTCTCTTATACCCTGAAGAACAATTTGAATTTCTCTATATTCTATTCGTATGCCACTGATGTATTCTCGCAGCGGCTGATGCTGAACGAGGAAACACATGTTCTTTCCACTTTGTGGGACAACTATATGAAAAACCGTTCTTTCGGTATTACCAACTCTTATACGTTCCGTTTGGGGTGGTTGCAGACGTTTGCCCAGCACACGTTAAAGTATAACAGGACCACTTCCAGCGCGCCCGAAACCCATCCTAAAAATTCCGGTTGGGATTATAACATCAATATCCGCAACACATTCTATCTGAATACAGCCAAAACGTTGGTTGCCAGTCTTTCCGGTTACTATTCCGGACCGGGTCATGGCCAGGTGATTCATCGGGAAGGTTCCTATGGAGCCAGTGGAGGTATCCGTTACAGTATGTTGGGCAACAAACTGAATCTGAGCCTGAATGTAAGCGATTTTTTGGTGAAGAATATGCGCGGAACCAGTTACTCCAACGGACTCTATACGAAGTTCAACAATACCTTTACCTATACGAGCTTCCGTATCGGGGTAAGCTATAACTTCGGTGCCGATATCAAACGTAAAGAACGTAACTTGAGTAACACGGATATCCAAAACCGCCTATAGTAGGGGAGACGGATTTCGCTCTCTTTATGCCTTTGTTTTTGTCACAAAGGCGGAGAACAGCTTGTCTTTCTGCCTATGGCAGGCAAGTTCGGTAATCATGTTGTAAATAAGAACGGTTAAGTGGAAATGAGATTCTTTCCTCTTAACCGTTCTTTCGATGAAATGGGGGATTTTAGACAGACCAAAGAAATAAAACCCCGGGAAATGAGATTTTTCCTCTTGGGGCGGTTAAAGACAGAGGTGAACGCCCTGTAATCATAGCGAATAGTCCCATTTTATAAAATACCTTATGCCTTCATCGTTTTATCTTCTCAATTGCAAAGGAATAAAAAAACAGACAACTTATCTTTGTCGGATGCTGTTAAGTCAGAAAAATAATTTAAAGATTAGATTACGATGATTACAATTAACCTAAAGAACAGGTGTTCAAGTAAAAAATCCCTGGCACTATTTATGCAGACGAACATTACTCATTTGAGAGAGTC
The DNA here is from genome assembly GCA_948956705.1 of uncultured Phocaeicola sp. The sequence continues at coordinate 47,959 of CARCZS010000017.1, forward strand.
GGAACAAGCTCGTACAGGTGAAACCTATGCGGCTGCATTTAATAGTTTTATGAGATTTACGAATGGCGAAGATGTATCGCTAAGTGAAATGGACTCAGACATGATGGTGGCTTATGAAGCCTATTTAAAGGGCAATGGAGTGAGCATGAATACTGTCTCTTTCTATATGCGCATCCTTCGGGCAGTGTACAATCGTGCGGTGGAGCAAGGAATTACCTTGCAGCGCTATCCTTTCAAGCATGTCTATACAGGAGTGTGCAAAACCATCAAGCGTGCCCTTCCGCTCAGTGTGATAAAGCAGATAAGGTTGTTGGAATTGCCTCCAAACTCGACTTTGGATTATGTACGCGATATGTTTTTGTTTAGTTTCTACACTCGCGGAATGTCTTTTGTAGATATGGCCTACTTGCGTAAGGAAGACCTGTCGGAAGGTATTTTATCCTATAAAAGGAAGAAGACGGGGCAATTGCTCCATATCAGGTGGGAGAGATGTATGGAAAATATTGTGAAGAAATATTCCTGGAATCGCACTGTTTATCTGCTTCCCATTCTCAAAAACAGTGGTGTGGACGAAAGAAAGCAGTATAAAAATGCCATCACTCTTATGAATCGCAGGTTGAAGGACATAGGCAGGATGGTAGGGCTTACCCATCCGTTGACGATGCACTGTGCGCGCCATTCATGGGCTAGCGTGGCGAAACATAAGCATATTCCTTTGTCTGTCATCAGCGAGAGCATGGGACATGATTCCGAAGGAACGACCATGATTTATTTGTCGTCGTTGGATACGGCTGTCATCGATGAAGCCAACAAGCAAGTATTGAAAGAACTTTTCTAAAAAAGTCTGTATCTTAACAGGATACCGTATTAGGAACAAAAAACTTCAAATCCGTCAGCCGATACGGAATCCATTGTTGGGGTAGGGTATGGCTGACAGGTTTGAAGGAAAAACAGCGCATATTATGCATGTAAAGCTATTATCTACTCGTCGATAACACTTTTCACTTCTGTATCTACATACTTACCTGGGAAATAGGCTTCCAATGTAGCTACCAACAGGCTCTTGCCAAAGCATCGGGGGCGGCTCAGACAGTACTCTTACAGCCTGTCCTTCAGCAGTTCGCTAAACAAAGTCCGATAATCAAAGTCATTCTTCAAACGTATATCAAAACTTTCCCGATTCCGGTTATAAATCTCTAATGCCGCACCTCCCGTACTTGCCATCGGCAATAGTAACGCATCGGCATGATGTTCTTTAAACAGTTCATATTCAATTTCTACTCCTTCCATGCCTCCAATAAAAATACCCGCTACATAGTTATGTGCAGGAGCAAGCATCTGCTCACGCATTTCTGTCAGACTGGCTTTGCGGTCTTTCACACCTTGGCTGAACCTTACCTGAGTCAAGATTATATGTTCCACACATTCATTGTCTGGGGGGAACATGCCCTCAAAGAAAGCAGACTGATACAGGGTCACATGCTTTTCTATCTCACAAGAACTAATTCCTACTCTTTCCAGCACCTCACGAATCAGGGGAGTTATGGAAGGATGACCTCCCCATACCAACCGGGCATGAGGAAGAATAGTGGCGGCCAATGCGCGGACTGCGTCACGGATGCCTATCATATCGGCAGTTTCATAGTATTTCGCATCCCGCTCCGGAGAAGGAATACTGGCCGACAGAAAAATATGCTTCAATTTGTTTTCCATTTTTCCAATATATGATGATATGAATATGAATCCAACTCACGGATACAAACAGTCTTTACCGGTAAGTACCCATCCAGCCATTGCAGATGTTCCATCCATTTCTTCTTCATGTACAGCTGATCGTATACCAGGCACACTTTCACCTCCTGCCTTCCTGCCTCATCCTGCAAATACTCCTGTATCCACAGTCGGGCGTCATCCATCACCTTGGCGTCAGGGATACCTATTGCGGGCACAAATAAAATCCTTTTATCTTGTTCTTCTGCATATACCACATGTGAAGGATGTAGCGTATAAGATAAATTCTCTTTTTTCAGCCAACTTATAAAAGGTCCCATCAAATTGGAAATACGGGCCTGCAAACTCCTCGCCAAAAAACGTTCTACGGCAAGGGCTATCTTTTCCTCAATCTCCTGATAACGGACAGGACACAACAAATCCATCTTTTTCATTATAATGGGCAATCCCAAGCTACCCGGTATACTCTTTCCTGCCTGTCCGTCCCCTTGGTCTGTGCACAGTAACTCTATCACTCCTATTTGCAGAACACTGGCTTCATTCAACTCTTCCTTCACCCAGTCCCGACTCATATAATTATCAGTATGCAATGCTACCATCATGTCCGCATCCATCAACTGGTGTTTCAGTTCTTGTTGGAAATCTATTCCTTTACTAATGCTGTGCGTGTCCAAAAAAACATTGAACCCATGAGCCGATAATGTATCATACAAGTGCATAGCCTGAGTAAGAGCGTCTTCCCGACAGTAACTGATAAAGACTTTCCGGTGATGGCGTAACAAATGGAACTCCTGCAAGATAAAGTTCAGAACAGAAGCCAATCGTTCTTCGGAAGTTCCGGACCCCAGGCGCATGGCATTGACAGGATGCAATTCTTTCGGCACATTCTGCCGGAACCTATCCGAACTGTTTACCACCGGTAACACAGTGATGCCCTTATCCAGCAGAGACTGTAAAACGGGAGAGTCGGTTTCAAACCTCTCCTCCCATGCCGCGCCACCGAAATAAAGTCCCACCACCGGCAAGCTGTAATCTATCTCCGAGGCCTTCTCCGACACAAGCAGCCTCACTAGTTTATGGTCTATAGACAATTCCGCCAGTTTGTCCTCTAATTGTTGCTGCAAGTCCTGAGAGACCGATTGGAGAAAAGTGGAATCTCCCAGCAACACTACCTGATAGCGGTATGCATCTATCCTACTCATAACTCCTCCCTAGCTACGATTTCTCCTTTTTCATTCACTCTCCCTACCACTTTGGCAGGACAGCCCACGACCAATGCATAGTCCGGAACATCTTTGGTCACCACGGCGCCTGCACCTACCATCGCCCATCTGCCTATGGTCACTCCACAGACAATTACCGCGCCACCGCCCAGTGACGCACCTTCCTTTATTACGGTAGGTGTCATCGTCCAGTCATCACCCGATTTCAATTGACCATCCGGAGTGATGGAACGAGGATTCTTATCATTGGTAAATACCACGGACGGACCTACAAACACCCCATCCTCCAGAGTTACTCCGTGCGGAATCATCACATTGTTCTGTATCTTCACCCGATTGCCTATCACCACATCTTCGTCGATATGAACAAAATGGTGTATCTTGCATTCCTGTCCTATGCGGCAGCGGTCACCCACTATCACAAAGTCGTCAGTCTTCACACCTTTGCCCACCTCGGCCAGAGGGCTTATCTGCACCAACAGCGTATTACGTTTCTGCTTCAGTAACATCTCATCCTTATAACGTACCTCCAGACGCTGTATCAATGCTAATGCCTCCGGAGTAGGGAAACGTCCTGCCAACTCCCGTCTATAATCTCCCAATTGCAAGAAAAACTGTTCGCCCACCTCCAGTTTGGAGTCATCTGCCGCTTCAAGCAGTTCCGGGAAGCGGGAGTGAGCCGAAGGATGCAGTACCCGGAAAGACAGCAATTCCAATTCTATCCGGCTGGAAGTCAGAATCACACCTATCTCGAAAATTCCTCCCTCGTGCATCAGTTCATCACCAGACAGTCCCAATTCTTCCTTGATACCTCGGTATAATGTTCCATACAGATTCACAGTCTTCCCATCCTCCTCCAAGTCTTTTATAGCCACAGTCTCGTCATAGCTGAAATGATAAAGGTTGGCAGCCTCGCATCCCGAACTGCGTTTTATCCACAAGGCACTTTCTTTCTGTTCTTCTTTCTGTAACAGAAAGCCTCCCATTCCCAAAGAACAGAGGAAAGGAGCATAATGAGGAATGTCCTCAACGGTATGTATATCAAAAGGATTCTCCTTGTCACCCAGAGAAGCAATCAAATTCCCATATATTTTGCTCATTACCTTGAAGGTGAAATAGTCCGAACGATACATTTTCATCGTCAATGAATGGGTTTCTATTCCGTCCGGCGATCTTTGGGCAGTAATTTCAGAAACACCGACCATCGGTCCGTTGAACATGGTAGCATGGCTTCTCAAACGTTCCAGAACATAATCCGCCACTTCACAGGCCGTCTCTTCAATGAAAGTGTCAGCGTCTTTATCATTATAATACTTCTTGAAAAAGCAGCGGAGTCTTTCCAGCATCCGTGTATCTTCCGATGCTTCGGAATAAAATCCCAGACTTCTCAGTTCCTCCCTTCTGCTCTCGGGAATTGGCAGAATATATTTTACATTGGTCAGTTGCGCGCTTATGTGTTCCGGTGACCATATCTCACTACATGTCTCAAGCTTCACATATCGGCCTGAAGGGGTCAGGTCACCGAAACAACGCTGTACAGCGGAAAGGATGCTGAACATCTCGTCCTTTTCTCCCGTTTCCGGATTATCTGCTATGGCTACACGCTGGATGCTCCACATTTCTGGATTTTTAGGTCTGGACTTAATCCCATGCGGATAAAGCAAGATTTTCTTTTTTTTCTTCAGGGCATAAGGTAGTTCCTTGTTCTGCACGAAAGTCTTTCGTACCGACGAGTTGGAGTGAATATAAAGCACCACTGCACTTTCGTCTATCCCACTCTCAACATGGGGTCTATATCTCTCTCCGCTATATTTGAAGAGGATATCCTCATCGCGCCACACCCGGTAACCGTTGTTTTTCAAGGTATATACCACTTGTTGCACAAAAGGTCTGTCGGTACTGGAATAAGAAATGAATATATCATACTTATATTCATTTTTGTTAATGAATTCATCCATAGCATATTTTGTTTTAAAGGTTTATATCCAAAGCTCTTATAATAGTCTGTATCAATCCATAATCAGGCAAAAGTTCCGGCTCGTCCAAATAGTCCTTGAAACCATTTGCCGGAATTCCCTTCTCTTCGTAAGGTATTCCCAGGCTGTTAAAAATCCCCGTTTCTTTTGCTGGGGAGTCATATTTAAGACAATGACCGTATATTTCAGGACGGTCACTGATTCTCTTCCACATTCGTCTTGCGGCAAACCCGGTGCTGGCCACAGGCACTATATTCAAGCCACTCCTATAGAAAGCATTCAGTTCCCGCTCCCAAGTCGGGGTGTCAACCAGCTCCTCGCTTTCCTTTTCGTTGCCAAACAAATAAATACAGGCCCCTATCCCCGAATAAGAAAGGGAGATGAAGTCCGCATCATCCTCTGCGGGAGGAGGCAATACCTTTTGCGTCCATGTCCTATAAGATTTCGCACCGCCTTGTTCCCATTTATTAGCTCCCATCATCACCAGTTTTCCGATATTGTTCCCCAGCTGGCTTACCGGCTGATAATCTTTCTTTCTTAACTGGTACCCCAGATGATAAAGAAAAAGCTCCGCACGTCGGGTGTCCCAGTCACCATATCCGTCGGCACTACCGGCTATGAGTACATATTTTCGGTTATACCGGTTTTCTATCTCTTTCAGAACAGGCACAAGCATTGAATAATCCTCTATGAATACGGTCTTAATCCCATAAGTCTGCAGAAAGGCGGTTTGATGCTTCTGCCTCTGCTTCAAGTATGCGTCATCTTCTTTTTTTGTGATGTAAAAATGAACGGGCATATCCTCTCCATACCTGTTCTTTATCTGGCCGAGCAGGAAATTGATATTCGGGTCCGAGAAACTGAATCCGAGAAAAAGAAAGGTTTTAGAGGCATAGTGACATTGGAATTGGTCACTGAATATTTGGTATTTGTCGTTGTATCCCTCATAGTCGCGTCTGGTTATAATCACATCATGTATCTTTGATGCCTCACCATGCATTTTATACAGGGTAGCGTCACTTCCACTTAACGGATGGATAAAATTGCTTATGCAGGTTTTCACATCTGTTCTTTTTCCTTCCGCTTTCAGTGCTTTCTCCATCAATTCGTCATAATTGGTAGTCCAATAAACAGAAACAGGAAGCCGGGACAGGATGGTGTGCCGTTCGGAATAAGTCGCTTTATCAGGAGTCATTTTATCAAACAACAATTTATTCAACGCCCCTCTGTTGCGTTCGTCGTTCACATAATATTGAGCCAGTAACGCATAGTCGCTCTCTCTGGCAACATCCAGTCTCAAATGCGCGGCTACAGGTCTCATCAGTTCGGTCCGGTCCACATAGCCGCATGTTTTGGACATACCTGCCCCTAGAAAAACAGCCGCAGTGTTCTGGTGCAATGCAGTGACATAGGCATCAATGAATTCCTCTGTTTTAGAATCAAATGTATCCATATTCCAACAAGCTCTCAAAATGCCCTGCCTTTATTTATTGCAGCCGTTCCAAACGATATATCGCATCCATTTCCTCCGCTTCGAGCACACGGTCATAGATACGTATGTTATCCAGTTTCATATCTTCTGAGAAACTGCTATAATGTCCGTCACAGTCACCGCCTATTTGTATTTTGATAGAAGAAGGTACATCGTACACGCCTTCACAGTTGGCTACAAACTTACCATCTACGTACAGTTTCTTTTCACAACTGAATCCGTCACCATTAGGAATATGGGTGAAGCCAATCATGTGCCACTTCCCATCCTGCAAAGTACTGAAGGGGTAGGAAAAGGCATACGATTTACTAAAGTCTGCCCGGTTATTGGAATAGAGTTCAAACTTGCCACTCTTTGTACGTGCTGCCAAGCAGGGGAAATCCAACGCCTTGTCTATGTTTACCGCAGACAACAGGATACCCGCTCCAAAATCTTTCACCCATAAGGTGGCAGAATAAGTAGTGTTCTTGAATAATTGGTAGGGAATATTGATGTACTGTTTTTCTTCTTTCTTCAACCAGACGGACTTTCCTCTGCCCGAAGGGGTATCCGAGAGCATCTCCGGATGATTGATAAGGGCTGCATCATAGTGGTGGGAGGTACCGTCATCACCTGTACTATTATTGAAAGTGTAATAGGCCACCAGACCTACTTGTATGGAGGTCAACTCGTCTACTGAGGGGATTTCCACATCAGGAGTTTTGGGCTTGTTGTCGTCTGAGGAAGAGCATCCCACGCAGATACCTATAGATAATAATAGGGACAGAAATAAATAATTCTTCATAGTCATTTTCTTTTTAAAGTAAGAAAGCGGGGAAAGAACCGCCCGTTGCCGGATGCGCTTTCTTTCCCCGCTTGAAAGAGTTTATAATTTCTACCTTGGGTAGAAGCTGCTTCTCACGAAGGGGAAGCAAGCTTTTACTTTATAGGTTGATTATTTTGTAGTTACAGTAACATCAAATGTACGTACCATGGTCTTGCCCCAGATATCTGTTACAGAAATCTGCATCGGAACAGTTACTTTACCACCTGTTACATCGGCAGGAGCACTATCTATGGCTGTGATTGTAGTACCGGAAACCACACCATTAGTAGCTACATTCTGGAAGTATTTAGTAGCTTCCAAAGCATCAGCAAATGCGATGTTGACATTAGCGATACGAGAATCAGCAGGAGTTGCATTCTGAACTTCAGTTCCTTCTTTCTGTGTTAATACAGTTAAACTGTTATAGCTATTGAACAATGATATAAGAGTTGCATCATCTGCAGGAATCTTATCAGCAGAAGCTACACCTGACAATTTATACTGTCCCTTTTCCGTATCCAATTTGTAATATGTATCATATGCTGTATACAAATCATTCCAGCCTTTCAATGTAATAGCATTGTCTTCAACTTCTTTAGCAGCAGCATTTTTTGCTTCATCAGTAGCTGTTTCATCTAATGCAGCTAGAACAGCATTTTTTGCTTCATCAATTGTAGCATATTCTTTGCCGTTATAATAAATAGCAGACTTCAGTTTCAAGTAGTAAGTTGGCTTATTTGTAGTTGAAGTATATGCAATATACTGATCCATAGTCATACCCATATCCATCAAATCATCAGCTTTGATAGCGATAGGTTTACCAGCTGAAGTAACAACATATCCATCGTTCATTTTCGGTCCAGCAATGTAGTCATTATATTTATTCTTTTTACCAGTAGTTGCAAACAAATTATATTCTTTATCCTTGTCAGTACCGGCAGCAACCAAAGCCTTAGTGATAGCCTTCTGGATATCAATAGTATTAGTCCCGTTCTGTCCACCGAATACAGCTGACAACTTAGTGGCATCCATGATGATTGCCTCAGCAGGAGTTTCACTGAAGATTTCACTCTTAACTTTTACCTTATAGTCAAATTTATCTATGTTCTTGTCATTGCCAAACCATGTGTAGACAGCACGGATGTTACGTTCAGTATACAACTGGTTCCATTCTGCCGCAGTCCAAGTATTGCCAATTTGAGCTTTAGTCTTCCATACATTAACAGACAATTCAGCATTCGGATCAGCTTTCTTATCGTCACCTAACCAGTTATAATTGCCATAAGCAGCCTTATCTTCAGTATCACCACCATTATCGATATAGTTCTTATAATCCATATCAATAAAGCCTTTCAAAGCAGTACCATTATTCAAGATCAGACCATCAGCCAGTTTATAAGTTACTTTACCATTCTTAACATCAACCTTACCTGTAATTTGGAATACATTGTTTTCTACAAATGCAGGAACCAATTTGATATAAGTAGCAGTTACATCGGGGTTAGAAACAGCCAATGTAGCACTAGCTGAGTAAATTATAGTAGTTGTACCCTTAGCTGAAGAAGTCAATGTAAGAACATAGTCTTTCGGTAAGAATTTCTCAGCAGTATAACCTTTCAACTCAGTAGGAGTAGCCGTAGCATCTACATCAAATCCAAATGTTACATAGTTAGCAGGATTACCACCATAAGTTGCTGTAATTTTATCTCCCTTAGCATCATAGAAGTTAACTGCAGCATTGTATGCAACATATTTCTTTTCTTCAAGAACACCATTCTGACCTTCTTCCATTGCTTCGCGAGTAGCAGTCATCTTAACGTCACCCTTCAAGAAATTATCCAACTGAACAGCAGTCAAGCCCAGATCCTTGATATTCCATCTCAATTTAGCGTCTGTAGCTTTAGCAGCCAATGTTACAGCCTTATCAGCCAAAATACCTGTAGTTTCTACACCTTGATTGATTGTAATTTCAACTACATAGTTTTCAGCCTTTTCTCCTGAACCGGCAACAGAGCCATTCAAACCTAAAGCAATCAGCTTCATGTTTACTTTGATAGAAGTTTCATTAGCCGGCATATTGGCAATATGCAATTTGCTGCCTTCCACAGACAAACCATATTTTTCTTTTTGCACTTCATTAGTCAAAGACAAGATGAAATGACCATCATATTGGTTTTTCAATGTAAAGATAGCATCCTCTGTAGTAGATGGTTTTTCGAACACATCAATGGTTTCTGCATATTTTGCAGATTTATTCACTTTGATAGTTACATCTGCGTTTGTTTTATCATCAGCCATTACAGAGTAAGCAAAAGCTGTTTTTACAGTTGTACCCTTTTCATTTGCAATAGACAAAGAGGCATTAGCTACTTGAGCGTATTTCTTCTTTGCAGTATCATAAGCAGGTTCAACTTTCAAAGCCCAGAAGCAATCATTTTCTGCTGCTCTTGTTTGCATGTATTTTTCAACATGCATCCACTGAATTTCATCCCCTTCAATCTTACCATTACCATCAAGGTCAAAACTAACAGGCATATACTCAGTTTGAATAGAAGTATTAACCGGCAATCCCTTAACAGGAGTTGAAACAGCTATATCAGCAGTTTTGCCATCTGCCCCCTGCAAAGCGAAAGCAAACTTGTCAGTCAGTTCCACGTTAGCGGGAGTTACAATCAAAGGCAAGTTACCGCCTTGTTTAACAACATCGTTTGTTTTAATATCAGCCAATGCAGGGAATTCTTTCAGCAATTCTTTTGCAAGAGCATTAGTCGCACTCCATTTTGACCAACGTGCTGTTTCAAATATAACACGAACATCACTATAAGGTGCTTCAGCTACGAATGAGTCAGAAGTAGCGGGCAAAGTAACATCCTGGAATGCACCTGTTTCGTCAGCGATATGCAGAACGTAAACACCGTCTTTCTTCACAACATAAGCACCAGTACCCTGAGCAGAGATTTCAGTCGTCTTTTCTACGAATTCGCCTTTGTCAGCATCCCATTCGTAAACTACCCAGAAACCGTCAGCACTGATTTTAGGAGAAGGAGCAGTTGCGCCTGCCTTGCCATCCTCTCCGTCTTTGGCAACAGCCTGAGAAGCGGTCTTTTCGCCGTCCTTATACCAGAAACCGT
>CARCZS010000018.1 GCA_948956705.1 uncultured Phocaeicola sp.
TGGTGGCGCAATTTTCAACTGGAATATTGGCGCACTTTTCAATTAGTATCTACAGTACAGGATGACATTAAAAACATTCATTAATAACTATTCATCCAATCCCCTTTACTATTTTACATTTGTCCTAGGCTAGTGTACAAAAATCACTTGGCGAAAAGAGTATAAGGACAACTGAATACAAATAAATTGGAAACAGCTGCCATAAAAAACAGTTGTTTCCAATTTCAATTATGAACAAAATCTCTATGACGGCAAATTAATTAAGATAACAACACAAGTCTTGATGCCATCCTGTTGGAGCATTATTCACCTCAACAGGGGTAAAATGATTTATCGCAATCACATTCTTCACTCCACGTACTATATCTTTGGCAAACAACGCTGCAAGTCCTAATCCCATTACCCATACTAACACAACAAAAAACTTTCTCATATCCTAATATATTTAAATGGTTATTCTTATGACAAAGAGAAAACAAAGCCTATGCCAAAACAAGACAGGCTTTGATTATCAATTAAATACATTAAGAATAAGCTATTTTCAAAGAAAAAGATCCACATTTTCATTGTAGAATATTTCTACACTTTCCCCAACAAACCAGACATGTACATCACCTTGTATCCGGCACAATAAACAACAGGAAGGATAACTTTATAACATTCTTCCTCATCTAAATACATTAATAATATTGATAGTTGGTTAAGCTGCACACAAGTACAAACAACTAACTATAAGCAGTTTCGTTATATTCCCTAATAACAAAACAACCATATCCACTATAAATCGTGTTCATTCATCCCAGGCAACAATTCTTCCTGAATATTTGTCATGCATTTCCACAAACTATACCGTGCTTCAGGATTCATTTTTTCTAGAGAATATAAAACCTCTTTCATATTTGAACGATTCGACAAACTTTCATAAGGACAATCTTTGATCTGTTTACGAAAACCGCGGATACGTGCCATTTCAATTAAATCCGCTTCATGTACCAAGCACATCGGACGAATAATTGTCATCTCAAATTTACGCATCACTAATTTAGGAGGCATTGTACTGAACGCTCCCTGAAAAGTAATATTCATCAACAAAGTTTCCAAGATATCATCCATATGATGTCCTAAAGCAATCTTATTGCACCCCTGCTCCTTTGCCACCGTGAACAAAGCTTTTCTCCGATTCCAAGAACAAAGGAAACAAGGAGACTTCCGAGTGTCGGTACTCGGATCAAAAAAAGTTTCATAATGCACAAACGGCACCCCTAAATCCTCTGAGTAGCCTTTCAGATATTCCAAATCAGATTGATAAGGAATATTTGTCATGCCTACATGCACAGCTATCACTGTAAATTTCGGTTTCAAAATACGTGAACGCCTTGCCAATAGCTCCAACAGAGCCAAAGAATCCTTCCCACCAGAAAGACCTATCAAAATTTTATCACCATCCTCAATCAAGCGATACTTTACCACCCCCTTGTTAAAGCGTTGCTCCAACCTTCGCATTATTTTCTCGTCTTCCGTAAATTGTGCCATACATCTTCTTTAAAAATAGGGCACAAAAGTACATGAAAAGAATGATTTATGGAAGATTTAACAAAATAGAATTATGTAAAGCATGAGAAATCCAATTAATATTTGTATTTTTGAATCTAAATAATACGGATTATAAACTAACTATGTACAAAAAATATATCATTGGTTTATTTACTTTATGCTGCGCAGGCAACGCTGCGGCACAAAGCTTGGCGCAAGCCAAACAACTTTTCCTGAACGGAGAATTTGAACAAGCCAAACCTGCTTTCCAAAAGCTGGTAAAGCAAGCCCCTTCTAATGCCAATTATAATTATTGGTATGGCGCATGTTGTTATGAAACAGGAGAAAAAAAAGAAGCACAGCCCTACCTTGAAAAAAGCGCCGCCCGCAAAGTCATTGACGCATACCGCTACTTAGGAAAACTATATTATGACATCTATCGGTTTGACGATGCCGTAGATAACTACGAACAACACATAGAATGGTTGGAAAAGAAAAAACGCCCTACCGAAATGGCTGAAGCAGAGCTGGAACAAATAAAGCAAGCAGCCCGTATGATAAAAGGAGTGGAAAACATTACTGTAATAGACAGCTTTGTAGTCGATAAAAATGATTTTCTAAAAGCATATAAAATCAGTAGAGAATCGGGGGCACTCTATCACGATCCTGCCATATCCGGGACTGTCTATCAGACCGAAATGGGCAATAAAGTACTCTACGGAAACCAAAGCACAGACGGCAAGATGCAACTGTACTCCCGTATCCGTCTGTTGGACGGCTGGAGCGAGCCCGAACCCCTCACGTCCCTTAATGAACAGGGAAATGTAAACTATCCCTTCTTAATGTCAGATGGCATTACCTTGTATTATGCATCGGATGGAGAAGGCTCTTTGGGAGGATACGATATTTTTGTAACTCGCTATGATTCGGAAAATAGCAATTATCTTCGTCCCGATAATATAGGAATGCCATTTAACTCTCCCGCCAATGACTATATGTATGCCATTGATGAATTCAACAATATCGGCTGGTTTGCTTCAGACCGCTATCAGCCTGATAACAAAGTCTGTATCTATGTGTTTGTACCGAACTCTTCAAAAGAAGTATACAATTATGAAAGTACAGACGAACAGATCATCACAAATGCAGCCAGCCTGCGCTCTATCCGTACTACTTGGAAAGATGAAGAGAAAGTACGAACCGGCAAGCAACGCCTGGCAGCCATAATGTATGCCAAAGAATCCGGAGAACAACAAAAAGACTTCACCTTGATAATAGATGATTCTGCCGTTTACCACACATTGAACGACTTCCGCTCTGCCGAAGCACGCAAACTTTACCAGCAAAGAATACAAAAGCAGAAGGATTATGACAACCTGAAGAAAAATCTGGATGACAAGCGCGAACAATATGCCCAAGGGAACAGTGCACGAAAGAAGAATCTGACACCCGCCATTTTGGAATTGGAAAAACGTACTGAACAACTTCTGAAAGAAATGGCCCAACTGGATATCAGTGTCCGCAACGAAGAAATAAAGAAGTTGAAACACTAATACAAAGATATTTATGGAAGTATTTATTATCGTATCGCTCATCTTGGCAGGACTACTTCTCTTTATTGTAGAGGTTTTCCTTATTCCCGGCATCAGTATAGCCGGAATAGCATCAGCCATCTGCCTGCTATATGCCAACTATTACGCTTTCGACACATTAGGACCGATAGCAGGATTCATTACTTTGATAGCATCCGTCCTAAGTTGCATAGCCATTATCGTTTGGTTTATGCACTCAAAAACCATGGACAAGCTTTCTTTGAAGAAAACACTGGATTATAAAATCGATCCCCTAAAAGGAACCCATATCCGCATCGGAGACAAAGGCATAGCAATAACCCGCCTTGCACTGATAGGCAATGCAAACTTTAACGGACACATCATCGAAGTGCGCTCTGCCGATGGTTTGATTGATGAGAATACTCCCATTTATGTAGAAAGAATGGTTGAAGGAACGGTGATTGTACGCAAATTCAACCAATGATAGGGAAATGACTTACAAATACGAATTTATCAGGTTTCTTGATTGACATTCTCATTCAAGCATATTTTAGACAATAGTGAAAACAGCAAAAACTTGATATTGAGCTGTTCAAATATAAATATTTACTTTTAAACAACTGATTATTATGATCGAACCCAACTATCTTCCTTTCATCCTTATAGGAGGTGGAATTATTTTCGTGGTACTATTCTTTCATTATGTGCCATTTTTCCTCTGGCTGTCTGCCAAAGTTTCGGGGGTACGCATCTCATTGGTGCAATTATTCTTAATGCGCATCCGTAATGTCCCTCCTTATGTCATTGTCCCGGCAATGATTGAAGCACACAAAGCCGGCTTAAGCAACATAACCCGAGATGAATTGGAAGCTCATTATATGGCAGGCGGGCATGTGGAAAAAGTAGTGCACGCACTAGTATCCGCGTCCAAAGCCAATATCGAACTGTCTTTCCAAATGGCAACTGGTATTGACCTAGCCGGTCGTGACGTATTCGAAGCCGTGCAAATGTCAGTGAACCCTAAGGTTATTGACACCCCTCCCGTTACCGCTGTAGCCAAAGACGGCATACAGCTTATAGCTAAAGCTCGTGTCACCGTACGCGCCAATATCCGCCAATTAGTAGGAGGTGCCGGAGAAGACACGATTCTAGCACGTGTTGGTGAAGGTATCGTGTCCTCTATCGGATCGTCCGAAAATCACAAATCCGTATTGGAAAATCCTGATTCTATCTCTAAATTAGTACTCCGCAAGGGCTTAGATGCCGGTACGGCTTTCGAAATCCTGTCTATTGATATAGCTGATATTGATATAGGCAGAAATATTGGAGCTGCTTTACAAATAGACCAGGCCAATGCCGACAAGAATATTGCACAAGCCAAAGCAGAAGAACGCCGTGCAATGGCCGTCGCCTTGGAACAGGAAATGAAAGCCAAAGCAGAAGAGGCACGCGCGAATGTAATTCAGGCAGAGGCCGAAGTACCCAAGGCCATGGCGGAAGCATTCCGTAGTGGCAACCTAGGTATTATGGACTATTACCGCATGAAGAATATACAAGCAGATACCTCCATGCGTGAAAATATTGCAAAACCCGAAACAACTTTCGGTAATGAGCCATTAAGTAAATAAAACTAGTATTCAACGATTAATATATTTTTCTTGGATGCGAATGGAACTGTTTTTCTCTTGATAATGCTAATATCAATGAAAGTTTATAAATCCGTAACATCTACATCCAGGAAATAATCTGTTTGCATACTCATTAAAAAGACAAGAAATATAACATTAATTATACTGGCCATTAACCACAAAAATAAAGATTATGAAAAAATATTATGCAGAATCTGAGTTGATTATCAATCCCGACGGCTCTATCTTCCACCTTCATATCAAACCTGAACAGTTGGCAAATAAAATAATTCTAGTAGGTGACCCCGGGCGTGTAGCATTAGTAGCTTCTCATTTCGATACTAAAGAATGTGAAATAGAAAGCCGTGAGTTCAAGACCATTACCGGTACTTATAAAGGAAAACGTCTCACCGTAGTTTCCACCGGTATAGGTTGTGACAATATAGACATTGTGATGAATGAATTAGATGCTTTGGCCAATATTGATTTCAATACCCGTTATGAAAAAGACCACTTGCGCCAATTGGAATTAGTACGTATCGGTACATGTGGCGGATTACAGCCTTATACTCCTGTTGGTACCTATATTTGTTCTGAAAAGTCTATCGGTTTTGACGGACTGCTTAATTTCTACGCCGGACGCAATGAGGTTTGCGATCTGAAATTAGAACAAGCTTTTATAGATTACATGGGGTGGGAAGGTAATGTATGCATCGCCCACCCATACGTTATTGATGCCGACCGGGAATTAATAGACCGCATTGCGCAAAATGATATGGTCCGTGGCGTAACTATCGCCGCAGGAGGTTTCTTTGGTCCGCAAGGACGAGAACTCCGTATCCCATTGGCCGATCCTAAACAGAATGAAAAGATTGAGAAATTTGAATACAATGACTATCGCATCACTAACTTTGAAATGGAAAGTTCCGCCCTTGCCGGATTAGCACGCCTGATGGGACACAAAGCCATGACTGTATGTATGGTGATTGCCAACCGACTAATAAAGGAAGCCAATACCGGCTATAAAAACTCTATTGATGGTTTGATAGAAAAAGTCTTGGAAAGAATATAATTCCCAATTTAGTTGTCTATATAATATGGATAAGATTCACCGGATCATCTATCAAGACTTATTCTTATTATTATCCAGAAGAAGATTGGCATAAACAGATTTTTTACAGAATAAGCCAACTCTTTTTACCTAACAGGGGACATCGCTTCATAGAAGACCATTTTTTGTAAAAAAACAACAAGATGTCCCCTCATAAAACAAATAAAAATATGGAAACCAGTTTCAAACAAACAACTAGTAATAAAGTAGAACGTTACCGTCTTTTCCTCCCTCAGTTTGAACTTTTAATATCAGATGAAAAAGAAGAAATAAGTGTTTTGGCCAATACTGCTGCTGCTCTTCGGGAAGCCTTCGGCTTTTTTTGGGTAGGTTTCTATCTGGTTAAAGACAACCAACTTATTTTAGGACCTTTTCAGGGAAGCACCGCCTGTTATCGCATCCATAAAGGAAAGGGAGTATGTGGAACCTCATGGGCAGAAGCTCGAACCTTGATAGTGCCCAATGTAGAACAATTCCCCGGACATATAGCCTGCAGTTCTCTTTCCCGCTCCGAAATTGTTGTTCCTATTCTTGCTAATGGACAAGTAAAGGGAGTATTGGATATTGACAGTAATCTATTAAACTTTTTTAATGAAACAGACCGCCGTTATTTAGAAGAAGTAACAGCCATTGTAGCTAAAACATTATATTATTAACCAAATGAAAATGATAAACCAAGATACAATCTGTGCCATTGCCACCGCCCAGGGAGGAGCCATCGGAATAATTCGTGTATCTGGCCCAAAAGCGATTGAAATAACGTCACGCATATTTACACCCGCCACAGGCAAGCCACTGACAGAACGAGCACCATATACTCTTACTTTTGGAAAGATTTGTTCCCCAAAGCGAAAAATTAATAATACATTTTTCCAACAAACGAGTGAAATTCCGCAAGAAAAAAGTGAAACGTTACAAAAAACTTCGTCAATTACTTCTTCTGCAGAAGAAGTAATTGACGAAGTTTTAATTTCCTTGTTCCGCGCCCCCCATTCTTATACCGGTGAAGACAGTACGGAAATCATGTGTCACGGTTCATCTTATATCCTGCAGCAAGTTATACAACTCCTGATCTATAATGGATGTCGTGCCGCTCTACCAGGTGAATACACCCAACGTGCTTTTCTAAACGGAAAAATGGACTTGAGCCAAGCCGAAGCTGTTGCCGATCTGATAGCCTCATCGTCTGCCTCCACCCATCGCCTAGCCATGAGCCAGATGCGCGGAGGATTCAGTAAAGAACTTTCTAACCTGCGTAACCAATTACTTCATTTCACTTCGTTAATGGAATTAGAACTGGATTTCAGTGATCATGAAGAACTAGAATTCGCCAATCGTGACGAACTGAGCAGTCTAGCTACCCATATCGAACAAGTTATTGCCCGGCTAGCTCATTCTTTCAGTGTAGGAAACGCAATCAAGAATGGCATTCCTGTAGCAATTATCGGAGAAACGAATGCCGGAAAATCTACCTTACTGAATGCGTTGCTGAATGAAGAAAAAGCCATTGTCAGTGATATCCATGGAACGACCCGTGACGTAATAGAGGATACGATCAATTTACAAGGTGTCACATTCCGATTTATTGATACAGCTGGAATCCGCCAAACGAACGATGCAATAGAAAATCTAGGGATAGAACGTACTTTCCAAAAGATGGACCAAGCATATGTCATTTTATGGATGATAGACTCTACAGATGCCCAAAGGCGGTTCGAAGAATTAAAAGCCGACATTCTTCCACACTGCGAAGGGAAAAAGATGATTATTTTATTTAATAAGTCAGATCTGTTACTAGCAACACAAAAAGAAGAGTTGTCAGCCATATTTGCTGACATGAAAGTGGAAAAACTATTTATCTCAGCAAAGAAAAGGGAAAATATAACGATTCTGGAAAAGAAGTTAGTACAGGCAGCTGCCTTACCGGAAGTCAACCAAAACGATATTATCATTACAAATGTACGCCATTACGAAGCATTAACACGAGCATTGGATTCTATTCATAGAGTACAGGAAGGATTGCAATTGGAATTATCAGGAGATTTGGTAAGTGAGGATTTAAGACAATGTATCCACGAACTAAGTGAGATTGTTGCAGAAGGAGGTATAACCTCGGAAGAAACATTGCAAAATATATTTCAAAACTTTTGCATCGGCAAATAGCTAACTATCTGATTATCAGATAGTTATACAGTCAAAACCTATAATTTTCTGATAGAAAATGACTTATATAGATGGAAAATAAGCTGTTTTGAGAACCATATTTTCTCTTTTTAGCATATGTTTTCCTCATTTTTGTCCCCAGTTTGTCCTCTATAGTGGCATCGGGGGACAAAATTATGTCCCCCGATGTATTTTTGAGATTTTCTCTATAAAATCCGTCAAAATCATAAATATTTGATGTCTGAATAATATTTTTTTATTTCTCAGCCTCGAATATATTCAAATTTTATAACGCTGATAAACAAATATATACATTAAAAATATTCGGGTCAAAAATTACAACAGATGATATTCTATTATAGAAACAAATAATATTCTATTGAAATATTTATTTTTACTTTTACATAAGTCAGATCTACGGTTCCAAGTTTAAAAAGAGACATTCAGTAAATGTCCCTTAAATGTAATCATTAAAGTTTCAAACTCAACTGAAGTTAATCCGGAGTTAATCCGGTGCTGCAAGCACCGGTCTATGGGTGTGAAGAATATTGCAACAAGCTTTTTATACTTCAAAGATATTCCAAAGATAGCTTTAATCAACTATTAGATATAAACTCTAATAAGATATGGCTTAGATGTTCTTATAAGCATATATCACCAATCTTAAGATAATACTATCAAATAAAAAAGCCCTCTTTTAAAAGAGGGCATAGGATATCAAGTACACCTGAAGAAGAAGGTTTATAAGGAATACTCTCTTTACCCTACATAACGAAGATACTAATTTTATATAAATAAAACTATTGCTGTCCAATAAAACTTTTCGATTACCTTATAGCTTATTGATATATACACAATTATAAAGCAATCTCAATTTAGAGAAAGGACTTGTACATAAAAACAATATTTATAATCATCCCATCAAATATATTTATCAGACACTAATAATAAAACAAGTCCCGAGGAATTTGCATAACATCTTTAACCTCACAGCCATTATGCATCATTAGATACTATATTTTATGCAGCTATTTAAGAAATTAATAGTCCGAGCAAAATTAGGTATTCCCCAATATGCTACAATTCTGAATATTTTTTTATTATAATATACCTAAATATGTTTTCTCTTTTCAAACATATTGATATTGACTGCGTCTATCAGCTGAAAACATCTTCTATATTCCTCCCGGTTCTTCATGTATATCTCCTGGCTTTCCTCCGCTGCCTTTATCAGTCTCAGATTATCACGCTCAAACAGGAACTTGTCCCACTCTCCATATTCAAAATATGTATCCGGTATGTATTCAGTGAGTGAATTCTTCAGTTCAAAACCTTTCCTGGATTTGAACATATCTTCTATAATCCACATCTTAAAAAAATTCAAAATATTCAACAAACTGATTCATCTTCATCTCCTGTCTTGATATGAATGTTTTCACGAAACCACCTTCTTCTCCAATCCAGTCACCTAACAGCATTCCGTCATAGCAGTAACCTCTTACATTCTCCTCTTTTTCTTTGCTGTAAAAACAATAGTTACTGTTGAACAGGAAGAACACCTTCATTATTTCCCGATTTGTAACCGGACGGCTGTCCTTATGTATTTTAAAGAACCTTTCTTTGTATCTGTCAAAAAAATGCCCAGTAAAAATAAGAACCACGTCGTTTGTTACTGCACCTACCAATAATTGTCCTTTATACTTGAATAACATTGTGAATGTGGGATTCAAAATACCAACCTCTTTTTTCGACTCTGCATAAAAAGAAATGTACCATTCGTTGAATCTTCGTGTCTTGATATTCGCTTCCCACAACCACGGGAACATTGTCCTTTTTTGAGCTGTTTTCCTGAATTTCCGTACGTAGTTCTTCCATCGTCCTTTTACTTCACTAAAATCTGTCTTGATTTCTCTTATAAGCTCCTCCAGTGTCATTGTGTCAAGTACCATACAAATCTAATCTTTATTCGGTAAAATATCAAGTCATAATTCTATTTGAATACGATTTGTTATTTCCGGTAGGTTGAATAGTAAAATAATTATTTATCACGCAGAAAGATCAGATACGGGAGAAAGAGGACAAAACACTGATTTTCCTCGTTTTTGCAAAATTAATATTTTATTGAAAACACGATATTATAAGAATTAGAATATTTCTTATCCGAACTTCACAGAAAGAAACTACCGGCAGGAAGTACGACAAGTTAAAACAGGAAGGATAGACTTATTAGGAGGTATTACAATCATAAAAACTATAACCAAAGATTATTGTTTTTAAATAAATGATTATATTTGGGAGTATACATCGGTTATAATAGATAAAAATGAAAACTTTTATACAGATTACAAAAATAAAGACAGTATTACTCTATATTATGCAGAGTTTCCCCAAAGGAGTTGAATGTGCAAAGCTTTTTAGAATTCTTTATTTTGCACAACAGGATTATCTTGTCAAATATGGAAAGGTACTTATAGAAGACTCTTTTATGGCATTGAAGTATGGTCCGGCGCCGACTTATATTTATAGGGTCCTACAGGCTGTAAAAGAAAAGCCAACAGAAGAAAGCTTTAATGATTTCCTTGCCGGAATAGAAGTGCATGAACAGAAAATTTATGCTTCTGCCAAACCTGATATGAACTACATTTCAGGCTCAGACAAGCGTTGTCTGGATGCTGCCATTACCAAATATAAGGATACAGATCCTTATGACCTGTCAGACCTGTCACACGACTTGGCATGGAAAGAAGCAAGGGCACGTATTAAGGATAATCCTCAAAAGAATCTGATTACCATCATAGATATTGCAAGGGCCGGGAAAGCTAATAAGGAAATGATAGATTATATCCGCGAAAAACAAATTGTAAGAAACGCTTTATCTTAAAATTACCGGTACGCTTGAAAAACTGAAGGCCACAATTGCTGAAGTCGAATTAGTAGATATTCCATCATTTATCGGTTTCACTAAGGAAGGAGTCACATCTATGGATTGCTTATAGTAAGATAGAGCCAGTCTTTTTCTCTACGAATAATGAATTTTCACCAAAATTTAACAACTAACTTCCACTTGCCAATAACAATTCGTTATCTCATTTAAATCGTACCATACGCCCCTAGAAACAGGCACACCTTCAAACATAAAATTCTACATTTAAAAGATTTGCAGTCTGCCGTATATTCAAGCTCTCGCAATACACCTCTGCCGAACTATCGGACATTACCTCTGCAAAGTTAATCTGCAGGTCGGAGTTATTGCATTCCTGCCTGTTGAATGTTTCCAGTAACCCGGTACGGACAGCTGCCCGATACCACAGGCTATCCTTCTTACAGGTTTCTAAAAACAGATCTGATGCTGTCATATTACCATATCTGACCAGAACATAGTCCATTATCTCTATTTCACACTTAGAGAACTCACTGTCATCAAAATCGGCTATAGCCTCAATAAAAATTCCACCGTCCCTGAACTCTGTCCTGACAAAGCCTTTCAAAATATAGGGTACGTCTGAAAGGTCAATAAAGACATCCTTTGCCACAGGACCTGCCTGCCACACCTCATATGGCATGCCGATGAATGGAACATGATATTTCAGAGCCATATGTTCCTCCATCAGATACAGAAGTTTCAATAGTTTGTTCCTACAAAGACCTGATGTATGATATGCTATATACACTATAGCATTACCCAGTTTCCGTTTTGTAGATTCAGAGAATTTAAACATAATCAATATATTTCGGTTACAAATTTAAACATTACCCACTAAAATACAAGAAAACAGGTAATGTCTTATAATGATTGCAGCCGTGTAAAACAACAGACAAAGCATTTAGCAAGATAAAAATACAATATAAGCATCTGTTAACCATTAATTAGCGTTATATTTGTCAGATAGAAAAGAACAAGATTATCATGAAAGAATCTATAATCATAAAGAATTTTGGTCCATTGAAAGAAGTGGAAATAGATGATATCAAGCCATTGACCGTATTCATAGGCAAGTCAGCCGGTGGTAAGAGTATAATTATGAAAGTAATAGTACTTATGCGTTACATCTACAAAATGGTAAATATCCGTTCGTATTTGAAAAATGCGAAAATCACCCGTTCTCCATTCAAGCTCCGTTTCAACTCACTGCTACATGATGGACTGAAGGGAATGATAACAGCACAGACCGAAATATATTACACCGTGGAAATTAATGGGAACAAATATACCCTGAAATATACCAACAGAGGTCTGCAGTCTGACATTAACATACCGGACAAGGACTTGATATTCTTCAAAGAAGCTTATGTTTCCGGAATGAGAAGCCTGATTCCTATATGGGCATCCAAAGCAGTCTCAGTAAAGGGAGAAAACCTGGGCTTCTTCTTTCACGAAACCTTCAATGACTTCAATGATGCTACGGATGTCATTAAAGAACAGAAGCTGGAGTATCTGAATCTGAAAATGAAAGTCCGTAAATCAGGCAACAGACCTAAACTATTTACCATTGAATCTTTGCAGAATGATGCTGTACCGATAGAACTGAGATACGCATCTTCCGGTATCCAGACATCAGCTCCATTGGTTGCAATTGTTCATTACTTCGCCCAAGAGTTCTCATTCAAGGACGCTTTCCAACGTTCTGTATTGAACTATCTGTACAAACAGGACCTGCTTACAAGATTCACTCCGGGAATCAACCGGAACAAATTGGGAAAGTATGTCCATATCCATATAGAAGAAGTCGAACTTAGTCTTGCTCCGGAAGATCAAAGAGCCTTTATGAGCAACCTAGTAGAAGAGGTATTCCATAAAAACAAAAAAGACCGCAAACTAGGACTGATGGTATCGACCCACAGCCCTTATATAGTCAATCATCTGAATGTACTGCTGCGTGCCGGATATTTTGAAAAGGCAAGGGAAAACTACCCTTTCCTGGAGAAGGACGACATTGCCGTATATCGTGTAAATGAAGGAAAAATCATTTCACTGATGGCTACAGACAACGATACGGGAGAATATGTAATCAACGCACTTGATATGTCCGATACTATGGAGAGGATATTCGAGGAATATGAGAGTATGGAGGAATAAGGGATTAACAGCACACTGATTGACTTTTTTTAAAAAAGTGCAATCCTCACTTTAAGTCCGGATATTATAAATCAGCTCAGCAGAAAGAAGTCTCATATAAAGAAATCAGCAAAAAACAGGTGTTAGCAAAGACTCGGATTCAACGTTAGTTTGCATACTTTGCTTTATCATATGAAACTTAATAAGGATACGTTATAGAAGATATTCCAATAAAATCCAGCCAAGTCCAACAAACCGATATCAGAAGAAAGAGAGGTGGCTGTCTCAAAATAAATTTGAGATGGCCTCTTTTTTCTTTTTAACACTTTCCATTTGAAACTTGTTACAACCAGTTTTAAAGGGTAAATTTGGCTCAAATATCGTTCCTGTCCCTAAATTTTGCGACCAAATGGCAATGGGAAAATGACATATATGGCATCTCATGCAAAAACTGCAAAAGTGATAAATATGCGCCCGTTGACATGTTGGACACCTCATGAAAATTCCTGCAAATACCTGAAAATTGCTGCAAAGGAAATTTGAGAAATAAGTTCCATATCACGTATTAATTTCTCTCCCTCCATTCTACACTCGTCATAAAGTTCTTTTAGCAAATGATAGTTTGTTGTAGTTCTTGTCACTCTCATGTCGCCTTTATGACGAATAACATAAACATATCCTTTGTTTTCCAGTTCATCGATATAATCCAATATTTCATTATAGCCGATATAACGCATCACCAGCTGGTGTCTCAGTTTGGGGTACTTATGTAGAAGGAACTTCGGCAAATAGAATTTCTTGTTTGGCTTCCTGTATTCTTTGGGCTTTGTAAGAATTACCACATTGTTTAAAAAGCCATCTTCCCTAGCACGACATACTGGTATAGAATCGCATACACCTCCATCCAACATAGGGATACCGTCTATATATTTTTCAGGACATAAAATGGTGAGTGAACAGGATGCCTGACATATATCCAATAGGCGTTCTTTATTTGTCCGTTCTTCAAAACACTCAGATTCACCGGTAATACATACTGGTTACTATAACAAATCTGTCTTTAGAATTCTTGATTGCTTCAAAATCCAAAGGCATATATTTCTCAGGATAATCTTTTATGAGATATTGAAGATTTATATAACCTTTATAATTTCATAGAGTATCCTCATATTGGCTTTTTCATTGCCTTTTCTGTCTTTCATTTTTTCAAGCCATCTTCCTAAAACGCCTATCTGCCAATAACTTTGCTACATTTTTCTGTTTATCACTTTTTATTCGTACTTTTGTATTATAAAACAAAAGGATGGCCACAAACGAAAAAACCCGTTCTTGATGAACGGGTATATCCTTAACTTGGTTACGTGTTTTGACAACAGAGGCTTTACCAAGCATTACGATACAAAGGTACGACTTTTATTTGAATATGCAAAATGAAATATAAAAAAGTAGTCAGATTATATTCCAATTCGAGGGTCGCCAAATATTACAGGGCGACCAACCGCAACAAAAACAAGGCAGTCATGCTCTATTTTGCCAACATGAAAATAGCACAAGCGTTTCATCCGTTACTGTCTTCATTTGAAGTTATATTACGTAACCAACTGCATTATGCGCTGGCACACCATTTTTCCGATGGTAACTGGATTATCAACCAGAAAACCGGATTCATGATTGCTCCTTCTCTGACATATACGAACAAGCGGACAAAGAAAAAAGTTACCAATGACTATATATTGAAAGAGGTTCTGAAAGCAGAAAAGAAAATTGCCGATCGGGGTGTCAGGGTTACGACTGGGAGAGTAATAGCTGAACAGACCCTGGGCTTCTGGAATAGCTTTTATGAAACACACCACTATGCGCTTTTGGCTGGTGTACCCTGCCGGATTTTCAAGAAACTGCCTCCCGGATTCGGACGTAAGGAGATTAACGATATTATAGTACAAGTTCGTGAACTGCGTAACCGCATCAATCATAATGAACCGATATGTTTTGTAAACAGAAAATGTGATTTTTCTTATGTGAAGGGTATGTATACGATAATCAGTGATTTTCTTACATGGATAGACCCTGAGATTATGCCTTCACTAAAAGAGGTAGATAAGGTATGCAAAATCATAGAAAAAGAAGAAAATAAACAAAAACAATGACTATGTAAAAGAACCATTTCTAAGGGATGTTGGCTAAAAAAGGCACTATAAAATATTTTGTGTAAATGGAAAATAGGGGGTTCAAAATAGCGTTCCGTATTTTTTATTTTATACATTTACCAAATAAAGAAGATTATGAAAGAAAAGAATCAAGCAGTACCTGACGAAGTGTTAAGTAAGGAGTTTATCAGCCAGTTCAAGACAGAAGCCGATGTAAGCAAATTCCTCAAGCAATTGCATGCCCAGGTATTGGAGAAAATGCTTGAAGGTGAAATGGATGACCATTTAGGGTATGAGAAAAATTCCATGGCAGGAAACAACACCGGCAACTCTCGGAATGGCAGTTATCCGAAAAAGATTCATACAGGACATGGAGAATCTGTCATCTCCATTCCGTGTGACCGCAACGGTCAGTTTGAACCGATAGCAGTCCCCAAGCATGAAAGCCGGGGCTTTCTATAGAGAACTTGTTATCTCCCTATATGCCAAAGGGATAAGTATTTCCGACATAGAGGAAGAGATGCGTGAGATTTATGAAATATAGTTCTCCACATCTGCCATTTCCATCATTACAAACGAGGTAAACCAAGCTGCCCAGAAGTGGCAGAACCGACCTTTGAATACGGTTTATATGATAGTCCGGATGGACGGTATTGTCGTCAAGGTACGGGATAACGGCAGGATTATAAACAAGACCGTCTATCTTTGTGTCGGTCTGAAACAGAACGGCCTGAAAGAAGTCCTTGGCATGTGGGTCGGCAAATCGGAAAGTTCCTCTTTCCGGATCGGCGTTCTGACCGACTTAAAGGCTCGTGGAGTGCAGGATATACTGATTACCTATGCCGATAATCTGAATGGATTTACGGATACCATCCGTACCGTATTCCCTAGTTATTCACTCAAATCTGTGTGGTACATCAGATCAGAAACTCTTGTAAATATGTCGTTTATAAGGACAAGAAAGAGTTTACGGCAGATATGAAGAATATCTATAATGCGCCCAACAAAGAGGTTGCTGCTGCAGAACTTGACAACCTGGAAAAGAAATGGGGAGGAAAGTATCCTTATGCCATACTTTCATGGAGGAACAAATGGGATGACCTGACGGTTTTCTTCCAGTTCCCGCTGGAAATCAGAAAGATAATCTATACCACAAATCTCATTGAGAACCTGAATGGGAAAATCAGAAAGTACACAAAATCAAAGCTTTCATTCCCTTCAGATGATGCTGTAAAGAAAATGGTATACCTATCGCTTATGGAGATTGAGAAGAAATGGACACAGCCTATTCATAACTGGGGATTGATTATGAATCAATTTATGCTTATGTTTGAAAACAGAATCCAGATATAAAATCAACTTACAGCTGAATCCTGTTTCCATTTACACAGAATTTTGGACTGTGTTTCCAGATTCTATATCAACAAGCACATTATTATCCAGATATATCTTCATGTTCTATCCCCCTTCTTTTATATATCTCGTCTATGATCTTCTTAAATCGCGACGAACTTAACGCATCCAAATTGTCAGCATTTGCCCAATCTATATATTCTTTGATAACCTTCAACAGACCATACACTTGCTCTATCTCTTTCAATTTCATTTCTTCAGGCTCAGCCATGTCGGGATCAAGGTCCCGTAACTTTTCTACTATCTCTGTTTGTTTATCCTTCTTCTCTTTCCAATGCTTAACCAGTTCCACATAGAAATCGTCATCTCTTATCGTATCATCAACCACCACAGGCAGCATCCTATCCTTATAATTGACATTTTCCATAATGCCCGATAGTTCATACATACAGTTTTTCGATCTTAAGTAAGGCCTGCTCAGTACCACTATTACAGTTTTCCCAGCCCTTATGGCATTCATAAACTCCTTGATGTTGACCGTATAAGGACAATCTTTCTTGTCCAACTTAAAAGGAATCCCTCTATTCTCCAATACAAATCCAAGATAATCCACTATATGTGCTGAATGACCTTCCCAATTGTAAGATATGTAAATACCTTCATCCTCTCTCCACGGAATCTCTTCAGCTTTTTCCTCTTCTGTTTTCGTTAAGCGTCCTCCATCTGCTATACGCATAGCTTCATTGATATCGCTAATACCAGAATAAGCTGCATAGTACTTATCTTCAAACCCGATAATATAGCGGTTCAGATATTTATACATTTCGCCCCTTTGGGTTAACTGCCGTAAGTATTGCGTCACCTCCATCAATACATCCTTGCTTTTTATGGCAATCCTTTCCAAAGAATTAAGTATACTATTCAGCATAAAATGACCATCAATCTTATGCTCATAGCAGTAGCGGATAAAATAGCATAGCGATGAAATGGCGTTTGGATTGTCATAGTTAAAGTGGTAGTCATCCCTATATTTTATCATTTCTGGGCGCGTCACAAGATAGTCCAGCGCATCCATGCTGCCAATACTTATCAACAGACGTACCGCATGTTCTAAATCATATCCGTTAAAACTCTTGTATTCTCCTTCCAGCCTTTCTCTCACCCAAACCGATTCCTGCGTATTCCTTATAAGTGTTGAATAACAGAATAGTCTGTCAGACACTTTCAAGCCCGATGCAGCTTTCTTTATCTCTTCTATTTTCATTCCTTTCTTAACAAGAGTCTCCATTACGTTTGCAGACAATGAATAACCAGACAATGCGAAGCAAAGCACAAGACTATACCCCTCCTCTATTTGGTTTTCTATGATATAGTTCGAGAATGAATACAACAAAGGGTATTCTGCATTGTCAATATTTGCCCGTAGTTTTTCTATCACCTTAGGAGCTAGGGTTACAGAATCTACTCTCTCTGTTATATATTCAAACAAGGAATACTCACGGCTATAATATTCATCAAAATCCTTTCTGGAAATTGTATAACTGCCAAAACAAAGCAGTGAGAGCAGTTTCTCAGAAGGAATCTCAAACTCACCCTTCAGCATTAGTCCCAAGGCTTCTCGCCAGAAGAATATGGGCTCTCCATCGCTCAGTTTCAAGACAGATGCTTTAGCCCATTTTACAACCCGAATCTTGATTTCCTCTGTTACAGACACATCCATATCAGACCTATCCATCATTCCCGACACTTCCTTCATGAAGAAAGATTCATAAATATCCATGTTCTTAACACCTTTGACAATCTCTCCAATATTGTAATAATTATTGTCATCAACGAAAAGCAACAAAAAACTGAAAGCATACTGATTGTATCCTTCGTCTTGATCGCGCAGTTTCTTATAGAACTCTTTTCTGGAACTATGATTGTCCAATCCTGTCACCATTTCTAGCACAATCTGCTTAAATACAGGATACTCTGTAAAATCCATAAATGCTTGTTGCCGTCTCTCCCGCCCTTTGGTTATTATTTCAGGCTGTGGAAACTTCTCCTTGTAAAGTATTTCTGCACATTCCGCCACTTCGGCATAGGGTATTTCCTGATACCAACTGGCCTTGGCCCAGTCTGTACTGTTGTCTACTGCAAACTTCTTAAAATCATCCTTTACATCTTCTGCCGTCATCCATAAAGCAGCCATAATATAGGCTTGTCTGATATCTTCCCACTTCGAGGATTCTTCTTTTGGAGCAAACAGTTCTGCCTGTCTCTCATAAAAGGTCTTTCTTCCTTTTTCTCGTAAACTGGCGGTCAAATAACAATCCCTAATAACCATCAACAATTCTTGTGTCTGTCTATTATTATCAAAATGACGGTGATATTCTTTAAAGGCCTTTTTATAATAAGCCTCTATAATCCCTATCAGTTCTGTATGTCCTTGTTTGATGAATTCACTTGCCCTTCCAAACACTCCTTTTATCATGTTGGAATATTCTTCCTGCTCATCATGATATTCATATTGGGAATGATAGAACGTGTGAGTAAGGATTTTTTCTACACTCTGAAGAGAACGAACTTTGGCAAGGGTTGTATAGATGGGCGTTCGAGTTACCATATGTGTAGTATGTCCCTTGTGTTGATTATGAACATACCCTTCTTTATCGAGTATATAGTCTATATATCCATCGGCCTTGTCCGCCTCCCCTATCAGCCTTATCATCGATTTGATGGCATCATAGTGGTTTGAGTCCTTTACAATGGCAAACAAGCGTTCTAAATAGGTCTGCTGAGTAAAAAAGGGATTATCGAAATACAAGAATGACAAATCGTGGTATTTGTCTTCTTTCTCTAGTGATTCAGCTGTCTTTTTCTCCAACACGCTGAAAAGTTTTTCAGTCAAATCAGCGCTATCAGACTTCAAACTATCCCATTTCAGGAAATAGCACAGGCACATCAAGTCTGAATAATAAGTCGTTCCTGTTTCTGTATCACTTAATTCATCCACAACGAACCCCACTGTATCTGTCGAATATGCAAATCGCCACAAATCCTCATAATCGTGCGTCATAATGTTCGACATTCTAATGCCTAGCGATTTATACTCCAATAAAAGCCCTTTGAACACTTCGTTTCGAGTTTCATAGTCTAGCATATCTCGGTCAATGTAGATGATTAAATCCAGACTGGCTTTCTTCAACCATTTTAATATGGCAGACACTTCTTCTTTCTTATCTTTCCCATACATTGACAGCCACAGCATAATGATGTTATACCATTCTGGCTTGATACGTCCATTGGGATGTGTGGCTAGTTGCTTAGCTCTTTCTATACCATATCTGTTCAAATAATTGGCAACAAGCCATTCGCGGAATGCGTTGTGTGCAAATGAATACTGACCTCCCTCATCGCGAATAAGATCATATCGCAAACATTCTTCCACATTGTTATCATCGTTTTGCAAGCATATACGCAGTTCCTCCTTGTTCAGACTTTGGGCATTCATCAGTGATAGCCCAAGGGCTACTCTTTCCAGTAGCCGAACAGACTCTTCAAAACTATGTTGTGCAGATAGTGATACGTTCTTTTCTTTTACCTCTTTATCGTAACTGCTTTTTATAAATAGTTTGTATATATCCGCCTTGGTCTTAGGAAGTTGTTTCCCCTTTCCTTTATATGCATCAATCAATACACTCAAGAAGAAAGGATTCTTGATGAAGTCTTCCAACTGATTGGCAAAGACGCTTCTCATAAACCTATCACTATTAACCTCACGTTTGGCAGCATAGTCTCTGGCATCGTCTATACTTAACTCTTCCAGAAACAATTCTGTAAATAACTCCAATTGGCGTTCCCTGCGGAAGTTACTACGGCACGAGAGCCCATTTTCATTTCTGGGTGTTCGTAAGCATAACCTCCTATTTCCTCCAGCAAGTCTTCATATTTCTGGCCGTTTACCTCATCCAGCGCATCAATTACGAGAACTACCTCCCTGCCATCTACGTATTGTGATTCCGGCAAATCGTCTCTCTTAAGTTTCGTATTGGTTCTAACCTCAAAGCTCACGGGAAGGTAAAGACCACTTTGCTGCAATTCCCAGCATAGTTGTTTCAGTTCTGTTGTCTTACCTGTCTGAGCACTGCTATACAGAACAATCTTATTGGTAGAAGTCTCCTCTACTCCCGTAACATAGTCAGCCAATGTATGACGTTCTTTTTTCCCAAGCACGTAATATATGAAGTTGTTCTCCGATTGGTCAGACGTGCAGAAACGGCGAATATAGCCATCTACCGCTTTGTGTTTTGTCAGTCCTCTACGTATCCGTTGCCCATTCCTAGTTTCTTGATTTGTCAGGGACGCAGTCAATTTGTCTAATTTTTCATCTTTCAAAATAATTCCTTGTGTGGTAATATAATAGGATACTTCTTCATCCTTACTTAATTCCTCAATCCATAAATTAGCAAGACTACTCAGAATCACGCCCTCCTTTTCCCACTTTTCTGTCAAGTAAAGTTTCTTTACTTGTTTAAGGTCATTAAAGTGTTTTTGGGCAATGCGCTGCCTGACGGCATCGTTTGCACACCATCGTCCCAATGCTGTCTGATAGCATTGTTCAATCCTTTCATCCAACGTTGTTTTATCCTTCGTTGAAATGAATTCTCTCAAAGAAGGTAACGATCCTGCCAAATAAGAGGCTATGAAGCCCCATAATATAGAACTAATGTCCATTATTATTCCTTTCTCTAATATAAAAATGGGCGACTTTCTACTCCCCGCATCGCATTGCAGTACCATCTGCTCTTTCGGGTTTTACTTCTCTGTTCGGAATGGGAAGAGGTAGATCCACCACAGATATAATCGCCCTCGATTAATCTTAATAATACCAAGCAGCGAAGAATAGCACTAATGATATGATTGTTGCTATGTTCACCAAGGTAATCAGTAAGTAGATACCGCATACTGACAATACCGCAATAATAAAACATAAAAGCAGCAGTATTTCTACTACAATTATAACAATAACGGCAAAATTACTTCATATTTGCCGTTATTGTTTTACTTTTAGGACTAAACATCGTCAAGCGCAATATGCACAAAAACACAAGCGTTGCCTCTATCATTCCGTAATCTTGCGGTATATAGAACGCATGTGCTACGTAATTGCGAATATTGTATCCTTTAGCTGTGAACACATACTCAAAGAATTCAATATCTTCTTTTCTGAATATTTGCAGTAAACATGGTTCTCTCAGTAGATCATCAAGTAATGCCTGAGAAATACTGTTATCTCGTCCTACTTTTGTAACACAACCTCCATAATCACCAACCATATCACGCAGAATGCCTTCAAAACGTATGGAAAGAATATCCACAGGCAATCGCCAATCAGTTGGTTTTCCTTGCAAAAAACGATTATACTGTTTAATGAGTGCTTCAACTCCGTAATCAATCTGCGAAAACCATGTGGTCGTAACTACTTGACCTGATCTAGTATATTCCAGTTGAATACCAAAACAAGTGTTTTTTAGGAACCATTTCCTCAATTTACTATAGGTTAATTGTTTTATGTTGACTGCTGTAAGAATCATATTTATAACAGTATTTCTCACAATATTCATGAGCCATATACCGTATTTCTGACGCAAATCGAAATCCTTACCTGCGTCCTTGCTGTTTCCGTTGATGTCCATAATCTTATTCTCAAAGCCAAGTTTTTCTACCGTAGATTTGCTTGCAGACATTCGTAGGCGTATTTGTTCGTAAGAGGGAAACAAAAACCTAACGGGACATGAAAGATTCTCCAATAGCCAACTTAGTTTCCCTTCAAGTAGTTCCTTTTCCAAGTTGCCAAAATACTCAACAATCTTCTTATCTGTTTTCTTCTCAATTTTGAAATGCAGCATTACCATTTTTTTCTTATTTTCTCGAAATGCCAGTTCTGCCCTGTTCCTTTTTTGGGTCAACCCCGCCTTCTGATAAAACGCCATAGCTTTTTGGGAATGATCTTCGTTCATCCATGGGATGGCAATATTATTTGGTGCAGTTGCCGGATCAACTAATTGCCCCATTTCCATATCTCCCAACGCTTCATAAAAAAAGTTCATGTACGGCTTTGCCTCTCCCTGAATCTTTGATGAATAGAATAAACCTAACTCACAGCAGTTCTCACGCCAGCTATCTTTGACTAATGACAACAAATCCTTGCACAAACATACGATTTTCTTTGCATCACGACTTGGAAAGAAACCCTTTTCCTTAGCCAACCTTATGCAAACCATTTTTGTGCGGTATCCATAGTCTGATTCCAACACGCCCCAAATCAAATCGGTAGCCTCGGGTATCTTATACTTCACTCTTTTTATCAGTGACATCAGAACCTCTATAGCCTTTTCTGCTACATGCGGATAATCTTCTTTGTCTTTTGGCAATAAAGTGTTAATCACCGCTATCAAAGCATCAATAGATTGCTTAGCATAGCGGTTGTCATTCGTTAATAGTGAAATAAAGTAATTGTATCTGTATTTTAATAACTGGTTATTCGTAGCTTTAACACGTTCATCAAAATAAGATACAATAAAATTCTTATCAAAATTACAATTCTCATCCTCTATCAGCCGTTCAATTTTCCACCATGTAAGAATCTCAAGACGTGCTTTTGGCTGTTCTACCGGTAAAAATGCGTCATACGAGAATCGAATCTACTGTCAAGATGACTATCATCCTGTTTTGTTTCAAGGAATTCGTACAATTCAGCTAAAGTTGCCATAATAATTTTACATCTATCCGTTAGACCTCAGATATTACCTGGCCATTTTTTAACAAACTATTGAATATATTATTAATACATTTTTGCGGAATCTTCTCTTGCTCTAGACGTAGGTTGTGAAACTTGACATGATCGTACAGTGCGGCTTCCGCAGGGGTAAGATGGAGAGGCTTTGATACATTGCTTGGTGTGCCTTTGTCGCCTTCAAAATATGTGTCAAAGGTAGTGCGATCCATCAGAAGGCTTTGTGTCTGGGGAAAATAACTGCGGAACTGCGAAAGAATTTCGAAGCCCTGTGCATCAATGTCGCCCCAATAATATAGTGAAGCGTGCCGCATGAACGGAACAGACTTGAGGATGCCAATGGTGAATCCATGCCCCCAAATCAGCAGACTTCCTGCCAACTTGGGAAAAGTCAGGAAGTTGATTTTATTCTCCACCACAAACACCTTTTGCACAGGCAACGACAACGCACAGAACTGACTCTGAGGCATCGTAAGATCGTCTACACCAGAAAAGTATTCATTCGCAATCGATGCTTCCAGCACACGAATCCGCACCCATGACTCATCGTATCGCAATCCAAAGCGCTTCTCGAACACCTTCTCATCCGAACAAACATGCTCTACAATGACAATATCCAGCAACTCACGAAGCACTCCCTTGTTACGTTCAATAAACTTGGTATGCACCTCAATGGGCAATTCACGAATGTACAACCTAGGACAAGGGTTTGCCACAAAATAGCGCAAAACTTTCAGCAAATCAGACCAAAAGGAAGCATTTTCCACCACCTTCAGCGGATAGCGTTCCACCCATGAACGAAGCTGCGGAAACTCATCAAGCAACATTGCCACATCCTTACGAAACTGTGATACTTCACCACACTTCTGCAAGAAGCGCTCAATGTCCGATGCACTCTCGAATAACACGCGCTCAGGCAGATCCTGTTCGCCCAATGCTTTTGTTTTCACTGTTTTCCACTCAATCGTGTAACCAAAGCCCTTCACCTCTTTCGATTGCGAACGGATGTCCGTCAGTTCACGTTGATACTCGTCCATCGATGCGCTAGCCTTCTTGTCGCAAGGGATCACAATTGGCTCAAACTCAGAGCCAGCTACCACCGAACGCAAATAATCTACATACTTGCGTTCAGTCTTCTTACGTATTTCTACTGCCGTTATCATACTTCCATACTCCTTTCACGTTCTGCCTTAAACTCACTGATAGGCATATTATAGAGCACAGAACAGTTGCCCTTGCGCTCCACATAATGCACATACGAAATATCGTTCTCCACGATGTGAATATTGTCGCTCGGAGTCACCACGAGCAACTGCAGATGGAGTTGTTTGCAGAGCGAAATCAGATAGCGTGCCTTGTCCTCGTCCTGTGCGCGAAAAGCTTCATCTATTGCAATGAAGCGGAACGAAGAATCTAATCCACTCTTGGTTAATCCGAACTGGTAAGCGATAGCCGATCCCAGAATCGTGTATGTTAATTGTGCTTTCTCGCCACCAGACAGCTGCCCCATCGCCTCATAGGTGTTACGCTTCTGCCCATCGTCTTGGTAAAACTCCTCCGACTTATATGTGTACCATCCACGCACATCCATCACCGACTTTCGCCATGATTCGACCTGTAAGCGAGACATCAGCGGTTCAATATGCTGTTCGAAATGAATCTTGCTTCCATCGATTGTTGAATTCATCTCATGAATATTAGGTATTGCACTGCTCAGCAGGTTTTGAAACTCCTTCACATCCACATTCAATCGTTTGGTTGCTACCAACTGGATATAAGTCTTTGGAGCATCTTTGAAATCAATGCCTATAAGATACGAATTCAATTGGTCGATGGTCTTGGTGATAGACTGACACCAGTTTTGGAAGAATACATTGAATGCACTGACTTTGTTGATGATATTCTCCTGCAAATACTTGTTGAAGCGCGATTCAAACCCTGGTAAATCTTCGTCAAGCAATCGTTGGTAATAGGCCTGATATTCGCCCATAAACTCCACGGCTTCGGGCAAACGGCTCACATCCGAACGCCAATCGTGATACTTCATGGTAATTTCCTCTGCGGGATTCTTGAAGCGATAAATCAGGTTCTTCAAATCGCTATTCTTGCGACTCTTCGTTTCACGCTGTTTCTGCAAAGCTAAATCGATCTCATGTTGTAACGTGTCACGCTTTCCGTTCAAATCCTCCAATGCCACATTCAGTAAATCTGTGTGTTGCGACTCAAAAGTATCCGTATCAACTACGCCTATTTGAGCCAAAGCTGAATTACTTTCGTTTCTCCTTTCTTTGAGCTTATTCTCACGATTCTCCGATAATGTTTTCTTTTTGATAGCTTCATTGTTCTCATCATCAAGTAAACCGATTTCTTTTCTCACCCCCGCCAATTGCTCCTGTAAAATCTTCACCCGATTATTGGCTTCCTCCAGTTGTCGTTTCTGTTCTTGCTTTTGCTGAATGACTAGTACACACGACTGCCAGTCGATATCATCAAATTTATCGTATTTACTAAACAGCGTCAAATAGGTTTCCCGCTTCTTCTGAGCATTCTTTATGTCTTCCTCTAGCTTACGGACTTTAGCTGCTGTCATCTTTTCTTCCTGCTGCAACTGACGCACCTCTGCCTGTAACACGGCAATTTTCTCCTTGTTATCCCAGCCAAGCACATAGTGTTCCTTGCCTCGTATCTCTGGTCGGTCGTCTTTCTCATGCTTACCACCTCTCGCCTTTATCAGCCCCTCTTTTGTTACTGCTTTCTCTTGCAGATGGTTGAAGTCCGCAAGCGAATCAACACAACTATAGTTGAACTCAGCAAATAACCTGTCCTCAAGCCAATCCAAATACAAACACATTGGCTTGTATTCAAGCTTACGGAGCAACGAATCCGCTTTCAATGTCCTATCCTCAAACTCACGAATAGTCTCTGCGCCCTGGTATCGCTGATACACGATACGACCTCGCAGATTATGACCATTCACATACTCATTTACCTGCTTGTAATACTTCTCCGGCACTACCAACCGCAATGCAAAATTGTGAAGAATACGCTCAATGGAATATTCCCAATCACGCTCATCATCCTTCACACATATCAGTTCACCAATGAATGGAATCTCTTCGGTAGTTGCACCAACAGCTTCCAGTATCTCATCACGAATCTCAGCCACACGACCGGATATATTGTTCTTATGCTGCTGCAGATAGCGTATGGTGGCCATTCGTTCTTCTATGTTGCTACTGATTTCATCCTGACGGTTTTGTGCCTGACGCTTCTCTTCCATAAGTTGCCTGTCAATCGTCACTTGCAGAGCATCTTTCTCGCGTTTGGCGGTCGCACGATTAATTTCGAATACCTCTACATCAGGACTTTGTTCCATCTTCACCAGCTTTGCCAACTTATCGTATTCTTCGGCTTTGGCCTTGCGGTTATCACGTATCCTCACTCTCTGATTGATTTCCTTTTCAATTTCATGTATCTGCTGACCCACCTCGTCCTTCTCAATAGCCACCGTCAAGCGCATTTGCTCTTGTTCCAGCTCACCCTTCTGCACCTTCAACTCCTTCAACCTATCTTCCAGTTTCCTCAAGTCGCTCTTGCAGCACACCAACTCCTTGTCGCACAAATCCACCGTTCGCGCAGCAAACCAATAGGCTGCCACACTCTTCTCCTGCTCCATTTCATCTATGCGTATGTCTATCTCCTTCAGTTCCTCTGTCAATGCATTGATAGGTTCCAGTTGGGCAATCTGCTCCTTCACCTTATCGATATTAGTCTTAGCCTCCATCAGATTTTGGAAGTTGTCCTTCAGTTCCTGATACTTCTCCTCAGCCGGCAGTTCCTCGAGCATATTCGTACGAATAAAACTGTCCAGATCGTCCAACACTTTCACACCCACTATCTGATTGAAGAGTGTAAGCGCCTTGTCCGAACGCATACCGAAGAGGGTTATCATCTTTTCGCCATATGCCACCGGACCATCAAAAAACTCTATCGTGCGTTTTGTTTCATTCGTATTGTATTTTTTCGTCAGTCGCTTGCGCCAATCGCCATGCAAGTCAAACTCTGAAAAGTCACGCTCTATAGTCAACGACTCTCGGGCTACACCAAACAGTACCTTTAGTTCCTCGCCAGTGTAGTAGCGCACCTGAAACAGCGTCACCACGCGCTTGTCCACATTGCAGAACGATGCAAGCAATACCGAACGAGCCCCTTTGTCGCGCAATCTCAGCGTGGTTGTGCTCGCTGCACCCTCCTGCTGCTGATTGCCATAGTTGCCAAAGAAGTACGATTCCTCTGTACGGTTGCCCTTCTTCTCCACACCCGATGATTGATTGTAAAATCGTTGGCGCTTCAGTGGCACCATCAGCGTGAGCAGAGCATCTATCAGCGTACTCTTGCCCGAGGCGTTTGCTCCGGTCAATAGCGAGTTGTTACCATGCAAATTCATATGGTACACTTTTTTGTCAAAGGTTCCCCAATTCCACACTTCCAAATAGTCAAGCTTAAAGCCTGCCACTTCCGAACTGGTATTAAATAGGTTCATCTGCTGCATTATAGTCATTAAGTTTGTTTTTAAATTCTAATATATCGTCCAGTGTCACCTTATCCTTGATGATGCGATGTATCTTATAGCGCTTCTCACCCTCAATATGCTTTGCTTCCACCAGGAAACCAAAGCCTGCTATGCTGTCTATATAGCGGTCAAGATCTTTCTCAAACTTGGCACGATTGAATGTGGCGGGAAGAAACAATTCTGCCTCTTCCTTTATTTCAGTAGCAGTTACATACTTGTCCGAAGCCTGCGACTCTGTTGGATTGCTGTCGAAGTCTTCGAGTATCTGCCTCAACACGATGAGTATCACCGAAACCTCAAAACCATACGACCTTCTCGACACCATGTTCAATGTTTTGTCTTCGTCCAATTTCATTTGCTTGACAAAGGCAAAACCTTCATCCTTTTTCACGATGAGTTCCAGTCCCATCACACTGATATAGTCCTGAATCTCGCTTTGGTAGTCGAGTAAATCATTCCAAACTACATCGTCTTTCTCTACGATGCCTTTCAACAGTTTCACTACAGCCCTGCTGTATGGTTGTATATTTGCTGCGTTCATCTTGTTATTATAATTTCGGGAATTGATATGGTTTTATTTTCTGTAAAAATAATATGTTGCTGGCGTTCTTCGCTTA
The DNA here is from genome assembly GCA_948956705.1 of uncultured Phocaeicola sp. The sequence goes on from CARCZS010000018.1 coordinate 28,516, forward strand.
CCACCGTCTTATATTCCTTCAGCACGCCAATGTATCCAAACACTTCCGACAGACCTTTCTCCACGCCTTCGTTCCGCTCTATCACCTCTGCCAGGGTCGTCTGCTGTCTGTCGTTCAACACCTCGTTGATGCGGTCTCTCAGCACCTTTCGGTCGATGTGATACGGATTGTAGAGTTTACCAATACTCTCCAAATCAGCCAGACTCAGTCCGGCTATGTCAGGCTTATCCTTATACACAGTTTCTTTTACAGGTGTGAGGGTAAGAGGGCGCTCCAGCGGCAGATTGATGTCAATGGTTTCGTATTCAAGCGAAGCATCTGGCTTTTCTTTCCGTCTGCTGGCTTCGATGAGTAGTTTCTTTATATCGTTGATTACTTGCTTTGTCGCCTCAGCATTCATATGTCCGTTCTGGCGAATGATTCGACTCAGTTTCTCGCTCATGCGGTCGTTGGTTTTCGCAACCTTCTCACCAGCGTCAAACAGATGCTTTTTCATTTCCTTGAGAAACATGTCATGTGCATCAATGCCTCTATTTTCCAGCGTTTTGTAGAGTGCACCAGCCAACTCGTCCCATTCTTTCTGCAGATCGGCCGAGAGCAGAAACTCCCAAAATGCATAGAAACTTTTGCCTTGTTGCGATTGTTTTAGTTCGCCATATGCATCAAAGATGTAGTTCAACAAAGCTTTCTTCTCTGCATTTTCTGTCTGACGTTCGTATATCTCTTTGATAATCCCCTTAAAGTTGTCATCCACCTCTTTGAAATCGCTCAGCAGTTCCTTCGCCAGTTTGTTCAAACTGTTGTATCGTGGTTCTATCTGGTAGTCCTCGTAAACCTCGACCTCTTCGCCCATCTCCAGCCGCTGAATCTGATGCTCTATCTCCATTTTTTTGGTTCGAAGCAATTCTAGTCGCTTCTCACGGTCCTCGTTCGAGTATTCCACCAATTCCTTCAGTTGGGAAAACAGTGTCTTGAACTTTGATTCAGTACCGATGTAATCTTCTTTTTTCAAGCTCACCACCCAATCTATCAATTTGCTTGTGTGTGACGAAATCTCGTATATCACCTCTCCCTCTTCGTTCTGATAATTGGTCAAGAATCCCTTGTCTGTCCAGTCTTTGATGAGCCGTTTCGCTTTCTGTTCGTTAGACTCTACTAGTCTCGTCATTTCAGAATCATCCTCCACCAACGTATTTTCCTGCTCATCCAGTCGGTTCTCCAGTAGCATGTGCAAGCGTTCCTGCATTATAGCCGCCTGTCCTTCAAACGCTTCAATGACAAAAGACAAGAAGAAATCCACACTTCTTGATTTTATGAGTCGTACGCTTGGTGACTCTCGTAATATTTGTGTTATTTCTTCTACTTGCATAAATGTTATTCGAAATTATTTTGTTTAAAATCCATCAGTGTCTTAAATATTACATTCAAACACTTTTAAGGTGTTATTTATCTTTACACACAAAACACCACCATTGAATCATTGAAGTTCTATAATTCATTTTCCCCAATCCTTGCGATCAGTTCAGCATTCAGTTTCTCATCTCGTCCCAACAATTGCCGTACAAGCTGATAAATCGTAGTGCAAGGATTTTGATTTGCATAACGTGAATCTGCATATTCTAAATGCTTCGCTTCCGCATACCGCAAGGCGGACTCCATTGAGCCGTAAGTAGTCATTATCTTATAATTGTTAGGATCTTTCTTGGCGTATCTGTACTTTTTCTTCGATTTATATTTCGGAGAAGCATTTACAGCTGTTGAAATCTTCTCTTCATAATCCTTTCGAGACACTCCTGTTATTACATTCTGAAAATGATATAGATACCACAATTCGAATGCTTCATTACTCCAGGCTACCTCAATGCTATTTTTTTGTCCCATCGCAATGGCTTCGTTGAAATCCTTTGCAGGAAATTCATCCCTATCGAAAACAGCCCAAACACGGTCATAGTTATTCTTATTTTTAAGATCAATGGCCTTCTCCACAACATCTTTTGTTCCACGCCCAAGCCCTTTAACCTCGATGTCATATACAATTACCCCCTGTTGCTTTTCGGCAAAAGCTTCAAAGTAATTAGGTTCAGTCTTTGTCCCTTCGCACACAATTAACACAGAGCAACGTATGACTTTCTGTTCTCTCTTTTGCGATTGCCTCCTAAATTTTGAAGAAGCATTATCTATCTTTATTCTCTTTGCTGCCATAGCCTTACATTATTAATCATTCAATATATAAGGAATGGCACCATAACGACCGGCGATATAGTTTTTCTCATAATTTGCATCATTACGAGGTTTGGTCCCGTCTGGGAGTACGATATCAATCAGACTATACAAATCCGTCTGCTCTTTAGAATCTTTCTCCGTGAACCATATCTGGTCTCGTCTTAAAATTTTCTGAGAAAGTAAGTGCGTATCGTGGGTAGTGAATATCAATTGGGCATTCTTTGGATTTGTTTCCGGATTATTGAATAATTCAATAATATACTGAGAAATCAGAGGGTGCATTTTTGCATCCAGCTCATCGATGACAAGCACGCTCCCAGAATAAAGCGTTTCGAATATCGGTCCCGAAAGATCAAATAACTTATTTGTACCGGAAGATTCCCTATCTTCAAACGAGAAGTTAATTGTACCTACTATATTACCTTTATCTGAATATACGTTATGTATAGAATCCAACTCAATACTCTTCTTGCCTTGCGTTTCTCTTTGGAAGAGTGCTCGTAATTCCATAGGCAAGTCCTGAGGAATATTGGGTTCTTCCTCATGAGTAAGAATGTTGTTAAATCCAAGTCTCAATTTCTGGAAGAAGTTGAGAGCATCAACACTCAAAGATTCTTTTTTGTGAAAAAATAATTTTGAATATGCTCTATATTGTTGATTATTCAATCCAGAAATCACATTAAAGTCCGATTGAAACCAAGAAATAACCTGACGAGATATTTCACCGCCTAACTGTTGGCATAATGACAGGAACAAACGGTTGTCATTGGTCTTTTCTTCATATCCGACTCCTTCCGGGAAATTATTCTCATCTACACAAATCCCATCTTCGTTTCTTACGAACATCATCTGCTCTTTAGAACGAGGTGTTGTTTTCCGGAATAACCATTCTTCAACGATACGCTCCAGATTATACCTGAATCCATATCTGTAACAATACTCTCCTTTCAAAAATATAATCTCAAACATAGAGGGATGGTGATTGTCCTTCAAAAGAAGAAATGGGTCATATTCCAATTGCTCATTGTCATTTAACTTCACCGACAACAACACGCAACTCGCCATTGCGTGCATCGCACTGACAAGATTGGATTTCCCACTTGAATTGGCACCATACAGCGCAAGCGAACGAAGCAGAGTATATTTATTGCAGTCAAACAAGTTCGTTTCAGTACATTCTTTCAAAGCTTTATCGGCCTCCAATACTAAGGTCTTTTTCCTATAAAACGACCTGTAATTCTCAACTGTAAATTCAAGTAACATATATCTGACTTTTAAGTGTTTCAATTATTTTTCATAACTGTTTTCGAGTACAAAGGTACAAAATTCAATTCATATAATGCATATTTTTGAGATATTTTCTCAAAAATATGCATACAGCATCTATTACATTTGCTGATTCAAAAAATAACATGCTGAAAATCAGCAGATAATCGTTATCTATACACATAATCATATCCGCATGATTGTGTGCAAAATTATGTAGAAATGAAATATTGTTGAAATTTCTTTTATGCTGACTAAAGGTACTGAACCATTTCATGCATTTGTGTCGCATACAAGACAGTTATTCTGTTATCATCCTCAGCATAGTAAGCAATACAGTGTTCTATTCCATTCAACATATTTTCAAATGCCAAACAAGGGTTCAACCCTCCACTGACTAATGTGTTACCCAAGGCCTTCATTTTTTTGCTCCGAGTAGTAATAGGTTCTGTTTTCAAGCATCCAAGAACTTTTTCTGGACTATCCAAATAACAATAATACAACCAAATCTCAAAACAAGGATTGCTCACGACCCATCTACCTTGTACATCGGTTTGATTACCTTTAAATATTTTCTCCAACTGATCATAGAATTCATCTACATCCGAAAGGAGAAATACTTTGTCCATAGTATCCAGTTGGAAAAAGCTGCGATTCTATTTTTATTTCTCCTGTCAACTGTATTTATTCCCACTTCTCTTGCATCTGATATGGCTGTAATCCTTGTCCTTTTTCAGACATAAATACAACTCTTAAAGAGTTAAGCTCACGCTGTTTAATCAATTCCAGAAGAAAATCCTTTCCCCCCAGAGAGTACGAATATAAGACTGGTGGAAAGAATCCCTTCAGGCTTTTGGTAAGCAGAAGACACTCCTGATGTTTCATATACCTGACAATTCTCCTTATTTTGGGTTATAGACTGATGTACAAGCTATTTAGGAGTTAATCTTGAGTATTTTTTTTGAATATGTAAATTTAGATAAATCCATAACAATATTAACATTTTACATATTCAATTCACCAATAAAAGGAATAGCGCCATAACGCCCCTCCATATATCCGTTCTCAATATTAATTGTGTTGTGAATCTTAAAATCGTTTAATGAATACATATGACTCCCACCATCCTTCTTTTCAACCATCCAAGCTTCATCGGTGCGCAAAAAATCCTGATTTAGCAAACAGGTCTGATGCGTTGTAAAAATAAGTTGTCCATTGGTGTCCTGTGAGGAAAAATAACGGACAAGTTCCCTGACCAAATGTGAATGTATGCTATGATCGAGTTCATCTATGATTACCGTCTTGGCGGATTTCATTGCATCATATAATGCCGGAACAAGCGACAGTAATCTAACCGTACCGTCAGACTGTGCCTGGATATCCATATCCTTTGAAAATCCGTTTTTACCAAATTGCTGGAATAGCATTTGACTTATCTTCTGCACTCCATCTTCTACACTAATAGATCTTGTATTTCTGAAATCAACGACCTCCGACAACACTCCGGAACGCATTTCTTTAAGTTTGTCCATAGGTAGATTACTGATGTCATGGGTACTCATCCAATCTTCAAAATTTTCTGTTTCGACATTAACTCTGTTAATACCAAGACCAAGTACCTTAAATATATCCGAAGCAAATTGATTGATTTCTTTGTTGCTCTTGAATATTCCAATCAGTGCAGGATTGAAAGAATGCAAGCCAATTATTGTAAGTTCGTCCTCAAACCATTTTTGTGCAATACTAATATTTTCATCCGTCAATACCGGCATATCATTGTTTATAGTCAAAAGACTGGAAAATGGATTTTTTTCTATCCATCCCAAAACCATATTGCCTACTTCCTCTGAAGGCGTAACTGCATATTCGATTTTGCCCTCTTTGCGAGTGAAAACATTATGGTTTTCTTCCGAACCCAAACCGGAAATCTGTAGTATTTCGGAAACAATCCCAGTATTCATAATTTCCACAGAGTATATATATGGAATTCCTGTTTTTGTCTCAAACTCTATTGTCAGTTCCATAGGTTCTGTTCCTGTATTTTCTTTTAACGCAAAGATGTACTTACCAAAGGTATCCTTGTCGAGAAAACTTTTGTTCAAAGCTATTGCTTTCAAGAAATTGATACCCTTTAACAAATTGGATTTTCCAGCGCCATTGGCTCCATATATAGCAGCCATTTTCAATACAGGCAGTTTCTCATTAAGCATAGTAATATGGTTAGACAAGGTTGTCCTTTTCATATTAGGAAACATATCAAACTGAACCTCATCATTGAATGACAGAAAATTCTTCAATATAACACGCAGTATCATAAAATAGTATTTAATAAAATAATCAAACAGTAATATCAATGAGACATTAACCTATCTCAATGCAAAGATAATTAAAACAACCAGAAATGTGAAATTTTCACGTGAAAATTTCACGCATTAAAAATAAAGAAAGGCATCAAGATAAATAATATTGCTGGCGAAAAGAGAAAATACAAGATTCTATTAACCAATATCAGTCATTATGAAGTTGTATAATGTTTGGTTTAGAACCTTTTTAAATATACAAGATACTAGACTAAACCTATAATTTCTTTTCTCTAATAAACGGCACTCTATGCATCTTGAATCTGGGTTAGAATTAATACTACTAGGTATCAGATTATGATAACTATGCAGAGAATTCTTCCTTTTTCTTTTGGTTAGCATACGATTTTGAGAATTACTTAGTTCCAAAAAATTATGTTTTCTTTTTTTAGTGTTATTTTTGTATAAATTTTGTCCCCAGTTTGTCCCTCTTCATATAAATAATAGGGAAAAGCATACTAAATATCAATATATTACAAATCAATTTATATTTTCTGCATCGGTAAGTAGCTGATTATCAACAATATTACAATATATCGCTAACTGTCTGAAAGCCACCGTTTTGGTGGCTTTTTTCATTTTAACACTTTCCATTTGAAACTTGTTACAACCAGTTTTTAAGGGTAAATTTGGCTCAAATATCGTTCCTATCCCTAAATTTTGCGACCAAATGGCAATCGGAAAATGACATATATGGCACCTTATGCAAAAACTGCAAAAGTGATAAATGTGCGCCCGTTGACATGTTGGACACCTCGTGAAAATTCCTGCAAATACCTGAAAATTGCTGCAAAGGAAATGGACGATTTTAACATGCCAAAAAAATGAAGATATTAAAGAAATGTTTAACATGTGGAGCAGAGTTTATTGCATCCAAGATGTCAAATAAATACTGCTGTAGAGAGTGCGAACGTGACGCATCTCGCAAACGTGAAGCAAAACGTAAAAAAAGTGTCCGGGAAAGTGAAAAAGAAGCAGCTCTTGATAAAGAAAGAGACGCAGTTGCTTCACGACCATTTTTGACACCCTCAGATGTTGCCTTATTACTTGATATGAGTGTTAGCACTGTTTATAGATGTTTCTATTCCGGAATCATCAAGGCAGTGAGAATACGTAGAAAAACCCTTGTCCGTCGTGAGGATCTTGACAAATACTTTGAGGATGCAGGACCTTATAGAAAAAGAAGTTACAAGCGTAAGCAAGAACAAGAATACTATACCCTACAAGAGATTATGGATAAGTATAAAATTGGACGTAAAGCTGTATGGGGGCGTTGTGACAGATTAGGCATCCCTAAAGTTTACGAAGGGCGTAATACTTTCTACAGTAAAAAGCTTATTGACGCAAATTTCTCTGAGCTTCTTGATGTCATCGACATTGATAACTATTACACATTGAGTCAAATCATGGAAATGTACAATATGACTCAGGGTGCGACTCTTTGTTTTGTAAAATACCATGCGGTTCCCAGGGTAAAGAGAAATGGCAGGTCTTATTATTCTAAGGTTCATATAGATTGTATAAAACACAAGACCGATGAAATTGATCCTGACTGGTACTCTTATGAAGAAGCTATGCAAAAGTATGGCATAACTAAAGATCAGGTAAGTTATACTCTAAAGACCTATAGCATTAAGACTGAAAAGCGTGGAAAATTCACCATGATTTATCGGACGGATTTTGATAATATCATGCATCAACGTCTTCAAAATTCAACTCCACTAATAAAGTCAAATGGTGATGAAAAGGTTGTTTTCACGGCAAAGCAACAGGAAAAAATCTGTCCAGCAACTCCTGAAGGATACTATTCTACTGATGAGGTAGCAGAGATGTTTAAAATATCAATAAAGCATGCTGGAGTTATAACAAGAGAGAACAACATACCTAAGATAGCACTGAAAGGATTTAATTTCTATGAGAAGGGATCCATTGACCTGTTATACAACAAAAAGAATAAGTATGCAGAAATCACAGACTGGATAACGCCAGAGGAAATGCGTACAACATTTAAAATGACAGCAGATGGTGTACGCTCTTTTATTCATAGACATAAGATTCCAGCAAAGGTTGAGTATGGTAGTACCTATTATTCCAAACAACACATAGAGGAAATAAAGAATGGATATTTTGTTGGTAGAGACAGGTATTATTCCGTAGAAGAATGGTAAAGCATGTCCCAATACATCCCCAAGTAAACCACGGGGATTAAGCATGGCAGATGGGATTTTTTCGTTGCACAAGACAAAAAAGGCGGCCCCACCTGCCGCCTGTAGATTGATAAAGAGAGAATTCCATCCTACGCAAGATGATCAAAGCCATATGGATCCAGCTTCCACATCCCCCGCCTGGTAGGTATAGGAAATGAACTCCTCAAGCGCCTCCTTCCATGTAAGACTGAAGGTTTTCATGATGGAGTGTAGCGTGCGGTTGCTGTCTTCATCCAGGCTATCCTCCCCGATCAGGTTCACATCTGCCTCCGGGTCCACATCAACAAACTCCTCGCGGCTCCAAAACACCACTACCGGGATGCTCAGGTTAATATCCCATGTTCCACGCTGGATCAATACCCCGGAGGGCTTGTAGAACGGGTCAAAGCCGTTTGTCTGCGGGTTCTTTTTAGAATTGTAGCCGTGATACAGGCGGAGTTTCAGGTCAAACTCCTTGCGGTCCTCCAGGAACCGGATAACTCCTTTTAATCCTACCGGGTTAGTGCTTCCCGTAATTTCCGCCTCGTTGTCATGTTTGGTCTTGTCCCAGGGCGTGGTATCCACATAGAGATAATCCACCAGTGCCTCCGGATCATTGTCGTCAGCTTCCGGTTTCCCGTCAAAGGTAGGTCTCACGTTCTCCGGGGTGAAGAAATGCTGGTGGATATTCTCCTGCCCGTTCTCCACGAACTGGCCGTTCATCAACTCTCCTTTGGAATTGTAGTAATAGATAAACATCAGGTAAACCGGGGCCGGGGTAAAGTTGTTTCCATTTTTATATTCGCCGTTTTTCTGAACGTAAAACTTGCCCTGGCTTCCTTCAGCAAGGGTCCATCCACTGCCGGTCTTCAGTTCATAAGTGATCTCCTGGACACGTTTCATATACCTGGCCGGGGATTCCGGATTTTGGTGGGAACCTCCGGCCTTCTGTATCTCGTTCCAGTCAGCGTGCAGGTGGCATTCAACGAGGCGGACGGTCATTTTTGCCGGGTCCTCATGCAGTTTGTTCTTCGTCTCGTCTTCTGGTATTACAGGATCCTTGCTGCAAGAGTTCAGCGACAGGACAAGGGACACTCCTATCAGAAGTGCCCACACGGTTTTACATGCAATTGTTCTCATTTTTCTTTTTATTTATTAGTGTTGATTATAGTTGTTATAAATTAAAAAATCCAGTTTACACCGCAACGCACATCACGTCCCATATCATGCGCATAGTAACGCGAGCGGTTGGTGTATTCCTTGTACTCACGATTCAGGAGGTTGTCTGCCGACAGCATGAACCGGACCTGGTGTCCCCGTTTCACGGGAAGTTCAAGAGCAGCGTCGAACCCGAGGAGATGGTACGCCGGGGGAGTATACGGGATAAGATCCGTGTCCGGATCAAACCGCCTCTGTTTTGCGGTGAAACGGTGCCTGATGTTCAGACGCAGCCTGAGATGCGATTTCGTCTCGTGTATCCACGCAAGTTCATGGCTGAAACGGAAGGAGGGAATATAAGGAAGATAATTACCCTTTGTCCGTTCGTTTGCCCGTATAAAGGAGACGACGGCATGGTAGTCCCATGAACCGCCCGGAGTGAAACGCAGGTCAAAGTCCATACCGCGGAAGAAAGCCGGGGTCTGCCTGTACTGGAAGACCGGGTATGCTCCCGAAATCACGGTGACTGTCTCTTTCTCCGGCCCGTCATAGATATAGCCGTCCACCCATTGCAGGTAACCGTCCAGACAGACGCTGAACATCCCGTCGCCGTAACGGAGGGAAGATATCCATTTGTAGCTTCTTTCCGAGTGCATCGCAGAGTCTCCCCTGACAAACATCCCAGACCCGAGCTCGTTCCCGTTGCTGTACAGTTCATACACGTGAGGGGCACGCCAAGCCAGACCGAAGTTGGAGGTGAGCCTCCAGCGTCTGGAAAGTTGATAGTGTCCTCCCAGGCTGTAGGACACGTTGTTAAACTTTCTTGTCCCGCCATAGGGGCTTCCCGTCCAGTCATAACCACTGGCACGGGTTTCCTGCATATCCAGGCGGAGGCCTGCTTCAACGCCTCCCCTGGCCAGGTGATATTTCCCGATTCCGTATATCCCTGCCTGTGTCTCCGTGTAGTTCGGGATAACGGGCACGAATCCGGTACCCGCGCGGCTGTGGTTCTCGATGAACATGACCTGACCTCCCGCCTCGACTTGCCAGGAGCGGTAATCCCGCTTCCAACGCAGAAGATGCTGGAATGAATTCAGGTGCAGGGAAACCGCCGGAATGTTAGAATCCAGCCGCCGGACACGGTTTTCCTGCCTATCGTCCTTCTGCCAGGTACTTTGCCAGTGAATACTTCCCCCCTTCTTCATGCCGAGCCGCATCCTGCCGAATGTGATCTGATGGGTGACCTCCTGGCAGGGAGCCCTGATACCACGGGAGAAGGGATCCGTGTGCAGGGGGCGACCAAGCCGGATACGTTCCGCCAGCAGGTCCTCGCTACCCATCTGGGCGCTGAGCATCACCCCTGTCCGGCTGTAGAAGCGGCTGTAGAAACCTTCCACTCTCAGACGTCCGCGGTCATAGCCCAGAGAGGCGGAAGCGTGATACTCTCTGGTTCCCGTGTTGTTCAGAAGATAGTGCGCAGTGGAACGGTCCCCGGAATTTGACCAGGTTCCCTGCAGACGCCAGGCGAAATCACCGGGAAAAGCACCTTCGAGCTGTCCGGTAGCCACGTAGCGACGCCCGTTACTTCCGTAAAGTGCGGAGATTCCCCCTTGAAGGGAGCGTTTTCTGAAAGGAAGCGGAGACTGCTCCATGACGATAATCCCTCCAAGGGCATCCGAACCGTATCTTACCGCATCGGAGCCCTTGATTACCGAAACAGAGGAGCTGCCGTTCATGTCCACTTCGGGAGCGTGGTCGGCCCCCCATTGCTGCCCGGTCTGGCGGGCACCGTTATGGATGATCAGTATCCGGTTCCCGTACATTCCTTGGATAACGGGTTTGGATACAGTGGTTCCCGTGCTGATGGAACTTACCCCGCTGACACGTTCGAGCAGGGTGGCAAGCGAGGTTCCCAGCGCGTTCCTGATCTCGGGAGATGAAAGGCGCCGGCTCACCACGTTGGGTGACGCCCCGGCACGTTCACCGGTCACGACCACTTCCCCGAGTTTTTGTATGTCCGGGGAGAGACATACGGTATGTATGCTGCTTTCTTTGAATACCTCGTTCAAAGGCACACGCCGGGAACCGTAACCCAGGCACTGCACGAGGACCGTATCCATGAAACACGTTCCATGACCGAAAACAATCATTCCACGGGGGGAGCTGACAAGTAACCGTTCCCTGGTCAGGATATAGGCCCCTTCAATGGGAAGCCCGCTTTCCTGGTCAATGACCAGCAGAGTATCGCGTGTACCCGTCGATTGCCGGTCAGCCTGTACCCGTGCTTCCATGGGAGAAGGGAGGGTACATAGGCAGACAACAAGCAGGCACACATACTGGAGATATGCATGAAATGTCATACTTGAAAAAATATAAACGGGTTATAATCTGTTAAGACAGGACATGAAAAGCCCCTGCACGCAATCACAGTGATGGCATGCGAATCCCTCAAGGGAGTTATGACAAACACACAGGGGGTGCACGGAGGAAATGCGGGAAAAGAATGACGATGACATCTGTTTCCCCGGAGATAAGATACCTTACAGGCCTGCCAGTCGGAATATAATCGTATATAAAAATCCCTGCCTCGACAAACGGGGAGAGCGTAAAGAGACAGATGGTACAATTTTCAGGAGAATCGTGACGGGAGTGTCCCTGTTCGTTATGGGATACGCACGAATGTTCCCCGTGAACATGAAAAGCTTTCACGAGGAAAAAGGGCATCAATGTCAGCAACAACATACATGCTATGACAGCCCGCTGTCTCTGTCTTTTTTTCGTACGATCCATTAGTTCGCAAAATTAACGGTTTTAATCATCACTCGCAATACCTACAAATAATGATTTGCAAGCATAAACACCATGTATATTTGTTACGGATACCAGACAGACCGTTTTATTCCTCCAACCAGTCGTCCGAGAGCCCGAAACTCCTGTCACGAAACAATTCAGCCAGACCTGAGATTTGTTTGAAACGGAGTAACTCGTTCTTGTCCATGCCTATGTTGCGCATGATCCAGCTGTCGGACATACCCGATTTTGACAGTTCCGCCACAATACCTGTCATAAGTTCCAGCGAGTGCATTCCCCTGGCCCTGTTATGACGGATAGTCGAGGCCATCCTGTTCGAGATGTCTTTGTTTATGACCGTTACAGGCAGCAATCCGTTCTCGCGCTTGTAAATCCTGACGGATGTTTTCATAACCAGATAGCGGTGGTAACCGTCAACCAGCTCGTAGATATCCTCTTCTTCCCGGTAATAACACACGAGGGGCATCGTGTAACCGTCTTCCCAGATGGACAGTTCCAACAGCTTCATCTCCGGGGGAGCAACGACATTCGGGTTATAGCTGTTGGCCACGATTTTCTCGACTGGCACGGCCTTGACGTTATACGCCGGACTTTTAAAACTTGACATGACAATCACAATTTATATCTTTTCAAAACTCTCTCTTTCATCTCCCTCTCCCGTTTGGTCTGCGTGAAACCCATATACTTGCAGGTATGATCGTTTTTCAGGATGCAGACGCACATTCGTTTGTAAGTGGGTATTTCACGAAATTCAGGGATATCTATCTCGTCTATATACTCCATGCGGACGGGCCTCTTGTCAGTCCGGTATGTCGTGCATTCTTCCACCGTGAACGGTACACCGGCCGCACGCAGCTTCCCGATCGTTTCCTCTCCCAGGCAGCCTCCTTTTTCTCTCCAGAATTTCTGGCTCACCCTCAGTTTCTCCAGGTAGTTCTCCCTTGTCGCCCGGGGAAGCGTGTCAAGGAGGAAGTACATGTACTCTTTCCACGTGAACCCGTCCGGACAACTGATGGAGCGCCAGCCCATCGCAACCGTGTTCCCGTACATTCCGGCGAAACTGACGCCGTTGACCCGGCTGACCATGCGTCCCCAGGTATCCGGATCAATAACTTTATAAAGATGTAGGGTCGAAACGGCCTGTGAGATAAACGGGCTGGCCACCCTCTGGCGGGACAAGGGAATCCCGGCCTGGTAATACAAGTCATACAAACGGTTATAATCCCAACCATACCGGGCATACCCCGTCCACACGTCCGTTGTCTTCCAGTCGTATATCGGGTAGGCGTTATAAGTGTAATATCCTACACGGTGAGTCCACTTGTAGTTGGCCAGCTTACGGTAATTCTTGTCGGAATGAATCGCCCGCCACCGGTTGAAGCTCTCCTGCGTGCGGATCCCCACGAGGCAGCAAACACGCTTGCATCCCTTCTTACGACGTATCCAGGAAGGGAAAAGAGACTGGAAGTCGTAATCCCACAGGCTGTCGTTCCAGAAATCAAAATCTTTCACGGTAAGAGCGGTGCCCGGCATCTGGCGAACCCAGATATTCTGGTACCCCTCTTGCCAGGGACGCCAGTACTGCTGGTACATGGAAGTACATGTGGGTACCTTGAAGGGGACACAACAGTGGAACACTTCAAGGATATCCCGGTTGTTGGAAAACATCCTTTCCACGTACTCCGTGCTCTGGCGGTACTGCACCTCGTAATCCATGTGGAACACACCCAGTTTTCTACCGGGTGCATGCATGCGGATATAATCCATGCACAAATGGAGAAGGATACCGCTATCCTTGCCACCGGAAAAAGAGACATACACGTAATCAAAATAGTCAAAGATGATCTTCAATCTCCGGTTGGCGGCCTCGTGGACATCCATCCGGCGCATCATGCCCCACCTCCTTCATGATAACGCATCTTGACATACTTCTTCCACTCGACACAGGGGATAAAATTCTTCATTGAAAAGTCTTCCACGTGACGTTCGTGTACAACGGCCACAAGGGAACCATCAGAAGAAAAATCATGGATAATACGGTCCAATAACACCTCTATTACAGAGGAGTTATCCCCGCTAATATAGTAGTTATCTATGCAATTGTTTGTCAAGGTCATTTTCACGGGCATGAATCCCAACACCCTTTGCTCATCCATGGCAATGTACCAGACATGGTTACGCGTCGTTTTGAAAGGGTAATTATTATTTTGCCGCAATACGGCCGGGTTCATTACCAAAGGCGCGACAAGGTCAAAAAGCCGACCGTCCAATCCTTGTAACTTCAGAATGTTCATGATTCCAATCCGTTATTACTAAAAATCGAATGTGTACCTATTATGCGTTTGTCCATGATTTCCGGCATTATCATGCCGCAAGCACGTTACAAATGACTATCCGCAAACATGGATATCAATGGGGACGGGAATGATACCTCCTGAGTTTCCAAAAGGGAGAAAAACATAAGAATGAACAATAATGCCACGGGAACGATCTCCACACCCCATTCCCCTATCAGCTCAAAAGTCACGTGCAGGTCACATACCCTTCTTTCCGAAAACATATGACCGGAAAGGCAGGAGCAGAGAACACGGAAAAAACAATTCAAAATTTAGTACATGATATTAAAAAATTATACATTGAAAATCAGAGGAGCGACCCGCCAATCAACTGGTGATTGGCGGGTGCCCTCTGGCTTAAAATAAAAAATCACCTTACCAGATTCGGGTTTTTCTGGGAATCCATATCAGGATATGGAAGATACATCAGATTGTCACTCCATGTCCTGTTCGTATATTCTACAGACTCCTTTACCAGGATCCCGTCGGCGACTTCAACAGCCGTGTTCTCCGCTCTTTCCTTAAAGGTGTCTTTCAGTCTGTTCATACGGAACTGGTCCGCACGGCGTGTGACAAGGGCCACCCAGTAGCCTGCCACCTCCCAACCATGCTCCTTATAAGCCGCTTCGGCAAGGTCATCTGCAGAAAGTCCGGTGAGCGGTTCCAGTCCGGCACGCTCGCGGACATCATTCAGACACTTGAATGCCAACTCGTCCGTCTGCCCCGTCCTGGCCTTGGCTTCCGCATACCACAACAAAACCTCCGAATAACGAATGATTCTATGCCGATGGTCATTACACATGTTCTGACTGGCCGGTTTTGTATAATCATACGGGGCACTGGTATTCACTTTTGACGCAGGATCCCAGTTGACGGAGAATATACTGAACATGGGGTGATGTTCCGGAACGACAGGGGTACCGTCCTCCTTCAACTCCCACCAGTCAACCAACGTTCCGTCTTTCAGACGAATCTTGGGATCATAAGTCGCATCTTTTCTCGGACCGTCAGGAAACTCCTTCCAGAAACGAATTTCACCCCAGGCGTCTCCCCAGCCGCCCAGCGATTCAAACTGGTTACATGAAGTAAGCTCCGAATCCTGTGCCCAATCCACGAACGGTGAATAGTTTATGCCGAGCACCGTCTCATTATTATAGTTATTGCTCATAGCATACACATCTTTGTAATCCTTATCGAGCTTATACTCGTATTCACCTCTGTTCACACCCTCAATGACCTCCTTCGCCTTTTCAGCAGCCTTTGCGTAATATTCCGTTTTGTTCATCGGCCAGCCGGCCATAGCCATATACACTGCTGCCAAAGTAGATTTGGCTGCCTGCCGGGTTACATACACATTCACTCCGTTCAGAAAGCGGGGGCTGCCACTGTAACCCGTAGGCAATACGGCCTCAGCTTCGGTCAGGTCCTGCACAATATGACCATACACTTCTTCCACGGGGGATAGAGGTTTGGTATAATCATCGTTGACATTGTCCAGATTCATCGGCAGCGGTCCCCAAAGTCGCACCAGGGTAAAATAAGCGTATGCCCTCCAGAATTTAGCCTGCCCGAGGGCGATATTTATCTCATCTTGAGTGGTAGGTGTTTTAGAAGCCCCCTGTATGATCAAATTGGCAGCCTTTACAATGGCATAATGCATGTTCCACGCATCTTTGACACCCTTGTTGTTGTTTGCTGCGGCAAACTTGTCCATTTCTGCGGCAGGCTGTTTGTTGCTCCCCGGATTGGTCGTTATATCATCCCCCTGCCACTGGGGCAGCTGCATGTTCGTATATACCTGTGAAAGATTGACTTTCTGGTAAAGGGCATATATGCTCATGTTCAATTCATCCTGGGTAGAGAAGAAGTTTTCCGGAGTGAGTTTTCCCCTGGGATCTTCCGTTAAGAAATCACTGCACGACATCAGTGAAAATGACAGGGCAACCATAGTGCCTGCTATTATTTTTATTTTCATAAGTTCTTCTATTTTAGATTTAAAAATTCATCCGGAGACCGAATGTGAATGTTCTTGGGGAAGGATAGGCTCCCATGTCAATACCCGCGTCAACGTCAACGCTGCTGTTCGAGAAGGTAGTACCGGCCGGATCCATCCCCTTGTACCCGGTTATTGTAAAAAGGTTCTGACAGCTGAAAGTAAGCCGCAAATCAGCGAATCCCGTTGTCTTTTTGGGGAAAGTGTATGAAAGACTGATATTCTCCAGACGAAGGAAGTCCGCGTTCTCCAGCCATTTGGTTGAAACCGGCTGCAGATTATTTCCACCTTCGGTCAGGCTCGGGTATGTTGCCGAAGAGCCAATCTTGTCGAATCCCTTCAGATAGGCGTCTGCCAGAGTTACAAAGCGGGAATTCCCTTCGGCCGAAGCCATCGTATATCTTACAAGATTCAAACGTTTGGCTCCGAAAGATCCGTTGAAGAACAGGTTCAGATCCCAGTTTTTATAAGACAGGGAGTTATTCCATCCCAGGGTGAAATCGGGATTGGCCTTGCCGATGACCTTGCGGTCGCCACCGTCTATCATCTGATTTCCATCTACATCCGTGTAAGTGTCATGTCCGTTTTCATCCAAGCCGGTCCATTCATATCCCCAAAAAGTACCGATGGCCTCACCCGGCTTGATAATGGTGGCATAATCAACCATACCGGCAGCCGGACTGGAGCCGTTGATGAAATCATTCTCACCACCGGAAAGGCGTTCCACGCGGTTCTTCAAATAAGTACCGTTCAAGGTGGAGGTTCATTGGAACCGGTCATTCTGCATAATCCGGGCGGTCACGCTCAAATCAATACCACGATTACTGATTTCGCCGTCATTCACCCAAAAAGAGTTACCGCCGACATATCCGGGGATACTTCTTTTAAGCAACGCATCTGTAGTACGCTTATAGAAATAGTCCACACTGAAATTCAGCCGCCTGTCGAACAGGGAGAACTCCAGACCCAGGTCGAACTGCTTGGTCTTCTCCCACGTAAGCTCGGGAGTCGCTATGTCATTTGCCCAATAACCGGTAAAATTACTGTTGGTTCCAAAATTGTATGCAGTAGCACTCATAAGGCCCATGGTCGCGTAAGGACTGATGGCCTGGCTACCCACAATACCATAACTGGCGCGAAGTTTAATGTCCTGAACCGAGGAAACATCCTTCATGAAATCCTCATTGCTCAACGTCCAAGCTGCGGCAATAGAAGGAAAGTACCCCCATTTCTTTTTGGCAAAGCGAGAAGAACCGTCGGCACGAAATGTTCCGGTAAGCATATAACGATCCTTAAAATTGTACATGACACGGGCCACTCCCGACATCAGCGCCCATTGCTCGTAACCATTGTTTGCATCACGAGAGGAAGCCATACCCACATTCCACCAGCCCACACCCTCGGTCAGCAGGTTGTTACCGGTTATACCCATTGTCCTGGTTTCGGAGGAGGTCACCTCATATACAGCCGTGGCTGTCAGATGATGGTCATTCCAGGAACCTGTATATGTCAGATTGTTGGAGCTTTGCAGCATCAGACGATAAGTATCGTTATTGCCCATACCACTCTTGGTCCCCACTCGTTTGGAGCTGAAACTATAACTTTTCCCGTCATAATAGTCTACGCCATTGGTTGTGGTGAATGTCAGCCCCTTCATTATATCAAGGCGCAAATCAACACGTCCGTTGAAAACATTGGTCATTGTCTCTCCCGACTGCAACTTTAGGATACCGACCGGGTTGGAAGCTATGGAATTATAAGTATCGGTGTTATAGTTCCCGTTTTCGGCCATCATCGTCATGGTAGGCGAATAGTTCAAAGCAATCCAGATCGGATTATCCTTACCGGAGGCAAAAGATCCCCCGCGACGCACACCGTGGGAAGCATTGATGTCAGCCGTGATATGCAGCCAGTCGGTAAGCTGTGAGGAAAGATTCGCCTTCGCCTGATAACGCTCGTTCTTCGATTCAATGACCACACCTCCTGGCTCATGTAGTTGGCGGAAATGTAATATTGGGTCTTCTCGCTACCATTGGAAAGAGCCAACTTGTAATTCTGGGTGATCCCCGTACGGAAAATCTCATCCTGCCAGTCGATGCCCCCCCGTTCCGTTCTGATAGGATTGCATCTCTTCGTTTGAGAAATCAATACCTTTGACCTCCTTGAGCGCCAGAGCGTAATCGTATGCTCCAAGGATATCGTATCTCTTATATACATTGGAAACTCCCACTGATGCGTCGAACATAATTTCACGCACACCGGCCTTACCAATCTTGGTAGTGATCAGAACGACCCCGTTCGAACCCCTGGAACCGTATATGGCAGTGGACGATGCATCTTTGAGAACCTGCATCGAACGGATGTCCTCGGGATTGATACCGTCCAAACCGCTTTCGCGGACGATTCCGTCAACCACATACAAAGGGTCGTTGCTTTTGCTGATGGAGTTAGCACCGCGGATGCGGATTTTCACGCTTCCCCCGGGGACGCCGCTGTTCTCAACATGAACGCCACTGACACGCCCCTGAAGAGCGTCTGCAACCTGGGTTATAAGCTGGTCCTTGAAATTTTTGTTGTCCAGCACGGCTACGGAACCGGCCATATCCGCTTTTCTTACAGCACCATAGCCAATAACAACCACCTCGTCAAGGACTTCGGCATCTTCCTTCAAAACGATGTTTAACGGTTCACCTGTCCAGGCTATTTTCTGGCTCTGATAGCCGACATAAGAAACAACAATTATATCCCCTTTTTTTACGTTCCTAAGGGAAAAATCACCGTCAAGTCCCGTAATGCTGCCGTTTGTCGTCCCTTTGACAAGTACGGATGCGCCGATAATGCTTTCGCCATTGGCATCTTTGACAACTCCTTGACAGATATCACTCTGTTCGATAATTTGTCCCCTCAGGGAAGGGTAGTCAGGGAACGCATAAACCTGCATCCCACACAATAGCGAGAGCGACAGAATTGCTCCCGCTGTTTTTTGAAGTGTATTCATAAATTATTTAGTTAGGAAAAAAAGTTCGATAAGAAACATGTTCAGGCGTTATGCTCTTTTCAATACAAGTTCTGTATTCTACCCGGATCATATCTCCTTGGTTGAAACGCTGAAAGTTTCAATAAGGGTATTACCATCTGTTATATATTCTTTTTCCAAACGGTTAACCTCCTTGTCGTCAATGTAGCCTATTACTGTTATATGAAGCCGTTTACCCGCCTCCGAGATACTGGAAACCGAACCGGCACAGGTCATGAAAAACGCATTCCCATTTGTACAACAAGACATAGTTGCCGTCCTTATTTGGGCAGAATAGGAATCACCAATGTATTCTCCCTTGTCATTGTACAACTTGGCGGGACCACCCTTGTCAGCACCACCGATACTTACACTCACTTCAAATGAATCTGTGTCACCGGACTGTTGGATTACAATTTTATGAATTCCTGTCTGAAAATCAGATGCGTTTTCTGTTCGTTCATTGTCACATCCTACAAATATAAATCCGGCCAAGAGCAATACAACACTCCATAATGTGAATTTACTTTTCATATTTATATTTACAACAATAATTGATAAAAATAATATATCTATAAATCTTGCCAAGAAGAATATTAATCATCTAAGGCAAACAAATTATCTAATTAACAACAATATATTTATTGAATATAATACGCAGCCCATTATTTATTGTGCAAAGAAAAAACAAGATAAAATATTATTGATTATCATTTTAGCCCTATAATTTATCAATATGGCCTAATAGTTTGGAATATATAAACAAAATATTATACAATAAGATAAATACATCAAATAAAAATACCTTAGATTTATATTACAAAGGAGATGATTATGGCAAATTTCTATGTTTCATGTAATGTGTCAAAGTATAATAAGAGAAATAGAGAGGAGCTGTAAGGTTATTTTAGGACAAGTCAATTCATTGGTGCAAGGTGCAGCTATATCTGTATATAGCTGCACCTTGCACCAATGAATTACATCCTAAAAATCAATGATTTACATTTTTAGTAACAAGAATAGGTGCAAATCCTTTTTTGCACTTATTCTGTTACTTACACTTTTCTTGTTTTTCCGTTTACACAGAAAACTAAAAATCTCCTGTTTTTTTCTTTTTCGGTCAAAATTAGTATATTTGTATCAGTTCTAAAAGTGAAGCAAAGCAATGCACTGAAATTAGCACCGCTACCAAATCGCTACCAATTACCAGGCTTATCGCTCTTTACGCTTTATCAATCAGCCGATTAAAAGAAAATCTTAGTTTTTAGAATAAAGATCTCACATGAATTATGTGCTTCTTCATCTTTGTATGCTGTTGACATCAACTTTGAATGGTCCAATATTCACTCCAATGGGCTTCCAGAAGAAATGTATATAAACAAGTACTGCCCAGAAATTATCAATGGAGTGACAGTTCCTGCATCGTTCTCGCCCCCTGACTCGCTCAATATCCATGCAATGTTTTTGGATGGCGAGCTACAATACCGGAAGAGTCCCCAAACAGTCCCCGTCCAGTTTAATCCTGAAGCAATGACCCTGACAGGTGGTCAAGAATATTAGTACAAACTTCAATAAGACATGTTATCAAATTTGTTATAATCCATAATGGGGACCAACTTTCCGGATACTTATATAATTGTATAATTTCCATTTCAACTCAAACTTTTTCATCTGTTATTGCGTCTCTTTAAAAATTATTATATATTTGCGACGTTAATTTAAATCAAATTGAAATTATAGTTATTAAAATTTTAAATATCTATAGTTTTAATAAACCTCAAAACTCAATATTATGTTAAAAAGACTGCAATCTGTTAGTATGGTATTATTCCTTGGAACTTTATTCTCCGGAACAATTTCTACAGCTACGGCCTCTGGAGCAAATTCTTTCGCGACCACACAGCAAGCGGGAATATGCAAAGGACTTGTGAAAGATGCTACCGGAGAGTCTGTTATTGGAGCCTCTGTTGTAGTAAAAGGTACCACTAACGGAACAATTACCGATTTTGATGGTAATTTTAGCCTCGATGGGATTAAGAAAGGAGATGTGATTGTAATCTCTTATGTGGGATATCAGACACAAGAGATTAAATGGAACGGCAGCCCGCTGAATGTTATCTTGAAAGAAGATTCAAAGACTCTAAGTGAGGTTGTGGTAGTAGGTTATGGCACACAGAAAAAGGCGAATCTTTCAGGTTCTGTTGCTATGGTAGACAGCAAAGAGTTGGAGAATCGTCCTATTCAGAATGTATCCAGTGGTTTGCAAGGTTTGATGCCGGGTGTTGCTATTACAGGAACCAACGGGGCACCGGGGCAGGATGCCGGCAAAATCCGTGTTCGTGGGATCGGCACATTGAATGAAGCGGGACCTTATATTTTAGTGGATGGCATTGAAACCGGTACATTGAGTGCGGTCGACCCTAATGACATAGAAAGCATTTCTGTATTGAAGGATGCTGCTTCGGCAGCAATTTATGGTTCTAAAGCTGCCAACGGTGTTGTTTTGATAACTACCAAACGCGGCAAGACCGGACAGACTAAAATTTCCTACAGTGGTTATCTAAGTTTCCAGAATGCAACGAATATGATTGAGCGTATGGGGTCATACGAATACGCATCCCTGCTGAATCAGGCATTGGAGGCTGAAGGTATGTCGAAGCGTTTCAATGATACCGAGCTGCAAAAGTTTAAAGACGGGAATGACCCGCTCTATCCGGATACCGACTGGTATGACCTGGCATATAAGACGGGTGTTCAACATCGCCATAATGTCAATATCAACGGTGGTTCTGAAAATGTAAAATATATGGCCTCGCTGGGATATTTGAACCAAACAGGTATTTTGCCTAACGCAGGGCGTGAACAGTTTAATGCGCGTACCAATCTGGACATGAAGATTAATAAACGTTTGAGTGCGCGCATGAACCTGTCTTTCATTAAAAATGATTACAGTGACGCCAGTTCCGCCTACTACGGGGGTAGCTCGGATCAGATCATCAGGCAGTTGAATTTGATCGCTCCTTGGATTGTAGCCCGCTATGATGACGGCACTTGGGGCACAATTTCAGACGGCAGTCCCATTGCCTGGTTAGATTCGGGCATGAAGGTGAACCGTGACAATTATAATTTTTCGGGGATGGCCGCTGTAGACTATGAAATATTTGATGGCTTAAAATTAACCTTGCAAGGTGCTTACGTCAACAATTTACAAAATTACAATTATTTCCAAAAATATATAAAGTATAATGAGAATAAAGAATCTGATCCCAGTCAGTTGGACGAGCGTTTTTATAAATGGGACCGCACAAACTATGACGCCTTATTGAACTACAATAAAAATTTCGGCAAGCATAATATTAAGGGTCTGTTGGGATGGCATACGGAAAAATATAATTATAAATATCAGAAAGCCGTCCGCAAGAAATTCCCTAATAATGAATTGACGGATATGAATGCCGGTGATGCTTCTACCCAAAGCAATGAAGGGTATACAGCTGAATTGGCAATGATTTCATGGTTTGCCCGTATTAACTATGATTTTGCAGGTAAATATCTCTTGGAAGCCAACATTCGTGCGGACGCCTCTTCCCGTTTTGCGGAAGGTCACCGTTGGGGATATTTTCCTTCTTTCTCGGGTGCATGGCGCATCAGCGAGGAAGCATTTATGGAAAGTGCAAAAGACAGCTGGTTGTCCGGACTGAAAATTCGAGCTTCTTGGGGGCAGCTGGGTAATCAGGATGCATTGAGTGGCAGTAATAATGACTATTATCCTGCCTTGAACACGTATAATCTCGATTCCAAATATGCATTTGGAGGCTCTTTGAATTCTGGTTATTATCAACGGAAATATCGTCTGGAAACCATTTCATGGGAAAAAGCCTCTACTTGGGGAGTCGGCGTTGACTTTACTTTATTCAATAAACTGAATGGTTCTCTGGATTATTATAATCGGAAGACTACTGGTATAATTATGGATGTGACAGTCCCTAAAGAATTTGCTTTGGATGCCTATAAGGATAATGTAGGCTCTATGAGAAACAGTGGTATAGAAATAAATTTAAGCTACAATACAAAAATAGGTCAGGTTGATTTCGGAATTGCGGGCAATTTCTCTTACAATAAGAATGAAATTCTGGATCTGGGAGGCGGCGACCCTAACAAGTACCTGGATGCTACTGATGGTTACAGCCAGCGTAATAAGGTAGGTGAAGCAATGAATTCCTATTATATTTATAGGGCGGATGGATTTTTTAATTCTCAAGAAGAAGCTGATGCATATACGGCCAAATACGGTAATCCTTTCGGTAAAACTTTCAAGGCAGGCGATTTGCGTTATGTGGATACAAATAAAGATGGTAAACTGACAGCTGATGACCGTGAATATTGTGGAAGTTCCGATCCTAAAATTATTTACGGATTCAATATAAATGCGGGCTGGAAAGGAATTGACTTATCATTGATGTTCAATGGTGCGGCGGGTGTGAAACGCCTGTTTGACGGATACGAGGTGTATGGTAATTTCTCGGGTGACGCTGCTCATCCGGCTACTATTTGGAGAGATGCCTGGACACCCGATAACCATGATGCCTCCATGCCACGTATTTTTTACGATACAAACTCGGCCAGTAGCAGCCGTTCGGTACAATCGGATTTTTGGTTACAAGATACAAGTTATTTGCGTCTGAAAAATTTGCAGTTGGGATATACTTTGCCGAAAGGCTGGTTGAATTCGGTTGGTGTTGAGAATATCCGTATTTACTATTCTGTAGAGAATCTATTGACTTTTGATAAGATGAAGATCAATATAGACCCTGAATCCACAAGCCAACGGCTGTCTTCCTATCCTCTATTACGTACTCATGCATTCGGCGTTAATGTTACATTCTAAATTGTTATAGACTAAAAAAAATGGAATTATGAAATACTTGAAACAATATATGATCATAGGAGCGGTGACAATGATTACATCTTGCTCTGATTTTCTAGATACAGCTCCATTGGATGCCCTGTCTCCTGCCACTACGTGGAAAACCGAGGATGATGCCCAAAAATTTGCTATCGGGTGTTATGGCGGTAATAACTACGATACTTCCAGCTGGGAAGATGGTGGCAATATCTTATATCTCGACTGCGGGTCGGATTTTGGATATAACAACTTTGAATGGGAAAACTATAAGACCATTGGCAACGGTACAATGACTCCGTCAGGGGCTGTTGCAAGCTTTTATGATTTCTCAGTCATCCGCCGTTGTAACACATTCCTGGAAAAGGTAAAGGAGATCCCATTTTCCAATGAGCAGACCAAAAACGATTTGATCGGTCAGGTCCGTACTATTCGCGCTTATCGCTATTTTGTTATGAACTGGTGGTATGGAGGAGTGCCTGTGATTGACAACTATAACTCAGCAGATGAAGCTAAAGTTCCCCGCAAGTCGGAGGAGGAAGTGAAAAATTACGTCAATACAGAATTGGACACAGCCATCGGTGAACTGAATGCATCTCCCTCTGAAAGGGGACGGATCGCAAAGGGCGCTGCTATGGCAATCCGAATGCGCAGCGCATTGTATTATAGTGATTATGTGAAAGCAAAAGAAATGGCCGAGGCCATCATGAATTTGAAACAGTACGATCTGGAACCGGACTATAGTAATTTGTTCAAAGTTGCCGGTCAGGACTCAAAAGAGATTATTTTGGCTGTTCAATATGTGAATTCCACTTTGGAATTGAGCACAATAGGCCAGATGTATAATAATGGTGACGGTGGCTGGTCCTCCATTGTTCCGACTCAGAACCTGGTGGATACTTATGAAATGGCTGACGGCTTGACCAAAGAGGAATCCGGCTCTTATGACCCAAACCATCCGTTTGCCGGTCGCGATCCACGTATGGCCATGACCATTATATACCCAGGAATGGACTGGAATGGCACTGTAGTCAATACACTGGACAAGACAATCAATGGTAAGGATAATGCAAACTATCCTCCTTCTGCGAACAATGCTTCAAAGACCGCCTTAACCTGGAGAAAATATTTGGATGAACAATATGCTAATGGTATTTGGAACACGAATGCCTGCCCTATTGTAATCCGCTATGCAGAAGTGTTGCTTACTTATGCGGAAGCAGTCAATGAACTTTCTGGTCCGTCTGCAGATGTTTATGACAAACTGGATCTGATTCGTGGACGTGTAGGAATGCCGAAAGTGGATCGTGAGAAGTATGCTTCAAAGGAAACATTACGCCGGCTGATCCGCCGTGAACGTGGGGTGGAATTGGCCGGGGAAGGTGTGCGTCGGGCTGATATTCTGCGCTGGAAAGATGATAATGGAAAGATGGTTGCAGAAACAGTCCTGAATGGTGTTTTGGAAAGGGTTGTCGGAACTGTAAATTATGCCGAGACTGATCCGACGAAACGTGCGGAGATTGACACGAACGCCCCTGCTACTGACAAGAAGATTGAAGACCGTGTATTCAAAGTGCATAATCGATACAATCCAATTCCTCAGGGAGCTATTGATAATAACCCGAATCTTGAGCAAAACCCCGGGTATTAATACAATGACAGTATCGGTCTTTTGTAATTAGAATGGAAATCCAATAAAAAAATGGAAGGTGTGTCGTAATACACGATGCACCTTCTTAATTTTTATTAAGCGCAATACAATTGCAGTGTATTCTCCTATCATTGTATCCGAAATATAACATAAAAAAGAAACTACCATGCCAAATGAAAACAACCTGTTGCCGGAACATGCACAACTTGCAGCAGTTCTGGACAATCCGGACGCAATCCAAAGGATCAAAGAGCCGACAGAAAAAGTACAGATTGCCGCCGTACAGAAAAAGCCGGAACTTGTCCGGCTGTTCACCAACACTACGGAAAAAGTACAGCTTTCCGCCGTAATTGCCTCTCCTGAAAGTGTCCTTCTCATGCAGGCCCCATCCCCCCTGGCCTGCTTCACGGCCGTGGAAAGGATGTTCAAGGCGGACCTGCCGCCCACAACCGGTATTCTGGCCGCAGCCCGGAGGCTGGTATTCCGGATGAAGGGGAACAGGAAACTCGGAGAACCGGATACGGAAGCCGTAAAGGAGTTTTTTGATGAAGTCAAATCCTTTAAACATTGAAAGCCATGCCTACAATCCTGGAACACCTTGCCGCGCTGTTCGACAAGGACATGAGGGCGGTATTGAGCAATCCCCGCGCCATCAGCATGATCGCCAACCCTTCCGCCCGTGTCCAGATGGCCGCGGTCAGAAGGGACAGAAGTGTCATCTGCTTTATTGAGAAACCGACGGAAAAGGTACAGCTGACAGCTGTCAGAAACGCACCGCACAACATCCATTTCATCACTTCGCCAAGTGAGAGGGTACAGCTGACGGTCATAGGCATCAGGCCTTCCTATGTCGGCTTCATCCCAAACCCTACGGAAAAAGTACAGCTGAAAGCCGTCGAGAAGAGACCGGAATGCATCTTCCTGCTGCAGAAGCCCGCAGAAAAGGTACAGCTGACGGCCGTCCTGAAAGATCCCCGGTATCTCTCGGCAATCAGGGAGCCGACAGAAAAAGTACAGCTGGCAGCCGTACAGAAAAATCCGGAATGCATCCGTCATATAGCGGAACCGACGGAGAAGGTGCAGCATATGGCCGTCCAGAGAAGTCCGGATATCTTCCGGCAGATCAGGCAGCCTGAGGAAAGCGTGCGGCTGGCGGCGGTGCAGGCCAAGGGAGAGAACATCAGATACGTGTCCGCCCCGTCCGAGGCTGTACAACTGGCGGCTGTCAGAAACGATCCGATGAATATCCGGTATATAGAAAACCCTACGGAAAAGGTGCAGTCTGTCGTTCTGAACGCAGACCGGGATGCGGCACCGTTTATCAGTTCGCCTACAGAAGAGATCAAAAGACTGGCGATGGAAATGTACGGCCTCAGACTGGAAAATGCCGCCGGCAAGGAGGCGGCAGCGGCCCGGACATCCGAAACCTCCGGAGACTCCGGAAAGAAAGCGGCGGAGGACGTGGCAAAGAAACCTTCGGCAAAGCAGGTCAGAGAGGCGGTGGAAAAACTGGATAGCGAGATCAGGGAAATAAACAGGGAGTACTTCCAGGCCACTTACGAGGCGCAGTACTCGGACAACGCCGCGGAACGGGAAAGCGAGGTCTCGGCTGCCGGGAAAAACAGGGAGAAGAAGCTTGTCAAAGCTTATGAAAAATTCAACTCGGCAGCCGTTCCGGAAAGGAAGGAATGCAATGTGGGGAAGATTGTCAAGGAACTACGCAAGGAAAGGGTGGCCGTGGAAAACATGAAAGCCGGGGAATGGCACTCCCTAATGAAGGGGAAGGCCGTACAGCCGCCCCTTGTTTCCGGCGCATCCGGAGCCGCAGGAAAAGGAAGCGCACTGATGCTTGCCAGAACACCCGCGGGATATGCACTGAAGGCGGCAGGCACCATAAACCAGGCAAGCCGGCAGGCCAATGCGGAAATGTAAGTAACATTTGCATTCTACATATATCACTTGTTTACTTATTTACTTTAAATTTCGGAAATGTAAATAAGTAAACAAGTTTTTTGCTGATAAAACTCTTTATGACTTTATGAACAAGGTATGTAACTCGTAACTTTGCCGCATCACTTTTTCGTAACATTAAATATTTCACTTTACGAAAACTATATTTATGTAGAAAATGGATGCAAAAAAGATTACAGAAGACTACCACGACTGGCATAACATTGCCGAACTTCGACTTCTTGGCTTGAGCCGTTCTCAAATAGCAAAGAAGCTGCAACTTCCTCCCGGCAGAGTCATGCGGCTTTCCCGATTAAATGTTGATGAGCTTCTTCAACATGGCAATCGTCCGCGCCCTTCTTATTCCTGCCGTCTCGATCCTTATGAGGAGTCAGTTAAGCATTTGCTGATAACCTGTCCTTATTATTCTTCCACCCAGATTCATGAATATCTGTAGATACTAATTGAAAAGTGCGCTGTATTCTAATTGAAAAGAGCTCCATCCAT
>CARCZS010000019.1 GCA_948956705.1 uncultured Phocaeicola sp.
ATACGGCAGGAAGTGCGGAAGCCATCAAACGGGAAAATCTGAAAGGACACGCCGCTATCTGCTCCAGATACGCCGCCGATTTGTACGGAATGAAAGTATTGGAAGAAGGCATCGAAACAAACAAACACAACTTCACGCGTTTCCTTGTAGTGGCCGACCCATGGAAAGCCGATGACTTACGTGAACGTTCGAAAGTAAACAAGGCCAATATCGTCTTCTCCCTCCCCCACAACGAAGGAAGCCTGTCGCAAGTGCTCTCTATCTTTTCTTTCTATAAAATAAATCTGACCAAGATTCAATCATTACCGATTATAGGCCGCGAATGGGAATATCTGTTCTATGTAGACGTAATTTTCAATGATTATTTAAGATACAAGCAGTCTATCGACGCCGTTTCACCATTGACAAAAGAACTTAAAATATTAGGAGAATATGCAGAAGGAACATCAACCATATAATATTCAGCCGGCAGACCGTCTGGCGAATGTTAGCGAATACTACTTCAGCCGTAAACTGAAAGAAGTGGCACAAATGAATGCCGAAGGTAAAAATGTAATCAGTTTGGGTATCGGAAGCCCTGACATGCCTCCTTCGGAAGAAACCGTCAATGTGTTGTGCGAACAGGCAAAGCGTCCTGATGCGCACGGATACCAACCTACTGTCGGCATTCCTGAATTACGCAAAGCCATGGCCGACTGGTACAAGCGTTGGTATCATGTAGAGCTTGATCCGGCAACCGAAATCCAGCCGCTCATCGGTTCCAAAGAAGGTATCCTGCATGTGACGCTGGCATTGGTCAATCCGGGTGATCAGGTATTGGTTCCCAATCCGGGGTATCCTACCTACACCTCTTTAAATAAAATATTGGGCAGTGAGATTGTGAACTACAACCTGCGCGAAGACAACCATTGGCAACCCGATTTTGATGAACTGGAGAAGATGGACTTGAGCCGCGTCAAGATTATGTGGACCAACTATCCCAATATGCCGACCGGAGCGAACGCCACGATGGAACTGTATGAAAAGCTGGTAAACTTTGCACGCCGCCATAATATTGTGATTGTAAACGACAACCCATACAGCTTTATCCTGAACAAGAAACCACTGAGTATTCTTAATGTGCCCGGAGCCAAAGAATGCTGCATCGAGTTCAACTCTATGAGCAAGAGCCACAACATGCCCGGCTGGCGTGTGGGAATGCTCGCCACCAATGCGCAGTTTATACAATGGATATTGAAAATAAAGAGTAATATTGACTCAGGAACTTTCCGCCCCATGCAACTGGCTGCCGCACAAGCTTACAACAACAGTGTGGAATGGCACGAAGAAGCGAACGTCAATGTATATAGCCGTCGCCGCCAACTGGCAGAAGAGATTATGAAAGTACTCGGTTGTAGCTTTGATCCCAATCAGGTAGGTATGTTCCTTTGGGGACGCATTCCCGACTCTTACAATGATGTAGAAGAACTGACCGAAAAAGTTTTGCACGAAGCACGTGTGTTCATTACTCCGGGCTTTATCTTCGGCAGCAACGGCAAACGCTATATCCGTATTTCCCTCTGTGCCAAAGAAGAAAAGCTGGCAGAAGCACTGGAAAGAATTAAAAAGATAATGTAACAAAACAAAATATCAGATTATGGAATTAGATTTAAAACCCATCGAACTTCCGGGAATTGAAAAGAAACGCCCGATGATTATCGCCGGCCCATGTAGTGCCGAAACCGAAGAACAAGTAATGGATACCGCCACTATGCTGGCCAATAAAGGCATTAAGATTTTCCGTGCCGGCATCTGGAAACCGCGTACCAAACCGGGAGGTTTCGAAGGCATCGGTGTAGATGGCCTGGCATGGCTGAAACGTGTGAAACAGGAAACCGGTATGTATGTTGCCACCGAAGTAGCTACTGCCAAACACGTTTATGAATGTTTAAAGGCAGGTATTGATGTGCTTTGGATTGGCGCACGCACCACTGCCAATCCGTTTGCCGTGCAGGAAATTGCCGATGCACTGAAAGGTGTGGATATTCCTATATTGATTAAAAACCCTGTCAACCCTGACCTTGAATTGTGGATTGGAGCTTTCGAGCGCATCAACAATGCAGGTTTGAAGCAACTGGGTGCTATCCATCGCGGATTCTCTTCTTATGATAAAAAGATTTACCGTAACCTACCCCAATGGCATATCCCTATCGAATTGCGCCGCCGCATTCCCGAACTGCCTATTTTCTGTGACCCCAGCCATATCGGTGGCAAGCGCGAGTTGGTAGCTCCCCTCTGCCAGCAGGCGATGGACTTAGGTTTTGACGGCTTAATCGTAGAATCACACTGCAATCCCGACTGTGCATGGAGCGATGCCGCCCAACAAGTCACTCCCGATGTGCTGGACTACATCCTAAATCTGCTGGTCATCCGCAAAGAAACCCAAACAACTGAAAACCTGGGTGAACTGCGTAACCAAATTGATGATTGCGACAATGAGATTATCGAGGTATTGGCAAAACGTATGCGTGTCTGCCGTGAAATCGGTACATTCAAGAAAGAACATGATATGACCATTCTACAGACAGGTCGTTACAATGAGATTCTGGACAAGCGCGGTGCACAAGGTTCATTGTGCGGCATGGATTCAGAATTCATTAAAAAAGTATTCGAAGCCATCCACGAAGAAAGCGTAAGGCAACAAATGGAAATCATAAATAAGTAAACCGATGAGAATATTAATTTTAGGAGCCGGTAAAATGGGCTCCTTCTTTACCGATGTATTGAGCTTCCAGCACGAAACCGCTGTATTTGATGTAGACCCGAAACGCCTTCGTTTCGTTTACAACACCTACCGATATACCACACTCGAAGAGATTGAAGAATTCAAGCCCGAACTGGTTATCAATGCGGCAACCGTGAAATATACGCTGGATGCTTTTCACCAAGTATTGCCCGCTCTCCCCAAGGATTGCATCATCAGCGATATTGCCTCAGTAAAGACCGGACTGAAAGAGTTTTATGACCAATGCGGATTCCGTTATGTATCTACCCACCCCATGTTCGGTCCCACATTTGCCAACCTTGACAAACTGAGCACCGAAAATGCCATCATCATCAGCGAAGGCGACCATCTGGGTAAAATCTTCTTCAAGGACTTATACCAAAACCTTGGTCTGAACATCTTTGAATATACCTTTGAAGAGCACGATGAGACAGTGGCTTATTCGCTATCCATCCCTTTTGTTTCCACTTTCGTTTTTGCGGCAGTGATGAAGCATCAGGACGCTCCCGGTACTACTTTCAAACGCCACATGAAGATAGCCAAAGGAGTATTGAACGAAGACGACTACCTGTTGCAGGAAATTTTATTCAATCCCCGCACCCCTGCACAGGTAGAAGGTATCCGTACAGAATTAAATGAGCTGTTGGATATCATCAACAAGAAAGATGCTGCGGGGATGCGTGCCTATCTTAGCAAGATTCGAGAAAAGATTAAATAACGCATCAGTATAACATAGAAGAGGATGTCAAAGCTTCAACAAGACTTTTGGCATCCTCTTTTTTATTTCATCCGTAAAGATGGCTTACCAACATGCGGCACAACAGCCACACCATCAGATGCTCTGCCGCATAACACCAACCAGACAGGATTGGGTGCCGGACCGAAATGAATCTCCCTCAACGGTGCATCACACGCAGGGCATTTCAACGGCAAACGTTTCTTTATTTCTCCCATATCATTTCAGTTTTTTCACAAATGTACTGACAGAAGCTATCAAAGTACTGTTCACCGGCAGAGAAGGATTCCCGTAAGTAAGCATCTGCTGCTGTACGTCCTTTGATTCACAATCTTTCAGCACATGGTTCATCTTATCAATCAAAAGCAGTTCGGCAGCCGGGCAACCCTTTTTCAGAAGTTCGGCATCCTCCACCGATACCTGAATATCATTTTTACCCTGAACAATGAGGACCGGCACTTTGACGGAAGCAATCACCGTCCGGGGATTATACTTGAACCAGGAAATCAAATAAGGCTGGACAGAAGCCCGATACAATGATTGCAGATAAGCCGGCACGTCACTCACTTCCTTGCCGTTTTTCAAGGACCTGTTAATGGATGCCACCTCCTTCCGCACCGCTTCCGGATTCTGTTGAGCAGCCACTTGCGCCTCTATAATCTCGTAGGCAGGACGCCCCGCACCGGCAACCGAGATATAGCCTTTCACCTTCGGCTGGTTCTGACAGGCCAGCATTCCAATCAGTGCCCCTTCGCTATGTCCTGCCACCGTGATTGTCGTAAAACGTTTCTCTTTCGCCAGGTAATCAATCCAGCCCGTCACATCATTCACATAATCTTCAAAACGAAGTTTCGCTTCCTCCTTACCTGCCGACGCACTGGTTCCTATCCCCCGCTTGTCAAAGCGCAAGGAAGCGATGCCGTTTGCCGCCAAGCCTTCCGCCAGAAACTTCAACGAATTATTCCTCAAATTGCCAATGGCTGAATTACCATCCATATCCGTAGGTCCGGAGCCGGCTATAATAAGCACCACCGGACAGGTTTTCACCCCACCGGGCAAAAGCAGTTTTCCTTTGATTTGTCCTTCCTTGGTGTTCAGCACCACATTTTCTTCCAAAGGAAGCACTTGTGCCCGACAACAAAGACCGCACAGGAAAAATAAACCGGCTAAAATAAAATTCAAGTGTTTCATCTATTACGTATTTTAAGATTATCCATTTAACAAATATAGTGATTGTATTGAATAAAGCGAATCAATATTTGAATGTTGTTAAGCATCAGTTTTATTTTATTCAATACTATTCTATTTTATCTTCAACATGGATAGAATCAAGTCGTTTTGTCACTAAAAAAAGAACCGTTATACACGCCTACTTTTGCTGGGAGAAAATAAATCTGTAACTAATTAAAAAAAGGATTTTTTATCATTTCCCTTTTCTTATTCATCCAAACAAACTATCTTTGCCATGTTTTGTTCCGCGTACCTCCGACTGATGCGAGGAAGCGGATGAAAAGGGAATCAGGTGCAAGTCCTGAACAGTCCCGCTGCTGTGAACTCCATCTACCCCTATAAGGGGATAGGTTTACTTATCCACTCACGCCACTGCCTGTATATATAATAAGGTGGGAAGGCAAGTAAACAGGAGTAAGTCAGAAGACCTGCAAAACGTAAAGTCATCGACCGTCGCTTTCGAGGAAAGAGCAGCGGTAAGAATGCGGTATTTATTCATTAATATGTTTTTTTAAATGAAAGGAAATAACCAGGCTTATAAGCTATGGCTTTGTCTGCTTTGCAGCTTTCTCCTATTGCCGCTTGAAATACAGGCACAGGAGAAAGGAGATTCCATCACCGGAAAAGTGCATAAAATAGATGAAGTTACGGTTACAGCTGAACGTACCAAGCAACAGATTAAAAGTAGCAGTCCCTTCCAACAACTCAACAAGAAGCAATTGCAACAACAAGGCATTACGGATATTGCTGATGCTTTACGTCGCTTTTCAGGAGTCAACATAAAGGATTATGGGGGTGCAGGAGGAATGAAAACTATCTCCGTCCGGAGTTTAGGAGCCAAACATACAGCCGTAGTTTATGACGGGGTTACACTCAGTGATTGTCAAAGCGGACAAATAGACTTGTCTCGTTTCTCTATTGACAATATTCAACAAATTTCACTGACCATTGGGGACAATGAAGATATTTTTGTACCGGCACGTACAGTTGCTTCTGCTGCCGCCTTAAAATTACAAAGCATATCCCCGGATTTTTCAAACAAAAAAAATCACTTGACGGGACAGATAAAGACAGGTTCTTTCGGGATGATTAATCCCCTTATCCGCTACGAACAAAAGTTTAACGAAAAGATTTCAGCATCTACCACTGGTGAATTTATGAGAGCAGATAACCTATATCCTTTCACTTTAGTCAACGGAGATTATGTTTCCAAAGAAAAACGCTATAACAACAACATTCAAACCTACAGAGGAGAACTGAATCTTTACATCAACCCTAATAACAGAAGCACACTGAACGGAAAGATTTATTATTACGATACAAATCAGCAATTACCCGGTGCAGTCATTCTTTACAACGCGAAAAGCCGTGAGAAGTTACGCGAACGAAATTTCTTTTCACAAGTACATTACCGTACTTATTGGGAAAATAATCTTTCTTTGTTAATCAATGGGAAATTTAACTGGAGCCAATCTCATTACCACGATGAAGGAGGAAAATACCCCGGAGGAGAATTAAACGACCGTTATTTCCAACGAGAATACTATACATCAGGAGCATTACTATATACTCCGACTAGTCACTGGAGCATGGTTTATGCGGCAGATTACATATATAAT
Organism: uncultured Phocaeicola sp.; assembly: GCA_948956705.1. The sequence continues at coordinate 6,350 of CARCZS010000019.1, forward strand.
AACCTAAATGCCAATACTCCTAACAATACAAGCCCTTACCGGCATTCTATATTACAAACAGCAACTCTCCGATATCAAACTGATAACATAACAGCTGTTGCCATACTACTCGGATCGATATATCTTAATGGTGCAAAAGAAGGAAACGGAGCTGAGAACCGGCGAAAATTATCCCCTTCCTTCTCTTTTTCATGGAAACCTTGTACAGACGGACAGCTATACCTTCGGGCTTCCTATAAAGACATATTCAGAGTGGCTACTTTTTCTGAAAACTACTTTGACCGGATGGGTAGCCGTGACCTTCGTCCCGAAAAGGCTCAACAATATAATATAGGTATCACTTACCAGAACAACTTTACAAGCTGGCTACCAGCAATCAGTCTGACATTGGATGGGTATTATAATAAGGTAAAAGATAAAATTGTGGCAATGCCCTATAATATGTTTATCTGGAATATGGTAAATTTAGGCAAAGTAGAAATTTGGGGAGTAGATGCCAATATAAACACCACTTTCCAACTGGCAAAACATTATTCCTTACTATTGACCGGAAACTATACCTATCAATATGCAGTAGATAAAACAGATCCTGAAGTCGTATATTACAAACATCAGATTGCATATACCCCACGTCATAGCGCAGGTGCTTCTTTAGCCTTGGAAAATCCTTTCATAAATGCTTCTCTTCATGCTACGGGTGTGAGCAAACGGTATATTGCATCCGAAAATCGTCCAAGTAATGAAATGGATGGATATATAGAATACGGCCTTTCATTATACCGCAGCTTCAAGATAAAGAAGTTTACATACAATCTTCGGGGAGATATTATTAATTTGGGAAATAAACAATATGACATAGTGAAAAGCTACCCGATGCCGGGTAGAAGCTATAAACTAACTTGCAGTATTCATTTTTAAAAATTATATAAGTATGAAATTCAAACATTTATTTTTTGCAGCAGCCTTATTTAGTATAGCCCCGCTGTTCTGTGCTTGTAACGATGATGACAATGAGATCGAAGTTCCTAGAGATCCGGAAGAAGACCCTTCTTCACAACCCGACACGACTCCTGAAGCAACTTCGCCAACCGAGGCAACAGGCTTGTACGTTATTAATGCAGGTAATCTTAGCAACAATGTTAATGGAACACTTTCTTTTATTAACTTTGAAAAAGGAACAGCAAGCAACAATGTATTTTTTGACATAAACAAAAGAAGTTTGGGAGGTACCCCTCAAGATGCAATAGTATATGGTTCGAAAATGTATATTGCCATATATGGTTCAAATATTATAGAAATAGTAGACAAAAATACAGCTAAATCCATCAAACAGATTGTTCCGACATCCACTCAAGGGGAAGGTCCACGTGATATTATAGCTGCTAATGGAAAAGTATATGTTTCTATGTATGATGGATATGTTTCTCGTATCGACACTCTTAGCCTAACTATTGATGCTACATTAAAAGTTGGTCCAAATCCAGAAGAGATGACAGTGGCCAACGGCTACCTGTATGTTGCTAACTCAGACGGAATGAATTATGGTGCAGATTATGCAAATGGAAAAAGTGTTTCTAAAATAGGCCTAAAGACATTTACAGAAGCAAAAAGAATACCCGTAGGACTAAATCCCACTAAAATTTGTTCTACTACGGAAGGAAACGTATATGTCTTAGCAATGGGTAATTATAATGACATATCAGCTAAAGTACAAAAAATTGACAATATGAATATTGTTACAGATGTAACGGAAGCAACATTAATGACTGTAAAAGATAATACCCTTTACCTTATCAATGCTCCTTATGGCGCAACGGAAAATACTTATTTCAGTATAGATACAAAAACAGGAAATGAAACAAAAAATTTAATAGATCAACCTGTTGATAGCCCTTGTGGCATCGCAGTCAATCCATTTACCGGAAATATTTATATCAGTTCTTACAATATGGTTGGAGGATGGCCAAGTTATACCACTGATGGCTATGTAAACGAATATTCGGCAAACGGCAAATTTACAAACAAATACGATGTAGGGGTAGGTCCATGCGGATTAACCTTCTTACTGAAATAATAAAATATGGTTTTGCTTCTCTTCACTTTTGATGAAGGAAGCAAAACTACAATTATTTCCTTCATAAATTAAATAATCTCATAAAACTTTCCTCATTTTTGATAACCGTGTAGAGATTATCAGCCCGGGATGCCTTCCCGATGGGCTGACGGTGGAAAGCATCAAACTGGGAAGCGCCGTAGTACGCAATCCTTTCATTGCCAATTTCTGTGCTAAAACGATGCCTTATCGCGGGCTGGGCTCGGGGATTATACGTGCACTTCAAGAAGAGTCGAATATAAAATTCATTAATGAGCCGGCAGGAATGCAGTTCATTTCAATAATAGACAGAATCGCTGATGAGGGAGTAAACGAAGATGAGGGAATAAACGAACTTGAAAGCCTTATCCTCACCTTCTTGGAAAAGAAACCCGGTGCAAAAGGATATGAAATTGCAGAATATATCCAAAAAGGAGCTGCTACGACAGAGCGTTATTTACGATCACTGAAAGATAAAGAATTAATAGAATACAAAGGTTCCCGTAAAACCGGCGGATATTATAAAAAATAACATGAAACAAGTAATCCTATTCACCTTCTTGCTTGCCCTTCTTTCCGCCTGCGGCGGAAAAAGCAAGAGTTCTTCTGTAATAGAAGCAGAAGAAGCAATCCCTTTGCGTTATGCAGAAAACCTCAGCCTGTCTGCAACCGAAGACTATACCATTGCCCGCCTGCGCAATCCTTGGGATACGACCCGGATACTGCATACCTACGTCTTGGTTGACAAAGAAAAGTCCCTGCCTGCCGACTTGCCGGAAGGGACACTTGTCCGCACGCCATTGAGCAAGGCCGTTGTTTACTCATCCGTACATTGCGGATTGCTCAACCAGATTGGTGCTTTGAAAAGTATTGGAGGAGTCTGCGATTTGAAGTATATCAAACTGCAAGAAGTGCAGGATGGCTGCCGCACAGGAAGCATCGCCGATGTAGGGAATGGAATGAACCCGGATATAGAAAAGATAATCGACCTGCACCCCGATGCCATTATGCTCTCCCCTTTCGAGAACAGTGGCGGATACGGACGGGTGGAGAAACTCAACATCCCCATTATCGAATGTGCAGACTACATGGAAACTTCGGCATTGGGACGTGCCGAATGGATGCGTTTCTACGGCCTTCTGTTCGGTGAGGCACAAAAAGCGGACAGCTTGTTTGCCGAGGTGGAAAAAAACTATAATGAGCTGAAAGCATTGGTTGCTCCCCTTTCATCTGCGCCGAACGTTATCAGCGAACTGAAAAATGGTTCGGCTTGGTATGTTCCGGGAGGTAAAAGCACCTCTGCACGCATCTATGCGGATGCCGGGGCCAATTATGTGTTTGCCGATGACGAGCATAGCGGTTCTGTTCCCCTAGCCTTCGAAACCGTGTTTGACAAAGGTCAGAATGCAGATTTCTGGCTCATCAAATATAATCAGGCCATTGACAAGACTTATAAGGAATTGGAGCAGGACTATGCTCCATACACCGGTTTCCGTGCATTCAAGGAACGCAACATTTATGGATGCAACACAGGGAAGGTAGACTTTTACGAAGATTCCCCTTTCCATCCCGACCGATTACTGAAAGATTTGATAAAAATATTCCATCCTACGCTTTTAGAAGGGTATGAATTAAAATATTTCACTAAATTAGCGGAGTAAATCACCGTAGGGTTATGTCAAAACGTGGATAATGCTGCCCCTACAGCTGACGATGGGATAGGCCGGGTTAGTTTTGACACACTCCCTACAGTGGGCGTAACCCCAAACAGTATCAATGAATAACAAAGGAACAAAATACGGTATCATACTGCTCCTCCTCATCCTTGCATTGACAGGAGCCAACCTGTTGTTCGGCTCGGTAAACATCCCTGCCGAGGCGGTGTGGCATATCCTTACAGGCAATGAAGTAGAAAAGGCGAGTTGGAGTTTCATAGTCTGGGAATCCCGCCTGCCGCAAGCCATTACCGCCCTCCTTTGCGGAATGGCACTCGCAGCATCGGGACTGATGTTGCAAACCACATTCAATAACCCTTTGGCCGACCCTTCCATACTGGGAATCAGTTCGGGAGCCAGTTTGGGAGTTGCCTTGGTCATGCTGGCAGGCGCAGGTACGATTACTGCCGGAGTATTCACTTTATCCGGATTCCTGTCCGTCATTATCGGAGCATTCATAGGCTCCATGCTGGTGATGGGAATCATCCTGTTCTTCTCCACTTTGATAAAAAACAGCATCATGCTGCTCATTATAGGTATCATGATAGGGTATATCACTTCATCTGCCATCTCCCTGCTCAACTTTTTCTCCACGGCAGAAGGGGTGCATTCCTACATGATTTGGGGAATGGGAAACTTTGGAGGAGTATCTTTGCAGCAGCTTCCCTTTTTCTCCTTGGTCACAATGGCGGGACTGCTGATTACCATACTGCTGATAAAGCCTCTGAATGCCCTGCTGCTGGGAACACGCTATGCCGAAAACCTGGGAATCAACATCCGCCGTACACGTAACCTGCTGCTTGTCGCCACCGGATTACTGACAGCGACGACCACCGCTTTCTGCGGCCCGATTTCCTTTATCGGACTGGCCGTGCCGCACATTGCCCGCCTCATGCTGGGAACCTCCAACCATAATTCCCTGCTACCTGTCACCATGCTGACGGGAGGAGCCATTGCCCTGCTCTGCAACTTCATCTGCATTCTGCCGGGCGAAGCAGGTATCATTCCGCTGAATGCCGTCACTCCGGTCATTGGTGCGCCCATTATTATTTATGTCATTGTGAACCAACGTAAAATCCAGTACTTCAACTGATGGAAAAGCAAGCTGTCATCACCGCCACAGACCTGTGCATAGGTTATCGTACCCACAAAGGAGAAAAGAAAGTGCACGAACACCTTTCTTTCGGACTCTATCCGGGAGAACTGACCAGTCTGCTTGGAGCAAACGGGACCGGAAAGTCGACTTTGCTCCGCACCCTGTCCGCTTCGCAACCTTCACTGGCAGGAGATTTGCAATTGCTGGGCAAGCCTTTGCAGCAGTATTCGGAAAAGGAACGTTCGCGCACCATCGGTGTAGTCCTGACAGACAAGACACAAGCCGGAGGGCTGACCGTGTATGAACTGGTAGCTTTGGGACGCCAGCCGCATACAGGCTTCTTCGGACGGCTCCATCCCAAAGACCATCTCATTATCAAAGAGGCATTGGATGCCGTAGGCATTGCCCACAAAGCCGAAAGCTACACCGCCGAACTTTCGGACGGAGAACGGCAAAAGGTAATGATAGCCAAAGCATTGGTTCAGGAATGTCCGCTTATCATCTTGGATGAGCCGACCGCTTTTCTGGACGTGGTGAGCCGCATAGAAATCATGACTTTGCTGCATCAGCTGGCGGTGGAGCAAAACAAGGCCATCCTGCTATCCACCCATGACATAGAACAAGCCCTGGTACTGTCGGACAAGCTTTGGCTGCTGTCCAAAGAAACAGGACTGCAATGCGGAGTGACGGAAGATATGATTCTGAACCATCGGATGGACACGCTGTTCTCACACAGTAATATCCGGTTCGATTATGATCATGGCATCTACTATCCAACCGTGAATGGAAAGCAGGAAATAACGGTGGAAGCGACAGACGAAACCTTATTGCACTGGACTATCAACGCACTGAACCGTCACGGATATACTTGTCTGCAAACCCAAAACGTTCCTGCCGGTCTGCCCCATCTACAAGTCATCGCTCCCGATGCCTTGTACCTCACCCGGGGCGGGAAACAACGGACATTCACTTCGTTCGGGAAGTTGCTGGAAGAAATAAAATAAAGACACGCATCAACCATTCCGGACCACGCGCAGTATCTCTCTGTAAATCAACAATATAATGTGAAAAAACATTCTAAATTCCCCTAAAACGGTTTTCCATTCTCCGCTATCAAATTCGGCTTGACGTATATCGGTTGTTCTAATTCCTGTGCCATAGTTGCGGTTACTTCCTTGCAGGAGAGCGTCATAAGGCTTATTTTTGCCCATCTGCATTTGTTGCTTCACCCAAGTGAAGAGGCGATTTCACTTAGATGAACAGCCGTTTTCGCCCAAGTGAAACAGTTGCTTCACCCAAGTGAAATATCAAATGAAACGGAGTGAAAATGAAACGGAGTGAAAGATACGGTAGGAACAAACTTTGTTACATACGTAACAGGATTCGATAGCCGGAAGCATACCGATTGAAGGAGGTTTGAGATTCTTTTACACAGAAAGTAACTAGTAATGAGCACGTTGCTGTGACGGAACTTTTTGTTCTTTATGTAAACAAGCCCAAAGTAACTATTCAATCCGCCCCTACGGTGAACCATTGGATAGTTACTTTGGACTTTTGCCCCCCTCTTTTCTTATCAGATATCTATTTCTAAAAGCTATTCTTTCATCAAATAGCCTTTGAAACTTTCAAAGTCTTTTTCCATCGGAACACTTTGTTTGGTTCCTTTCATAAATGCTTGCAGTTTGGCGGGAATCTCCACTTTGTCTCCAATGATGCCTTCCACAGTTTCCAGGAATTTAGCCGGATGTGCCGTTTCCAGGAAAATACCCGTTTCGCTGGGGGACAATCCTTCGGATAAAGCACGATAACCGCAGGCTCCATGCGGATCGAGCAAGTAACCGGTTTCCCGATATACCTCACCCACCGTTTCACGAATCTGTTCATCCGTATAAGTCGCACCAGAGATATCCGCTGTTATGGCAGCATGACTGTTACCGTACAATGCCAGTACACGGGCAAAATTACTTGGATCTCCCACATCCATTGCATTGGCAATAGTAGCTATGGAAGGGCGAGGATTGTATTTTCCGGTCTGTAAGTATTGGTAGAAAATATCATTCCGGTTATTGGCTGCAATAAAACGCTTGACAGGCAAGCCCATGCGTTTACCAAATAGTCCGGCGGTGATATTACCAAAGTTTCCGCTAGGTACGCACACTACCAGATGATCCGCTTTTCCTTCTTTCTTTAACTGCGCGTAGGCATAGAAGTAATAAAATGCCTGTGGCAGGAAACGAGCCACATTGATGGAGTTGGCAGAAGTCAACTTCATGTGCGCATTCAAATCAGCATCCATAAACGCATTCTTAACCAATGCCTGACAGTCATCAAAAGTACCGTCCACTTCTAACGCTGTGATATTCCGCCCCAGAGTAGTGAACTGCTTTTCCTGAATTTCACTGACTTTTCCTTTCGGATAAAGCACATACACATGAATACCTTCCACTCCGAGGAAGCCATTGGCTACAGCACTACCGGTATCCCCCGAAGTCGCAACCAGTACATTCACCTGCTTTTGCCCTTCTTTTTTAATGAAGTAGCCCAACAAACGGGCCATGAAACGTCCACCTACATCTTTAAATGCCAATGTGGGACCATGAAACAGTTCCAAAGAGTAAATATTATCCTTTACCTTTACGGCAGGAACATCAAAACTCAATGTATCATAAACGATCTGCTTCAGTGTTTCAGCAGGAACATCCTCACCGAAGAAAGCATCGGCCACGCGATAAGCAATTTCCTGAAACGACAGATTCTCAATCTGATCATAAAACTCTTGCGGCAATGGCTTGATGGCCTCGGGCATATACAAACCTTTGTCAGAAGCCAGCCCCTTCACTACAGCTTCTTCCAGAGAAGCATCGGAAGCCTGGTGATTCGTACTGTAATATTTCATAGTAAACAATTTTTCAATGCGTCAATGTGCTAATGTGCCAAGGGCTTTGCATGGAGGGTTGCCATTGGGGCAAATTAGCAAACTGCCACATTATTTTTTCATAAATTCATTCATAAACTCATCTTCTTTCAATATTCCATAACTGCCTTCCACACATGCCACTTCATCAAAGGTCTGCACACAGTCCGGTTCTATACCGGGATAATAGATAAGGAAAGGCACAGGTTCGGCCGTATGGGTACGGAGTTCGCAAGGCGTAGGATGATCCGGAAGCACGGCGATAGCCACAGGCTCATCCCAATCCTTCACTGCTTCATAAACAGGTCTTACAACACGTTTGTCCAGATTTTCAATAGTAAACTGCTTCAACTTAAAATCTCCTTCGTGACCGGCCTCATCACTGGCCTCAATATGCAGATACACAAAGTCGTCCGTCTTCAATGCTTCCAATGCCGCAGCCACCTTATTCTCATAATTCGTATTATATAAACCGGTAGCCCCCTCTACAGCAATACGGCGTAATCCTGCATAATGTCCTATGCCATTGATTAAGTCCACCGCTGAAATAACAGCCCCTTTCTTTATGGCCGGATACTTCCCGGAGAGAGGTTCCATCTGCGGGCGATACCCCGGACTCCAAGGCCAGATACTATTAGCAGGATCTTTGCCTTCGGCTATACGTTTTTGATTAACCGGATGATCTGCCAACAATTCCTGGGAAGCCAGGATAAGATTATTTATCAATCCGGCTGTTTCCTGCGCCTCCGGTACTTCCGCCTTCACCATGAGCGGACGGAAAGGCTGCAAAGGCACATCATGGGGCGGGGTGCAGTCCAATTGTTTATTTCCCCCTTTTATCACCAACAAATGGCGATATTGTACACCGGTATAGAAATGAATCCGGTCAGAACCCAATTTTTCTTCCAAATATCTAACCAGCACATCAGCTTCTTCGGTAGTGATATGTCCGGCGGAGTGATTTTTTATCTTCTCATCTTCGATGCAGATAATGTTACAACGCATAGCCATATCGCCCGGTTGCAACTCCACCCCGATGCTTGCTGCTTCCAACGGCCCACGGCCTTCGTACACCTTCGGTAAATTATAGCCCATAACAGACATATTCGCCACTTCACTACCCGGATGAAATCCGGGAGCAACTGTAACCAACCTCCCGGTACGTCCCATAGCGGCCAACTTATCCATATAAGGTGTACTGGAGTATTGCAGCAATGTTTTGTTTCCCAGTGATTCGGCAGGCCAGTCGGCCATACCGTCGCCTAAAATAATAATATGTTTCATAAGCCTAAATATTAGCGATGCTCATGATATCGGCAAATACTCCGGCGGCAGTCACACTGGCACCGGCCCCATATCCTTGTATCATCATCGGATACTCTTTATATCGCTCGGTTGTAAGCAGAATAATGTTGTTGCTGCCTTCCAGACCATAGAACGGATGTTTGCTGTCCACTTCCTGCAAAGACACACTGCCTTTCCCATCTTCCAGTTTGGCTACAAAACGCCAGCGTTTGTTTTCATCCTCCAGCTTTTGACGGCGTGATTCAAAATCCGTATCCAGGGAAGGTACTTTCTTCCAGAACTCCTCCAACGGGCCTTCAAAGAAATCATTCGGTACAAAAAGATGTTTTTCCACATCTTCCTGTTCCAATTTATATCCGGCTTCACGAGCCAGAATAACCAGTTTACGAATCACATCCTTGCCACTCAGGTCAATACGCGGATCGGGTTCCGAGTAGCGCTCTTCCTGTGCCATTTTGATGGTCTTGCTGAAAGGAATGTCCGCGCTGATTTTGTTAAAGATGTAATTCAGCGTACCGCTCAATACCGCCTCTATTTTCAAGATCTTGTCTCCGCTGTTTATCAAGTCGTTGATCGTGTTGATAATAGGAAGTCCCGCACCGACATTGGTTTCAAACAGGAATTTCACACCCCGGCGGCGGGCTATTTGTTTCAGTTCACTGTAAACGGAGTATTCGGAAGAAGCGGCAATCTTGTTGGCAGCTACGACCGAAATATTATTCATCAGGAAATCTTTATATAAAGACGCCACCTCGGCACTGGCTGTACAATCCACAAACACAGAGTTGAATATATTCATACCTATAATCTCGTCATGCAACACCTGGGTGGACGAAGGCATTCCTTTCTCTGCCAACTCTTCCTTATAATGTGACAAGTCTACGCCTGCACGGGTAAACAACGCATGATGTCCATCGGCTATACCTACCACTTTCAGTTTCAAACCGCGTTCCTGCATCAACTTTTGTTGCTGACAACGGATTTGCTCTATCAAACTGCCTCCTACCGTACCTGTACCGCAGATAAAAAGGTTCAGCACCTGATATTCGGACAGGAAGAACGAATCATGAATCACATTCAATGATTTGCGCAGTGACTTGGATTCTACCACGAAAGAGATATTGGTTTCCGAAGCACCTTGCGCACAAGCAATCACACTAATGCCGTTACGGCCTAAAGTCCCGAACAGCTTACCGGCGATGCCCGGTGTATGTTTCATGTTCTCACCGACAATGGCAATGGTAGCCAAATTCATTTCGGCAACAACCGGACTGATTTCCCCCATTTCTATTTCTTTGGAGAATTCCTCATTCAGCACTTCACAAGCCAGCGCCGCATCTTGATTACGCACACCGATAGAAGTACTGTTCTCGGAAGATGCCTGCGATACCATAAACACGCTGATGCCGTTTTGTGCCAATGCTTTAAAAATCCGGAAATTCACTCCGATCACTCCCACCATTCCCAGACCGGTAACCGTAATCAAACTCGTATCATTGATGGATGAGATACCTTTAATGGCTTTAGAACCGGAATTCACTTCCTGCTTTATGATAGTTCCCTCGCCTTGAGGATTGAATGTATTCTTAATCAGAATAGGAATATTCTTATGACATACCGGATAAATAGTCGGCGGATAAACCACCTTCGCTCCAAAGTTACAAAGCTCCATCGCTTCCACATAGCTCAACTCATTAATGGTATAGGCCGTACTGATTACACGCGGGTCTGCCGTCATGAAACCATCCACATCCGTCCATATTTCCAAGCTATCCGCATTCAGTGCCGCAGCTATGACAGAAGCGGTATAATCTGAACCGCCACGTCCCAAATTGGTCACTTCACCACTGTTTTTATCAGTAGAGATAAATCCGGGAACCAATGCCACTTCCGGTAATTTCTGGAAAGTTTCTTTAACCAAGCGAGTGGTCAGTTCGGAATCCAGAATATGTTTGGCATGTTTTTTTTCAGTCTTAATGAAGTTGCGGGAGTCATACCATACAGCCCCCTTTATCAACGAAGCTACAATAATAGACGACAAGCGCTCACCATAACTTACAATAGTAGCCGACGTTTTAGACGACAAGTCCTTTATCAGATAAATTCCCTGAAAAATATCCTTCAGTTCACTCAACAATTCATTGACCTTATCCAATAAAACAGTACGCTCATTACCTGCCGGAATTACGGTATATACCATTTCAATGTGACGATTCACAATTTCACGGTATTCTTTCTCGTATGCGGAATCCCCATTGGCAGCCATCTGCGAAGTATTGATTAACTTGTCAGTTATACCGCCCAATGCCGACACAACTACAATTACGGGCTCTTCAACTGCCTCTACTATCTGTTTGACGCTTAAAATGCTGTTCACGGAACCTACGGATGTCCCGCCGAATTTCATAACTTTCATGCAATTATCTATTTTTATTCCAGCTTCTTTTGCCATTCTGTCCTCCGAGCCATTTCAAGTCCGGTAAAGAATCTACTTTCGTTTCACCCAGCATGACAACGAAAAGAAACTGTATCTGTTTACACTAAAAAAATAAAATTAAAAGCTTGTTTTGCTTACGTCCGTAAGCGTGTATCACGTAGAAACACATATACTATCCTTAACCCCGAGGGGTCATTGTTGTGGATGTGGACATTGTAGTTGTCATGTGCCCCATCCCTAATGTGGTGGTTGTATGGAGATAGTATATCGTCATTTTATTATTGTTCTTCTTCTGTTTTTTATTTGAACGATGCAAATATAAAAACAATTTCCTACAATCTATCACAATTTCCCATTTTTTTGCGATAAAATATAAGAATGCTTTTTATTAAAGCAGAAATAAGACAAAACTTTTTTATCCTGCCCATGTTGATATGCAGAACTATTTCCTTACCTTTGTACAAATTCAGCCTCAAGTTGCGCTGTTTTAATTATCCCGTAAGAATATGGCAAAGGAAAAGACTGTATATGTATGCACCAACTGTGGGCAGGATTCACCCAAATGGGTAGGGAAATGTCCGTCTTGCGGTGCATGGAACACATACGTAGAAGAAATTATACGCAAGGAACCTGCAAACAAAAGACCGGTATCCGGTCTGGAATCCGTAAAAAGCAAGCCTGTCACACTGAATGACATTACCGGAGGGGACGAACCTCGAATTGATATGCACGACGAAGAACTGAACCGGGTATTGGGAGGCGGTTTAGTACCGGGATCACTCGTTCTACTGGGCGGTGAACCGGGGATAGGCAAATCCACTTTGGTGCTGCAAACCGTACTTCATCTGCCTGACAAAAAAGTATTGTATATATCGGGAGAAGAGAGTGCCCGGCAATTAAAACTGCGTGCAGACCGTATCCCGCATAATTCTTCCGACTGCCTGATAGTCTGTGAAACTTCGTTGGAGCAGATTTACGTCCATATCAAGAATACACGACCCGATTTAGTGATTATCGACTCTATTCAAACCATCTCAACCGAAACGATAGACTCTTCTCCCGGCAGTTTGGTACAGGTACGTGAATGTTCCGCTTCTATTTTAAAATTTGCCAAAGAAACAAATACGCCGGTCATTCTGATCGGCCATATCAATAAAGAAGGAAGCATTGCCGGCCCCAAGGTACTGGAACATATTGTAGACACCGTATTGCAATTTGAAGGTGACCAACATTATATGTACCGCATTCTCCGCAGCATCAAGAACCGTTTCGGAAGCACCGCCGAACTGGGCATTTATGAAATGCGCCAAAACGGTTTGCGCCAAGTGAGCAACCCGTCCGAACTGTTGCTTAGCCAAGACCATGACGGGATGAGCGGGGTTGCTATCGCCTCTGCCATAGAAGGAGTCCGCCCTTTCTTGATTGAAACACAGGCTTTAGTCAGTTCGGCAGTATATGGGAATCCGCAACGTTCTGCCACCGGATTTGATTTACGACGTATGAACATGCTTCTGGCAGTACTTGAAAAACGGGTAGGATTCAAACTGGCACAAAAAGATGTCTTTTTGAATATCGCAGGTGGATTGAAAGTGAATGATCCGGCCATCGACCTGTCTGTCATCAGTGCCATTCTATCCAGCAATATGGATACGGAAATAGAACGTGACACCTGCATGGCGGGTGAAGTAGGACTGAGTGGTGAGATCCGACCTGTAAACCGTATTGAGCAACGCATCGGAGAAGCAGAGAAATTAGGTTTCAAACAAATTCTTATACCGAAACATAATTTGCAAGGAATGGATACATCAAAATTAAAGATAGAAATCATTCCGGTAAGGAAGGTAGAAGAAGCGTTCCGGGCTTTGTTTGGATGAGATAAATAAGAGAAAACTTAATTTGAATAATGATATAAAATGACAAAAGAACAATCATACCCCCCGACCTGCATAGACTGCGGCACACAGAACTGCAAGTTCAAAGAGCGCACTTACCCTGAATTTTGTCTGACTACCCATTTGGAACAAGAAGATTTGGAATGGGCGTTGAAACAATATAACGACAACAACAAGATAATGGCAGCCAGTGCCGAAGTGGAATATGAAGGTTACTGCCGATTAACCCGTGTGGAAGAAATCATGACTTTCGCACGCAAGATGGGATATAAAAAACTAGGAATTGCCTATTGTATCGGACTGGTGAATGAAGCCCGTATTTTTGCCCGCATCCTCCGTGCTAACGGCTTTGAGGTATATTCAGTAATCTGCAAAGTAGCCGGAATAGCCAAATCCTCTATCGGAATCCCCAAAGAATGTGAAAAAATCGGTGCGGCAATGTGTAACCCTATCCTACAAGCACGCCTTCTCAACCAAGCACATACAGAGTTGAACGTGGTTATCGGACTATGTGTGGGACATGACAGTTTATTCTACAAGTACTCTAATGCCTATACTACAACTTTAGTGACCAAAGACCGTGTGACAGGACACAACCCTGCCGCCGCACTATATACCGCCAATTCTTATTACCGTAAAAAATTAATGCCGGAAGGCGAACAATCCAAATAAGAACCATGATACAGGAATTTCAAATAAGAGTCTTGCCTGAACAAGCAGCCAACGAACAGTCACTGAAACAGTTCATCGGACATGACAAGGGATTGGATATACGTACCATCCATGCCCTTCGCATCTTAAAAAGGAGCATAGACGCACGTCAACGCACCATCTATGTAAATTTGAAAGTACGCCTATATATTAATGAAATGCCACAAGATGAGGAGTTCACCCGTACTATATATAATAAGGTAGATGGGAAACCACAAGTCATTGTCGTGGGAGCAGGACCGGGCGGACTTTTTGCTGCCTTGCGATTAATAGAGTTAGGACTCCGGCCTGTCGTAGTGGAACGAGGTAAGAATGTACGCGATAGAAAAATAGATATCGCCCGTATCAGCCGTGAGCACAAAGTTGCCCCTGAAAGCAACTACAGTTTCGGAGAAGGAGGAGCAGGAGCCTACTCAGACGGCAAACTCTATACCCGAAGCAAAAAGCGAGGGAATGTGAACAAAATTCTGAATGTATTCTGCCAACATGGCGCCAGTACCTCCATCCTGGCAGATGCCCATCCCCACATCGGTACAGACAAGTTGCCGCGTGTGATTGAAAATATGCGGAATACCATCATAGAATGTGGTGGTGAAGTGCATTTCGAAACACGAATGGATTCCCTTATTATAGAAAAAAACAAAATCACAGGTATAGAAACAAATACCGGAAAGACTTTCAAAGGACCTGTTATTCTGGCTACCGGACATTCCGCACGGGATGTGTATCGGTGGTTGTATGACAATGGTATAGAGATGGAAACCAAAGGAATTGCAGTAGGAGTACGTTTGGAACACCCGTCCATGCTGATTGACCAAATACAATATCATAATAAAAACGGACGTGGAAAGTATCTGCCTGCCGCTGAATATAGCTTTGTGACACAAGTAGAAGGACGTGGTGTCTATAGTTTTTGTATGTGTCCGGGAGGATTTGTTGTTCCTGCCGCAAGCGGTCCGCATCAGATTGTAGTAAACGGCATGAGTCCCAGCAACCGCGGCTCCAAATGGAGCAACTCCGGCATGGTGGTAGAAATCAGGCCGGAAGATCTGGCGGAAAATAATCTTTTTACAGAAGAATTAAAAACGAAAAGTGAAGAATTAAAAGCCACTAATAAAAATCATGGTCAATGGACTACC
Source organism: uncultured Phocaeicola sp. (assembly GCA_948956705.1). The sequence continues at coordinate 21,651 of CARCZS010000019.1, forward strand.
GACCATTGTCCATTAACCATGATGTATTTCCAAGAAGCATTGGAGGCCTCCTGCTGGCAGCAAGGCAATATGCGCCAAACCGCACCTTCACAACGAATGGTGGACTTCACCCGCAAAAAACTAAGCTATGATTTACCCGACAGTTCGTATAGTCCGGGATTAGTTTCCTCTCCCCTGCATTTTTGGATGCCTGCATTCATTACCGACCGTTTGAGCAAAGGTTTCCAACAATTCGGAAAGAGCAGCCATGGCTTCCTGACCAATGAAGCAGTGATGATTGGTGTAGAAACACGCACGTCGGCTCCGGTACGGATCCTGCGAGATAATGAGACACTGCAACATGTCACTGTCAATGGGTTATTTCCTTGTGGAGAAGGAGCAGGTTACGCCGGAGGAATTGTTTCAGCAGGTATCGATGGAGAAAAATGTGCTGAAGCAGCAGCCACTTATTTAGGAGTAATGACAGATTGAACCTATCCGAAAATGATTTACAGCACATATGCGGGCGCATTCAAATGCGCCCCTACAAATAAATGATTGGTGATGTTGCCTAAAAGAAGATTTCTTTGTCTTTATGAATCTGTTTTTTATAAAAGATATGTATCTTTGCACCAAAGAAAACATCATGCATCATCCCGAAATAGCCATAGTAGACCCAAATACCCTCACTTGCCTGGGGTTAAAAAACATTTTGGAAGATATCATTCCAATGGCTACTATCCGTGTATTCCATTCCTTTGGTGAGCTGACGGATGACACACCGGACATGTATGCCCATTATTTTATCTCTGCCCAAATCTATTTTGAACATACTTCCTTCTTTTTACTTCGTAAACCAAAAACAATTGTATTAGCAGGAGGTGACAACCAGCCTCAATTATCCGGTGTTCCCAAACTGAATATCTACCAAGATGAAGGTTCTTTGATAAAAGACATCCATCAATTGCGCCAATATGGACATCAGGCAAGAAAACAAGCAGCAGATAAAGCAATGCACATAGAAAAAACGGAACATGAATTGTCTGTCCGGGAAATAGAAGTATTGATACTTATCACCAAAGGACTTATCAACAAAGAGATAGCCGACAAACTTAATATCAGCCTGACCACCGTTATCTCCCACCGCAAGAACATTACTGAAAAACTGGGCATCAAGTCTGTTTCCGGTCTTACCGTTTATGCTGTGATGAATGGCTACATTGAAGCAGACAGAATATAAAATCCTCATTTATTAGGATTGCACACATATCAGGTTTACCGTTACTTTGCAGCCGGAATCATTCTCCATCATGGATTATACAGAGTGGAATATATAAATTTTCCGCCTGGTAGAAACTTGTAGCAACTCTGGTTATCCGTGATGTATCAAATAAAACCAAACAATAAATATGAGAAAAAACATTTTATTCATTACATCCTGCCTGCTGGCTGCAACAACTTTTGCTGAAGATATCAACACGCTGCCTAAGGACACTACAAAAGTCATTGATATAGAAGAGGTGGTAGTTATCGCTTCACCTAAAGAAACCGGAAAATTAAGGGAACTTCCTACAGCCGTATCTTTACTCTCCCAAAAAGATATGCAAGCAAACCAAATCACCACTTTAAAGAACGTGAGTTCACTGGTACCCAATTTCTTTATGCCCGACTATGGTTCAAGACTCACCTCAGCCATTTACATCCGGGGAATCGGATCGCGTATCAATACTCCTGCGGTAGGTTTGTATGTGGACAATATCCCTTACATTGACAAATCTGCATTTGATTTCAATTTTTATGATATAGAACGTATTGATATTCTTCGCGGTCCACAAGGAACCTTGTACGGACGCAATACCATGGGGGGACTAATCAAGGTACATACCCGCTCTCCATTCTCCTATCAGGGAACAGACGTAAAACTGAGTTATGGAACAAAAAGTAACTACCGCAGTGCTTCATTAACCCATTACCACCGTTGGAGTGACTGTTTCGCTTTCTCCGCCGGTGGTTATTATGAGGGATCAGACGGATTCTTCCGCAATTCGCTCAATGGAAAAAAAGTAGATAATATGGAAGCGGGAGGCGGACGAATACATGCTATCTGGCTGCCTTCAGAAAACTTAAAACTAGACTTCACCATAGGCTATGATTATAATGACGAAGGGGGATACCCTTATTACTATACAGGAGCTATAGACGGATACGACAAAGAGAATGAAAAATATAAAAACTACATAGGGAAGATTTCATACGATCAGGATTGTACTTATCGCCGTGGACTGTTCAATACCGGTTTGAATATTGAATACCAGGCGCAAAAGTTTATCTTAAGCGCTGTTACAGGATTCCAGAATTTAAACGACCGTATGTTTATGGACCAGGATTTCCTGCCTGTCAGCATTTATACCATTGAGCAGAAGCAGCGTCTGAATACCATCAGTGAAGAGATTACTTTTAAAAGCAAAAACAACAAGCGCTGGCAATGGGTTACAGGGGTTAGTGGTTTTTATCAATGGCTACATACCACCGGTCCGGTAAACTTCATGGAGGACGGAGTGACCGATATGATCGAAGGAAACATCAACAATACTTTCAAGAAAATTCATTTAGACGATCCCCGCCGTACCCCTGAAATGAGTCTGGACGTTTTGAACAACCGTATCCGCGTAAGTGGAAGTTTTGACACACCGGTATTCAGCACCGCACTGTACCACCAATCTACATTCAACGACCTGTTTGTGAAAGGCCTTTCAGTAACAGCAGGTTTGCGCTTGGAATATGAAAAAATGTCTATGAATTATTTCTCGGATAGTAATATTGATTTCGATTTCTTTCTTAAAATGGCAATGCCTCCCCTTAATATTCCATTCAGGAATTTGAATGCCGCACCGCTATTGGAAGGAAAAGAAAAAAACGACTATGTACAGCTACTTCCCAAGCTAGCTTTTAAATACGATTTCAGCCCTGCAAACAATATGTATGTAAGCATAACCAGAGGATATCGTTCCGGAGGTTATAACGTACAGATGTTTTCAGAACTGATACAAAGTGACATGCAACAAAAAATGATTGAAGCCATACTAGACAAGGCACCAGAATCTATGGCAGGTATGATAGAAGGAATGATCAAGCAACACATGCCCAACTACGGAAAAGAATTGAACGTACAAGAAACAACTGTCTACAAGCCCGAGTACAGCTGGAATTACGAAGTGGGATCACATCTCAGTTTGTTCAACGGCAAACTGAAGACCGACCTTGCCGCATTCTACATGGATACCCACGACCAACAAATCGCCAAATTTGTCAATAGTGGCTTGGGACGAATGATGGTCAATGCCGGTAGTAGCGAAAGTTATGGAGTAGAGGCCAGCTTTCTGGCATCCATCAACAAAAACCTGAATATGAATGTAAGTTATGGATATACTCATTCCACATTCAAAAAATATGACGGAGGTACTACATCATCAGAAGAGCAAATTGATTATAGCGGCAATTATGTACCATTTGTTCCCCGCCATACCATGAATGCAGGCGCAAATTATAGTTTCTTTTTCGATAAAAGCAATTGGATGCAAAGCCTGACTTTAGGCATGAGCTATACCGGAGCAGGAAAAATTTATTGGACTGAAAAAAACAATGTCTCACAAAGTTTTTACGGAACACTGAACGGGCGCATTTCTTTGCAGACAAAAGCTTTACAGATAGATGTATGGGGACGTAATTTAACCAACAAGGATTATACAACCTTCTATTTTGAAACCATGCATAGAGGATTCGAACAAAAAAGCAGGCCTTTACAACTGGGAGTGGATATACGTTATCACTTCTAACCATTCTTGCAAAAACAGAAAGGGGGTTCATCACGAACTCCCTTTCTGTTTCCACATTTACCAAATCAAATTTATTTTTTATTCTGTCACACCAAGAAAAGCAAGAACTTTATTATTGCTGTAAATGATACCCATAGCTTCTAGAACAAACCTATTTGTTTTAGTGTATGTACATAGAGAAAATGCTGTTTACAATAGAAAACTGCTTGAGCCTTTGTTAAAAGAAACAAACAATAAAATTATTCATTGACAGCGCCGCAATGAGGACACACTCCTTTATTCTTTATCTTCGCCCCACAATTTCCACAACTGAATTTATACCGGGAAGCATGCTTTATACGATTAAATGACCATACAGCATATACCAATAAACATGGATAACCCAAATAGTAATACGTAGTAAATGTAAAAAACAAATATAAAAAGATACAGCAGGACATCAATCCCAACAAATAAAAACATGCAGCTTCAATATGTGTCTGATGAAACAAATCATCCAAAGTAGCCAACCCCACAAGAATAATCCCCCAAATATTAAACATGAAAAGAGAAAGAATAAAAGGTAAGCTAAAAGGATTCAAAGAAGGATTATAATAAAACTGCTCCCAAGTTCCCGGAACAAAATGCTGAATACTGGCATAAAGCGTAGCTGCTGTAGCTACCAACCAAGAAAGAACTGTAGGAAAAACGCTATCAATATCATTCAACCAGATTAATTGCAGCTTCTGGCGACGAATAGCCCTATGAATATACCAAATACCGAAAAAGCCTAATATGACAAAGAAAGCGATGGTATGAGAATTACTGAAAAAATGAATAAACTGTGACACTGAATCCACAGGAACTACTTTCTCCAACAATTCCTTTTCATGTATCCATCCCATTGTTTCCTGGTCCCGTGCTACCTTTACCCATACAGAATCCACACTATCAGCAGCTTGTATCATAAACTCCGCTACCACCAGCCGTTCTCCTTTAAAAACAGGAAGCACATCAACCAATGGCAGTTGCTGTAACATAAGCGAATCTGAAGTAACCTCAAAATTACTGTTTAATGTATAATGCCGTTCCATCAAATAATTGACAGAATCCCTTTTCTTTTGCGGCATATCCCCACTCAGAGTAACAGGTGAAGGATATTGGCAAGCCATTAAAATAGCCAACACCAAAAACAGTAATCCGATGTACTTACTTTTCAGCATAGACTTTCATCTGACAATTTTTACAATCAAACTCTAAGCGGAAACGTCTGTTATCCGAGCTAACCAAATAATAAGGTTCCCTATAAGGAGAACGCACTTTATGCCAAGAGGGACACCATCCCATACTATAACGCAAACAATGCTTGCAAAACATCAATACCGCTTCTTCTGCCGGAGCCTTTTCATAAGCCGGAGCAATACGCTGCACGCCATGATTCCTATAGAAGGAAACAGCATCAGCATTCATCACATTTCCCAAATAAGTCAATTCATTCACAGGAAAAGCATGATGCGTTCGAGGCAACTTGTAAATTTCCTGCCGATAGTTAATACGGCGCACTTCCAGCAGTTTCTCTATTCCCTTACGGCGAAGTTCGGCAAGCATAGAAGCTGGAATAAACCAATTGTCCGACCAGTCAATCACTATATCTGACGCTTCAAATGGAGTATTTCCTAACTTTCCAAGTTGTGTACGCAAGTTATCTTCCTGCGGAGTACGGGCACGTTCCTTCTCCCTTTCCAGCACCACACTGGCACTGTGATCATCTTCATCGGTCAGAGACAGAGTAAAGCCCCGATTATTTTCAGCCAATTTTAAAATGACAGCAATTTTCCTTTCAGCTGATTTACGCGACATCAACCTCTCAAATTCCTGATCAAAATTACGATAAAGTATCGTACGGGGCTTTATCCGAGGCATCTCTTGAGGAAATAACTTATTATTCTCCACCCGGTTTATGCGAAATCCCTGCAACTTACCAGTCTCATCCAAAAAACAGACGCCATCTCCATTATTAAAAGACTTGATTCCGGCTACGGTAAGATAATTACCACGAATTTCCTTCACTGTCCCCATCTCCTCCCCTAAAGACTTGGGAGTATCAAAAGAAAAAATATCCTTATTCCTGTCAAAAAGAAAATAATTAGTAAAACCACGACTGAAACTCTTATCCAATTGAGGTTTGAACTCTAATTTCACTTTCCCCGATGAAGCACGGATATACTCTTTACGACGTTTGAAAACACTATCCAGCTTCTGGCGATAATAAGCTGTTACATTTTTAACGTAAGATACATCCTTCAAACGTCCCTCTATTTTCAGGGAAGAAGCTCCGGCATCCAGCAATTGCTCCAACTCTTCGCTCTGATTCAAATCTTTCAGAGACAATAAATGCTTATTCCTTACTATAGATTTACCGTCCGCATCTACCATATCAAAAGCAAGGCGACAGAACTGGGCACATTCTCCCCGATTAGCACTACGTCCGAAACAAGCCTGACTAACATAACATTGTCCACTATAGCTTACACACAAAGCACCATGTACAAATACCTCCAAAGGCACATCAGGACAAGCATGATGGATATTTCCTATTTCAACAAGAGAAAGTTCACGAGCCAATACCACCTGACGGAAACCTGCCTCAGCCAGGAATCTTACTTTTTGAGGAGTACGATTATCCATCTGTGTGCTGGCATGTAACGGTATAGGTGGCAGATTCAATTCCAACAATCCCATATCCTGCACGATCAAAGCATCCACTCCGGCACGGTATAAATCCCAAATCATTTTTTCCGTATCCTTCAGTTCCTCATCCTTCAGAATCGTATTCACCGTCACATAGATACGGACATTATACACATGAGCGTACCGCACCAACTCAGCGATATCCTCCAATGAATTCCCCGCAGCCGCACGTGCTCCGAAACGGGGAGCACCAATATAAATGGCATCAGCACCGTGATCAACAGCTGCAATACCGCACTCCAGATTTTTAGCAGGAGCTAATAATTCTATTTTTCGTTGTCTGATCATCGTATCTGATTTATATCAAACGGGGTTTCCTGATATACATAATAGTTCAACCAATTAGAAAACAACAAATTGGCATGTCCGCGCCAACGCACCACCGGGGCATTGTCCGGATTATCGTCCTTATAATAATTTACAGGCATTTCAATAGGCAACCCTTTCCCCAAATCACGCTTATATTCCGTATCAAGCGTATAAGGAGAATACTCCGAATGCCCGGTAATAAAAAATTCACGCCCATTACGAGCCATAGCCATATAAACCCCAGACTCATCAGACTCAGCTATTAAAGCCAACTCTTTTACTTTCAGAATATCCTCACGGTGTATTTCGGTATGACGGCTATGTGGTACAAAAAACTCATCATCAAAACCACGGAATATGGGCAATCCCTGTACATTGATATGATGACGGAAAATACCAAACATTTTTTGTTTCAGCGGATATTTGGGAACTCCATAGAAATGATAAAGCCCGGCTTGAGCCGCCCAACAAATATAAAGAGTTGAGGTAACATGAGTACGCGCCCAATCAAAAATAGTAGTAATCTCATCCCAATAATTCACATCCTCATACGGCATCTGCTCTACCGGAGCTCCCGTAATAATCATCCCGTCATATTTCTCGTCGCGCATCAAATCAAAGTCATGATAGAATGCTTTCATATGTTCTACCGGCGTATTTTTCGATGTATGGCTTTTCAACTTCATAAATGATATTTCCAACTGCAAGGGAGTGTTGGAAAGCAAACGTACCAAATCCGTTTCTGTCGTTATCTTCAACGGCATCAAATTCAATATCACGATTTTTAACGGACGAATATCCTGTGCACTGGCACGTGAATTGTCTATGACGAAGATATTTTCCTCCTTCAGCAATTCAATAGCAGGTAATTTATCGGGTAAATTTAACGGCATTTTCTTATCTGTTAATTAGTTGTAAGTGCAAAATTAAAAAAATCCCGCCAAATCTCCTTATTAAACGATCTTTTGAACTAAATTATTTCCTTTCCCTGATCGTTTTCGATCAACAAACCTTGATTATTTTTAGATTTTCACTCATACCTTCACAACTTCTGTCTTGATTCCACTTTTTCCCTTCTTTCATATTATTTATTAACTCACCTTTTTCTTAGAAAAAAGAGGACGAACTTATATCCATAATCAAAAAAGATTAATTATCTTTGAGCGCAAAAATAAAAAATATTCTTATTATTAACATGAAATATAATTAAGTTTCAAGTGGTTGACTCAAGAAACAACCTATATTTTTAAATTTTAATCTTTAAATTCAAAAAGTATGAGAACCTTTAAATCATTGATGATAAGCTTATGTATGGGTACAACCCTATGCATGTGCTTACCACAAACCACGACAGCACAAACCGTAAGTTCAGGAGATTCCTGGACATGGGACAAAGGAACCATTGTGATTGATACTCCTGAACGTCCGGCCGGCCAGAAAAGCGTATTAGGCTTAACCACCCCTAAAATGGAGGTAGTCCGCGTAGGATTTGTCGGATTGGGAATGCGAGGCCCCGGAGCCGTAGAGCGCTTCACTTATATTCCCGGTACACAAATTGTGGCCCTTTGTGATTATGAAGCATCCCGTGCAGAAAAATGTCAGGATATCCTAAAGAAAGCATCTATGCCGAAAGCTGCCATTTATTCCGGAGAAAAGGGATATGAAGAATTATGTAAACGTACAGACATAGATTTAGTTTATATCGCCGCAGACTGGTTGCATCATTTCCCGGTAGCAAAATGCGCATTGGAAAACGGTAAAAATGTAGCTATTGAAGTTCCCTCGGCCATGAACCTGCAAGAATGCTGGGACTTAATCAACCTGAGTGAAAAAACCCGCAAGCATTGCATGATTCTTGAGAACTGTTGCTATGACTGGTTTGAAATGAATACACTGAATATGGCACAACAAGGTGTATTTGGCGAAGTAATCCGTGCCCAAGGAGCCTACATTCACAATTTAAGCCCGTTCTGGGATCATTATTGGAAAAACGGCAAAGAAGACAAACTGGGATGGCGTTTGGATTATAACATGAAACACCGGGGTGATGTATATGCCACTCACGGCCTGGGTCCTGTAGCACAAGCATTGGATATCCATCGTGGTGACCGTATAACCACTTTAGTAGCTATGGACACCAAATCTGTTGTTGGTAAAGATTTAGTGGAGAAGAGAACCGGCGAAGAATGTAAAGAATTCCGTAACGGAGACCATACCACCACCCTGCTTCGCACAGCAAATGGAAAAGTTATTGAAATCCAACATAATGTAATGACTCCCCAACCTTACAACCGCCTGTACCAACTGACAGGAAGCAAAGGGTTTGCCAATAAATATCCCGTTGAAGGATATGCTTTGGATGCAGCACAACTGACCGCATCGGGTGTGCAACCCAAAGTAGACGATTTGAACTCTCACGGATTCTTACCCCAGGCAGAAATGGAAGCACTTGTTGAGAAATACCAGCATCCTATTTTAAAGAAATATGGTGAAATGGCAAAAGAAGTCGGCGGCCATGGCGGTATGGACTTCATCATGGATAGCCGTCTGGTATATTGCCTGCAAAACGGACTGCCTTTGGACATGGATGTATATGACCTGGCCGAATGGTGCTGTTTGGCTGAACTGGGAGCTATCTCTATGGATAACGGCTGTGCGGCAGTAGCCTTCCCGGACTTCACACGAGGTGAATGGAACGTGACCAAAGGTTACAAACATGCATACGCTTCACCCGAAGACGAAAACGCAAGCATGGAAAAAGCAAAGGCTTTCACCGCGAAACTGAAAGAGCAGGGAGCGAAAGAATGGGCGAAAGAAGCCAAGAAAAAAAAGAAATAAATAGAAATAAACAAGAAAAAATGTGCCGGAAGTCACTCTGTCATAAAAGGCAGCCCAATTCTTCAGGCACATTTTTTTATGCCGTCCGAACAACAACCGTTTCCGGATTTTATCGAGAATCAAAAAAAGGGCATAACCGGCATTCTTATAATTTCCGGCCAAAGCACTTCGACAGTGTCAAATTCAATCCGACACGCCATTTTGTCAAAGAAGTATACAGAAAGGGTGAAAAGGAACTGGAACACGCAGACCCCACATACGGTTTCAAGACGTCTTCTTCCAAGCACACTCAGGAAGAGCGATTCGGCATGCTGATGGAATATCTAAGGGAATACACCTTCATCACCCGCTAGGAATACCCTGTTCTCTTATATCCTATGATAGATTTCATCGAAAGGAACCCTGCCCCGTTCTCCCCAAATGCCTTTGTTCCCATCCCGTATGCCGCAAGGTATAACCATATTGATGCCTGCCCCATGGGGCAGCTTCAATAGTTTCTTCATCCGCCTGCTGTCAAAACCTTCCAGCGGACAAGTGTCATAGCCTTCGTTTGCCATGGCAATCATAAAGGTTTGGGCAGCAAGGGCACAGGATTTATTTACCGTCACACGCATATCGCATTCCGAAACTTCCAGCATCATAGGGCGGAACAGGCTGATGGTTCTCGCCAATATCACCCTGAAAAGCCCTAGAAGCCCGAAGAACCTTGCATAAATGAAAGGCATCAGTTTACCATAATACAGCTTCCTGTCCCTAATACGTTTTTCCTGACGCTCTTTCGGACTATTGCGCCTGATATTTCCTTCTTCAAAGTCAAGCACAAATTTAGCACGCTTTTTATACAAATCCTGACGAGTAACAAAAACAACAATTTCCGAAGCCGTAGAAGCAGCCGACTGCCCTAAACAAGCTTCTGAAACTTTCGCCATCAGTCCGGGATTCGTTATTTGATAAAATTCCCACAATTGCATATTGGAACTATTGGGAGCCAGCGTAGCCAGTTCAAGACAATGTTTCACCTTTTCCGGGTCTATCGGTTTATTTTTATCATACCTCCGCACAGACCGGCGGAAGTTCAATACCTCTTCTAAATTCATTTCCTATTCATTTTTTATATTTTACTTACTGAACCGACAAGATAAGTTTTAGGGGCGATGTCAACTATAACATCCCCCCTACACTACTATATCTCAGCGGATATTAACATCCTACAGGTTGTTCTTATAGATATTCGCCATCACCTTCTGGTATTGATTCTCAATCTGCATATACGCCTGAAGATTCTTATAAATACTTTCCGTTTCCACAAAATATTCAATCAATGAAATTTGTCCTTCGGTCAATGCCTGCTTCAATAAATCCAGCGAACGGTACATCAAAGGGACATCATACGCATTCATGGCATCCTTCAACTGCTGCATCTCATTGAAGAGAGACATCAGAGAAGCTTCAACCTGATCTTTAGCATTTTCTTGCATCAATTGTGCGCTGATAGCCTGTGCCTTGGCTATCTTTACCTTTTTACGATTCTGAAACAAAGGCAAGGAGCCCCCTACCACAAAACCATTCATCGAAACCGCATCATCCGTGTTACGGCGAAAACCGGCTTCCAGTTTCGGCAACCATCCTTGACGGTCTACCGAAACCTGCTTCTCGGCGGCACGGGCAGTGGCGACGGCGGCCTGCAAGTCAAGGTCTGATGCCATCACTTCATCCCGCATGACATTGTAATCATTGATTTCCTGTATGGCAGGGTATGTGGTTTCAGCAAATTCTAAAGGCATGTTGCCGTTCATGGCAAGCAGAGATTGCAAGGCAGTGCGGTGGGCTGCGCTGTTTTGGGCAACTTCCGTCTGCACGTTCATACGCTCCATCTTGATTTTGTTGACTTCCAGTATATTCGCATCACCGGCAGTCAGACGTTTCTCGTAAAGTGCCTGTAATTCATCCGCATTTTTCATACGGATATCCATCAATGTCTTTTCCTGATTCAACAGAATAAGGTCCAGACAGAGATTCTTCGCATTCAGCAGAATATCCCGGCGGGCAGCCTGTTGTTGCTTGTCCACCGCTTCGTTCTGCAAAGTAGCCTGCCGGTTGCGGGCAATATACTGAGTAGGAAAATCAAAACCTTGCGAAGCAACGAATTCCGTACCGTGACCACCTTCGGCACCATTACTGTAAAAAGAGCTGTAGCTCACCGTAGGATCAGGCAAGTTGTTGTTTGTCCGGTTTTCCATCTTGGTCGCATCGGCGGCATGTTTCTGTGCCTTGAGCTCTTTATTGTTCTGCTCGATGCTTTTCAAAATGTGCTCAATACTCTGGGCCTGCATCAGCAAGGGAGAGCAGAGGGCTATTATAACTAAGATTCGTTTCATATTATTTCTATTATTTCTTCTTTCGGTTCATCAGTTCATAAACAATCGGAATAATGAAAGCGTTCAGGAAAGTCGATGTCAAAAGACCTCCAAGAATAACTTTCGCCATCGGGCTTTGTATTTCATTACCCGGCAAATCGCCACGGAATGCCAAAGGTATCAAAGCCAGCGCGGAAGACAACGCAGTCATCAGGATAGGGTTCAAACGGTCTAACGAACCGTGAAGAATGCTTTCTTTCAAATCCATACCTTCTTCGCGCAACATATTGTAATGACTTATCAACAACATACCATTACGGGTAGCAATGCCAAACAACGAGATAAAGCCGATAATAGCCGGAATGCTTATCTCACCCGTTGTTATCATCAATGCAAATACCCCACCAATCAACGCCAAAGGCAAATTCAACAAAATGACTCCACTTTGGGCTGCATTCTTAAACTGGGTATAAAGCAACAGGAAGATAACCACGATACTCATAAACGAAGTGAGCATCAGCGTACGGCTGGCCGCCTGCTCGCTTTCAAACTGACCGCCATATTCCACATGATATCCTTCGGGAAGCTTGATTTGCGCATCAATCCGTTCCTGTATATCATTCACCACGCTGCACAAATCACGACCGCTGGTATTGGCCGAAATCACAATCTTACGCTTCACGTTCTCACGGCTGATGGTATTCGGTCCCATGGCAGAAACCACATCGGCTACATAGTTGACAGGGATTTTCTGACCGTCACCGGTATCAATCATCAGGTTGCGCACCTTCTCCATCTCATCACGCACCTCATCCTTGGTACGGACAATAAGATTAAACGCTTTGCCTTCTTCATATACCTGTGAAACAACTTCACCCGCCATGTTCACTGATACAAACTCGGCAAACTCCGGTAAAGAAATACCGAATTTGGCAAGCATCTCGCGTTTGGGAACAATCTTGAGCTGCGGACGTTCGATTTGTTGTTCCACATTCAAGTCGGCAATACCCTCCACACTGCTGATGGCATCCTTTATCTGATTACCGATGGCAAACATCTTGTTCAAATCATTACCAAACAGTTTGATGGCAATGTTGGCCTTGGTACCCGAAAGCATGGCATCGATACGGTGGCTGATAGGTTGGCCTATTTCGATATTCGCACCGGTAATGGTAGATAACTTGGCACGCACATCGGCTACCAGTTCCTGGCGGGAACGGTCTTTCAATTCAAACGGGGCCTCAATTTCACTCACGTTAACCCCTAATGCATGCTCATCCAGTTCGGCACGTCCCGTTTTACGGGCTACAGTCTGTATTTCGGGAATAGACATCAGCAACTCTTCTGCACGGTGTCCCATTTTATCCGATTCTGCCAAAGAAATTCCCGGCAATGAACTGATATTAATGGTGAACGAACCTTCATTGAAAGATGGCAGGAAACTGCGTCCTAATGTAAAAAACATAACCAATGCCACCGCAAACAGTCCACCCGTAAAACCCAATACTGCGGATTTATGATTCAAGGACCATAACAAGGCATTGCGGTAATGCTTTTTCATCCATACGGCCACAAATGCCTCTTTGGGCAATCCTTTGCTTTTATTATTACCTAACAGATAGCTGCACAGTACCGGAGTCAGTGTCAAAGCCACTACCGTAGAAGCAAACAACGCCACAATAAAGGCAATGCCCAACGGAACCAGCATACGCCCTTCCATTCCTGTCAGGAAAAACAAAGGAACAAAGCTGACTACAATAATCAAGGTAGAGTTCAAGATAGGCATACGCACTTCCTTCGAAGCATTGAACACGACTTCAATCACGCTCTTACGTTCCCCTTCGGGCAACAAGCGATTCTCACGCAAGTGCTTCCATACATTTTCCACATCCACAATGGCATCATCCACCAACGAACCAATGGCAATGGCCATACCACCCAAACTCATGGTATTGATGGTGAGTCCCATATAGTGAAGAGTCAATATAGAAACAATCAATGACAACGGAAGGGTTACCAATGAAATAACCGTGGTACGTACATTGGCAAGGAACAGGAAGAGAACAATCACCACAAAAACAGCACCTTCATACAACGAATCCTTCACATTACCGATAGAGCTTTCAATAAAACGGCTCTGACGGAAAATATCTGTAGAAACGTGTACATCAGCCGGAAGATTCTTCTGCAAATCCTTCAATGCGGCTTCCAACTGCTCTGTCAGTTCAATAGTCCCGGTCTTGGGTTGTTTGGTAACGGTCAGCAGTACGGCAGGTTTTCCTCTCTCCGAAGCAGTACCCAGTTTGGGTTCCTGCGAACCAATCTTCACATCGGCAATATCCTCCAATGTAACGGGCACCCCTTCCACCGTCTTGATGACGGAACGTGACAACTGATCCACATCATGACTGGAAAGCACCCCGCGAACAATATATTCGTTTCCATATTCATAAATCACTCCGCCATTGGCATTCTGATTCATGTTACGGGTAACGTTCATCACCTCTGCCAACGTAACATTGTAATGTTTCATGCGGGCAGGGTCAAGCAACACCTGATATTCCTTGATATCACCTCCCAGCACGGCAACCTGTGCCACACCTCCCGTAGAGAGCAGGCGCGGACGGATAGTCCAGTCTGCCAGTGTACGGAGATCGAGCATGGAAGTAGTATCCGAAGTCAGACCGATAATCAGCAACTCACCTAAAATAGAAGACTGAGGTCCCATGGTAGGTTTACCTACATTCTCGGGCAGCTCCTCGCTGACCAAGGACAATTTCTCACTGACAATCTGACGGGCCAGATAGATATCGGTATCCCATTCAAATTCCACCCACACAACGGAAAAGCCATTGGTGGAAGATGAACGCACCCGGCGCACATGGGTCGCACCGTTCACGGCAGTTTCTACAGGAAAGGTTACCAATTGTTCCACCTCTTCGGCGGCCATACCATTCGCTTCGGTCATAATCACTACAGTCGGCGCATTCAAATCGGGGAACACATCGACTTCCGTATGAAAAGCCGTGTAAGTACCGCCGATAAGCAGCAAAACCGACGCCACCAGAACCAATATACGGTTCTGAAGGGAAAAATGTATAATCTTATTTAGCATAGGACGGCTGATTAATGTTCATGACTATGAGCCGGAATCGCATTGCTAGCCGACGCTAATTTCACCTGATAAGCTCCCTTTGTTACCACACGGTCACCGGCTTTCAAACCGGTCAGAATCTGCACTTTCTTTCCGTTGCTCGCTCCCAAAGTTACCTCCTGTTTCTTATATCCTTCCTCATCCAGTTGCAGATAAACAAAGTACAAACCTTGTTCTTCGGTCAGTGCCGTAACAGGCAAGGCCAGCACATCGGGCATTTCCGACGAGAGCAGATACACCTCCACATACGAACCGGGAATCACATCTCCCCGATTATCAAATTCGAAAGTTACAGGCACATAAAAAGAAGTACCACCGGATGCTTTACCATAAGAAAGCAGACGCCCTTTCAACTCACCCAGCTCATATACCTTATTATCGTATGGAGTCTTGAAGTTTGCCGACTGGATGCTATGCAGATAACCATAATATTTCTCGGAAACATCTGCACGAAGGAACAGACGACGGTTCTGAGTGATACTCACCAAAGGCTGGCCTACCGACACATAGTCACCTTCCTGCACCAGACAATTCTTGATATAACCACCTAAAGGAGCTGTGACGGACACACCTGTCTTGGTCTGGTTCTTTGAAATAGCCTCGTATGCCAATAATGCATTTTCATAACTCTCCTTAATGGCATTGAAATCTTTCTGCGATATTATCTGACTTTTTACCAACTTGGCGGCACGTTCATATTCTTTTTTGGCGGTTTCATATGCGATACGGGTACGTTTTACAGGGTCTCCGTCCGGCATATTCTCAGCAGAGATATTCAGAATGGGAGCCCCCTTGCTCACACTCATACCGTCCGTTACCGGATGGCGGAAAGAAACCACACCGGCTACATTGGCGACTACTACGCTTTCATCGCCTTGTGCTGCCTGCACCTGACCGCTGGTCGTTATCACCTGACGGAATGATTCAGGCCGGATTATTTCCGATTCTACCCCGGCTGCTTTTGCTTTTTCTGGAGCCAGAATTATCTCATCGGAATGTCCGGCTGCAGAAGCTTCCGCTTCATGATTATGCCCTTCGTGACCTTCATTCTCATGGTCGTGGTTTTCTTTTTCATGGTCATGCCCTTCGTGATTATGGTCATGCCCTTCGTGGTCGTGATTATGTGCTTCCTCCGTTCCATGATCGTGTCCTTCGTGATCATGACCCGATTTACTGTTGCAAGAGCCTAAGAGGAACAAGCCTAAGACTCCCATAAAGATAAGTTTCTTCATGATGATATTATTTGTTCTTACTTTTTACTAAATGCAAAATTAGTGTAAAGAAAATGCAACAAAGTTGCGGATAAAAAGATAAACTTTCTATCTGTTAAGCAAGAACATCGCAAGGAGGAGCACGCAACCCCTTTACGTGGGGAAGACACGTAGAATGCAGTTTTTCTAAATAGTAATTATAAGGTAATGTGTTGTGTTCTGTCAACCGCAATGAAAGCGCCAATACATCCGTCACCGTATATAACAGCAAACAAAACGAATAATCAGGAGAAACACTGTCTTGGGCCCGATCCGGAGTTACACTTTTAAACTTGGTCACACATCCGGCATTACATGTATGATTCTCATCAGAACTATTATTATGCTGCTGATGCTGCACGGAACATTGACAGCCGCACAAAGTCATATCATGCTGCAAACAAAGAATTTCCCGGTGATGATGATGAGGCAGAACAGATGCTGTCAACATGATAATGCTGACCAACATCAATACCCATGCTATGTATCGTCTCCGTTTCATCGGGCACAAAAATAGGTGTTTATCATGTAAATTCCAAAAAGAAAGCATGGTAAATGCCGAATTCTCAGCAATTACCATGCTTTCTTATTATCTTTTACATACAAAGCTTACCAAATAGAAACACGTTTTTCAGGAGCCAAATACATAGGATCCCCCTCTTTAATGCCAAAAGCATCATACCATGCACCTATTTGAGGGAGTGCTCCGTTCACACGCCATCTGCCCAATGAATGTGGATCAGACTTGGTTTGCAAACGAATCTGCTCGTCGCGGATATTGCCAGCCCACACTCCGGCGTATGACAAGAAGAAGCGCTGTTCCGGAGTAAATCCGTCTTTTACCAGCAGGGGAGCATCTTTTGTCGCATTCTTGAACGCCTGGAAAGAAACCTGCAAACCACCATGATCGGCTATATTCTCACCTAAAGTCAAAGAACCGTTGGCATTGAGTCCCGGCAAAACCTGGATGCTATCAAAGAAATTCACCATTACCTGAGCACGTTCTTCAAAACGTTTGGCATCTTCGGCTGTCCACCAATCTTTCAAATTACCATCCTTATCAAACTGACGTCCCTGATCATCGAATCCATGAGTCATTTCATGACCGATAACCACGCCAATAGCTCCATAATTAAATGCATCATCAGCATTCATATCAAAAAACGGATATTGAAGAATACCCGCCGGAAAACAAATCTCATTCGTGGTCGGATTATAATATGCATTGACAGTCTGCGGAGTCATTCCCCATTCATCTCTGTCAACCGGCTTTCCTGCCTTGGATAACATATAATCCAGTTCGAATTCTGTAGCACGCTTCACATTGGCCCAATAAGAATCTTTTTCAATATTCAAACCGGTATAATCCCTCCACTTATCAGGATAGCCAACCTTTACATAAAAAGAATTCAACTTCTCAATAGCTTTAATCTTTGTGCTGTCACCCATCCATTCCAAATTCCGAATACGTTCTCCCAATGCGGTCTGCAGATTCTTTACCAACTGCACCATACGTTCTTTTGCGGCTGCCGGAAAATATTTCTCCACATACATCTGACCTACCGCTTCACCCAGTACTCCATTTACAGTACTTACAGCACGCTTCCAACGAGGTTGGTTAGTCTGTTTTCCGGATAGTGTTTTTCCATAAAAATCAAAATTTTGTGCCACCAAATCATCACTCAAGTAACCGGCAGCCCTGTCTATCAGACTCCATTGCATATAAGCGATCTGATTTTCAACCGGCAAGCTATTGATAATTTTCTCAACCTCTTTAATCGGATCCACTTGAGAAACACTCAGTTCAGTCACCCCTTTCACGCCTATACCATTCAAGAAAGCATCCCAGTCAATGCCCGGAATCTCTTTCTTTAATTCATCCAAAGACATTTTATGATAATTGGCCGCAGGGTTACGCTGTTCCACCGCACTGAAAGAAGCTTTTGCAATACGGGTTTCGATATCCATTACAGCCTCCATTTTCTTTTTAGCGGCAGCCTCATCAAAACCAGCCAATTGGAACATCTTTACAATATGTTCCTTATACTTATTACGGATATTGACAGTCACATCATCATTGTCCAGATAATATTCTTTTTCACCCAGACTGATACCCCCTTGATACAATTGAAACAAATTGCTCTTGCTGTCCATGATATCGGCACCCACATAGAAACTGAAATAAGGGAATACACCGCTATGAGCCAGTTCCGCCATCAAAGGAACTATTTCCGATTTATCCTTCACTGAAGCAATCTTTTCCAAATCAGCTTGAATAGGAGTTACTCCATCCGCATTCAGTTTCACACTATCCATAGCCAATTTATAGATATCCCCTATTTTCTGACCTATTGTACCTTGCGCATTCTGCCCGGCAGCAATTTCCACAATCAATCCTTTCAGTTGTTCCCGATTATTTTCAGCAAGCATATCGAATGAGCCAAAACGGGAATATTCATTGGTCAGAGGGTGTTTCTTCATCCATCCGCCACAAGCATACTGATAAAAATCAGCTCCTTGAACAGCCGTAGTGTCCAAATTTGTCAAGTCTATACCCGAAGTCATGACGGCTTCCTTTTTACTGTCACATCCGGCAGCTACTGCCAGAGCCAATACAGCCATTGGTAAATAATGTTTTGCTTTCATTTGTTCTATATATATGATACATACTTTAACTTCCCTGCATCTCTTCTAATTCCATAGAAACGGTTTCCCATTCTTCTACCGTCTGATCCAAGTCCTTTTTCAGTTTCTGATGCTTTTCATACAAAGCCATATCCGATGCACCTTCGGGAGTAGCCATATCAGCTTCCACCTCGCCAATCTCAGTTTCCAGCTTTTCTATTTTCTGTTCACAATCCGCAATTCGTTTCTCCAATTTGCGAATTTTCTTATTCAATTCCTTTTGCGCCTCATAAGATAATTTGTTCTCACTAACCGTTTCGAGTTCTTCCTTTTTAGTGGCAGACATAGTAGGAGAAGCCGAAAGCTGCAACTCATTCAGACTCTCTATTTTCTTTTTCTGTAAAAAATCATAAATGCCGCCAATGTGTTCTTTTACTACTCCACCTCCGAATTCATAAACTTTGGTCACCAGTCCATCCAAGAACTCACGGTCATGAGAAACAACAATCACCGTTCCATCAAATTCCTTGATAGCTTCTTTCAATACATCCTTTGAACGCATATCCAGATGATTGGTAGGTTCGTCCAAAATAAGGAAATTCACCGGTTCTAACAAAAGTTTTATCATGGCAAGACGACTCCGCTCCCCACCCGACAGTACCTTTACTTTTTTATCAGAAGCCTCACCTCCAAACATGAATGCTCCCAGAATATCACGAATCTTCAAACGAATATCCCCTTTTGCCACATAATCAATCGTATCAAAGACACTCAGATTTTCATCCAACATCTGAGCCTGATTCTGAGCAAAATAACCAATCTGTACGTTGTGCCCGATGGTCAGTTTACCTTCGTATGGGATTTCGTCCATTATACATTTCACCAAAGTGGACTTACCTTCCCCATTCTTTCCGACAAAAGCTACCTTCTCACCTCGATTAATAGTCAAAGTCACATCGTGAAAAACGATATGACTGCCATATGCTTTCTTCACCCCGTCACAAATGACCGGATAATTGCCGGAACGCATGGCAGGCGGAAACTTCAACCGCAAGGCTGAATTATCTTCATCATCAATTTCAATAGGAACTATTTTTTCCAATTGCTTGATACGGCTCTGCACCTGTACAGCCTTGGTAGCCTTATAACGGAAACGCTCTATGAAATCTTCTGTATCCTGAATTTGCTTCTGCTGGTTCTCGTATGCACGCAATTGCTGCTCACGACGTTCTTTGCGCAATACCACAAACTCATCGTAAGCCACTTTATAATCATAGATATGCCCGCAAGATATTTCAATCGTACGATTGGTCACATTATTAATAAATGCACGGTCGTGGCTCACCAATACAACGGCTCCCGCACTTGTCTTCAAAAAGTTTTCCAACCATTGAATGCTTTCTATATCCAGATGATTGGTAGGCTCGTCCAACAGCAACACATCGGGCCGTCGCAACAGCAACTTGGCCAACTCTATACGCATACGCCATCCACCACTGAACTCAGATGTAGGACGGTTAAAATCCTCCCGGCTAAATCCCAACCCCATCAATGTACGTTCTATCTCAGCTGTATAATTGGTACCTCCCATCATCAAAAAGCGTTCATTGTCATGGGTGAATTTCTCAATCAGTTTACGATAGTTTTCTGAATCATAATCTGTTCTATCCGCCAACTCCTGATTCATTCTCTCAATACTAGCCTGCAACTCAAAGATATGTTCAAAAGCCATCTCCGCCTCTTCCATCACAGTATGTTTATCACTCAGAATCATGACTTGAGGCAGATAGCCTATCGTCACATCACGCGGAACAGAAACACTACCTGAAGTAGGCGCCTGTATTCCTGCCAATATCTTAAGCATAGTAGACTTACCGGCCCCATTCTTCCCGACCAGCGCAATACGATCTCTCTTATTGATAACGTATGACACATCCTCAAACAGAGGCGTTACTCCAAACTCTACTTTCAAATTATCTACTGAAACCATTCGTTTTTATCCTTTTGCAAAAGTGGCAACAAATATACGGTTTTATATGTAAAAAAGACAAAATACAAGTAAATAAAAAAAGTCCTCATCCTTAACAAATAGGACAAAAGTATTAAAACGTGTTAGAAAACATATTTTTTTAGTTGTTTTATTTGCAAAATTCACTAAAACACGTACCTTTGCAACGTGTTTTTCATAGTATTAGATTTAAGGTTAACAAAGGTTGGAGCAAGGCGTTGCTCCTTTTTTTATGTCTACATTTTCCTCATACTTAAATATTGACTTAGCTCAACCAAGCAAAATTTATCTGTAATACAAAAAATGACTGCTTCATTCTCATGAAGCAGCCACCAACAAAATACACGATGTAACACAACTATGTTTTATACATATCAGTTATTTAATATCGATTCCACAAGGATTGAGTCCCGGACCACCACCACCTGTATATCCCCTACTTTCTCCTGTGTCCCATGGAGAAATCCAAAAAGCATATAAATCTCCACAAGTAACATAAAACTTCACTTTAACTATCTTGCCTGAAAGAGCAGCAAGTTTTTTACCTGATTTCCAAGTTACCAATTGTTTAGTACTGTTCAAATCATTCATTTCCTTACAATCCTCTCTGGAAAATCCCGTAATCACATTACCATTTTCATCCATTATCTCCACCTGCAAATCCTTTGCTTGTGCATTCACAAAAAAATGATTACCATCAAACTTTATTTTCTCGGTAACAAGTACCCCTTCTGTGTCTGTATGCATGGAAACGAACCCATCACGACGTAAAGTTGCCAACCCAGTAGAAGTAAATCCATCCCACATCACTTTATTCTTCATTCTTCCACTAGAATACAAATACAAAGAATCACCAACAATGAGAGGTACGCCAATAATAGACTGCATATTTCCCCAGTTCCATGCCCCTTCCGTTTCATTTACTCCCATAACAGGTTCATAACTGGGACGATAAAAATGAAAACCATCCCGACTATATCCCATCCCTATTTCATTTCTTTTCTGAATACCTAACTTACCACAGAGATCATTCTCTGGTCCTTTCCACATAGCATAGAACCCTAGCATAACACTTTCATAAGGCATAGCATCAAAATTATAAATGGCTGGACGCACATCAGGAAATTCAGGATGTAGCAGTTCCTTATCGGAAGGAGTAAACCACAAAACTATATTTTTATCCTTTATTCCTTTAGCCAATGAATGCGCCACGCTAACTGCCATCTCTGGATCTTCATTTTCCAAATAGCCTCTAGAGCGTCCGTCTGCTTTACTCCCCTGCCGTAGACTAATAGCCCATTTTTGAGTAAACGGATTATAGAAAGCAGTGGTACGATCCCCCACCGGTCCTGATTGCGCAACTCCTTCCGACCAATGAATACCATCTTTTGAATATTTTAAAATTATTTTCCATCCTCCACTATGTTTTTCCACATTGAAGAATTTGAAACGTTTTTCTGGTTCTGGACACATTTTATCGAGCCAAACTGTAGCCGCATCCCGATCACAAGTATCTACAATATTCGTACCCGGCACTATATCCATATTCACTTTTTCCCAATGCTTCCCATCTTTTGACTCCGCATAACAAGTATAAAAGCTTTGACGATGTTTGTGCATAGATCCGGCACCAGCCAAATACCACATTTTAAATTTTTGTTCGCTTTCATCATACCATATTCCATCACTGAAAGGAGCAGCATAAGGAGCACGTTCAAAAGTGTATTCCCACTCCTTATCCGGAGCAAGTACCGGATTATTCTCATAGAACATAGCCTTATGGGAAACACGCTCCATATCTGTTTCTGCAATTAAAAAATCATCAACGAATAATTGGCGTCCTAGATTTACAGAAATAACAGTCGGTTTGTTTGAAATATAAGGTAAAGACATTTCGCAACGTACTCCATCATCAATCATACTAGGAGGCCATTGCTCGGGCAGCACAATGCCATTATGCAATGTTCTACCATTCTCTTTCACCGTTTTATCATTGGAAGATGACACACAGCCGGCAAAGCAAGCTGCACATATAATATAATAAAATACTTTCATAATTATTCTATTTTTAATTACCATCCTGGATTATTTTTAGTGATATATGGATTACCCTCTACTTCATCAATTGGCAATGGAACCCATTCATTCTTATTTTCCTTAAACCCCATATATTGAGCCCTGCTAAACCTTTTAAACAAAGGATCAGTATTTTCCAATTCGCGAAAACGCTCTACTACTTTACCCCAACGAAGCAAGTCAAAGAATCGGAAGCCTTCATAGGTAAGTTCTAGAATACGTTCATCTTCAATAGTTCTCATATTAGCTTCTGTTACATGAGGTACTCCTACCCTATCGCGTACTTTGTTTATTGCTTCTAACGGGGTTATGTTTGCAGTGGCTTTCCCTCCCATTACTACAGCTTCAGCATACATCAGCAAAACATCCGAATAACGAATCATTCTCCAGTTTACTCCTTGTGCACGTCCATTAAAAAAATGCCCACCAGCATCATCTGTCGGAGGTAAGGTCCAATCCAACCATTTCCTACTACACATTTTATATCCCATTGCCAACTCATATTGTTCACCAAATGTTCCTTCCTTTGAACCCATTTCTGCTTCCCAATCCTTCCCTTCAAGAAAAGTAACCTTCATACCTTTCGGACGTATAATCTCCGATACATTATCATTAAAAACAAACGAACCAAACATACGTGGATCAGTTTCTCCTGTCACTGTTTTTGACGCTACAAATTTATCATATAACCAATTGTGCATAACCTGTGCAGAACTATTCGAATTTCTACTTCTATTCATTATACACATTTTACACCGGACATCATTGAACAACCCACTGTCCACAAATCCTGGGTTAAATCCTGTATTCAACACTCCGACAAATTGTACTTCAAAAATAGATTCATCATTATTTTCATGTGCCACATCAAAGTTCCATGAATAGTCATCTACCAATCTGTAGTTTCCACAATTACCATTAATGATTTCTGCAAAAGCCGCAGCAGCCTCATTATAATAAGTTGTTTGTGAAGTTCCATATTTGGGTTCAATACCGGATCTATAAAGATATGACTTACCCAAAAGTGCATAAGCAGAAGCTTTCGTCACACGTCCTTTATTTTTAGCATCCCAAAAATTCTTGTCAGGAAGTAAATCTTTAGCTTTGATCAGATCATCTATAATAAAATCCCAAGCCTCTTCAGGTGTTGCCTGAGGCTTATATTCATTAGGAGCCTTAGGCAATTCTTTAATCAAAGGAATATTCCTATAATTGATGAATAAAAAGAAATGTGTAAATGCACGAAGAAAATAAGCCTCCCCCAAATATGCATCCTGTAATTCTTTATTGCTGAATTCTATTTCAGTAAGACTTTCAATCATTTGGTTAGCTTGGGAAGCAGCTGTATACATTAACTGAAAAGGTTGAACCAATGAATAATAAGAAGGGGTAAACTCTTCATTATAAGCACCTGGTACTCCATAATCAGCTACCGAACACCCCTCATCACTACGAGTCAACATCAAACCAAATCCACAAGCTCCCAAATTACGAGGAGTCGAAATATACCCATAGATACCAAGAATTCCCTTATTACAATTTTCTAGTGTAGTATAAAATGAATTAACGTCTGATTGATTAGGATTCACCGCCAAATCATTAAAAATATCTTCACATGAGCCCATCATTCCAATAGTTACAAAACTGATAATGATAACTATAATTTTACGCAACATTATTTTCATACTTATTCTGTTTTTAGAAAGTTAAATTGACACCAAGATTATATACTCTAGAATTCATTGTTGCTTCATGAGGACTTTCCTGTGCTTGCCAGAAACCATCCACACCTCTGTCAAACAACACGTTTGAACTAACTTCGGGATCATACAAGGGATATTTTGTGATAGTGAATAAATTTTGTACCCCCGCATATATTCTAAATGATTCTATATGGAATTTTTGCAATAATTTCTTATTAAAGGAATAACCGATTTGTAGATTCTTGCATCTGAAATAAGAACCATCCTCCACATAGAATGTACTTGGAAGCGAGTTTATGCCAGAACTGTTTTTACTATTCAGTTTAGGAGCTTCTGCATTAGGATTTTGCGGAGTCCATGAATTATAGAAAGCATCCTTTAGGGTAGCACTATTAGCTCCTCCAAAATACCAATCATATTTCATTAAAGCAAAAATATCGTTACCTTGCGTTCCTTGGAAAAAAGCAGTCAAATCCCAATTCTTATAACCTACATTTATATTTAAACCATAAGTAAAATCCGGATGAGGATTACCAATATCCGTTTTATCATTCTCATCAATCTTCCCATCCGGTTTTCCTGTCAATACACCATTCACACTACCATTATTATCCTGAAAAATAAAATTACCATCATTATCAAAACCTTCCACCACATATCCCCAAAAGGTACCAATAGGCAAGCCCGGTTTAGTAATAGTAGGACGGTCATTAAAAGAACCACTCATCATCACCTCTGCCTTAATGGGTTGTACTCCCTCACCCAAACTCTTTACTTTATTTCTTAATGCCGAAATATTGGCAGTAACATCCAAACTCCAATCCTTCCAATTATTACGATAACCTACCGTAAATTCAAAACCTTTATTTTCAACAGATGCAGAATTAAAGACTGGCAAATCCCCCCCATTAGTCATAATGGTTTGCCCTGACGATGCTAATGGAAGTAATGGAGCAAGTAAGTCATTATTATCTTTCCAAAAATATTCAGCTGTAAAAGAAATTTTATTATTCAGAAAAGCCATTTCCAATGCTACGTTTTTAGATATTGATTTTTCCCAAGTCAAATTTTCCTGAGCAAATTTG
This sequence comes from uncultured Phocaeicola sp., assembly GCA_948956705.1. Next base: position 47,601 of record CARCZS010000019.1, read on the forward strand.
GTTACATAACCATTCATCACACTACTTTGACCAATCTGATTTTCACCGAATACAGAAGGTATTGGACCATAAGCCGTAGAAAGGAAAGAATATGAATCTATAAAATTAGCTCCTAATTCACCATAACTAGCTCTAATCTTCATTTTACTTATCCATTCTATATTAAAAAAATTCTCTTCATGTATATTCCAACCCACTGAAACCGAAGGAAAGTAACCGACCCTATTTCCTTTAGCAAATTTGGAAGATTTATCACTACGAATACTTGCAGAAACAAGATAACGCTCCTTATAGTCATAGTTCAAGCGAGCAAAAAAGGAGAGTAAAGCTGAATTGTATTCTTCACTTGTTATATCTCCTTTCCCATTAAAAATAGTAATATTAGGACCACCCAAATCTGTAGAACCAGAACCAATCCCCATAGTTCTATAGTATTCTCTCATCCAACTTGTACCTACCATTGCGTCAATAGTATGACCAGCAAACATATTCTTATAAGTCAAAATGTTATCAATTGTATAACTAAATCGCTGTCCACGACTTTCAGATAGTGAATTAATCGTTCTGCTATAATCAGGATCTGCATTACCATTCTCATCCCAATTGGAGTCAAAAGCAATGGACCGAGATATATTATTTGTTGATATATAGTCACCTCCAAGTAGTAGCTTATAATCCAATCCTTTATATAAATTCAGTCCTATATTCAAACTACCAGTAACATTAACTGTTTTATTTCTTCGAACAGTATTGGAATAAGATGCAAACGGATTAGTAACTTTTCCTTCATTTACATAATAATCTTTACCTGCAGATACATACCTTCCCTCTACATCAGTCATTGGAACAGTAGGAATCCCCATCACCATCCTTACTTGAGGCTCCTTATTTGTAAAAGCAGCAGAAAGAGTTTCACTAACAGTCAAACGTCCTTTCTTAAACGTTCCATTGACACGTGCATTATATTTCTTAAAACCAGAAAATTCCATAATACCTTGCTGATCAAAATACCCCAAACTTGTATTAAAAGTTGAATATTCACCACCACCAGAAATTGAAGCATTCAAATTATACATAGGAGCATTTCTTAGATATGCATCTTGCCAGTCAGTATTAATATCAGGATTAGTAGGATGAATATTTTCTAGAGCTTGAGTCTGGTTTGTTGAATTTGCAACAATTTGCTTAGTATATTCGCGATGCTCATTTGCATCTAGAAAATCAAGATATTTAGAAGGAGTCTGCAAAGAATAGTTTGCAGAAATTTCAACTTTTGCTTTACCTTTTTGACCATGCTTGGTAGTTATCAGCACAACCCCATTTGCAGCGCGAGAGCCATAAATGGCAGCCGCCGAACCATCCTTCAGGATTTCTATTGATTCAATATCTGAAGGATTCAACGAATTTAGCCCATTATTAGAAAATGCACCATCAATAACATATAAAGGTTCAGTAGCACCAAATGTACCTGCTCCCCGAACAAGTATCTTGATATCTGCCCCAGCTTCTCCCCCCTTTTGCAATATTTCTACTCCTGGAGCCCTCCCCTGCAAAGCAGCTGCAACAGAATGCCCCATCTGTTTACTCAGTTCTTTTGCAGGCACTGTCGCCACGGATGCTGTCAAACTAGATTTTTTTTGAGTTCCATAACCAACCACCACCACTTCATCTAATTGTTCCAAATCCTCTTTCAGAGTTATATTCACATTCTTTTCCCCTTCCAAATTAACAGCAAGAGTCTTATAACCGATAAAACTAATAATAAGAGTTGCATTCGCAGGAGCTTTAAGTAAAAACTTACCATCCATATCAGTAATAGTACCATTAGTAGTCCCCTTTTCCATCACATTAACTCCTACGATAGGTTCTCCCATAACATCCATCACAAGCCCTGAAATATCTTGTAATTTTTTCTCGTTCAACATGGACTGTTCTACTTCCTTCTTCCGAATAATGATATTTTTATCTTTTATCTCATAAGAAACATTTTGTCCTTCCAAGATTTGCTCAATAACTTCTTGCAGTTGCTCAGCGTCTATATCAACAATCTTTTTCGTATCTAAATCCCCAGCTATATACACAAATGAATATCCACTTTTTTCTTTTAGCTCAGTCATAGCTTTTTTCACCGATACTTTATTCATTTTCAATGGTATATTCTGTGAGAAGATATTCAAATTAAGGCAAAGCAAAGCCCCGACCAATAATATGGCCTTTCTCTTGTTTTTCATAAATTAGTAATTTATTAATTAAAAAATTAAATGAACTTAGCTTTTAAAGAGAAAAATCATTAACTTTGCATTCTCTAAAAGCGCACTCACAATCGTAAGTCGAAAAAGAGATTTCATCAAGGTGGGAAAATCCCTATATCTTCCCACCTTTTCTTTTTCATCCCTTTCGTACCCCTATTACAGTATTACAGCTCTAATTCTATTCATACTTTTAATTTTAAGGTTAAACAATTTTAATCCACTCCCTACTTAATATAAAGTTATATTGTGTCCTTCAATAATATAATGAATCTTACGGGTCGCAGATAATGCTTCCAAAACTTCCTGAATATTTTGCTCACGATGAACGAAATTTCCATAGAACCTGAAAGTATTCAAAGTATCACTAGCTATTTGTATTTTCACATTATAACTACGTTCTAACTCCTTCACAACATCCGGCAACAATTCCTCATCAAAAAATAAATATCCATTAGTCCATTGTAATGCATTGGAAACAGTAGAATACTCCACATGCATTCTGCCATTCTTTTTATTCAAAACCACCCTTTCATTGGGTAACAAAAAAGCTTCTTTTTCTTTTTTCAATAAATTATTCAATGCCACTTTTCCTTCGGACAAAGAAACAATGGCTTCTGCATCATCCGGATAATCCCGAAAATTAAATTTCGTTCCCAATACCTTTACCAGCAAACTATTCGTTTTCACAAGAAATGGAACTTCTTCATTTCGTTTAACTTCAAAATACCCTTCTCCTATCAATTCTATTTTTCTATTCCCTACTCCGAATCCTTGTGAATATGTTATACGCGATCCGGCATTCAACCACACTAATGTCCCATCCGGCAAGGTCAATTTTGTTCTGGAACCAAGAGGAGCCTCCACAATGATATCCGAAAATACCTCTTTTATACTTATTCCACCCCTCCAATAAGAAAAATAAGAAACTGAGAACAATACAACAATAACAGCTGCATAACGCCAAAATTTAGACAAACAGAAATTTTCACGTTCTCTTTTATCATTCAACCTCTGATTAGCAATTCTATTTTTAAATTGTTCAAATGCTTTGCTCTTATCATATTTAACATCCTCTTTCACACTTATGGCAGAAAACCAAATTTCTTGCCGCTGCATAAAATACTTTTCATTTTCCACAGACGCAGCTATCCACTCCTTCAGTTCATGCACAGCATTTCCATCCAACTCATTACTTAAATAGGATACTATTAATTCATCAATATGTTCTTTTTCTGCTTTCATCTTTGTTGTTTCTAAAGTGAAGACGATTTATTTTAAATACAGGGTAGTCCTAAAAGAACTTTTTTCTGTTTTAACACGAAAAAAATAAAATCAAAGCAATTAAATATTTGCTCAATTCAGTCTGAAGGAAAGATAATGCATTCTTTATATGATACTTAACCGTATTTATAGAAATACCTAATTCCTGAGAAATTTCTTCATATTTTTTCTCCTCAAATCTACTTTTTTCAAAAACACATCTACATTCAACCGGTAGTTTATCTATTGCCATACGGATTTCATGCTCCAATTCACGTTCTAATAATATTCCCAAAGGATAATTATCCGACTGCAAATACTTTTCTTCAGACATCTCTTCCGGTACTAAAACTGAAAATGAAATTTCCTTTTTTTCAGATCTAGATTTCAGATAGTCTATACAACGATTACGAACAGCCTTTATCAGATAACTTCTAATAGAAATAGTAATGTTTAAAGTTTCTCTGATCTCCCAAAGGTGAAATATTACATCTCCAACTATAGTTTCCGATAAAAAATTATCGTTCAAATATTGATTTGCTACATGACATAAAAGAACATAATGATAATCATAGATGTATTTATAAGCATCTTCGTTGCCATTTTTCAGTTGTTCTACAATCAGTTTCTCTGTGTTTTCCATTTTATTTCTTTTGAAAAAGGAATAAAGTTAACGGGAACAAATTTAGAAATTAATTCTGAGTAACTTTATAAAAGAGCAAAAAACAAATCCGTTAATCTTATTATCACACCTCAAATGGTTACAATAAAGACTAACGGATTTCCCTATTCTAGTTTTAAAACTATATCCAACACCTCAGATAAAACGAATCTGAATCATCACTCCATAAAGATTAAAATCGAAAAGAACCTTATCAGCATCCTTCTTTAGAAAACGCTTTTTCCCATCTTGCCTAATCTCCGAAACTCTGTTTCCCACAGATTTCAATACCATAGTCAGTGGTTCTGTAAATAATTGTGCATTCATATCCAAATGAGGAGTTATGTTATAGCCGTTTTCTAGCACATTCAAGCGATTTTTTTCTCGTTCTTTTGTTATAAGCAACTACCTCTCTAAATGTACCCACCCATATTTCATTTTCCATAGCCTTTACCTATTCCCACAATATTTCAGGATTTTGAAAAGCATTATATCCCTGCGATATTCCATGTATCATTGCCAACTCCCCATCTACCGGAGCTTACCAAGCTTTCCACCCATTTATCTAAAGACGCAGGAGTCGATTTCAACTTATCTCCCCCGATGTGATATTGTTCAGTACATGTACCTACCCCTGTTCCTATCAAATGTATAACTAATAGCACACACTCTGTCACCCTTATAAGGTGCCACATAAACATCTTGTGTGAACCCGTTATCCCTGATCTCAGCCCCTGTCTGTTTCACCAATTCTATTCGAGGCGATGATTCCGGCATAGAAACATGCTCTTCATATACTCCCGGACGGACAAGTATAGATATTGTTTTCTTGCTCCCACCAACTGCCGCATTCACTGCTTCCTGAACTGTAAAGAAATCCCCACTCCCATCTTTCGCCACCACATAATCATAACGTCGCACATATTTTGCCAAAGCCGGCACTTCTTCCATCAAAGCGTCCACAACCAACCCGGCAACTATACGTCCACCATATATATTCAAGTGAGTATTGTCAATTTTCCCTTCCGGATAAAATTCATATTGTCCTGCTGGAATCCACATAAACAATTTTCTTGAATTCTCGACTCCCATACCGGTAACCAAGTCATGGGTCAATTTATTCAAATCAATAAAAGGTACATTCATTTCTCCGGCCACCCGACGGGGAGATTCCAGATATTCCCCATGGGTATCAACCAATACCGGACCTTCTTTTTCATAACTACCCTTTATCTCCGTCACACCTTTAGGAAGGAAATTACGACGAACTATAGAATTGAACAGTACAGGATTTCCTCCCTTAGCACGTGTTTCATTCACAAAACGTCTTAAATTATCATCAAAGGTACTTCCGGGCTCTGTATGTAATGTGGCTCTAGGTTTCTCATCATTATGTCCGAATTGAATAAATACATAATCACCTTTATGAATTTTAGAAAGCACTATGTCCCAACGTCCTTCATTGATAAAACTGAGTGAACTTCGTCCATTCATAGCGTGATTATCCACCACAACCTCTTCCGTAAAATATCCGGGAAGCATTTGTCCCCAACCACGCTCTATATTACCATTCTTCAGACTTTTATTCGCCATGGTAGAATCACCAATCATAAAAATAGTAATGGGGTCTTTTCTCTCAGCAATAAAAGCCGATAACAGGAGTAAAGCACATAAAACAAGTAATACTTTTAATTTCATGTTTTTCATATACATTTTATAAGTTAAAAGATTTAGGCAAAAGTAAATAAGAACAAGAAAAGAAACCATAAAAAATGATACAAGAATATAGAAATTTGTTCAAAATCAATAGTTCAATTACTCTTTCAGTAAATAAGAACTAATAAAAAAATGTTCAAACAACATCAATTTGCCATTTGAACATTTTTTCAATTCTTCAAGTTCATATCGAAACATTGGAGGTTCTCCTAAATAGACAAACTCTTCCAAAAAGACAAAAAAATGAATGTCCAACTGTCAGAATGATGCAGGCAAAGAAAGTAACTGATACATCAATGTATGTGCCATACGTTCTTGACCATTGGTATTAGGATGCAAACGATCATAGCCCGAATCATAGAAATAAATAAGTTGTTCTTCAATCATCGGATTCATACCTGTAACCGAATTAAAATCTATTACAGGAATTCCCCACAAATTACCTGCTTCCTTAATGCCCTGTACATAAGCATCCACATATTCTCCGCATTTATTCTGATAGCTTTCATCCGGTTGTACATTCTTTTCGCCGAATTCCGCTAAAGAACGATGCAATGGGGTCAACAAAACAATTTGTTTATCGGGAAACAATTTTTTCAAATGACTCAAACCAATATTAATACGGCCTTTATACGTATCATTCGTCATTATAGGAACACGCCTTTTACGCGTTTCCAGTTTTTTAGTTTCACCACGGGCAGCCATCACCTGCTCTTCTTTCTCTGTAAACCAAGTCCCGACAGGTACACTGCTATTAAAATCATTTGTCCCCATCAAAACCACGATGGCATCAACCTCTTCTCCATGCTCCTTTTTCAATTGTTCTGCCTGACGGGGTACATCATTCCATTGACGTCCACTCACTCCATACACATAAGGAGTGATATCCAACCATTCTTTCAAAAAATCCCAATACTTTTTTATGTTATCTCCATAACAATTGGGATCAGTTATCGAGTCTCCTATATAACCAACCTTTTTTCCATACCATGGATGCCGGATATAACCTTTATTACATGATTCTTTTCCACAAAGAAACGTTTCCTGTCCGTGTAACAGCAACGGACATGCTAATAAAAGAGCAAATACAATAAACTGTCTGTTTTTCATAAGTAACTGTTATTTTTTCAATCAGTAAAGTGACATCAAAGATATAAAATAAGAAATAGAAAAACAGCTATCACATACTTTTATTTTCATTTGCCCTCTTCTATCATTCATAAGACAAAAAGTCCGAAAGGTCATAATAAACAAAACTTTACATTTTTAAATTAATTTGTTAACAAGGTGCGATATATTTATAAAGCATGTTATAAAACGGCGAAATACAGACTAAAAACTTGCTATTATAAACAAAGTCCGTATCTTTGCAATGTGTTTTTCATAGTATTAGATTTAAGGTTAACAAAAGATTGGCTGTCTGGGATAGATAGCCTTTTTTTATGCTTTAAAACAGGAGAATTTCTTCATAAAAATTCAATATCCCAACAATAACATTCTTCAAATGCCACCCAACCAAACACAACAAAAGTGAATAAGAAAAAGCAATACGTATATCTATCCATCGAGGCAATTTATGAATTACCTAGTCTTAACTAACGTTTATCCTATATATTTTTTGATTTATTTCAATAAAAGAAGACACTCTCATCACTGAGAATGTCCCCTATATTTAAACGAAACTTTAAAGAGAATTATATACTTCAAATCTTATCTTCTATTCCACCATACTCGTTGCTCACGGCTATCATCACCATTCAAATCTGCTTTCACGGCAGCTTCATAATTTTCAAGATTACCTTGATAAATTTCGCTATCAAATTGATGGCGATAAGGGATGTGATCAATCGTTGTACAAACCGGACCGACTTCTAGTTTCGGAATATCAAAACGACGCCAGTCAGACCATGCCTCAAAACCATCAGCCATGAAGCCACTGATCCAGCGCTGAAGAGCAATTTTATTAATTTTATCAGCATCAGTACCCGTATAAGCAACTGCTTCCTGTACCAAATATTCATCAACACCTTCGGCTCCCCATTGTTCAAATGATGCCTTCACACCGGCTGCATAAAGTTGGGCAGGATCAGCCTGAATCCAGCCACGTTGAGCAGCTTCAGCCTCGATAAGTAGCATACGAGAAGCAGTAATAATAGGGAAAGTAGAGGTTACCTGTGTAAGCGAAGGATTATAAAAACAGCAGACTTTATTCCACGTGTTCACATCTGCAGACTCAATACCCAAAGGCATACCTTGGTATTTATCAAAATTCTTCAGGTCTTCATCTGTCACGCCTGTCTCTGCCTGTGTCTTGCCAAAAGGAATCAGCGAACAAGTAGAGAACAGACGGTTGTCCTTCAATTCCTTCAACTGATCTACATAATACTTATTAGGAACAAAATTATAATTATAGTTTACGCCATTATAATATAAATATCCCACAGTATTGGCCTCAAAAGTATAATTCAAATTATAGGCATTTTCTTCAATACCGCCATCAGCGTAAGCTTGAGCAAAACGCGAGCGTCCTTCGGCAGGATCCACATCTGCCAGTTTTATAGCAAGCATCATACGGGTAGAAGCATTCAGTTTCTTCCATGCACGAATGTCACCATCGAACAGGATGTCGGCTGTGCTCAACGAGCCACTTTCATTAAACTGATTATACGCTTCCCTCAAATCGGCATCTAACTTAGCATAAATAGTTTCCTGTGAATCAAATACCGGAGTAAAATTTTCCTCACCTGCCTGAAATGCTTCTGTGTAAGGAAGTGGCCCTAGAGCATCTGTAAGGTGCATATAGATGAATCCCATCAATGTACGTGCAACCGCAATCTGATTGGCATTATCACCAAACTGCACAATGGCAGGTTTACCTTTTTCAGTCTCATCACTATTAAAGTCAATAATCTTCTGGCAGTTCTTCAACGGATAAAGATAATAAGAACTTGTACTCATAGTAGGTCCGCCAAACGCACCATACTGATTATTATTTTTCTCGGACATATACCCCGGATACATTTGCGTCCACGGGTAATAATAATTTGAGTTCATAGAGAAGTATTACCCCAGTTCGGGATAAGATTTTGTTCATAAAAAGTTGGTAGTCTCATAAAT
>CARCZS010000020.1:0-10883 GCA_948956705.1 uncultured Phocaeicola sp.
CCGCATCCTGCCCCAGTTGGGCGAGCGGGTGCATACTGCCAAGGGGAATGTGTATCGGGTGGTGGAATGCTAAACAAAGATAAATTTTTTTTTCGGATTGACCCGATTTATTTATTGCAACGGTAAGATACTGATTTTTACCGAAATAAGCAAAAGGGGCTATCCGACTTTTTGGACAGCCCCTTTAAAATACTTGTACCCTTAACGGATGAAATATTGAACCTTTGGAATGATTTTCTAGAAATAGTAGATTATCTGCAATCAACGCCACAAATTAGCAAAATTATAGAGAGTATTTAGCAAGTATAGTAATAAGGACAAAAATATCAGTACACCTATAAAATACAACTATAATAGATTAATATATAATAATTTAACACCGTAACCCGAGACTCAGAAAGTACTATTTTAGTAGGTGTGATAAAGACCTAGCTGTTAGCTATCCATCAAAAATTTTCCAGATATTTTTTTGAAAATTCAGCCTATTAGACTTTACTTTCCTACTAAACCACATATTTATATATGTATAAAACAAATAAACTATGGATAATAACAACTACAAAAGACAGTACCGACAACTGAATGATACAACCAAAAAAAAGATTAGCCAAAGTCTAAGAGGCAGAACAAAATCAGCCACTCACACCCAAGCTATATCCAACGGACTGAAAAAGTATTGGGCAACAGTACCCAACCAACCTAATAATGAAAATAAGAATGAAGAACATGAATAAAATATACGGTTTAAATATAGATGCGTTGAGGCTCTGTTACGAAGTGACAGCACCCAACAATATCAATGTCATAAAAGACAAAGAGATTGGAGAAAAAATTGATTTTCTGTACTTCTATCTAAGACGAATAGAAGGGAAACACTTCAAGTTTGTTTATGAGATACGTTATAACGACATGGGAAAAGATAAATTGTTTGGAGAACTACGTTTGGGCATCAATGACAACAAAGAAGAAAGCAATACCCACCAAAACGGATATAAAAAAGCATGGATTAGTATTTCCAATCGTGTATTATACAGCAATGAGATATACTATTTAGATTTTATTGAAAGCAATTTAGGTATAGAATTACATAATATAACAACCCTAGACCTATGTCTTGATATGTCAAACGACATAGCCCGACTGATACGAAAACTTATACGAAACCCACAAATAACAACGCTTCTGAACGGAAAAAGAATCACCAACCGCAAAGAAGACCGCCCCGAAATCACATATATTTTCAGTGGGAATATGGATAAAGATAAATACTTAACCGTCAACATTAAACAGAAAAAAGCAATAAAGGATAAGAGCAAAGGTAGCACCCTTATAGCATACAACAAGAAGGCTGAAATAACCAATAGCTCGGATAAAACATACATAAATAACTACTATAACAATCCTTCAAAATTACATCGTTTAGAAGTCCATCTAAACAATGAAGAAATTAAAGATTATATAGCGAAAACCAGGTATGAATTATCATTTTATTCTTTAGCTGATGAAAAATTCCTAGCAAAACTTTTTGGTTACACTTTAAACAGCCTTATCAGATTTGAAAAAGACGGAAAAGCAATAGATTGGGCAGACCTCTTATCAGAAGGGTATAACAACCACCCCTGCCAACGGCAATTTTCTAGGGTAACTAATTCAAATACAGAGAAAAATCTCTTTAAAAAACGTAGTTCAAAAAAACAATATAGCGAAAATTAAACATTAACTTCGGATATGCGGAGTGCGGAATCAGAAATAGCAATTACTATATTTCACTCCGCACCTCCGCACTTCCGCATACAATCTATCAATATTGGTTATTTTTACGTAAACATAAGTTCCAAAAAGCCCCATTATCATTATACAGTTCATCAAAACGAGATGGGGACATTCCATCACAAACAAGGCAATCATTCTTCTTATATGAAGGATTAGCAACACCATAATACGAGCAAATATATCCTTTAAAGTCCGAGAAATTCCTAATATTCTTATTGAACAAGGTGCATTTTTCTTTCAATATAAGACAAAGCGTAGCAATATCCAATTTAGAACATTCACCATTGGATATTTCAAACCTTTCATCAACTTTTTCAAGTATCTTTCTGACTTGTTCCCGATTATGTAAAGAAGGGCATAATTTTTCCAATAACTTTTCTTTATCCAATATTGTACTACTATTTTTCTTTTCATTCGCCAGCGGTTGAACGGCTTTATTTGAAAGACCTTCTTTTTCTGTTAAAGTCTGAGAAGAATCTTTAGATAAGATACTATCCACAGAAGCCTCTTTCTCGATTTCCATAATAGTATCATCATTAAGTAAAACAGCTTCATTCACAACTATTTTCTGATAACGAATCCCCGCTATTCTTTGGGCATAAAACAGAAATGACTGCAATGTTTTGGCTTTATCTTCTATGATTGGCTGTTCTTGATTTTCTATAATCAGCATATTGATATAGTTATATTTAATCTTATGCTGCATGTCATACAAAAAGTACTTAATTAGTGCAATCAGAATATCTTTATCACTTTCATCAATGGTATTATTCTTAGCGTACAACTTCTTTAAAAAAGATATTAACCTAATATCCAAGTCCTTAATAAATGAATTATCGCATATATATTGGCTTATTTCCTCCAATGAATGACTACTTATATACTCCTTATCTAAACTATCAAAGATTGCAAGAGTGATTTTTATTTGCTTTCTAAACTGTACATCTAATTGTTCAATATTATCATATAAAATTACATTTTCATTGCCAAGCATGGCAATAACACCGTTTATCACGTTTTTGAGATACTGGGCATTCTGAATGTCATTATTCTTTTTACGCATCATTTCCAAGTGCCTTGACATACTTGAAAAGATTTCAGCTTCTTTTGTTATGCACTGATTGCAAAAAGTTAAAAGTGGCTCTATATCGCTATCCGCATATAGAACCACAGTCATATCTTTGAATAATTGAATATATTCTCTTTCTTCTTGTGATAGTATCATATCAGCGGTATTTAAACTGCCGTAAAGATACAAATTTCATTGTAAGCCTACAAAATTGGCTTTCATGGATATTGGCTCATATTGATATAAAACGTTCAAAAAGACAGTTTATTAGCTAAAAGTGAATATTAGTTTTAACGCACTTCTTGCCAATTTACATAAAACACTCATAATCAATGATATAAATCTATTTCCAATATTCACTTCTGAGATTTGTGAATATTAAAAAAGAGCAGTGGAAAATACCACCGCTCAACATTCTTCACTTCTTCTTGAAAACAGCACCATTATTACTAATTATGGATTCATTTTCTCTATCTATATCGAAATACACCTTTCTTTCACCTGACGAAACACACAGCCTGCCACTATCAGAAATGTACCAACAGCCTAAAATATAAACCGTATCATACCCACCACCTTTTTTCAGAAAAGAACCATCCTCGTTAGCTTTCAAAACAACCGCACAATCTTGATTCATATAACTATCATATCCAACCCAAGTACCTACTAACCAACTCAAATCTTCTTTTTCCGTTTTAATGATTTCTGTATTGCTTATCAGTTTAGCTTCCTTTTTGTTGCTATTACCACATCCTACCACCAATATAGAAATACCCAAAAAAAACAACAGTAATATATCCTTTTTCATACTTGCCACATTTTAATCCTTATATATTGGTACATTACAATATAAATTAGTACCATCATACAACACACCTAAACAGCTTGTTCCAGATTTACTCGCAGTCAAGGCTATTTTTCTACATTGCCCATCTTTGATTTCCCACAAAATAGCATTATTATATCCAGCATAAGGACCTTCTACAGAAGTTCCTGCAATATAAACAGTTCCGTTAATCTCAACCATATTATAGCATTTGGAAGAATTTTCAATATCTACCACCCACTTTTTATTTCCTTCATTATCATATTTAGCAACCTGCCCACCTTGTGAAGAGTAAATATAAAAACCATTTGTCCTAGACGCAACATATCTTCTTTCAGGAGCTATTCCATAGAATAATATACTAGTGGGAGTAATTCCTAAGGGAGCACCATCTATAGCAACAGCAGCCTTTATTAAATTAAAATTATCTTTATCAAAAATGCAGATAAAATCATGTGAAGAAGCCAAACCTGTTGCAACCATTATATTACCGTTAGGCAAAACTTGTACTTCTCTTAGATGTAAACGAGTATGATATGTTTCTTTCAAGTTCTCCAATGAAACAAGATAATTTAGCTTCAAATTATTATTCTCAAAATCATGATATATCTGTTCTAATGCAATAATATGTTGACCTGTTTCACTCATCACATACAAAAACTCTTTACTTGTATCTCCTCTTAAAAAAACTTTACTCGTACATATAAAATAACCGTTTCTAGGATTATATGCTACTCGTTTGCCTTCTTTATGCTGAAATGTATAAATTGTATTTTGGAGATTTAAGGCAACTGGCTCTTTTATTGAATACACCTTGCTGTATTTATCAAAATGTCCATCCTGTGAATTTGCTGCATTATCAAAATCATAGTAGTTTACATACTTATCATTATAGAATAATAACTTATCATTAGGTCTAAAATTACTTTTATTAGCAATATTGGGAAGACTATATATAGGTGCTATCTTCTTATCAAAAGCAAAATTATAAAAACAATTTCTAGCTGTAACAAATCCCGTTTTTGTTACTCCAACTACATTATCACCACCTTCACCTATTGAAGTTATAATGTTGACATTATCAATCCCTGTAATCCCCAACTGACTTCCTTTCATACTGTAACTACTTATATTTGGAGTAATTCTCTTCTTAGATGGTGAAAATTTGTACACATACTCACCTATTCCTGTTGAAAATCCACAGTTAAAGACTTTCTCAAATTTATCATATTTAATTGACTCAAACTGGGGATTATACAAATAAGAACCGTCATATCTCATTATACCACGCAACTTGCCGTCATAGACAACCAAAAGTTTCTCTTGCTTAACATTATCAAAAATTTCACCGTTGAAATAAGTTCCGTCACTTTTAAGTACTTTCTTTCTTCCATTGATTGACACTACTGCCATACCATTTTCAAATACAGGTTTCTCATCCAAAGAAAAACTAATAAGAGTTTTCCCTGTATTAGTTATGCAACCCCATTTACCATTTAAAGAGACCCAAATATCTTTACTATTGGTAAAACCTGCATATTGGCGTTCTTTTATAACATTACATTGTGCATCTCTTATCCCCCAAAGTCCTCTATCTCTAAAAAAATAAGTTCGAATGTTATTTGAAGCATTACCGATAACAGAAACAATATCCTCATACATAGGACCAATAATTGTAGCATCTCTTTTTACAAATCCTTTTTCTACTCCATAATTTAACTTATTTCGAGCACTAACTATAGCTACTCCATTTTCATCAAACTCCGAAGCAGATATAAATTGAGGCTTCACCAAATAAGTTCCATCTTTCCGTAAATACCCCCAAAGATTGCCTATTTTTATAAGTGCAATACCGTCTTTAAAAGATTTAGCCTCATCAAAAACTGCACTTATTCTAAACTTAGATTTTTCATCCACATACCCCCACTTACCATTTTTTTTATTTAAAGATGGGCGTAATTCCATTATTTGATATTTCTTGGAGATTCTTTTTAATTGCGGAAGTTCTTGTACTTGATTAGCTAAAGCATTCTGACTTTCCGCACTGCCCACAATATAAGTAACCTTTTTCTGTTGACTCTCAGAAGCCATTTGTGAAGATAGAGTTCGATAAGTGTATGGTGCGGAAGTATCATAGAAAGAACTTGCATAAATTCCACAGCTTCCAAACAAAACAGAAGCACCGACCCCAAAAATGAAAATAATATGTTTTTTCATAACGTTTCAATATTTAGTTCAATAAATATTATCTTACATCATGCTACAAGGGGCATATAAAGGAGATAACCTATCTATCCTCCCTTGCAGACATAATGCAAAACTTTTTACCTCTACTTCTTTAAAGCATCAATAAAATCCTGTAACTCTTTAATAATGAAACGTTCTTCTTCTGTTGGTTCAGCAGATACAGAACAATAACACTGTTTAATAGTTTCAATAACGTTACTAGCGTTTGAAATTCCTTTCAAAGCCTCAATAGCTACAATTTTCAAATTTTTATCCATGTTTTTAAATGATGTACTCTTATGCTCAACGAGTACCGTTAAAAGGAAGAAATATAGGCATAAAAAGAAAGTGTGAGCATATTAAGACTTTATCTTTCCAATAGGCTCTGGACTGCCTTGAATTACAGATAAAGAAAAAACAGCTCACACTTTGGTTTATATATGTAAAGTACATATACGACAACCAAAGAAGAACGCTCTTCATTATTCCCGTAATTCATGAATTGTCCAGATTCATTGGAAAGGAATAAAGCTAAACGCTTCCTAAATATGTCTGTTGCTGATTGCAACAGCGCAAAAATAAGAAGATTTTGCTAAAGAATCATTCTTTGTGAGCTGTTATTTTATACAAAGGTATAGCTTTTACATTAGAAACTTAACATATCATAGGTTTCAAGTAATTCCTCCGTCCGCAATCCTAAATATCTACGTGTAGTCATTACATCAGCATGATTAAACAATTCTGACAATTTGATAAGAGCAAATTCTGAATTTTCTCCAGCAGCCTCAACAACTCTCCTTCCAAATGTTTTTCGCATTGAGTGAGTAGAAAAGTGTTCTATCTTCAATCCATATTTACTTTTTATTGATTTAAACAAAACATTGATTCTCTGCGTACTATATACCGTCCTTTTGCGACTAATGAAGCAACTTTCATTTTTATCCATTATCTTCAAAGCCGCATAGCAGTCTGCAATATGCTTCTGAAAGTTAGTATTCACTTTAATTTCCCTGCGTTTTCCCGTTTTCTTTTCAATGATGACAAACTTCTCATCATCCAACAACATAGACCATGTAAGAGAAAGAATATCCGATATGCGCAGCCCGAAGAAAGAACCACAGCCAATCAACAAAGACAAACGGTATTCTTTATCACGATACAGCTTTCTAACCAATGACAGCATTGAATCCCATTCCATATAATCCGAAGTAACATAGCTATTTTTCAAACTCATAATATTCTTTTTTTAATTGAAATCTTCTGTTTAATCCCCACAATAATCACCTGTTACTTATCATATCGCTTCATTTTATTGTAGTGCTATTAGTTTATTACCACACTGCAAATGTAGTGCTTTCAATAGACATAAACAAATAAAAGTGTATATTATTAGCATTACATTAACTTATTTTACGTACTGCTATCAATATACATTTTAAGAATAAACGTATATTTGCATATACAACAAGAATAAATAGATATGGGACTACGAATCAAAGAAGTTATTAAAGAAAAAGGTATGACCGTCCAAACTTTAGCGGACAAGATGGGAATAAACCGTGTTGGATTAAGTAATCATATCAACGGTAATCCCTCTGTCGCAGTTCTCGAAAAAATTGCAGCAGCCCTAGAAGTACCAATTCAAGAACTTTTTGAAAAAGAACAAAAAGAGAATATCAACGGATATATAGAAATCGGAAATGAAACCTTCAAAATCACTTCATTCCAAGACATCAGAAACATAATCAATCGCTTTGATAGTGACAATTCATAAGTCAATCTATCATAATCCCCTCATTTTCCCCTACAAATCCCCCACAAAATCCCCTTTCAAAATATAACTCGCTAAGAAACAACAAAATACAAGTGAGGTATAAAAAAGTCCTATCCCCAATTCATCATATCACTATACCTTTGCAATGTCAAAAGGTACCAAAGACACTATGTATAACCATTAAAAAATTATGATTATGATGAATTTAAAAAATACTTTCAATGAAGATAGTTTTGAATACACCACAATGAATGATATTATAGCCGAAGGTATGAAGCAGCCAAAGCGAGAGCCACTATACAAAAACCTTTGGTACGAAAATGAACTATGTGTTTTATTTGGTGCAAGTAATTGTGGAAAGAGCATTTATGCAATGCAGATAGCCAAACATGTAGCTCAGAAACAACCGATTCTATATTTTGATTATGAATTGAACATTCAACAAATCTGTGATAGATATACAAACGAAGATGGCACAATCCCCTGCAAATTCCCTCAGAATATCTATCGTCCTAATCTTGATTTTGATATGGCTAAAAATTTCAAAGAACGCAGAGCCTACCTAAGAATGAGAATCGAAGAAGCTGTAACAAAAAAAGGAATTAAACTATTCATTATAGACAATATCACTTGTTTGCACCCCAATCTATCCAAAGCAAATGAAGCAGCTACCTTTATTCTCGAACTACGCACATTCATGAATAGCTTAGGAGCAAGTTTCTTACTACTAGGACATTCACCCAAGAAAAAAGACAATTCTCTTATTACTTTAGACAATTTAGCAGGGTCTAAGAATGTGGGAAACTTCATTGACAGTTGTTTTTGCATAGGGCAAGCAAAAACAGATGGCAACGAAAAACGATACATAAAACAGCTAAAGAACAGAAGTAGCCAAATCATATTAAACGAAGAACACGTATTGGTTTGCTCCATTGAAAAAGGAGAAGATAACTTTCTATACTTCAAGGAAGAAGGATATGCAAGAGAAAAAGATTTGATTAAAGGAACTGGTAATATTACCCCCGAAAAAGAAAAGGTATATCAACTCTACAAAGAGCATAAGAGTTACAGAAAGGTTGCCAAAATGACGGGCATCAGCGATAAAACCATAAAAAAATGGGTAGATGAATATAAAGAATATTATACAGAGCCAAAAGCTATCAACGAGCAAGCAAATGGAAGCAATGAAATAGAGAGTGCGGAAATGCGGAATGCGGAGTAGTAAAATGCAAAATATTGCTAATAAACAATCTGACATTCACTTACTTTTTCTCTTTATTCTAATAATAATCAATTTTGTAATGAAAACACAATATGGATGCACAGCATTTAAACATAGATACAATCAAAGAAAACCGTAACTTCAAAGGAATAACCCAAGAAGAGACCAAAGAATTAATTGATACACTATATGCTTTTTCTGTATTGAGCTATGAAGCATATACTAAAAAAAATACGCAATATGGAGAATTTTGATTTAAAAGGTTTTGCCAAAGGCAAAAAGCAACAAAAAGAACAGATAGGCGGTAATGCCATCATTTATACTCGTGTTAGTTCAAGCGAGCAAGTTGATGGGCAAAGCCTTGAAGTACAAATTGACAAATGCAGAGAGTATGCCAAAGTACGTTCATACACTATCGTTGGTGAATTTGGCGGCACGTATGAAAGTGCCAAAAGCGACAAAGAACGCAAGGAGTTTAACCGTATGCTTGCTTTCATCAAACAGAGCAATAAGAAAGGTAGCAGCCAACCAGTCAAAACAGTAATAGTATTTAGTACCTCCCGTTTCAGCAGAACGGGAAGTACGACTATCATTGAAGAGGTTGAGGCGAGAGGAGCATACGTAGTATCTGCAACTTCCAACTATGACCCACGCACCCCAGTAGGAAAGTATATGCAACTCATGGAACTTGCAAATGCAAGGTTTCAGAATGACGAAAAGCGAGCAACTACTATTGAAAACAGCGTAAAAGCGTTATTAAAAGGAAGATGGATTGGGAAAGCCCCTAGAGGATATGACCAAAAAACGACCAAGAAGGAGCAAATTATAACTATCAACGAAGAAGGTAAGTTGATTCGGAAAGCATTTCTTTGGAAAGCAAATAACAAGTTATCCAATGAAGAAATCAGACACAGATTGGAAGCAGAAGGGCTACACATCTGCAAACAAAAGTTATCTGAATTATTCAAGAACCCTTTTTATTGCGGCTATATGGCACATAAATTCCTGCAAGGAGATATTGTACAAGGGAATCACCCACCGTTGATTTCCAAAGAGATTTTTTTGAAAGTAAACGGGGAGTTATCCAAAAACCATAGCGGATATGAACAAAAGATAGACAAGGAATATGCCCCATTATTAGGTAGTATCAAGTGCCCATGTTGCGGAAAAAATCTATCCGCCAGCATATCAACCAAAATGCGAAAGAAATTCGGACGTACTGATATAGGCTATTACGTTTGCAGCCGAAAAGGATGCAAGTACAACAGTTCTATTAAAAAGGTACATGAAGCCTTTGAAGAAGAAGTAAACAGGTATTCCCTATCAGACAAAGTAAGTGAACTCTTAAAAATGCAACTTACCATCACATTTGAATATATGAACCAAGAAAACAGAGAACGAGCCAAATCTATCAAAGCGAACATCAAAGCTAAAGAAAAAGAGTTGGAACAAGTAGAAACAAATTATGCACTCTGTACCGATGCGAAAAAACAAAGCATTTGCGAGAAGGTTATGACGAAATTAGAGAAAGAAGTCAGAGATTTAAAGACCGAATTTTCAAAAGTGAATACAGAAATATTGAACCTCGATAAATTCATTGATTTTGCTTTTAAAATGCGTTCTAACTTGTTTGGGCTGTGGGAGTTGCAAGGATTAGAAGGAAGAAGAAGACTACAAAAACTCGTGTTTCCTGACGGATTTATTTACGACAAAAATAACGAGCATATTGAACCTAAAAGAGTGAACCAATTCTTTCTCATAAAGTATTCATATCCAGCAGGTAACGGAGATAAAAAGAAAGGGACGAACCGTGAAAAACACGATTCGTCCCTTAGAGTACTCGAAGCGGGACTTGAACCCGCACAGCCGCAATGGCCAAGGGATTTTAAGTCCCTCGTGTCTACCGATTCCACCATTCGAGCATCCTCGACGAGAGAGAGCGGAAAACGAGACTCGAACTCGCGACCCTAACCTTGGCAAGGTTATGCTCTAC
>CARCZS010000020.1:10889-49593 GCA_948956705.1 uncultured Phocaeicola sp.
TTTGAGCGGAAAACGAGACTCGAACTCGCGACCCTAACCTTGGCAAGGTTATGCTCTACCAACTGAGCTATTTCCGCGTTTTGTTTGACGGGTGCAAAGATAAGGAGTTTTATAATACCTACCAAATTTTGCACCCATTTTTTTATTTAAGAACGTAATATTCCTTCTATTTCAGCTAATTCATCATTTGAAAATGCCAGATTATCCAAGGCATGGAGGTTATCACTCAATTGCTTGACTGAGCTTGCGCCGACAATGACTGAAGTCATACGTTCATCTCTCAGCACCCAGGCCAATGCCATTTCCGCCAACGTCTGCCCGCGACGAACTGCTACTTCATTAAGACGGGCAGCCTTTTCTACCTTGTCAGCCGTTACTTGGTTGACTTTCAAAAAGCCGGTAACACGGGCTGCACGAGAGTGTTCAGGAATACCGTGCAGGTATTTATCAGTCAGCAACCCTTGAGCCAGCGGAGAGAAAGCTATAAAACCGGAGCCATACTGTGCCGCCAAAGCAAGAGTCCCCGCCTCCACCGCACGGTCGAACATATTATAGCGATATTGACTTATCAGACAAGGTGTACCGGCAGCTTTCATCATTTCATAAGCTACCCTCGCCTTTTCAGGCGGATATTTTGAGATTCCGATATATAGTGCTTTTCCCTGCCTTACTATATCAATCAACGCCTGAACGGTTTCTTCCACAGGTGTAATTCCATCATAGCGGTGACTATAAAAAATATCAAAATACTCCAAGCCCGTACGACGAAGACTCTGTTCTATACTTGCCATCAGGTTTTTACGTGAGCTGTTGCCTCCATAGGGACCCGCCCACATTTCATGCCCTGCCTTGGAAGAGATAATCATCTCATCACGGTAACCACGAAAATTCTCTTTCAGAATCTTGCCGAAATTTGTCTCTGCACTACCGGGAGCAGGGCCATAGTTGTTTGCCAAATCGAAATGAGTAACCCCATTGTCAAAGGCATATTTTACCATGTCGGCTGCTATCCCGAAATCGTCCACACTGCCAAAATTATGCCACAATCCCAATGAGATGCGCGGCAAAAACAGACCACTATTTCCACAGTTCCTATACTGCATTCTATCATAGCGTTCCGCTGAAGGTTGATATTCCATATCTTTATAATTTATCTGCCCAGCAGAGTTCTTTCCGCCTGTTCCATGGTAGAAAAGTTAAATCCGTCAACGACCTTTTCCATCAACAGGATAATCTTGTCGTTACACAGATTGCCGATGCTTCCTTCATGGGTGTGATGTACCTGCTTGTTGTGGGTGAACTTACCGGCTTCAATATCCAGTCCCACTTTCTTATAAGCATCGCGGAACGGCATTCCTTCGGCAGCCAAACGGTTCACCTCTTCCACGCTAAAGATGTATAGGTAACGGTCGTCATCCAAGATATGTCCGTTCACCTTTATCTTATCCATAATATAAGTGGTCATCTGCAAGCAGTCCTTCAGTTCTTGGAAAGCAGGCAGAAATACCTCTTTGATAATCTGTAAATCACGGAAGTATCCGGAGGGCAGATTATTCATAATCATCATAATCTGTTGCGGAAGCGCTTGAATTTTATTGCATTTGGCACGTGTCAGCTCAAACACATCCGGATTCTTCTTGTGTGGCATGATGCTGGAACCGGTCGTACATTCATCGGGCAGCTTCACAAAACCGAAATTCTGGCTACTAAACATACAAGCATCAAAAGCCAGTTTGGAAACTGTTCCGGCGATGGAAGCAAGAGCAAAAGCCACATTGCGTTCCATCTTTCCACGGCCCATCTGCGCATATACCACATTATAATTCATCGAGTCAAATCCTAGTAATCGGGTGGTCATCTCTCTGTCCAAAGGGAAAGATGAACCATATCCGGCTGCTGAGCCCAATGGATTGCGGTTGCACATCTTAAAGGCTGCCTGCAAAAACATCATATCATCCACCAGACTTTCGGCATAGGCTCCAAACCATAAACCGAATGAAGAAGGCATCGCTATCTGCAGATGGGTGTATCCCGGCATCAAGACATCTTTATATCTATTACTTTGAGAAATCAGCACATGAAACAACTGCTCTACTGCTTCGGCCACCTCTTTCAGTTGGGCACGAGTGAACAGTTTCAAGTCCACCAATACCTGGTCGTTGCGTGAACGTCCGCTATGAATCTTCTTGCCCACATCACCCAACTTACGGGTCAGCATCAGCTCCACTTGCGAATGTACATCTTCGATGCCATCTTCTATAACAAATTCGCCCCTTTCGGCAGAAGCATAAATATTCTTCATCTCAGCCAGCAGAGCCTGCAGTTCTCCGGCAGTCAGCAAACCGATACTCTCCAGCATCGTGATATGAGCCATAGAACCCAAAACATCATGTTTTGCCAAATAGAGATCCATTTCCCGGTCACGTCCTACGGTAAAACGGTCAATATCCTCATTTACCCGGACACTCTTTTCCCATAGTTTCTGAGCCATATTCTTTCTATATTAATAAGGTATCATTGATAACATATCAGCCAATTTCTCCACTCCTTCCTGCAAAGGTTTCGCTACCATCGCTTTCATAAACATATTCACTTCGGCACGGATGGTCACTTTCATTTTAGCTTCATTCTCATTCACCGGCAAAATCTGTATCCACAGATTTAAAGGAATCGGAGATTTGTCTCCTTCAAACTTGATACATTTGCAAGGATCACGTTCTATAATGCGCAAAGTGACATTCATTCCTTGCACGGTAAGTGTCAGCGAATCACGGTCGAACGTCATATCCTGAATCTTATCACCAATTTTCTCACGCATTTCGTCCATTCTCTCACGTATCGCTGCCAGATTATTCAAATCAGACAGCTTATCATATACACGTTCCTGACTATACGGAACATGCTTCACATTACTTTCATATTGAGCCATATCTCGACATTTATAAACAAAAAGAGAACAGTCCGAAGGAATAATCCTTCGAGCAGTTCTCTTTTAAATATATTTTAATCTTAAAGAATAAATTACTTTCCTGCATCCCAATGAGCCGGGTCTTTTCTCCATGCATCCAGAACGGGAACATCTTCTTCATTGATATATCCTGTCTTCAATGCAGCTTCCAAAACGGCTTCATAATTTGTCAAAGTCACTAAATTTACTTTCGCTTCCTTAAATGCTTCCACAGCAACAGGGAATCCATAAGTAAACGCTGCGACCATACCTATTACCTCACAACCGTCACGACGGATAGCCTCAACAGCTTTCAGGCTACTGCCACCGGTAGAGATAAGGTCTTCAATAACTACGACTTTCATACCCGGACGAAGTTCACCTTCAATCAGGTTTTCCAAGCCATGGTCTTTTGGAGTAGAACGAACATACACAAACGGAAGGTTCAGTTCATCTGCTACCAAAGCTCCTTGAGGAATAGCTCCTGTAGCAACACCGGCAATAGCATCCACTTGGCCGAATTTCTCCAGCACGATACGGCTAATCTCAAGTTTTACAAAATTACGAAGAGAAGGATACGAAAGAGTCTTGCGGTTATCACAATAGAAAGGCGACTTCCAACCGGAGGCCCAAGTAAAAGGATTAGCCGGCTGCAACTTAATAGCCTTAATCTTCAGTAATTTCTCTGCGAATAATTTTTCTAAAGTCTTCATAACTTAACTACATCTGATAAATATGTTGCAAAAATATAGAAATACATTGAGATAAAGAAAAAAGGAACAAGGTATTTTCCAAAAAAAATAAAAAGAAGGTCACGAGCTAATTTGGATTAACCGCTTTTATTTCTTCATACCGGCAACCGGTCGATGCAACGAGCTACCCCTGTCCGGCCAAAGCAAGGGTAAGTACACTGATGCGAACACCGGCAACACCTTTCAGCGCATCGGAAAAAGACACGATAGTGGCACCGGTGGTAAGCACATCGTCTATCAGCAAAACATGCTTGCCCTGCAATACTTCCGGAGTGTTACAAACAAAAATATCACAGACATTTTCCCATCGTTCATAGAGCCCTTTATGCGTCTGAGTTTCGGTGTACTTACACCTTTCCATCACATCCGGAAGCACCGGAATAGAAGTTACGCCTCCTACCCCTTTAGCAAGCCATTCACTCTGATTATAGCCGCGCAAATGCTCTTTTTTACGATGAAGCGGAACCGGAAGGATATAATCCACCCCTTCAAAAAAGCCGGAAGGCAATAGTTCGGCAGCCATATATCTCCCCAAAAACTCGCCTATTTCTTTGTTTCCATAATACTTCAGTTCATACAACAATTGCCTGACAACACTTCCTTTGGCATAATATAAAAACGAAGCGGCACGCTCCACCGGGAATTTCCCCCAGAAATTACGTTCCACCTCATTATTCTTTTGCAAGTGCAAATTCGTGCGTGGCAAAGCCGCCAAACAGCGGAAACATAAGAAGTGCTCATGCTTCATCAAATGTTCATCGCAAATGATACAACATTCGGGAAAGAACAAATCCCACAAATCAGTCCAAATACTCCACATCGGCATCTATCTGTTTCACACACCGAAGTATTTCTTCCATCTCAAAACCACGACCGATGGCAAAGCGAATCAATTTGCCATTGCGTTCATAGTCCGTATTTGCTTTGATGCTTCTCTTCTTCTGTTCTACAAGTCCCGAAAGAATGGACAAATATTCACTCTCGTCAATCTCTTCCAAGCCTAGGCTAATCACATCTGCCGGTATCTTTTTCAAGCGCAATGCCTGCACGATTTTCATCCGTCCCCATTGATTAAACCGATACTTATCACGTACAAAGGCAGCACAATAGCGCCGTTGGTCGATATATTTTTCCTTTATCAAATGTTCAATCACTCTGTCCTTTATTTCATGGTCCGCCCCCCATTGTTCGAGTTTTGCCTCTACTTCGGACACGCACCGCTCTACAGACGAGCAATAGGCTTCCGCCTTATTGCGAGCTTCGCTTTCGCTACATTCTTTCTTCATCTTATTGCCTTTATCATCCGGTCATTGCCGGATAAGTCTTTTCTTAATTCTACATGATGATACCCCAACCTTTCGAGCATACCTACCGTAGCGGCACCATAATCCCGGTTGATTTCAAAATAAAGCCTGCCGCCCGAAACCAACATTTCAAGCCCCAGCCCGGCTATTTTAGTATAGAAAAGCAAAGGTTGTTCATCAGGAACAAACAAGGCGATAGAAGGCTCCCACTCCAAAACATTGGCCTCCATAGCTACCTTTTCTTTTTCTGTAATATAAGGCGGATTGCTGACGATGATATCATACTGTTCTCCCGAAGGGAAGGCTTGCAAGACATTTTTCCGCTCCAACCGCACCTTTACATCATTTCGCTTGCAATTACGCCGTGCGACCTCCAACGCTCCGTCAGAAATATCCCATGACGCGACATGAGCTTGCGGCAAAAACTTAGCGAGAGCAACCGGTATACATCCGCTTCCGGTACCAATATCAAGCACCCGAAGTCCGTCCTCTTTATTATCCTTCAATATCCACTCAACCAGTTCTCCCGTTTCGGGACGAGGTATCAGCACATTTTCATCAACCTCAAACGAAAGTCCGTAAAACATTTCCATACCGATAATATATTGAACCGGTTCATATTTTTGCAAACGAATCAGAATATCATCTAATTGCTTCTGCTCATTTTCCGAAAAACTTCTATCTTTGCCTCCATACAGTTCGAGCACAGTGAACCCGAACACTTGCGTCAACAGCAATTTTGCCAAAGATGCTGCTTCGAAATCGGGATAGTAACCTGTGAGAGCTTGCTTTATATAATGTACAATAGGATTCATTAGCTGTTTAATTATATGCAAAAGTAGAAATTTAAACCGTATGGTTATGACAAAAGACGAAAAATATATATCCAGATGCCTGCAACTGGCACACAACGGCTTATGCACCACTGCCCCCAATCCCATGGTCGGGGCAGTGATTGTGCACAAAGACACTATTATAGGCGAAGGTTATCACATCCGATGCGGAGAAGCCCATGCAGAAGTAAATGCCATCCGTTCAGTAAAAGATGAGAGTCTTTTAAAGGAATCAACCATGTATGTCAGCCTGGAGCCTTGTTCTCATTATGGGAAAACACCTCCTTGCGCCGATCTTATTATAAAGAAAGGTATCCCTAGAGTCGTCGTAGGATGTATGGACCCCTTCTCTCTTGTTGCCGGACGAGGTATCGATAAATTGCGCCAAGCCGGAATAGAAGTAACAGTCGGAGTTTTGGAAGAAGAATGTCGCCGGCTCATCAAACGTTTCATTACTTTTAACACACAGAAACGTCCTTATATCACGTTGAAATGGGCGGAGTCTGCAGACGGTTTTATCGACATCAACCGCACAGAGGGAAAGCCGGTGGTCCTGTCAAGCCCCCTCACCGGGATGGTCGTGCATAAAAAAAGAGCCGAGCACGATGCTATCTTAATAGGGCGCCGGACAGCCTTGTTGGATAACCCTTCGCTGACCACCCGCAACTGGTATGGCAAGAATCCCGTCCGTCTGGTTATAGACAAGGACTTAACCCTTCCTCCCCATCTCTCGTTGTTCAACGAAGAAGTGCCGACTTACATATTCACACAAAAAGAGCCTCCCCAGCCCGATGCCAGGTTCATAGTCCTGGACTTCGGGCGTGACATCCTGCCACAGATAATGGCATTTCTATACGAGAAAAAGCTCCAGTCTTTACTGGTTGAAGGAGGTAGCATACTGCTTCAATCCTTTATTGATTCAGAATTGTGGGACGAAGCTTATATAGAGCAATCTCCCCTCTTCCTGAAAGACGGAGTTACAGCTCCCACTATTCAAAAAAAATACTTTAATAAGAGCGAAAGATACTTCGGAAGAGATTTTTTTCATGCCTGCCACCCACAGACTCACAGACAAAATGCGTCTGATTAGCAGATAAAAAGCGGAAGTTTATCTATAAATTAATATAAAACTTGTTCCAAAACTTCTATATAGAAAAAAATCTTCCTACTTTTGCGACTTGTAACAAAAAGACTCATTTGCAAATGAAAATAAAGTTTTTGACAGTTATCACAGGGCTGCTTATGGCCGCTTTTATGATTACATCATGTTTGAACGATGACGATAACGAAGTGACTCCAAGCTCGGAAGCCAGTATTACTGCTTTCTCGATTAAAGATAACATAGAGACCAAATACACCGCTACAGTTAACGGGAAAGACACAACACTGACAGCCATCGTGGAAGGCTCGGATTATCCTTTTATCATTGACCAGATAGAAAGACGTATCTATAATGCCGACTCACTTCCGGTAGGTACCAATGTCAGCAAGGTAGTGGTGGAAATCACTGCGGACACTCCTTATATTCTGATTGTAGCCGATAAGGATTCTTTGTGGACATCCAGCGACTCTTTGAATTTTGAAAGTCCTGTCAAGTTTAAGGTATTGGCGCAAAGCATGGAATATGGTGCAGTCTATACAGCTGAAATCAATGTCCATAAGCAGGAACCCGATTCATTGGTATGGTCTAATTTAAGCAGTGACTTCAACGGTAGTGCTATTCAGGCACAAAAGGCCGTTTATTTCAACGATAAGATTTATGTATTTGCGGTCCGTCAGGGCGAAGAACAAGTTGCCGTAACGACAACAAGCATCACCGACGGCCATAGTTGGAGTAGCTTGCAACCGTTGCCGTTCGGAGAGAAAGCTGACTATTCCACTGCCATGGCATGGGGAGACCATTTATACATTATTGCAGAAAATCAATTGTACCAGTCGGAAAATGGTACTGATTGGAGCAAAATAGAATCAGCACCCGCTTTGAAGATGTTGGTTTCAAACATCTATTCCCAAAACAATCCGGAAAAGAACAATAAATTGATAGCAATCAATACTAATAATGTTTTTGTCGAAACCCATAACGGAACAGAATGGACAGAACAGAAAAGTGTTCCTTACGGTTTTCCTGAAACCAGCCTGTCATTCGTTTCTTACCCTCTGAATACCAACAGTTCAATAGACCGTATGTTGGTTTTGGGAGAAAACCCGATTGCTACCGATACGACTTCGGTAGTATGGGGCCAGTTAAGCACAGAAAACACATGGGGCGACTATCCACCGGAAAAAGATAATTTGGACTTCTGTCCCAAATTGGCCAATATCGCCATGATACATTATAATAACCAATTATATGCATTTGGCGGTCCCGGCAAGAAAAATGGTTCCAACCTTGCACCCTTCAGCGCATTCTATGAATCGGTGAACAATGGCATTACTTGGAAGCAAGTGAAAAGATATGTATTCTTCCCCGAAGAATTTACCAACTTATACAAGCAAGCCGACGGCAACTATTCTTATGTAATCGACAAGAATGACTACCTGTGGATTATGTGGAGTAATTCCGGTCAGGTATGGCGAGGCAGAATCAACAAATTAGGCTTTAAGAAAAGTATATAAAACCAGAACGCGACATGCTATATAGAGAGCAAATAGACAAGAGCCGTGTACCGGCCCACGTAGCCATCATCATGGATGGCAATGGAAGATGGGCCAAGCAACGTGGGCAAAAACGAAGCTTCGGCCATCAGGCCGGTGCCGAGACTGTGCACATCATTGCTGAAGAAGCGGCCCGCTTGGGAGTCAAATACCTGACACTATACACCTTCTCTACTGAAAACTGGAATCGTCCCGTCGATGAAGTGGCTGCACTGATGAGCCTTCTCATGGACTCTATCGAAGAGGAAACCTTTATGAAGAACAATATCAGCTTCCGCATCATCGGTGACACCCAGAAACTACCGGCAGAGGTCTTGGAACGACTGAACCAATGCATCGAGCGAACTTCCGTCAATACCGGAATGTGTTTGGTTCTGGCCTTGAGCTATTCTTCCAAATGGGAGTTGACCGAAGCCATGAAACAAATAGCCACAGAAGTGCAAGACGGCAGACTGGCTATTGAAAACATAGACGACAAAGTAATAAGTGCGCACCTGAGTACCCACTTCATGCCCGACCCAGACTTATTAATCCGTACCGGAGGTGAAGTTCGTCTCAGCAACTACCTGCTATGGCAATGCGCTTATTCCGAGTTATATTTTTGCGATACTTTTTGGCCGGATTTCCGCGAAGAAGAGTTCTGCAAAGCCATTTGTGATTATCAACAGAGAGAACGCCGTTTCGGCAAAACCAGTGAACAAATATAAAGTTATATAAAATGCTATATCGTATTTCACTCATACTATTAACGCTTACATGTCTGTTTTGTTTCTCAGTCAGTAGCTACGCTCAAGAAGCAAATGTTCAAGAAAACGACAATCCGGTAATACTTTACTCTGGAACTCCCAAGAAATATGAAATCGGCGGAATCAAAGTCGAAGGGGTAAAGAACTATGAAGACTATGTGCTGATAGGTCTGTCAGGACTATCGGTAGGACAGGTAATTACCGTTCCTGGCGATGATATCACCTCAGCCGTAAAACGTTATTGGAAACATGGTCTGTTCTCTGACGTACAGATATTGGCTGAAAAGATTGTAGGCAATAAAATCTACCTGAAGATACTCTTGACACAACGTCCGCGTATCGCCGATATCCGTTACCATGGTGTGAAGAAGAGCGAAAGAGAAGACCTTGAAGCAAAATTGGGCTTGGTAAAGGGTAGTCAGATTACCCCTAACCTGATTGACCGCGCAAAAATCCTTATCAAAAAGCACTTTGACGAGAAAGGTTTCAAAAACGCCGAAGTGACAATTATCGAACGTGACCTTGCCGACAACAAAGAGCAGGTGGACGTAGATGTGATGATTGACAAGAAAGAAAAGGTAAAAGTACACCAGATTACCATCGACGGAAATACCGTTTTGACCGACAAGAAGTTGAAACGAGTAATGAAGAAGACAAACGAAAAGAATAAGCTTGCCAATATCTTCCGTTCAAAGAAATTCATCGAAGAGAAATACGAAGAAGACAAACAAAAGATTATTGATAAGTATAATGAGTTGGGTTATCGCGATGCTCAAATCGTAGTAGACAGCGTGACTCCTTATGACGACCGTACCGTAGATGTATATATGCGTATCGAAGAAGGTGACAAATATTATCTACGAAACGTCACATGGGTAGGCAATACCGTCTTCCCGGCTGATATGCTGGATGAACAATTCCGCATGAAGAGAGGAGATGTATACAACCAAAAGCTCATGAATGAGCGTTTGAGCGGAGACGAAGATGCTATCGGTAATAACTATTATAACCGCGGTTATGTGTTCTACAACCTTGACCCGGTAGAAGTGAATATCGACGGGGACTCTATCGACCTCGAAATGCGTATTCAGGAAGGTCCGCAGGCAAGTATCAACAAAGTGCGTATCAATGGTAACGACCGTCTATACGAAAATGTAGTGCGCCGTGAATTAAGAACACGCCCGGGTGATTTGTTCAGCAAAGAAGCTTTGGAACGTTCATATCGTGAAATTGCCCAGATGGGACACTTCAACCCTGAAAACATTCAACCGGATGTTCAACCGGATATGGCTAACGGTACGGTTGATATCAACTGGAACTTGGAATCGAAAGCCAATGACCAGGTGGAATTCTCTGCCGGATGGGGACAAACTGGTGTTATCGGTAAATTAAGTCTGAAGTTTACGAACTTCTCTATGGCCAACTTGTTCAATAAGAGTGATAATTACCGTGGATTCCTGCCTCAAGGTGACGGACAGACATTGACCATCAGCGGACAGACTAACGGTAGCTACTATCAGTCATACAGCGTATCGTTCTTCGATCCGTGGTTTGGAGGCAAACGTCCTAATTCATTCTCTGTTTCGGCGTTCTACTCCATTCAGACTGATATCAGCAGCAACTATTATAACTCCGCCTACATGAATAACTATTATAACTACATGTATGGTATGAATAATTATTATGGAGGAAGTTATGGCAATAACTATGAGTCATATTATGACCCGGATAAGTCTATCCAGATGTATGGAGCTTCTATCGGTTGGGGTAAACGCTTGAGATGGCCGGATGACTATTTTACACTGACCGCAGAATTGTCTTACCAGCGTTTCATCTTGAAAGACTGGAGCTACTTGTACATCAAGCTGAACAATGGCGAATATATGTCTACAGGTAGTTGCAACAACCTGAGTTTGGGATTCACCTTGGCACGTAACTCTACGGATAATCCGATATTCCCGCGTCGCGGTTCTGAGTTCTCGGCATCGGTACAACTGACCCCGCCGTACTCATTGTTCAGCAACAAGGATTATTCTACTTACGGAAAAGATGACTATGATGAAGCTGCAAGTATGTTCAACTGGATTGAATACCATAAATGGAAATTCAAAGCCAAGACGTATACAGCATTGACAGGCGCCTCAAAATGTCCGGTTATCATGACACGTGCAGAGTTCGGTCTGTTGGGTCACTATAACAAATACAAGAAGTCGCCGTTTGAAACATTCTATATGGGTGGTGACGGTATGACCGGATATAGTACAAGTTACGCTTCAGAAACCATAGCATTGCGTGGTTATGAAAACGGTGCTTTGACACCTTATGGTAGCGAGGGTTACGCCTATGTACGTTTAGGTGCTGAGTTGAGATATCCATTGATGTTGGAAAACTCAACAAGTATCTATGCATTAGGATTTGTTGAAGGCGGTAATGCTTGGACGGAAGTCGGCAAATTCAACCCATTCAGTTTGAAGCGTTCGGCCGGTGTCGGTGTCCGCATCTTCTTACCGATGATTGGTATGATGGGTATCGACTGGGCATACGGTTTCGATAAGATTAACGGTAGCAGCCAATATGGTGGCAGTCAGTTCCACTTTATCTTAGGACAAGAGTTTTAACAACCCATAAAACGAAGTGATTATGAAAAAGGCTATTCTATTATCTCTATTATTTGTGGCTTGTGCATTCACAGCCAGCGCGCAAAAATTTGCTTTGATTGATATGGAGTATATTCTAAAAAATATCCCTGCATACGAACAGGCAAATAACCAATTGAATCAGGCTTCCCAACAATATCAGGCTGAAGTAGAAGCTAAAGCTAAAGAAGCCGAAGCACTGTATAAGGAGTATCAGAAAGCAGCCTCTTCACTGTCGGCTGTACAGAAATCTCAGAAGGAGGAAGCGATTATAGCTAAAGAAAAAGAAGCTGCAGAGCTGAGAAAAAAATACTTTGGTCCGGAAGGAGAAATGGCTAAAAAACAACAAGCGCTGATTAACCCTATTCAGGACAAAATATATGAGGCAGTGAAGCAAATAGCCCAACAAAACGGATACGATGCAGTAGTCGACCGTTCATCTGCCCAAAGTATTATTTTTGCATCTCCGCGTATTGATATCAGCAATGAAGTGCTTTCAAAACTAGGATATTCAAATTAATTTCATACATTTGCACCTGATAATCAAATTTGCAATAACTAATAAAAAATAGAACTATGTTGAAGAAAATTGCTTTATTACTTTTACTTATCGCTCCAATGAGCGTATTTGCCCAAAAATTCGGTCATGTTAAATTTGCAGAGATTCTCACTGTAATGCCGGAATACACCAAAGCTCAGACTGACATTCAGGCTCAGCAAAAACAATACGAAGATGAAATGAAACGTGCTTCAGATGAATTGACTAAGAAATTCACTGAGTACCAACAAGAACAGGCTAACTTGCCTAAGAATATTCAGGAAAGACGCCAGAAAGAATTGCAGGAACTGAACGAAAAAGGTATGCAATTTCAAGCTGACGCTCAACAACAGTTGCAGAAAGCATACGCCGAAATGATGGAACCTATCTATAAGAAGATAGATGATGCCATCAAAGCAGTCGGACAAGAAGGCGGATATGTTTATATCTTCGACCTGAACAGAACTGATATTCCTTTTGTAAACGAGTCATTGTCTACAGACGTTACTCCGATAGTTAAAGGTAAATTAGGACTTAAATAATTAAGATAACCCCTTTGGGCACGGATTACACAGATTTCACGGACTCTCATAACCGTGTTAATCCGTGTAATCCGTGCCTTTTTATAGACCACTGTCATGAATCAACCATCTTCCCTTTCAACCGGTGCTGTCGGTATCTTTGACTCTGGGTATGGCGGACTGACTATTCTGGATAAAATCCGGGAATTCATGCCCGAATACGATTATATCTATTTAGGAGATAATGCGCGTACCCCTTACGGTACCCGATCGTTCGAAGTGGTCTATGAGTTCACCCTACAGGCGGTAAACAAACTCTTCGACTTGGGTTGTCCACTGGTTATATTGGCTTGTAACACCGCATCAGCCAAAGCGCTCCGCACAATCCAACAAATGAACCTGCCCAAATCAGACGACCCTACCCGCCGCGTACTCGGCGTGATACGGCCTACCGCCGAATGCATAGGAGACATCACCCGCACACGGCACATCGGCATACTTGCCACCGCCGGTACCATCAAGTCCGAATCCTATCCGCTGGAGGTGCATAAACTATTCCCCGACATAACAGTGACCGGTCTGGCCTGCCCCATGTGGGTGCCATTGGTTGAAAACAATGAATTCCGGTCTCCTGGCGCAGATTACTTTGTGAAGCAATATATCGACCGTCTGCTGGAAGCAGACCCTCAAATAGACACCATCGTTTTGGGATGCACCCATTATCCGTTGCTCATAGATAAAATCAAACAGTTTACCCCTCCCCACGTACAAATTGTAGCACAAGGAGAATATGTGGCACACAGCTTGCGCAGTTATCTAGACCGCCACACAGAGATGGACACTCGTTGCACCAAAGGCAGCAGTTGCCGTTTTCTGACGACCGAGAGTCCGGGTAAGTTTGAAGAATCCGCTTCCATCTTCTTGCGCCAGGAGAATATAGAAGTAGAAAGTATAACTTTGGAATAACCTTTTGCTCCTTCCGGCTGTTATAGCATCATTACCTATTTATGAAAAGATTATGTATGCAAACAAAGTAAAGAAAATAGCTGCCGTACACGATTTGTCCGGTGCAGGGCGTGTCTCGCTGACCGTCGTCATTCCCATCCTCTCCTCGATGGGCTTTCAAGTCTGTCCGCTTCCCACGGCAGTATTATCCAGCCACACTCAGTATCCTCATTTCTCTTTCCTCGACCTGACGGACGAGATGCCCAAGATTATTGGCGAGTGGAAAGAGTTGGGAGTACAGTTTGATGCCATTTATACAGGCTATCTGGGCTCGCCCAGACAGATTCAAATCGTATCGGGATTTATTAATGACTTCCGCCAACCGGACAGTCTCATCGTTATCGACCCCGTATTGGGTGACAATGGCAAACTATATACCAACTTCGACAAGGAGATGATTATCGAAATGCGCCATCTCATCACTCAGGCCGATGTCATTACTCCCAACCTGACCGAGCTGTTCTATCTGCTGGACAAGCCCTACAAAGCCGAAAACTCAGATGAAGAACTAAAAGCCTACCTGCACGAACTATCGGACAAAGGTCCTGAGACCGTCATCATTACCAGTATTCCGGTACAAGGCGACCCACGGAAGACTTCTGTATACGCCTATAATCGTTCGAGTGACCGCTATTGGAAAGTAACCTGTCCTTACCTGCCTGCCCACTATCCGGGCACGGGAGATACATTTACAAGCGTCATTACCGGTTCTTTAATGCAAGGCGACAGCCTACCAATTGCGTTAGACCGTGCCACACAATTTATTTTGCAAGGCATCCGTGCCACGTTCGGTTACGAATATGACAATCGGGAAGGTATCTTATTGGAAAAAGTGCTTCATAATCTGGATATGCCTATCCAAATCAGCAGTTACGAACTAATCTAACGTAGAAATAAGAAAAAAGCAATTACAACAGGCGGCGGCTGAGATAACGCACAGGATACCAGACAGAAAGGAAGCCTACCACCAATACAGTAAGGAACACCAATACAATGTCCCAGGCATGGACACTGACCGGATAGGCATCCACCACAAAGTTTCCGGCAGCTCCTGAGCCGCCTCCCAATGCAATCAAGCCGAACTCCTGTTGGATAAAGCATAAAGCCAGCCCCAATCCGACCCCGATGATGGCCCCGAAGAACGAAATCATACGTCCTTCAAGCAAAAATATCCGTGTAATCAGTTTATCGTTTGCCCCCAAATTGCGCAATGTCACCACATCCGCCCTCTTATCAATAATAAGCATGGAAAGAGAACCTATCACATTAAAACACGCAATCATCAGAATAAAAGTCAGGAACAGATAAGAGATGAGTTTCTCTATCTCCATAATGCGAAACGTGTCCACCTGCTGTTCATACCGATCCTGCACCTGGAAACCGTCACCCAAAATCGCCTGTATCTTCTTCTTGGCACTACCGATATTGATACCGGGCTTTAATCTTAGTTCTACCGAGCTCACCTCCGTATCATATTGAAACAGCCTACGGGCGAATTGTAGTGAAGTCAGAATATATGAGGCATCATATTTTTGCTGATTCACAGCAAACACCAGCCCGCTAGAGAACAAATTAGCCGAGTTGAAACTGGCTGCCGGATTAGCCATATTGACCTTTGCCCCCCGCTTGGGAGCATAAATTTCCAACGGATCCAGAAAACGGATTCCCGTACCGAGTATCGAAACCAGCTCGATGCCCGGAATAGCATAATCAGCCACCTCATCATGAAGCAACAGTTCCCCCCGTCCAAAAAGGATACTGTCTATGGGTGTCAGCCGGTCAAAATTATCTTCCACCCCTTTTATCACAGCCATAGTCTGTCGGCCTTTATACTGAACCATTGCATTCTCCTCCAATGATTCGGAAAAGACAGCCACCTCAGGCAACCTCTTCAACTCCAGAATACGCTCATCCTGCCCGTCAAAAACCTTTCCGACAGTTGCCGTAATCTTCAATTCCGGATCAAAAGCAGTGAAAAAGGTAGCCACCACATCCTGAAATCCATTAAATACAGACAATGTACATACCATTGCCAATGTAGCCAAAGCTACTCCGCAAACCGAAATAGCTGATATAACATTGATGGCATTGTGCGACTTCTTAGAGAAAAGGTAACGCTTCGCTATATAAAAGGGGAAATTCACCGTTGGTTATTTTTTCAACAGTTCATCAATACGTTCGACATAATCCAACGAATCATCCACAAAGAACTTAAGTTCGGGAATAATACGCAACTGATGGCGTACACGCGTACCCAGTTCAAAACGGATAGACTTCATATTATCATTGATATTCTTCACTATTTCCTGACTCTTCTCTGAAGGGAACACACTGAGATAAACACGCGCTATACTCATATCAGGGCTGATGCGAACTGCACTTACCGATACCAATACACCGTTCATCGCTTTAGTCTGAAGCAGGAAAATCTCGCTTAATTCTTTCTGAATAAGACGGGAAATCTTATTTTGTCTGGTCGTTTCCATATTACTATTTATTTTATTTCTTTCTTATTATTGTCAGTCCGTCACGCAACGGCAGAATCACTTTCTCTACCCTTGAGTCAGCCGCCACCAAATCATTAAACTTCTTGATACCGATAGTCTGAAGGTCGGTGTGATGCGGCTCTTCCAACACATGGCCGTCCCACAGCGTATTGTCGGCTATGATATAGCCACCCGGCGAAAGCATCTTCAACACCAGCTCATAATATTCGATATACTTACGCTTGTCACCGTCTACAAACGCCAAATCAAACATAATGTTCATATCCGGCAATAACTGCAATGCATCGCCGATATAGAATCTTATCTTGTCAGCATAAGGTGAACCTTCCAGCCACGGACGGGTAAAGTCCTCCTGCTCATCATTAATCTCAAAAGTATGCAACACGGCCCCTTCTTCGAGCCCTTCGGCCAAACATAATGCGGAATAACCGCTGTAAGTACCTATTTCGAGCACCTGACGAGGACGTATCATCCGTACAAACATTGTAAGCATACGCCCCTGCAGATGGCCCGAAGCCATGCGGGGACGCAATAACTTGACGTGCGTATCACGATAAAGAGCCTTCAGATAATCACTTTCTTCATCGATATGCTGAAGGATATATTCGTCAATAGCATCCGTTTCTTTCATGCCGGCCGGTATTATAAATAACGGTTACGGTTGGGAAGCACATAATCCATTGCATACTTCAGCACATCTCCCACCACATTGATTTCGAGGAATGAAGTCTGCGTTCCTTGCTTACCGCTACTCAGGTATGCCACCATGTCGCTCTCACACAAAACACCGTCGTCCAACAACTTGCGCAAAGCAGCAAAGTAGTAAGCCTGCCCATTTGCCTTTTCAGGCATATAGATAGCCTCTACACCATAAGACAAAGCCAGATGGCGCATGGTTTTTTCTTTATAACAGATAGCCAATACCGGGTACTTTCCACGGAAAGCTGCAATGTTACGAGCTGTACGTCCACTGAAACTATCGGTTATGATAGCACGGATATTCAATTTGCTGGTCGACTTCACAGCCTGTTTTGCAAGAAATGCAGTCACATCATTAGAAGACTCATCCAGCGGAATCCGGATATCATTTTCCGACAATTTATCTTTCTCTGCCTGGGCAGCCACCTTCGTCATGGTCTTTACTGCTTCCACCGGATATTTTCCGTATGCAGTCTCACCGCTCAACATCAATGCATCCGTCCGATAATAAATGGCATTGGCAATATCAGTGACCTCCGCACGGGTAGGACGCGGATTATTAATCATGGTATGCAACATCTGGGTAGCCACGATTACCGGTTTCTTGGCCAAAATACATTTACGGATTAACATACGTTGGATGCCCGGAATACGCTCTTGCGGAACTTCAATACCCAAATCTCCACGCGCTACCATCACACCATCCGCCACTTCCAGAATCTCGTCGATGTTGTCAACACCCTCCTGATTCTCAATCTTGGCAATAACCTTGATATCACTACCATAGGTATCCAATATCTGACGGATATCCAATACATCCTGCTTGTTTCTGACAAAAGAGTGAGCGATATAATCAATATCCTTCTCGATAGCATACAATATATTGTTACGGTCTTTTTCCGTCAACGAAGGAAGATTGATGCGGACACCCGGAACATTCACACTTTTACGATTACCCAAAGTAGCCTCGTTCTGCACCTCACAAACCAAATATTCATCCGTCTTATCTACTACACGCAACTCCAAATCACCATCATCAATCAGAATATCACCATCCACCTGAAGGTCATGCACAAAACCGGGGTAAGACACAGCAATACACTCACGAGTCGTTTCCTGACTAGGATTCCCTACAATCTTCACACGGTCACCGATGTTATAAGGAATAGGTTCACCACCTGCAATGACAGTTGTACGCACTTCAGGCCCTTTTGTATCCATCAATATAGCAATGCGATTGGAAACCTCACGCACATTTTTAATCAACTTCTCGAAACCTTCACGCGAAGCATGCGCCGTGTTCATACGAACCACATTCATACCTGCCTTGAATAAGTCTCTAATAAATTCAACTTCGCAACGCTCATCTGAGATGGACGCCACGATTTTTGTCTGTTTCAACATCATAATCTTATCACCTTATTATATACGTACCTAAAATTTTATTTCTTCATCAACAACGCCTCTATCGCCAATCGATAGGAATCCAGTCCGAACCCGCAAATCACTCCCAGACAAGCACATGAAATCATTGATTTATGTCTGAACTCCTCACGGGCATGCACATTCGAGATATGCACTTCAATCACCGGGGCCGTCACAGCCCGTATAGCATCCTGCAAAGCAATGGAAGTATGAGTATATGCTCCGGCATTCAACACAATACCGTCATAGTCAAACCCCACCTCATGAATCTTATTTATCATCTCTCCCTCCACGTTCGACTGATAATATTCAATCTCAATATTGTGATAAGCACGTTTCAAATCCGCCAAATAGTCTTCAAATGAAACAGCCCCATAAATGGAAGGTTCACGTTTGCCTAATAAATTGATATTAGGCCCATTAATAATTTGTATTTTCATATTTAATGCTTTGTCTGAACTTTTAATACCTTTGCAGGGAATTTGGGCACAAAGTTAGAAAAAAGAAATGAAAAGAACCGAGAAAACAGATAAGATATTAGCGAAATACAAGCAATATTTAAAGTTGGAGAAGTCTCTATCTACCAATACGGTA
This sequence comes from uncultured Phocaeicola sp., assembly GCA_948956705.1. The sequence goes on from CARCZS010000020.1 coordinate 30,052, forward strand.
GATGCTTATCTCACAGATTTAGACAAACTAATGGCCTATCTGACCCTTGAAAATCTCCATCCTTTGGAGGTGACATTAGAACATCTGGAAACATTTTCAGCCGGACTGCGTGACATCGGTATCCACCCCCGTTCGCAGGCACGCATCCTGTCGGGTATCCGGTCTTTTTATCATTTCCTTGTGCTCGAAGACTATCTGGAAGCCGACCCAACCGAACTGCTTGAGTCTCCGCAAACAGGCTTCAAACTGCCCGAAGTACTCACCGTAGAAGAGATAGACCGTCTTATAGAGAGCATAGACAGAGGCACCAAAGAAGGGCAACGAAACCGAGCTATCCTCGAAACGCTCTATAGCTGCGGGCTCCGTGTATCCGAACTTTGCAACCTGAAATTGTCCGACCTGTACTTAAATGAAAATTTCATCAAGGTAGAAGGAAAAGGAAGCAAACAACGCCTGGTCCCCATCTCCCCACGTGCTGTAAAAGAAATTAATCTATATTTCCCCGACCGCAACTTAATGAAAATAAAACCCGGTTTCGAGGATTTTCTGTTCATCAGCAATTTTGGGAAAAACATCTCGCGCATCATGGTTTTCCACATTATCAAAGAACTGGCCGGACGCACCGGTTTGAAAAAGACCATCAGCCCCCATACCTTCCGCCATTCCTTTGCCACCCACTTGCTCGAAGGAGGGGCAAATTTACGTGCCATCCAATGTATGTTGGGGCACGAAAGTATCGGAACTACAGAAATTTATACACACATTGACCGCAATATGCTACGCAGTGAAATCATTGAGCATCATCCTCGCAACATCAAATTCAGAGAGGAACATAAATAAAGTGTTCATTTCTACGTCCTTTTTTAAGATATTTTGAAAAAAAAGGCCCATTTAAAGTTAGCAGATAATAGAGTTTTTTCTATCTTTGCACCCAAAGATGCATACAAAAACGCGGCTTTAGTAGAAATTACATTACAAACGTTAAATAATTAAAGTAACTATGATTAAAAAGTTGTATTTGCCCCTAGTGGCTTTATTGGTCCTTGCCCTGTCATCATGCGGCAAGATGGGAGAATTGTCTTCTGACTATTTCACAACTAACCCTGAAGTGCTTGAAGCAATCGGTGGTAAAGTGCCTGTAACTATCAATGGTAAGTTCCCCGAAAAGTACATGAAGAAAAAAGCTACTGTTGAAGTAACTCCGGTATTAAGATGGAAAGGTGGCGAAGCTAAAGGTCAGCCCGCTGTATTCCAAGGTGAAAAAGTAGAAGGAAACGGACAGACTATTTCTTATAAGGTAGGTGGTAGCTATACTATGAAAGCTTCTTTCGACTATGTTCCCGAAATGGCTAACTCTGAATTATATCTTGATTTCAAAATCACAAAAGGCAAAAAGACATATACCATTCCTTCTGTGAAAATTGCAGACGGTGTAATCGCTACTTCTGAATTGCCTACTGCTGCCAGCTCAAATGCATCTTATGCAAACGACGCTTTCCAACGCATCATCAAAGACGCTCAGACTGCCAACATCATGTTCTTAATCCAACAGGCTAACTTACGCAACAGCGAATTGAATTCAGACGATATGAAAGAATTCCACAAGAAAGTTGCTGAAGTAAACGCTGACACTAAGAACTACAAATTGAACAACATCGAAATCTCTGCATACGCTTCTCCTGACGGTGGTGTTAAACTGAATACAGGTTTGGCTGAAAACCGTGAAGGTAACACAGAAAAGTATATGCAACGTCAATTGAAGAAAGGCAAAATCGATACTAACCTCGATGCAAAATATACTGCACAAGACTGGGAAGGTTTCCAGGAATTGGTTTCTAAATCAAACTTGCAGGATAAAGACTTGATTTTGCGCGTTCTTTCTATGTATCAGGATCCTGAACAAAGAGAAGCTGAAATCAAGAACATCTCTTCAGTTTACAAAACTTTGGCTGACGAAATCCTGCCTCAGTTGCGTCGTGCACGTCTGACTGCCAACTATGACATCATCGGCCGCAGCGATGACGAAATCAACGAAGCATTCAACACAGATGCTAAAGTATTGAGCGTAGAAGAATTATTGTATGCTGCTACTTTGACTAACGACAACGCTCGCAAAGAAGCTATCTTCACTAAGACTACTCAGTTGTATCCTAACGATTTCCGTGCTTACAACAACTTAGGTGAAATGGCATTTGCTGCCGGTGACGCTGCCAAAGCAGAATCTTACTTCAAACAAGCTGCTTCTAAGAACGCTAACGCTCCTGAAGTAAACGCTAACCTTGGTCTTTGCGAATTGGTTAAGGGTAATGTAGCTGCTGCTGAATCTTACTTAGGTAAGGCTACAGGTGCTAACGCTGCTAACGAAGCTCTTGGTAACCTGTACATCAAACAAGGTCAGTATGACAGAGCTGTAAACGCATTCGGTGACGCTAAGACTAACAGTGCTGCTCAAGCTCAGATTTTGGCTAAGGACTACAACAAGGCAAAAGCTACTTTGTCTGCTATCAAGAATCCTGATGCAATGACTGATTACTTAATGGCTATCGTTGGTGCCCGCACTAACAACGCTTCATTGGTAAGCAGCAGCATTAAGAGCGCAATCGCTAAGGACGCTTCAATAGCTCAGAAAGCTGCAAACGACCGCGAATTCGCTAAATTTGCTGATTCTATCAAATAATCGGACTATCTAAAATAGCCAAATAAACAGACCGGGATATCCATTTAAAGGATATCCCGGTTTTTTTATGCAAAATAACTTCTATTTATACCGCCCATTACCTGCAAAATGAGTATTTTCGCAGAAAATAATTTAAGATGAAAAAATTATCTTTTCTTTTCCTTGCGCTCATACTCCTGCTGACCGGTTGCGGCAAGAAGAGCACTTTCACTTTAAAAGGGAATATCAGCGGCTTGTCTTCTGATACCATACTCGTTTTCTATCAGGAACCCAACTATAAACTGGACACAATTATCGCCCAAAACGGAAAATTCAATTACACCATTACCCCCGATACTTTCACCATCTTCTCATTGCTGCTCAGTGATAAAGAAACACTTCCCGTGTTTGCCGACAAAGGAGAAAGCGTGACATGGGACGGTACCCCCAGAGATATACAAATCAAAGGGAAAGGCGACAACGAAAGAATGGCATATATCTTGCAAACCATCAAGGAGGCAAAAGCAGACAGCCTTATGTTCACGGTAGACCGCCTCATCAAAGAAAATCCCCATTCATTTGCCAACATCTATCTGATAGAACAATATTACGTGCAAGACAGTCTTCCCGACTATACGCGGATGGATGAATTGATACAGGGACTAAGCGGGAGCATCAAGGATACCCCCTACATGATTGACCTTCAGGCCAAGCTGAAAGAAAAGAACGAACTGAACCGGCAGAGCCTAAACACGATTTCCTGTACCGATAAAAATGGGAAAAGCATCGGCTGGAAAGAAATGAAAGACAAATATGTCCTTCTCGATTTCTGGGCAAGCTGGAACAAAGAAAGCGTAGCGGCACAGGATTCACTGGTCGCCGTGCAGAAAGCACTGAAAAAAGAAAAATTCATCATTGTCAGCCTGTCACTGGACTTAGACAAGAAAGAATGGCTGAAAGCATGCGACAAAGACACAATCCAATGGAAACAAGTATGCGACTTTAAAGGCTGGGACAACTCCATCGTCAAGCAACAAGGCATCACCCGCCTGCCCTCCAATCTGCTGATAGCCCCCAATAAACGAGTTATCGCCAGAGACATCAGAGGAAAAGAACTAATAGACAAAGTAAAACAACTTATAGAGCAAGACAAAGAAAAAGAGAAAGCCGCAAAAGCAGCCGAAAGAGAAAAGGCTCGTAAGAAGAAAAAATAATAAAATGCTAGTAAAAGTCTATGGCGCGGCTGTACAAGGAATTGATGCAACCATTGTAACTATTGAAGTCAATAGTTCGCGCGGTATAAAGTTCTTCCTTGTCGGTCTGCCAGACTCAGCCGTAAAAGAAAGTCACGAACGTATCATCTCCGCTCTGCAGGTCAACGGATACAAATTTCCCACCAGCCAGATAGTCGTCAACATGGCTCCGGCCGATATACGGAAAGAAGGCTCTTCCTATGACCTGCCTTTGGCCATCGGGATATTGGCTGCCGCCCAAATCGTTTCCGAAGAAAAGTTATCGCGCTACCTTATTATAGGCGAGCTGAGCCTCGACGGAAGTCTGCAGCCCATCAAGGGGGCCTTGTCCATTGCCATCAGTGCCCGCGAACAAGGATTTGAAGGCTTCATCCTTCCCAAACAAAATGCCCGCGAAGCAGCCGTGGTAAACCACCTGAATGTATACGGAGTGGAAAATATAAAAGAAGTCATAGAGTTCTTTAATAACGAACGGATACTGGAACCCACCGCAGTCAACACACGCGAAGAATTTTATAAGAATCAAGAAAACTTTCCTTATGACTTTGCAGACGTAAAAGGACAGGAAAACGTGAAACGCGCACTCGAAGTAGCCGCCGCAGGCGGACACAACCTGATTATGATTGGTGCACCCGGAAGTGGAAAATCAATGATGGCGAAACGATTGCCGGGCATTCTCCCGCCCCTATCGCTGGGAGAGAGCCTGGAAACGACCAAAATACACTCCGTTGCCGGAAAGTTGGGAAAAGATTCATCCCTGATAGCCACACGCCCCTTCAGAAGCCCTCACCACACCATTTCGCAGATTGCAATGGTGGGCGGAGGAAGCAACCCGCAACCCGGAGAAATCAGTCTGGCACATCACGGTGTCCTCTTTTTGGACGAGCTGCCGGAGTTCAACCGCAGTGTGCTTGAAGTGCTCCGGCAACCATTAGAAGACCGTTACATCTCCATATCACGCGCCAAATACAGCCTCGACTATCCGGCAAGTTTTATGTTGGTAGCCTCCATGAACCCATGTCCGTGCGGATACTATAACCATCCGACCAAGGCATGCGTCTGCAACCCCGGACAAGTACAACGCTACCTGAACCGCATTTCAGGTCCCCTGCTCGACCGTATCGACATACAAATAGAAATCGTCCCCGTGCCTTTCGACAAGATATCGGAAACACAACCGGCGGAAAGCAGCGTCTCCATCCGCGAAAGAGTAATCAACGCAAGAAAGATACAAGAGAAAAGATTTGCCAACCATCCGGGAATATATTGCAATGCACAGATGGAAAGCCGACTGCTCCACCTATATGCCGAACCCGACGGACAGGGGCTCAATCTGCTGCGCAATGCCATGACACGCCTCAACCTTTCGGCACGTGCCTATGACCGCATCCTGAAAGTGGCAAGAACCATTGCCGACCTCGACAACAGCGAGCGGGTTACTTCCACCCATTTGGCGGAAGCCATCAGTTACAGAAATTTAGACAGGGAGGGCTGGGCAGGTTAATTACCGCCACAGCCCTTTCATAATAGAATGGATTAATTCAGTTTTATTTTTTAGATTATTTCTTCTTCGGCGAAAGTTTCACCTCAGCCTTCAGTTCATAAGCTCCCGAATACCAGCTTCCGCCTTCTTTTATTTGCGATATATCCATTTGATCCGTCTTCAGAGTAGCAGATTCAAATTCTCCCCCATTCTCCTCTCCATCCACATCATGGAAGAGCACTTCCTGACTGCCTATGCTGAAAGTATGCGCCTTGTCACTCTCGAACTCACCTTTTACATCCGTATACACAGTGTCATAATCCACCACATAGTCCTTCTCGCCCTTCACAAAATAAGCATTCAAATCCTTTACCACCACCTGTACACCTTTTATCGGCTTCCCGGTTGGGTCAAGAACTTTTCCTTTCACCTGATAATCAGCCGAGGGAGTCCCATATTCACATAACCCATTACCGGGGTCATCACTGTCACAAGCAGTAAAGCCCAACAATACCAATACGCCGGATAACAACTTACGCACTGCAATTTTCTTTTTCATGTTCATATTCTCTAGTTTTATAATGTTTGCAACCTTTTATAATGGCAAAACAGCAAGTCCCCATTCCCGTCACGCAAATGCATACCGTTTCCTTTGCAATAACGGAAAAACTTACAGTCGGCACACTCCCCTTTGCGCATCCACTCGCGGTCACGGTAAGGCCGGTATTTATTATTCCATACCTCCATAAAGTCGTCCTCATAAATATTGCCTTGATGATAATCGGCACGGATGCTGGGACAAGCAGAAATAGCACCGTCCACCAGAACAGACCCTACCGATACCCCCGCCTGGCAATGAAAGAAATAATCGCGCACATCTCCCTCATAGTTCCCGAGAAAACCTTCACAGCCATAAGCCGTCTTTATCCTTCCCTCCTTGCGCGTACGTTTGATAAACTCCATCACTCCGCGAAAATCCCCGTTCGACAATTGCAGTTCCGAATCTTTTGCCGCACGGCCGACAGGAAACACAGTGAAAAGCCGCCAGCGTTTCACTCCCAAACTCAGCAAAAACTCCTTCATCTCCTCCAGACGCATATAACTATGCTTGTTGACACAAGTCACCACATCAAACACAAACCCCGGCTCTTCCGCCATCATTTTTATCGCCTCCACCGCACGTTCAAAGCTCTGTGGATTCCCCCTCATCCAGTTATGATCTGCCGCAAATCCGTCAAGGCTGACCGTTGCCGTATGCAACCCCGATGCCAGTAAGCGGCGAAAACGTTCGCGCGTCATATAAAGTCCGTTAGTCACCATCCCCCATGGGAATCCTTTCTCATATATAGCCTTCCCACATTCCTCCAAATCCTCTCGCATCAACGGTTCGCCGCCTGTAATAATGACAAATACCTTATGCGAATCTGTAGATGCCGCCACGCTGTCAAGCACTTTCAGAAAGTCTTCTTTCGGCATGTCAGGGTGCCCGGCTATCTTCTTGCAATCACTTCCGCAATGCCGGCAATGCAGGTTACAGCGCAACGTACATTCCCAAAACAATTGTTTCAACGGATGTTCTTTCAGCAAATCATTATTCAACTTCCGGGCTATTTCCAGTCCGATACGATGTCTCAGAGTTAGTGATTCATTCTTCATTTTTCTTATCTTTCGGCAAACAGAAACATTTTCGTTTTACTTATAAAATGTCAATTTAACCCAAATACTGCATCAAAAGAAAAATATTTTACCCTTTGAATGAAATGCCCCTTATCTCCTTATACTTCAGCCCTTTCCTCCCTACTCCTCCCCCCCTCGAACGTTCAGCTTTCATCTTTCAGCTGCCGGGAGATAAATATCAGTGCTTGAGAGACAGACATATTCAACGAATAATAGTACCTTTGTCACTAATAAATACCCAAATGAGAAAAACAATACTCATATTACTATCCATACTCACCTTTTACGGATGCCGATATAATGTACCTCCATCCGTAAAAGAAGCCTTATCCACAGCTGAAGCCTGCATGGAAGAAAACCCGGACAGCGCTTTACATATACTTCAAAATATCAGTCACCCCGAAAACTTGCGCAACCAAGTCCGAGCGGATTATGCTTTGCTTTACACACAAGCCTGTGATAAAACCCATCTTCTTCCGCCGACAGATTCGTTGATACAAACAGCCGTAAACTATTACAAAAAAGAGAAAAACAGCATCAATGCCGCCAAAAGCTATTTTTACTTAGGACGAATAAAGCGGAACCTCAGACAAGATACACTCGCCGTCAGAATGTTACTAACAGCGTTAAAAAAAATGCCGGAAAACAACAAGAGCAAACTACTGATGCAAATCTATTTTGACTTAGGAACGATATACAAAAAACAGAATCTATATAATAAAGCCATGGATATGTATCGGGAATGCCATGCAGTGACCAAGGCTTTAGATGATTCTTCGCTCTTATTCTTTCCATATCGGGAATTGGCACAGACCCATTTATTAAAACATAAGAGCGACAGTGCCCTGTTTTATTACCAACAAGCATTGGCCATCAGCCAAAAGTCTCAAAACAATTATTGGGAGGCCAACATACTCAATGATATCAGCAAAGTCTATTTACACGAAGGAGATACACTGAAAGCCAACAACACCATAAACCTTGCCATAAGAAAAGACAGTTCAGCCACTAATCTCAGTTTGAAAGGGCAATTATTATATTATGGCAATAAGATGGATTCTGCCAGGTTCTATTTGAAGAAAAGCTGTCTGTCCGGTAACCTATACAGCAAGACTACCGGCTACTTCTATTTATATAAAGTAGAAAAGAAAGCCAATAATCATCCGGCAGCCTATGCATACAATGATTCTTTCAACATATATCGTGACTCCATCCTCCAGATGCAGCGACATCAAAAAGTTGAAGAACTAAACACACAATATGCTTTGGCCATACAACGGAAAGAGATAGAGGTCGAAAACAGGAATACATATTATGTCATTGCAATTTGCCTGATTGTACTTTTATCGGGTGCTTTTGGCATTTACCAATATTTAAAGAAAAAAAGAAAAGAAAAAGAACTCAAGCAAGAAAAGCTGAACTCATTGGACCAAACACAAACCATCAGCACATTTCTAAAAGAAAAAGTAGGCGAAGAAATCCGATTACCCGAAACAGCAACAAGGTTCAAACAGGATATTCTCCGGAATGGCATCCAATCATTCCAGACATCCCAGTGGGGAAAGAATCTGGAAACAGTTGAAAAAACAATTCTACCCGGCAACTATATAAAACTGTCAGAACAAGAATCACTTTATAAGGAACTGAAATTACACTTCAATGGCTTTATTACCTGCCTCAATCAAATATACCCGAACATGTCCAAAGAAGATATCTATTTCTGCATACTGTCTGCGCTGAAATACAAAAGCCGGACCATTGTGTACTGTATGAAAACTCCTGCAGGAGCCTTGCGAACCCGCAAAAGCAGATTAAAGAAAAATATGGCGGAAGAAACCTTCCGAATCATATTCGATAAATAAAAACGCCCCATTTCATCGAGAAAGCTATAATTACAACATATCAACTTGTAACGCTTTTCTCTTTTTATGTAACGGTTGCAGAGCACCAACCTATTGATTTTATTCGTATGTTTGCTACCAGGATAAACTTATAAATCAATACAATATGAAAAAGAGTCTACTATTCATTTTCTTCTGTTGTATGAGTTTTGTAGCCAAGGCACAAACCATTGAAGAAATCGAAATCTTAACAGCTAAAGATATAGTCCCGACATCCATCGTTGATGTTCCAACGGCTTACCAAAATGGAAGCATTGTCACTATCCGATTAGGAGAAACCGCAACATACTCAGCGGTTACTATTACTAATAAAGAGACAGGTGAACAAGTCTATTCCATGATATATGCCGGCACCGACCATATTCAATTGGATTTAAAAGAAGAGACGAAAGGAACATATACTCTATTGCTAAATATACAAGGAGTAAAATATACAGGAGAATTCACACTGTAACGAGTGTGTAATAAAGATATTGTTTGCAAACAAAAAGCCAAGCGATAAGGGCTGAGCATATCGCAAAACATTTAACCACACTAATACTTTTGTGTTATGAAGACACTTAAAGACCTTGAAAGTTTCCGCCTAGGAAAAGGACAGATGAATGCTGTGACCGGCGGTGGATGCGCTGTCTATTATGGTGATGGATATTATGATCGTTTTGATATTCCTTCTGGAATGACAGCTGCAGAAGCAGCCAAAATTCTTCATGAGACTTATGATGAAGCTTATCCTGAACTAATTGTAAATTGCAGATAGATTCAGAGAGTGTTAATATAATTTCTATTAACACTCTATTTGCAGAAAAGAAATTTTCAAGCTAGGAATCGATAGCCTTTACAACATCTTAAAAGAGCTACATCTTTACCTAAAATAAAGTTTAGATATAGCTCTTTACTTTAAGGTGAGTTATTACTTTCCAGTCTTGGTCTCTTCATTTTAACTTCTTCTTAATTTATGCATACTATGAGATTATTACTACTTTCTTGCATTGTTTGCATCACATTAAGTTGCCAACAGCAACTATCCACATCTGATGAAATATTTGTGTTGGATGAAAAAGAACTTGTGGAAAAGGACTTTCTGCTAAGTGACTTTATTGACTCTATGATAATTATTCCGCCTGATACTTCTTTTCTTTTTAAAGAAATAAAAGAAGAATACATAGCGTCCCAATATATAATCCTCAATACTTCTGAAGGCATTGCCACATATGATAGAGATGGCAAATTATTATATCGGATTGGGAATATAGGTGAAGGACTAAACGAATATTTTAAGAATCCGCGTATAGCAATAAATAAAGAAAAATCTCTTATATATGTATTATCTAACAAACGTCTAATAATTTACGATTTTACCGGAAAAGTGATTAGCAACCGGAATATTAATTCGATAATTGATATACCAATACAAATAATATACCAAGATGGCAATCTATTGCTGATAGGACGAGAATATCTTTCAAATGACTCCCAACCTATATACAAATGGGTACAAATGAATTTGGAGAACTATATGACAGAACATATTGAGCATGGAGATTACAAACTATCTCACTATGACAAAATAGAAGGAGTGATGAGCAAAGGCTATACTTTAAATAATCAGGCAAGATATTGGAGTGTATATAATGACACCATCTTCCGCATTATAAATAAAGGATATGAAATCAGATATTTATGGGCTAAAAGGAATGAAAGATATACTTATGAGGACACACGGATTCCTCCCAAAAGCAGAATGTGCTTTATCCCTTACCGAATCTGTGACACCGACAGATTTCTATTCGTCAATTGCTTCAACAATACGATTAGTGGAGAAAAAAGAACATTAGTATTTGACAAAATGAATAAAAAATTCTATAATTCACCCATCATCAAAGAAGACATATATGGAAGTAACATAGGAATCTGTTTCCGCAATTATCATATCATCAATGGCAGAGAATATGTAAGTGCCACCGTGCAAAGCGATGATTTGAAAAATAAGCTAAAGCAATCCAAAAACTCGGATGCTTTAACACTGCGTTCTAAAATAGACGAAGAAGGAGGAGAATTACTTATTTTAATGAGAATAAAAAAAACAGCATCATGAGACACACTTTATTTCTGATACTTATCTGGCTGCCGTTACTTATCTGCGCCACAGACAAGAATGTAAATATAACCATCAAACTATCAACTGAACTGTCCCAAACAGAGCAATGGATTTATGCAAACGGCTATATCGGAGGAAATGAATTTGCCATTCTAGACTCTGTAAAAGTGAACAAAGGAGACATGAAGACAAAACTGTCTTTTGACATCAGCCATGGGATGAGTATATATATCTTATGTTCAGAGAAAGGACCCGTCAATCTATTCTTTGATATAGAACCTAACACAAACTGTGAAATTGAAATTGATGAAAACATGGACGGAAGATATCCACACCCCATGAAAGGGAATGATATGTACAATGAATTTCTTGCATTTGATAATAAAATCCTATATATAGGAAAAAAGAGCGTAGACCAGTCCCTGCCCGAAGACAGCATACGATATTATAAAGCCAAACTAACAGAGGCCTATATAAAAGAGATGCACAAGACTCAATACCCGACATTGGTTTGGTCATATATTTTATGGTTGCCTGGATATGCCAAAGAACGAAGGGAAGAGGAACCTTTCAGGTCAGTGATTCAATATGCACAACAGAAGTTTCCCCATGACAGCCACATACAGGGATTTAGCAGAATAAAAAGCGAACCGCCAACCGCAAAAAGCAAAGCCGCATCTGAACGAATCAGAGCATTGGAGAAGAAAAGGTATTATGTAGAGCCTAAAGACACAACCATGGGAGCAAAGCTGCAACTCACATTCCCGCATATCTCAAAAAAGAAAATAAACACAGACTCCATTGCAGAAGAGTATGTGCTGGTAGACTTTTGGGCAAGCTGGTGTGTACCGTGCCGCAAGGAAACACCTTTCCTGAAAATGGCAAAAGAAAGATATAAGGACAAACTGGCTATATATGCAGTGACAATAGATGCCGATACACTCAAATGGGAAAAAGCCATAGAGGAGGACAGCACCCGACACTTCATCCATGTGAGAGGGGTGAATGACAGGAATGTACCCGACAAACAGGTCAGGGCTTTAAAGATTAAATCCATCCCAAGGAATTTCTTGTTGGACAAAGAGAGACGCATCATTGCAAAAGATTTAAGGGGAGAAGAACTGCTGAATGCTTTGGAGCAACTGATAAACTAGAAGTAGCATGACCGATATGGACTACACAATGAACATACTGAATCGGTATTTGAAGGAACAGTTGAAAAAACAATTCTACCCGGCAACTATATAAAACCGCCTGAACAAAAGACAAGAGCCGGGCCATTGTGTACTGTATGAAAACTCCTGCAGGAGCCTTGCGAACCCGCAAAAGCAGATTAAAGAAAAATATGGCGGAAGAAACCTTCCGAATCATATTCGATAAATAAAAACGCCCCATTTCATCGAGAAAGCTATAATTACAACATATCAACTTGTAACGCTTTTCTCTTTTTATGTAACGGTTGCAGAGCACCAACCTATTGATTTTATTCGTATGTTTGCTACTAGGAAAAGCTTATACATCGTTGATGTTCCAACGGCTTACCAAAATGAAAGTATTGTCACTATCCGATTAGGAGAAACGGCAACATACTCAACTGTTACTATTACCAATACAGAAATAGGTGAATAATACCAAGACCATGAAAACATTAGCGGTAACCATTCTATTCATTCTAGTCTTAACCATTGGCAATGCCCAAACTCCAAAGACAGAAGTAATTATGCGCCTGTCCCCGGAAGTAACCCAAGAAGAACAATGGGTATACGCAACGGGATGGGCTGTGGTAGAAGCGGAAAAGCTAGATTATGTCATCCTAGATTCCACCCTGATAACCAAAGGAGCCAAGCAAGCCAAACTGTCTTTTTATGTAAAAGAAAGCCTTACTGTGAAAATCCTGTTCATGAAAAACGGACCTGTCAACTTATACTTTTCCTCCATTCCGGGAACAAAGTCGGAACTGACTATCGACGAAAACACCAAAGACGGATGGTACAAGTTGCCCATTGAGGGGAACGATATGCACAATGAGCAACGACTATTCCAACGTAAAAAAGAGGATATCAGAAAGAAAATAGCAGACCCTACGATTCATAAAGACAGTGTGGAATACTATAAAAAGTATTTGGACAAATTCTGCATTAACGAAATATATAAAACAAAGTATCCACGATTGGCTGAACTATACACCGTATGGCTACCGGAATATAGTAGAGAGAACGAGGACAAGGAACCTTTCCGAACTATACTGCATTACTTAAAAAATAAATTTCCCGATGCATACTGCATCAAAAGGTTATGTCGTACTGACTCAAGTTCTAACAATCAGCATTACAAGATAGGACAAAACCATTATTACACTCTTTTGAAACAAAGACTATATGTAGAGCCTAAAGACACAACCATGGGAGCAAAACTGCAACTAGCATTCCCGCATATCTCAAAAAAGAAAATAAACACCGACTCCATTGCAGAAGAATATGTGCTGGTAGACTTTTGGGCAAGCTGGTGTGTACCGTGCCGCAAGGAAACACCTTTCCTGAAAATGGCAAAAGAAAGATATAAGGACAAACTGGCTGTATATGCAGTGACAATAGATGCCGATACGCTCAAATGGGAAAAAGCCATAGAGGAGGACAGCACCCGACACTTCATCCATGTGAGAGGGGTGAATGACAGGAATGTACCCGACAAGCAGGTCAGGGCTTTAAAGATTAAATCCATCCCAAGGAATTTCTTGTTGGACAAAGAGAGACGCATCATTGCAAAAGATTTAAGAGGAGAAGAACTGCTGAATGCTTTAGAGCAACTGATAAACCAGAAATAGCATGGCCGATATAGACTACACAATGAACATACTGAATCGGTATTTGAAGGAATTGTCGATAAAAGTAAGCTATGGACGCATCAAGGAACTGCTTGACACCCCAATGGGATGCTCCATTAGGGGGATAAGTGATGCACTTGACAGCCTTCATATTACACACGAAGTATATCAACTGCCGGTCACTTATTTAAGCAAGATAGAAGCACCTTTCCTTGCATTGATGCACAACGGAAGATATTGCCTTGTAAAAAGCATACAAGAAGAAAAAACAATCTTACTTTCCGACAAGGGGAAAGAAGAAAACCTTCCGACAAAGCAGTTCATCGCTGCATGGAAAGGAGTCGTCCTGATAGTAGGCGAAACGCAGGCATCTTATCATGAACCATATTATCAATTAAAACAAATATTGTATCTTGCGAAGAAATATAAATACCTGTTGACCATCGGATTAGCAGGCACTATCTATCTGCTGACCAGCCCCCGACAAACAGGAGACCTACTTTTCAACACACTGACATGGATAGGGCTTGCCGTGTCCATCCTTATCATTTATAAAGAATCCTACAACAAAGATTTCTTGCAGCGTTTCTGCAAAATAGGCAATGTCGTGGACTGTAACGAGATATTGCACTCCAAAGCCGCCAGCATCAATGGAATCATCACATTGGGAGAAATGGCCTTATTATATTACTCTACATTATTCCTTTCTACGGCATTCCATATCCCCCTCTATTACAGCATCTGGACTTGGGCCACCTGCATTTCCATTGCATTCACCTTGTGGTCCGTCGGTTATCAGGTGATAATAGCTCGCAAACTGTGTATGTTCTGCCTCTCCATCGATATCATAATATGGTTACAGGCTCTTGTCCTATTCTCCACTGATATAGCTGCCTGGCATTTAAACATATCAGCCATCCTTGCTTTTATATTGATAGGCACACTTTGCTGCACCACATGGTATGCGCTGAAAGAACTGCTGGACTCGGTGCGGGAAGTGGCAAAATTGAAAGACAAAAGAGTACTTTTGCTGTCATATCCTACCCTTTTCAACACACTGCTGCAAATGGGGCATGCAGTTCCCAACGCAGAGAAGGACATAACAATTCAAAAAGAAGCGCAAGACGGCAAGCTCGTACAAATTATTATAAACCCACATTGCAAGCATTGTGCAAACGAGCATCAAGAATGGATGAAACTGGAAAATGCATCCATAAGGATTCTTTTCTCAATTGCTCCGCAAGATACCGTAGGCAAAGACATCGCACTGGCAATCATAACCTGCTATCTTGAACACGGATTCCAGAAGGCCATGCATCTACTGGATGAATGGTTTGAAAAGCAAAACAGTAAGTTTATAGCATCCTGCAAACCTATAAAACAGGCCGAACAGATGTTGGAAGCACAACAAGCTTATTGCCAACAGATTCACTTGGAACACACGCCTTTTATCACTGTCAATGGAAAGGAGATGCCTCAAGTGTACGGCATAGAAGATTTACAGTACGTGTAATAAAGATATTGTCGGCAAGCAAACAATAAATACAATTATTATGAAGCTTAAACTTTTCTCTCTCCTCGCTTTGTGTATGTCACTATTCACAAACTTGCATGCCCAACATGCAACCATCACATTTACCACAGACATAGACAACTCTGTCACCATCTACGAGCCCATTGACGGAATGCCCAACCACCGGATACCTACGACCACGATATTCCTGCATAAAGGAACAACAACCGACTATAAAGTGTCGCATATTGATTCCTTTGCTTTTATCCGTTGCAACTTCGCATTGGGAGGAAGAAGTAATCCCCTCCTGTTTCCAAATGATTCGCTAAGCATCCATATAGATAATACTTCGCAAATAACGTTTGGAGGGACGAATCAGGCCGGACTCCAATATATACATAATAATTTCTCCGGCATCCCACTGCTTGAAAAATATACCCTGCCGATAAATAGAAAGTTCCGGAAATATATAAGTCAAGAAAAAACATTGGAATCTGTTATTGCGGAAATCAACAATACCCTCATTGAGCCACACATCAAGAGTCTGGACAGTATTGCTTTGGCTACAAAAACAAGCGCCAATTATATCAATACGATAAAAAAGGAATTTACATTAACCCTGAATATGGATATCATAAATATATTAAATGTCCTATTGAAGAACGAAAAATATAAACCGGTGGAACAAAAGGACAGTATTGCCATAAGATACCATATCGACAGCATATTCAACAAAACGGCAGCAATCAATCTCGAACTAATCAAATTCTCTTTAGCCAGCCCTTACATACACACATATATTCGCTATCATGGCGACAAAAGGAAAATGGAGACGCATGACAAAGCAATTTTCGGCCCATACATCGATGATTTTTGTGCCCCCGAAAGTCTGCAACCTTACTTGCTGGGGAGCGCAGCTATCTGTCAAGTCGTATTCAATACCGGAGAAATGGACATCTATAAAGTAAAAGATTACTTAAACGAAAAACATCCTCAGTATGAACATACCAAACTGCTAAATAAGTTAATGAAAGACAAGGAAGAGACTACCAACACCGGCTATAACAAAATATTTATTCAGAACAAGATTGATACACTTACGCAATTAAAAGAGATACCCGAGCTAAAAGGCAAATACCTGTTTGTCGATTTATGGGCGAGCTGGTGTATGCCCTGTCGCGGGGAATTCAATTTTACGAAAGACTTACACAACATGCTCAAAGAGTACAAAAACATGGAGCAAGTATACATCTCCATTGATTCTCCCAAACAAGAAAATGCGTGGAAAGGATGCATTGACAACTATAAGTTAAGTGGTTATCATCTAATGGCTTCTGCCGAATTGCAGAAGAATATCAAAAAGCTTGTGTTTGCCGACAGCCCCATGGAAATTCCACGTTATTTTCTTCTCTCGCCGGAAGGAGAAATTTTACATGCTGATTTACCACGTCCCAGCCATAGTACTGAACTGAAAAATGCGTTGGAGAATACATTTTAAGTTCTTCGTCACTTTTGACCGGTTTATGTTCTAATGCCCCAGACACACCTTCCCAAAAAGACGAGGACATCTTCTAAAAAGAGCAAGAGCTTTCTCAAAAAGATAACGACCTTTTAAAAAAAGAAAAGGAGCTTTTTTAAAAAGACAACGAACTTTTTTAAGAACATCTTAATCTTTTTTGCCGCTAACGAAATTTCGTCAACCGCTATATTTAGTGGAAATACAAACCCTTTAAACATCCTTTTATGAGGTAAACACCAGATCGCTGGAGGTATGGATTTACACGTACGTACGTGTGAGGCGATACGTATATACGTGTAGCCCGATGCGTATATACGTGTAGGCTTATGCCACCGTATGTGTAGCCCGATGCGTACGTACAGTGTGAAGTGTACCCGTTGACCTGCGTACATACACAAAAAGACCTTGATGTTTTCAAAAAAGCTCGGGAGGTTTTTGGAAAAGCTCGGGAGTTTTTTTTAAAACAGCAGCACCTTTTCATGTAGGGGCAAATTGAATCACCCCTCCCCAATCCGGTCATTCCTTCTTTTCCCTTCATCCTTACATTTTAGTCAAAACGCACTGGCTGTCAAATGGTTAAAGATGACAGCACATCCCTTCATCCTCGTTTCAGCCGTGCTTCCCAAGTCCCTTCACAATCTGCCTTCAGAGTACACAAGTTTTACGAATGAAAGGAGGCTGAAAGGGTGGTGACGAGATGTCCATTCACTACCGGAGCCCCCATCAGCAGGGCGTTTCAACCACTAATGAAAGGAGAAAAGGAAAAACAGATTTCCACTTGTAGAGCGAAAAAATACAGTTGTTTTTGTGGATTCACTCATTGTATGATAAGACATTGTAGCCGGTTCGAATATTAGCTTGGTGTGACTGCCATATATCAACGGTGAAACCGGAAGGAATAAACAATAAAATCAAAACGATGAAAAGGAAAGTTACGGATATCCCGAAAGCCCCAGACATCCCAACCAAAAATACAGAAAGAAATAGCCTCATATTCCATTTACTTCACTAAAAATCATTACCTTTGCACAACATGAATAAGCTCTGATTTTGTTATGAACAATACGCATATCGAAAACTATATAGACTCTTTATTAACTGATAGAGAATCATCGGAAATCGAATTTAAAAGTGCAGCTGGTGGCTTTCCCGGTAGTTTTTGGGAGACTTACTCCTCTTTTGCCAACACAGAAGGCGGAACAATCGTACTCGGCATTAAAGAAAAAAACAATCAATTTTCATTGGATGACCTGACAACAGAGCAAATCGAGAAATACAAAAAGGACTTTTGGCGCAATGTAAACAATAAGCAAGTAGTAAATTGTAATCTACTAAAGAATAATGATATAATAGACGGAAGTTATAAAGGACACCCTATTTTGTTATTCTATATTCCTATGGCCGACAGAACCCAAAAACCTGTCTATTGTACTCCCAATCCATATAATGGGACCTATAAAAGAGATTTTGAAGGTGATTTCAAATGCACAGAAAAGGAAGTACAACGTATGTTTGCAGACGCAAATGATTCTATCCCTGCCGACAGTCGTATCTTGGAAAATTATACAATAGATGATATTGACGCTAACTCATTGGCTCAATATAGACGATTGTTTAATGTTTCCAAACCCGAGCATCCTTGGTTGGCTTTAGATGATCTTGAATTACTTAAAAAATTAGGAGGTTACAGAGTAGATAGAAAAACAGGGAAGCAAGGCTTCACCCTTGCCGGTTTACTCATGTTTGGAAAAACTGAAAGTATTACTGACCCAGAATGCGCTCCAAATTTCTTCCCGGACTATCGCGAAATTCCGCCACATACAGAAAAAGCAAGGTGGATTGACAGAATATGTCCTAACGGAGAATGGGAAGCTAATTTATTTCAGTTTTACAGACGTGTGTTACCAAAACTAACTTCCGTTCTGCCTAAACCATTTCAACTAGACAACGATACACGAATCGACGAAACACCTACCCACATAGCCATAAGAGAAGCGTTTGTAAACGCTTTAGTGCATTCTGATTTCTCAGTGGATGCTAATATTGTGATTGAGCATTATAGCAATCAATTCGTTTTTTCTAATCCAGGCACTCTTCTTATATCACGAAGGCAATATTTTACAGGTGGTGAAAGCGTATGCCGAAACAAGCACCTGCAACAAATGTTTATGATGCTAGGAAAAGCAGAAAAAGCCGGAAGCGGAGTGGACAAGATTTTAAAAGGATGGAAAGAAAAGAATTGGAAAGAGCCCATTCTTTGTACAAAAAATAGGCCGGATAAGGTTATATTGACCTTACAAATGGAATCTTTAATTCCTGAAGAGACCAAAGATGTATTAACCCAATTATATGGTGAAGCAATCCTAAACATTGGTTATGACCGATTAATGATTTTATCATTGGCCCATTCAGAAGGAGAAGTAAATAATGAACGACTACGCTTTGTCCTCAATCTGCACAAAGCAGATATTTCACTGATATTAAAAGAATTATGTGAAAGGCATTTCCTTTCTTCTACAGGCAACGGCAGAGGAACAAAGTATCACCTATATGCTTCAAACATAAGTAATGTTGCAAGTAATGTTGCAAGTAATGTTGCAAGTAATGTTGCAAGTAAT
>CARCZS010000021.1 GCA_948956705.1 uncultured Phocaeicola sp.
GAAACAGGTGCATTCCAGGATGTTACTTTGCCCGCTACTTCTGACTCATTCGTAGTAGAAGCTCTGGCTCCTATCGTTAATGTTAAATTCCAAACTGCAAAGTGGCAACCTGCTGCAAAGAATACTACAGAAAAAGCAAAGAAGGCATATAAGGCATTGACTGAGAAATTCACTGACCTTACCGGTATTGCTGCAAATGCTACAGTAAAACAAGGTGGCGAATTGCCGATATTGGTAAATCCCGCAAATGTAGAATTGACAGATAAGTTTGATTTCTCTTTGCAACTGGCTAAAGGAAAAGTTCTTGATATTGCATTGTCTAACCCTGTCAAAGGTATTGCAGACGACTGGAAAGTAAAAAATGGTGTTATGTCTAGAGCCGCTAAAACGGAAGATTGCTTGTGGACATTGGACGTAGAACCTGCATACGATGAAAAGGATAAAAAATATGCAACTACTGAGAGTGAAGAAGCATCTCTAGTTATAGAAAATGAAAAGGGTACAGTTGTCAAGACTGCTTTTGCATATAATGTTTCTGCAAACGAAGTGAAAGCTGACGTTACTGTACAAGCTGGAACTGTAACTTATGCTCCTACTATTGATTTGACAGCTGTTGATGCTAAGACTGAGAAAGCCGGTATCATCTATGCAAATGAATACAAAGGTAAGGCTATTGTAAAACTTCGTGACCAGTTGAATATTGAACAATATGGTTTGTCTTTGGACGGAAATGTATTGACTATTGCCAATATGCCCGCCAATGTATCTAGTATTACTGTTAAATTGAATGTTATAGCACTTGGTCTGAATGGTTCAGCTATTGATCAGGATATTGATGTAACTGTTAATCAGGATATTCAAGTAGCCGGTGGTTTGGAAGACAAGAATGTAACATTATCTACTGAAAAAGTTGGTGCAGCTTATACACAGAATATCCTTTGGAATGTCGCTGACTTCCAGTTTACTACTGCAACTCAGAAAAATGCATTCTTCAAAGCTGCTAAGACTATGCAGGTTTATCTGTTGGATGAAAATGGTGAAAAGCCTGAAACAGCAACATATACTTATTCTACTAAGGACAGTAATCTTAATCAGTATAAGAGTGACGGCAAAGCAACAGCTACATCATACAGTGACTTTGCTAAGTTTGGCTTTAGCTTGGATGCTGCAACATATATACCTGGAACTTATGCAATTGAATTTGAAGCAAAAGATGGTGCTACAACTATTGTGAAGTCTGAAGCTACCATGATTGTTTCTAATCCGAAAGCAGAAGACATCTTCAAGTTAGTACCTGACTTTACTACAGCCGGTGTATTGCAGGTTATCGGTGACTATGCAAGCGTACCTAATAAGGTAGTTTACAATCTGGGAGACGGTATCTTGGTTCCTGATTTCGCTGATAACACTTCAGTAACTTATATCGACTTGGATCACAAAGCTTGGGTAGATGCTATGGGTGCTAATACTGAAATGGGTGCAGAAGACTGGATTACTAATAACCAGTTGAATGTATACCAGAATGCTTGGAAGGGTGCTAATACTCCTGATAACCAATATATGCTGAACAAGGACCGCAATATCCGCGCTACTTATAAATTGTATGGCAATGCTGAAAACACTATTAACTATGACTTCAAGGTTATCGTTAAGAGTTCAGTTTATACAAAAGACGGTTCTAACGTAACTGTAAAAGCTATTACCGGTAACTTCGGTAAAACAGTTGATATGACTTCTAATATCTCTGCTGTTTATGCTTTGGGTATCAACAAGGGTAAGGCTCTGACATTATTCGGAAACGCAGGCGGTTCTACTCAGAAAGACGTTACTGACTATAACGCTCCTGAGAAAGATGCTGCCGGAAAGTATGTAGTGGATGCTAATGCTACTCCTATCGAAATTGCGAAGGCTGACTTGATCAAGTTCGGTATGACTGTTGATGCTTATACCGCATTGAAAGACGAGAAGTTCTTCTTGACTGTTGCAAACAATGATGTAACAGTAGGAAGCGAGACCAGCACTTTGATGGGCTGGGAAACTATCATGACTGAGGTTAACAAGTATTATACTTATAACAACGGAGTATGGGGTGACAAGTCAGGTTTGACAGCAGACGAGAAAGCTGCAAGAGACGCCAGTGCTGAAGTTGCTTTGTTCAAAGCTTATAATGCTAAGTTAGCATACGCTACCAAGAAAGAAACAGTAACAACTGATGAAAAGAAAGCTTCAGATGAAATCAAGTCTGTAGAATTTGCATGGGACGATGCTAAATTGGCTGATAAATTTGTATCAAGTGTAGCTACTGACGGTGCTATTGCTGATGGTAAGTTTACAGCTAAAGCAGAAAGTGACATCAAAGCATCTGATTTGGTTAATGGTAAAGCTGAACTGAAAGTAAACATGAAGGTTACAGATAAGTGGGGTATGGTAATGACCAAGACTTATACTGTCACTCTGACAAAAAAATAATCAACCTATAAAGTAAAAGCTCGCTTCCCCTTCGTGAGAAGCAGCTTCTACCCAAAGTAGAAATTATAAACTCTTTCAAGCGGGGAAAGAAAACACTTCCTATCAACGGAGTGGTTCTTTCCCCGCTTTCTTATATATTACTGATTATAAATGCTTTCATACTAAAAAAGATAGTATATCTATTTAAATATCTCAGCAAAGAAATGGAATGCTTAACTATTCTTTTGTAAGCATGAAATAGGTATTTAATCAAGAAAAGACGAGTGAAAAACATGAAACAATTAAATAAAAAACGCATACTGGTTAAAATACTGGAAGAACTATCGACGGAGATGAGATTTGAAGTACAATTCCTATCAGAAGATTGGATTACTATAATAAAGAGGCAAAATAAAGTTGGCTACATTTATGGATATGAATGGGGAATCAATTCATCAACAGCCCAATTGCTAGCCAAAGATAAAGAAGCAACTTATGAAATACTATCACGCAACCATATCAATGCAATAGAACATAAATTATTTTTCAATTACAATTGGCAAGCCAAATATATAGGACAGAAGGGATGCTGGGCTGAAATAATGAAATATGTTCAGAAGTGCCAATCAGACGGTAATTATAGGATAGTATGTAAGCCCAATAAAGGTACCGGAGGTAATGATGTCAGTCGAATATCCAATCAATGGGAGCTGGAAAGTACAGTCCAGAAAATGTTTAGCAAATATCATGATCTTTGCTTGTGCCCTTTTTATAATATAGAAAATGAATATAGGGTTATATTTCTAAACGGAAAGAGTTTATTGTTATATGCAAAAGAAAGGCCTTATATTGTAGGTAATGGTAAAGATACTTTAGCAACTTTGGTAATTGCAAAGTATAAAGAACAAGGACTTTCATATTTAAATGATTTGCTTGAAAAACTTGAACTAATTGTACCGAAAGGCGAGAAAGTTGTCATGTCATGGAAACATAATTTAGGTAACGGAGCGAATGCAATAATAATAGAAGATGAATCTTTGAAAGCTAAATTGGCAGAGTTTGTGAAATTAGCCGCTGATGCACTAGACATAAAATTTGCATCTATTGATATTGTGGTATCCAATGGAACATATTATATTATGGAAGTGAACTCAGGAATAATGATTGAAAACTTTGCAGCGCAACAGCCGAATGGTAGATATAATTATTATGAGATAACAAAAGATATTTATAGATTGGCGGTAACAACATTGCTTGAACAATAAAAATAACCTTAAGTATGGACAATGAAGATATAGCTCACCTTATAGCAAGATTAGCTCCTCAGATAGGAGCTAGTATCATTATGGAGCCTGTATATCAAAGGTTTGGAATGATTATTTTTCAGAATGGCAAACGTGTATTCTTTAAACACAACCAACTTAATATCAATATGGCAAATACAGTTGCTGTTACTACTAATAAATTTGAAACCAATAATTTCTTATCACAATTAGGTTATAACGTACCCATCGGTAAGAGTTTTTCTAACCATCCATATGATGAAAAGTATGGCCGCGGAATAAAAGATGGATGTTTATATGCACAAGAATTAGGTTTTCCTGTCATTTTGAAACCCAATAATAAAAGTCAAGGAACTTTAGTCTGTAAAGTTAGCAATGTGAAGGAATTCTATGATATAGCTACAAAAATTGTAAAAAAGAGAAAAGACTTTTTATTGGTAGAAAAGTTTTATTCTAATTATGCGGATTACAGAATAGTTGTATTGGATGGACGTGTTCTTTCAGCCTATCAGCGTATTCCTTTGACTGTTACAGGTGATGGAAAGAAAAACATTTTAGAGTTATTGAAAGAAAAGCAGAAGCATTTTAAAGAAATAGGAAGACCTGTTAAAGAAATTGATTTAAATGATTTTAGAATGATAAACCATTTAAAAAATGAAGGCAAAGACTTGAATTATGTTCCATCGGAAAAAGAAAATGTGGTGCTTTTAGATAATGCAAACTTATCTTCGGGTGGTACTGCTTTAGAATTGACAGATGAAATGGCAGAAGAGTATCGTAAGTTAGCTATTTCTATAGCCCATGACATGAATTTAGAATTATGTGGCATTGACATCTTAACTCCAACAATTAAAAAGTGGTGCAAAAATTATATAGTTCTGGAAATCAATAGTGCACCCGGATTAGATAATTATGCCTTCATTGGTGATAAACAGAAAAAATATGTAGACTCAATCTATTTGCAAATTCTGAGATATATTGAATCTCGAAACTAAAAAATCATAGTCGCTCCTAATTGAAGGGAATATACCAGCCTAAGGTTCTAGGATTGTATAACCTTTCCCGAAATATCCTTGGACATGAAGCATGTAAACGTCTCTGCGATTCTATATTGCCGTTCTTTTTTTAGTTCTCATATCTTTGCAATGTATAAAAACGAAGCATTATGGATTTAAAAGAAAACAGATTTGGAAGCACTTGGAAACGTTTCCTTGAAGTATTAAAAGTAGACTACCATTGTTCTTTAGCGGATGTCTGCCGCGAGCGGCATACGACTTTCGGAGGTATGAGTTCGTGGATGTCCAGACATGGCTATAGCGTCAAACAAGCCAGGGAAGATGTGGTCCGTGATTATTATGGGGGCGTTGAACCCTCCCTGCAGAGAACTTCCTCTCCCGGGTTCACTCAAATATCACCCTCCATGTTGCCGGAAGAGGAGTTTGGCCTTGCCGGGGTCACAATCACCTTTAATAGCGGGAGCACCGTTTCAATCAAACGGGCCACACTCGGGGGTGTCATTAAAATGTTGCGTGATTACAAAAGAAAGGAGGGGGATTTATGTATTCTCTGACATCAGCCAACCGGTACTATCTGTACCAGGGCTTTGTCCGTATGAGCCTCGGAATTGACGGTTTATTCAAAATTATACGCTCGCAAATGAAGGGCCTGTCTCTCATTTCCGAAGATATCTTTTTGTTCTTCGGCAGCCATAAGGGGGCCGAACGGGGCACCATACTCTACACGATAGCACTCACTTGCAGGATGCATAAAGTGAATCTGTTTGACTATCTCACCGATGTGATAAACAGAACTGCCGGATGGCAACCGAACACACCACTTGAAAAATATAGGGAACTGCTTCCCGACAGATGGAGAAAGGCTGATGAGTGAAAAAGAAAACTCATCAGCCTTTTTTGGATGGCACACAGAATCGCGGAGACACTTACGATATTGCAATAAATATTACTACTATTTATTGTCTTTCTTAGGTTTCAAAGTCACCACAATGACGACTGGATTGTCGTCCTCTTTTATATTTTTCAACAACCCATCCAATTCCTTTTTCCTCTCAGGCAAAAGACCGGTTGAATGACGCTTTTCTTTATCTTGCAGGAGTCCACCGACATAATAGACCATCAGTAAATGATTGTCATCACTTGTCCATGCAGGATGGATATCATAGCCACCGGCCAGATTGTCTTTAATAGTAACATTAGTAAAGGTTTTCTTCTCTTTATCATATATTCCCAAACGAGAAATATTCTTCATTCCATAACTGACAAACAAATATTGATTTGTTTCCTTAGCCCAATAGACCGATAAGAACTGAAATCTTTTCTTTGGATCAACTTCATCAGCCGATACGTCAATATCTTTACCGGAACAATCGAATTTATAAGCTAACTGACGTTTTTTAGGTGAGATAATCTTAAATATCACATTCTCCAATGCCGGTTTATAGAACAAACTATTATCATAATTATACATGAAGTCACGGGAAGTCAAAATCATACCGTATTTTTTGTTCTCCTCTAAATGGCCGCGCCACTTACTTACTGTTTTGCCACTCTGACTGTCGACCATATATAACTGTATCGGATTCGCCTTGTCAGCATAATAAATGTCATTACTATACAAAATATGATTCTCGTCGAACAATCCGGCTGCTCCCATATTTAATTGGGGTGTAGGAATACTCTTCACAAACTTTCCATCAAATCCATAACAAGTCAAGGTAGTCCAGTTCTGAACATATAATAACTTGTTTTTCCAATCGCCAAAAGCAAATAAGCCCTGCAAATATTCTTCCGGGCCCTGACCTTTATTTCCAATTTTATTGAGAAACTTTCCATTCTTATCAAAATGGAAAATGCCACTTGTAATAATATCTTCACCTGTATACTGCATGATGTAGAACTCATTATTCATTAGACAATCATCGGTCGTCTCCAAAGGCACATACCTGATATCCGAAGCCAACTCGCTTAGCATTATCTCTTTAGGAGATTCACTGATGGCTTTTGCCAAATTAATAATCACAGGTTTTTGAGCTGAAACCGACAAAGCACAACACAAGCATAAGAAAGAAAACAGATACTTCATATTCATTTTATATTAGATTAATAATGTCCTTCATTTTAATTCCGCTATCGATTGTAAAAGCACGTCAATCATTAGCTCACCATTTTCTACTGCATAATCGGATACACATACTTTTTGTTTTTCATAACCGGCTGCCGAAATATAAACCGTATCCCTTTTTCCAACCGACAACTGATAGTTGCCATTGATATCACTAATCGTTCCAAATGATTTTTGAGGAACAAATACAGAGGCAGCCACTATTTCCTGTCCAGTTTCATCCGTAATCTTTCCTATTACCGTCACCTGCTGAAAATCTGTAGCCTCTGCACTCGATACCGGAACTGCAAATATCCAGACATACAGCAATAATAAAGGAACAAGAGCTACTGTCCAACATTTTTGTATGCCGTGAGAAGAAGGCTTTTTCAACATGGAAAGACGCATTAATCGGGTAGAATATGCAAACGGATTAACCAAACTTTTCATGGTTCCATATAACCAATATCGGGTAAGTGTCTCCTTATAAACATCCATTCCCGCCACATTCCCGGCATTACTATCCGCCAAAAACTCATGGTTTTCCACCAAGTCACGTTTATACAGCCAAGCAGTAGGGTTGAACCACTGTATGATACAAAAAATATCTCCCAACAATAAATCAACGCAATGCCATTGGCGAATATGAGTCTCTTCGTGTGTAAGAATTACATTTTTATCCGCTTCTTTCATCCCTTGTGGAAGCACTATATAACGAAGGAAAGAGAAAGAAGATTGAACCATCGGTGTCTCTATCGAAACAATACCGCAAAAAACTTCTTTCGAACCGTTGCGAATACATCGGAACAACCGGAAAACAGTCCACATACGAGATAACAAAAGTACAA
Source organism: uncultured Phocaeicola sp. (assembly GCA_948956705.1). The sequence continues at coordinate 7,700 of CARCZS010000021.1, forward strand.
TAAGTCCCGAAATATAAATGAGACAGCCTATCTGACTGAAATTGACAGATTCATTGACTTTCATTTCTATACTGATGATATTGCCAATCCGAAAAGCCGTTTCCGGCAAATCAGTCTCACTGACCGTTGGCACAGCATAATATAGAGGGACAAAAGGCAGTGCTAAAGCCATAAGCATTCCCGCTAAAAGATATACCCGATTAAATCTGAAAAAGGTATTTCCACGCAATGCCCAATGATATAAACTATAAAAAAGGGTGGTCAGCAAACAAATTTTTAAGAGTAACATCCACATAATTACTCCTTCCCTTTTTCATTTTCCAATTTCCGTCTGGTTTCTTCCAACAGCACATCCAACTCTTCTGCCGTCATATTACTTTCTTTGGCAAAAAAAGAAGCCAAGGATGAAAAGGAGTTATCAAAATAACGGCTGATAAAGCCAAAAAGCTGTTTGCGAGAGTACTCTTCTTTTTTAACCAAAGGATAATAAATGTAACCGCGCCCTGTACCCGGTTTATGACTGACCGCCCCTTTGTTTTCAAGAATACGAATAATAGTGGATACGGTAGTGCGTGAAGGTTTTCCTGCGTCATTCATACACGAAAGTATATCCTGTACGGTAGCTTCCTCCAACTTCCATAAATAATGCAATATTTGTTCTTCTGCCTTTGTTAGTTCCATAACTTATTAGATTGATAAGTACGAACTAAATATATGACTAAATTTTTAGTCATTATCATTTAAAGGCGAAAAAGAACCATTAATTAACTATATTTATAAGTTTGTTTAGAGTGTCATTACATATAAGACATGTTTGCATAGCGGACGGTCGTACTTTACCAACGGATGATTGAACTCCTTCACAAAACGCATCCCTATTTTTTGCATTACCCGTTCATCATTGTTTATTCACACAAAAAAATGGAATATCGTCTTCTTTTCAATCGCGCAATACCAAGCAGGGTGTTTCTATATAAATTATATTATCAATTCTATTATAATCCGTATTTTTTCATTTTGTTGAATAAAGTCTTCCGGCTAATATTCAAAGCCTCAGCCGTAAGTGTACGGTTTCCGGCAAACTTTCTTAATGTCTCTTGTATCAACTCCTTTTCTACTTGGGCATTCACTTCACGGATATCATTATTATCACCTAAAGATAAAGGGATATCATTTTGCTCATACCCTTTGATACGCACAGGAAGCTGCTGCACATCAATCGTTCCCTCCAGACTAAGAATCATGGCACTCTGAATGGCATTTTCCAAATCACGGATATTTCCCGGCCAGTCATAAATACAAAGTTTATCCATCGCTGCCGGAGTAATACTTTTCACTGACAGATTTAATGCCTCATTGTGCTTGCAGATAAAGAAATCAGTCAATAAAGGAATATCTTCTTTACGTTCCCTCAGGGGTGGAAGTTCTAATGTAAATACATTCAGCCGATACAACAAATCCAGCCGGAAATTGCCTTGTTTCACTTCTTCTTCCAAATTACGATTGGTAGCGGCTACAATACGCACATTAACCGGAATTTGTTTTGTTCCCCCGATACGAGTCACTTTCCTCTCTTCCAGTACACGAAGAAGTTTCACTTGCGCATCCATCGGCAATTCACCAATCTCATCCAGAAAAAGTGTTCCTCCTTCTGCTTGTTCAAAGATACCCGGCTGGGCTTCTTTAGCATCGGTAAAAGCCCCTTTTTCGTGTCCGAACAATTCATTTTCTATCAAAGAAAGAGGAATAGCACCACAGTTGATTGCTATAAAAGGCCTTTCACTCCGTTTGCTGCGTACATGCACCGCACGGGCAATTAACTCTTTTCCGGTTCCGCTTTCTCCATGAATAAACACGGTAGCTTCAGTCCTTGCCACGCGGTTTACTTGTTCCATTACCATTCGGAGTCCGCCTTCGCTACCGATAATCGGACGTTCTCCCTCTCCCAAACGCTTCTTTAATTGATGAATCTCTCCTTTCAGACGACTGTGTTCCACAGCACGCTTCACTTTCAACAGCAAATCATCATTATCAAAAGGTTTTTCTATAAAATCATACGCTCCTTTTTTTACAGCATCCACCGCCAACGAAATAGTGCCGAAAGCTGTTACCAACATCATAACCTGATTAGGACGCATGAGTCGTATTTTATCCAAGGCTTCCGTTCCATTCATTATCGGCATTTGCTGGTCCAGAAGAATTACATCAGGATTAAACAAAGTAGCTTCGGCAACAGCCTCTTTACCGTTCTCTACCGACTTGACTTCATATCCTTCCTGCGATAATAAAAGAGTTATTATCTTCCGTATACGCGGTTCATCATCCGCTATCAATACCTTTCCTTTCATATATGTTGGGGGAGTTTAATCGTAAAACAAGTTCCTTTTCCAAGAGTACTACGGACTTCCAGCTCTCCCTTATGTCGGTTGATAATACCGTAACAGATGGCAAGTCCCAGTCCTGTTCCTTCTTCTTTGGTAGTGAAGAAGGGATTGAATACATTCTCAATATTTTCCCCATCAATTCCTTTTCCCGTATCCTCAAATGAAATCAACAGATAACGACTGCGGACATCAATCAGGGCACCTTCTTCCATACTTATATATAAAGTTCGGGGATGGGAGTCGTCATTTTCCTTCATTGCTTCCACCGCATTCAGAATAATATTCAGACATACCTGTTTTAGTTGCTCCGCATCTCCCATAATGGTAGTCTGTTCGGTGAAATATTCAAATTCCACTTCTATCTGCTGCTTTCTCAACGTGTTGTTAACAAGTAACAAAGTCTGGTTAATAAGCTGTTCCAGGTTGACTTCCATAGAATTTAACTCAGATGGACGAGCAAAAGAAAGCAAACCTTGCACAATCTTGTTAATACGTTCTGTTTCATTCAATAACTCATGCATCATCTGCCCTTTTTCACTCTCAACATCAAAGTCATTACTCAAATATTGAATAGTGCTGCGGATAGAAGTAAGCGGATTTTTTATTTCGTGGGCTGCCCCGGCCGCCAGTTCTCCCAATACAGCCAAACGGTCTGTGCGATACATCCGTTTCAAGCGATCTCGTTGAATTTCATAAAGCGAGGCATGTTCAATGGCAAAAGCAGCCTGTCCCAACAATAAAGAAAGTAATTCCAGCTCTTTCTTATCAAATTCTTTTCCATTCATTTTTTTCCCCATTACCAGAATACCACTAATTCGGTTCATTACATTCAATGGATAGACTAACTCCGCATTCAGCCGGGCCAGCAATTTTCGCTCCTCCTCAGAAAAATAGGAGAGGAGAGAGGAACTTTTCGAAACAATCAACGGACGTTCATTCACAGCCAACCAGTTCACCAATTTTCCTCTTCCCATAAAATAGGAAACATTCTTGTCTTCCAATCCCTGCATTTTATATTTCTCCGTATTCTCATCAGGAAGAAAAAGAAAAATACCCTGCACAGGAGTTATTTGATTAACCTTCGACAAAAAGTTACTGATTAATAACTGTTTATCAACAATCAGCATGAGCGAACGGTTGAACTCCGACAAAAGTTGTTTTAATTCAACAGAATGAGTGGTAGGAAAAAGATGAAACATAATAGGTTCTATTTATACTCACAAAGATATTGTTTTAAAATAAAAAATGATATAAAATGAGTAACTATTTACTCACAATTGGGTAATCATTTTCTCAAATTCAATATACTCTCCATTAGCTTTTCATAGTAACCGTTTGATTATCAATACATCTTCCATTTTGGCATGGGAATTGTATTTTATATAGTAAATAGAAAAGAAATAAAGAATCATTGGGTAATTTGTTACCCACCCGACAGGAATAACCAATAATATCAATAAAATATGAAAGCGATAAAATTACTTCTAGCTTTGCTGCTGACAGGAATAACCGCCGCACAAGCACAAACCATTACCGGGAAATTAATAGACGAAACCAATGTGCCGTTGGAATATGCCAACATTATATTGTTAAACCCGACTGATTCCAGCTTTGTACAGGGAACTATCACTAATACTGACGGAGATTTCATATTAGACAAGGTGAACGGAAAAACTTATATTCTGAAAGCTTCCTCCGTAGGATATAAAACAATCTATAAGAAGTGTCAATCGGGAAATATCGGTACCCTAACTCTGAAATCCGATGCAATTCTGTTGCAAGAAGCTGTAGTTACTGCCCGCCGTCCTACTTATAAAATGAAAGGAAACGCACTTGTCACCAATGTTTCCAATTCCTTGCTAAGTACTGCCGGAACAGCTAATGACGTACTGGGCCATATCCCTTTTGTACAAGGTGACAATGGCCAATTCACCGTCTTTGGAAAAGGTACTCCATTGATTTATCTGAACGGACGTCAACTCCGTGACCTCAGCGAACTGGAACGTTTGAGTTCTAAAGACATACAAAGCGTAGAAGTCATCACCAACCCGGGAGCCGAATATGATGTAACTGTAAAATCAGTCATTAAAATTAAAACAGTGAAACCTAAAGGCGAGGGCTTCAGTACGAACATCAATGCCAGTGTCATCCAAGACCACAACTTCAATCACTCTGAACAACTGAACATGAATTACCGTCACGGAGGATTGGATTTGTTTGCCAATATCTACTATTCGCGTATGGGTAACTATCAGGAACAAAGAGACAAGCATTATATAGAAGTAGATACCATTTGGCAGCATCAATCTGAAATGGACATGAATGCCAAAAGCCATTATATCAACACCGAGGGCGGATTCAACTATATGGTAAACAGCAACCATTCTCTAGGGGCACGATATACTTTCAACCGTTCGCCTAAAAGCAATCTAAAAATGACTTCCGATTACGAAATCATAGCTGACGGCTCATTCTATGATAAACAACATTATGATTACGATTGGAATAACAATGATTTTTCTCACCGTATCAACACTTATTATCTGGGCAACATCGGAAAGCTAGGAATTAACTTCAACGCCGATTATTATAGTGGAGAAACACGCCAATATCAAAATGTGCTGGAAATCAGTGAAGAATACGAAGACCGCCACGTCACTGCCAGTAACCTGAATGACAACCGCCTATATGCCGCTAAACTTGTCCTTACACACCCCATCGGGAAAGGAGAACTGAAAGCCGGAGCTGAATACAGTCATACACGTCGTCTGAACCGTTATGAAAACCCGCAGAATTACCTGCCCGAAACAGATAATGAAATCAAAGAAGACAAGGTGGCGGGATTCGCTGAATTTGCTATCGCTTTGGGCAAACTGCAAGCATCAGCAGGATTCCGTTTTGAACATGTCACTTCCGAATACTTGAACAAAGGGAAACGCATAGAGGAACAAAGCCGGGACTATGACAACTTGTTCCCGAATATTTCTTTTGCCCTGCCTGTAGGAGAAACACAGCTCTCATTAAGTTATACAGCCAAGACACGCCGTCCGTCTTATAACGAGCTAAGCAGTAATTTGCAATACGATGACCGTTTTACCTACGAAGGGGGTAACCCTAATTTGAAACCCGAAACCATCCACGACCTTACGTTGATGGGCAGTTACCAGTGGATACAGCTTTTTGTCAGCTACCAGCAACGCCGTGACGCCATAGAATTTGTGGCCGAATCCTATGACAAAAACCCTGCCATCACCCTGTTTACCCGTGAGAATTTCGACAAGATAGAAGCATTGAACACAGGATTGGTACTTTCTCCCAAATTCGGTATTTGGGAACCTTCTCTCAGCCTGCAAATGCAGCAGCAGTTTTTCAAGAACATGACAATGGGAAACTTGAAACATTTCAACCGTCCTATTTTCAATAGCCGATTGGATAACTATTTCCGATTCAGCAAGACATTTACAGGAAACCTGACCCTGTTCTATAGAAGTAAAGGCAACTCAAGCATTATGCTGATGAAACCCAATCAAGGAGTAAACGTCAGTTTGAACAAAACCTTTATGAATGACCGTATGAGCGTAAACCTGCGTGTAAACGATATTTTTGCCTCACAACGCAGTTCCTACATTATCTATGGTGACTGTATGCAGTTCGACAAATGGAATTACAGCGATACACGGAATATACGGCTCACGGTGAGCTACAAATTTAATTCCACTCGCAGCAAATACCGAGGAACAGGAGCAGCCAATGAGGAGTTGAACCGTCTGTAAAAACACTCTTACTACAACTCATTTTAGATGCGAATTATACGGATTTCATAGAAAGTATAAAGAGAAATTCGTGTAATCCGCACCTGAAAAAGAAAGCACAACAAAAGTTCTAGAATAAGTTGCTACCACAAAACGATAACAAAAAAAGAAAAAAAATAGGAGAAGAAACAATTCCTCCTTATCTTTGAATCATTCAATATAGACACAATATGTTGCAAGCCATTGATTTAACCAAAAGATATGATGACGGAAGTCTGGCACTCGATGCATTAAACCTCCAAATAGAAGAAGGAGAAATCTTTTTCCTGCTGGGAGCAAACGGAGCCGGAAAAACAACTACCCTCAATCTGTTCCTCAACTTTATCCGTCCCACCTCAGGACAAGCCTTGATAGACGGAAGAGACAGTGTGAGACAATCATTAGAAGCGAAACGGTTCATCTCCTATATTTCTGAAAACGTAATGCTTTATGAAGACTTGTCAGCACGGGAAAATCTGGAATTCTTTGCCCGCCTTAACGGAAAGAATCCCCCAAAGGAGACCTATTATAACTTAATGAGAAGCGTAGGTCTAAAAGAGACAGATTTTGAAAAGCGCGTGAAATACTTCTCAAAAGGAATGCGCCAAAAAGTAGGACTGGCCTGCGTGCTTCAAAAAGACACACCGAATATTCTGATGGATGAACCCACTACCGGATTGGACCCCAAAAGTGCTGCCGAACTGATGGATACATTGCTTCTATTGAAACAAAAAGGAAAATCAATTTTGCTATGCACCCATGACTTGTTCCGCGCCCGCATGATAGCCGACCGTATCGGTATTATGAAAGAAGGACGTATGGTAATGTTACGCCCTCGCGAAGAATTTATACATGAGGATATTGAACGCATTTATTTGGATTATATGCAGGAGGTTCCACTATGAACATGATTCACTCTATCGCACTGAAAGATTTCAAGCAGCATCTACGTTCTTCACGTTTCTTTCTGACCCTGCTGCTCTGTCTGCTTTTTCTACCTTTTACCCTACTGACAGGAACAGATTATTATTGTGCCCGGCAAACAGTGTGCGAACAAAGACAAGCCACAGCCGACAGTGCATTGAATAATGCTTATGTATGGTCACAAGTACGTCCGCTGGTTATCAAACAAACCGAACCACTCAGTATCTTTTGTCAGGGAGTGACTCCCAATATGGGAATCTATAATCAAATATTATTAAACACTTATCCATTGCTGCCTTACGCATACAGTGGTAAAGAACAATCTATAATAGGATATAAACAAGCAGAAATACAAGGAGATACAGGAGGAAATGAAAATATTTTTCTAAATACCTTCTCGTATACCGACTTCACCGGCATGATAGGACTTGTATTCTCTCTGCTGGCACTCGTATTTTCATACGATGCTTTTTCACATGAAAAAGAAATAGGCATGCTACGGATGATATTCAGCCATCCTGTAAAGCGGTTAACTTTTCTTTTTGGAAAAATAGGAGGAATATGTTTCGTTTTGATTCCACCGGTCTTATTATGTTATGCCATAAGTGCCGGTTATCTGATTTATGCCGGAATCTCTTTACCGGGAACCGTCTGGAATGGAATATTACTGCTTTCCATACTGACATTAGGTTTCATTTTTGTATGCATACTTATAGGAATACTTATCTCTTTGCTCGCCTCTACCTCCGAACAGGCATTAACCGTCAGCCTCCTGCTTTGGATAGGTATGGTATTCGTTCTTCCCCCCGTATCAAGTTATTTGGCGGAAACCATGGCACCCATTCCTTTGTACCGGAATATAGAAGCAAAAATGAAATCGCTGGATGATGAACGCTATGAGAAATTAAAAGAAATAAGGAGAAAGATTGCAAAAGAAGAAAAAGTAAAGACTGAAATGACGCTCTTCAATAACATGGGAGAAGACGGATTTATGGACAAATGGGGCATTACTATTCCATTTGCTCATGCCATACGCCGCATCCATGCAGAAAGCGAACCAATAAGGCTCGATTATGCCGACCAAAAATGGATATTACAAAAAGACTATCTGAATAAACTGGAACGACAAATCCGCCTACGCTATTGGTTTTCCTGCTTCTCCCCCTTACAGATCTTCCAGGAAACAGCACAACATATATGCCGTACTTCACCTGAAAACTACTTGTCCTATATGGATGAAGTGCGAAGTTACAGACAAACTGTATGGAATTATTTCATAGAAAATAAATTATTCAGTTCTTATTCCTATTTTACCACACAAAATGAAGAAGACTTTATGACTGAACAAAGAATGGACGAAGTTTGCCGGGAATATGATAGTTTGGGTGAAGAAGGAAAAATAAATTTCCTTCAAAATATAGAAAACCGCCCCAAACTGGATACACAAGAATTACCACGATTCATACAACAAACGGCAAGTATCCGTGAACAGATAAAAGAGTGTCTGAATGCATTTTTCTTTTTCAGCATAACAAGTTTAATATTAATCTATACAACGATAAAAATTGCTGTCCGTTATGATATCCGATAAACTGATGACACTAACCATATTGCTAAAACAAGAATGGAAGAAGAATAGACGCAGCCTGAGATTCCGTTTATCCTGGATATTAATGCTATGCATATTTATCTGTGGAACTACTGCCTTTGTCCGTCAATGGCAAAATACAGAAAGTGAATACGAGCAATACCGGAAAGTAAATTATAACGAGTATCATGGATGGACGGTTACTACCTATGCCGTTATTACACAGGAATATTTGCTACAACCACGGCTTTCCTCACTGATAGACCCTTGTTCTGAACAACAATTACCTTCCATCTTTACCTATAATGCATTTGGAATACATAATTTCCACACCGCATTCTCGGTCAAGAATCCGTTGATGCAATCCAATGTTTCTTTCAGTTGGTCGTTCGTTGTCACCACCTTACTTACTTTTATTATTTTATTATTCTCTTTCAATGCGTTTTCGGGGGAGAAGGAGACTCATACCTTGGGATTCCTGCTTACCTATCCTGTTTCACGCCCCCTGCTATTGTTATCAAAATATATATGTATAATGATGCAGACCGGCATTATATTGCTATCGGGCATTGGGATAGGAATCTTGATTCTGATTCTGGCAGGCATTGAAATGAATATACACTTCCTGATTTTATGCGGTGGATTTTTTCTGTCTTCCTTATTATTACTTTCGTTGTTCGCCGCTTTCGGATTATTTGCTTCCACCATTAGCAGTCATCCCCGGAATAGTTTATTATTCTGTATCATTTTCTGGCTGTTGTGCGTCATTATCATCCCCAGCAGCCAGTTGCCTATGGCACGTTATCTGTTCCCTCTTCCCACTACAATGGAAGAAGTGCAACAAGATTATCAACAGCAGCAACGACAGATTATAGACCATGCTCCGGCTTCTGCACTGGGAAACCGAGAAGATGAACCATTCTATCCTCCACACGAAATGCGTGCCGATATAATGCGTCGCATGTTGAAGGTCAAACTGGATAAACTCAATGAATTTTATCAAGCGGGAGAGCAACAATATGAGCGAACAAATCAATTATCAATGTGTTCACCCATCATTGTCTTCAACCGACTGAATGAATACTGGCTAGACAGTGGCTACATCCGCTTCCGGAAAAACCAAAAGGCTTTAAGTGATTTTTGCACTCATTTTATGCAATGGTTTGAAGAAGAAGATGCCAAAGACCCCCAAAGCCCGCACTGGCTTAACCCACAAGAGCGATACAGCAGTACACAACGTATACTCACGGAAACGGACTATCCTGTCTATAAAGAACCCGAAGTAAACATAACAAATAGACTGCTATCTTCCTTGCCGGCTATATTTATTCTGTCAGGAATCACCTTATTTTGGTTCATTCTCAGTATCTTTGCATTCAATAAATACGATGTAAGATGAAACGAAAATTAGTATTTGCTACAAACAATGCTCATAAACTGGATGAAATATCCGCTATTCTAGGAGAGAAAGTAGAATTATTGAGCTTAAAAGATATCCATTGCGATGTTGATATCCCCGAAACAGCCGATACCCTGGAAGGTAATGCGATGTTGAAAGCTGAGTATATTTATGAACACTACGGTTTAGACTGTTTTGCCGACGATACGGGTCTGGAAGTAGAGGCACTAAATGGAGAACCGGGTGTTTACTCTGCCCGTTATGCAGGAGGAGAAGGACATAATGCGGAAGCCAATATGCAGAAATTATTGCAAAATATGCAGGGAGTACAAAATAGGAAAGCGCAATTCCGTACAGTTATTTGTTTAATAATGGATGGAAAGAAGCATTTATTCGAAGGTATTGTAAAAGGTGAGATTATCAAAGAAAAACGCGGTGGTTCCGGTTTCGGATACGATCCTATCTTTATGCCTCAAGGATATGAGCAAACGTTTGCCGAACTGGGAAACGAGACGAAGAATAAAATCAGTCATCGCGCATTGGCGGTGGAGAAGCTTTGCCGGTTTCTTGCACTCTTCACAGTGTAAGTATAAATATGAGGGTGTTTTTAAACTTCCCTTTTATCGAAATCACCCTCGTCACAGACAGTTGTAGCGAGAGTGATTTTTAGTTTATGAGCGTTTCGACACACCCTCTATAGTTCTATAACTTGTTTGCTTCTCTTTCAATTCCTACCTGATAATCATTCATATTTCTCTATAGCTTTTATAGTATTATCTATATCAGTTATAAGATAATCAAAGGATTCAAGGTTTATCAAATTGGGAATCTGAAACAACAAATCAAGTCCTTCATCAGTAGCCAATAAACGACTCCATAACTGGTCAGCGGAAAGTTTTTGAACATATAAACGCTTTACTTCCGGCTTGGTATCCAACCAGTCATTCCGTTCTTTTTTTAGATTTTGATAAGTGGCATATAGCGCATCAACCGCTTTTATAGAAGCATAAGCCTGGATAATACTCAACCCCAATTGTTTATTCTTTATTTGAGGAAAAAGTGCCGAACTTTTCATCAGTTCCAATGCATCAGTAGTAAAAGTAATAAATGAAGTTTGAAAAGGCATATTAAAATAATAACTCAACGAATCTTTCGATACAAATGAAAGACTATCCTTATTTTTCAATAAAAAATGAGCAGCACGTATTTCTTGTTCTATTCTTTTCTTTCCGTCTAATATAGTTTCTCTATTAGTCTCTAATTCCGCTTTTACTAACTGAAGCGCACTTTTCACATCACGTTGCGTATTCCGGTTTTCTATCCAGTCACTTCCCATAAAGGTAAGGATGATGCCAAGCATTACAGCCGTAAAATTGCATACGAAATCTCCCATTCTACGATTCCTAAAAAGGAGTGTTATTCTTTTCCACAGTATTATTTTCATTTTATAATTCTTTTACTTCCCATAAAAAAATAATTTTGGCGGAATAATGATTCCCTAAGAACACATTCTTCCGCCAAAATATTCTATTCACCTTTACTATTTTATAATCCCAGCTTTTCCGAGATTTCCAGCATCTTCTTGATAGGCTTCACCGCTTCCCGGGCTACTGCTTCGTCCACTGTCACTTCCGGCCATTCATACTTTAATGTATTGTATAGCTTTTCCATAGTGTTCAAACGCATGAAATTACATTCATTGCAAGCACAGGTGCTGTCTTCGGGCGGAGCGGGAATAAAGTTCTTTTCAGGGCATTGTTTACGCATCTCGTGCAGGATACCACTTTCAGTAGCAACAATAAAATCCTTTTTGTCACTGGCAATAGCATACTTCAACAAGCCTGCCGTAGAACCGACTTTATCAGCTAGCTTCGCAACAGCTCCTTTACATTCGGGATGTACCAGAATAGCCGCATCGGGATATTGCTTTTTCAATGCTACAATCTTCTCAACAGAGAATTGTTCATGCACATGACAGGCACCGTCCCATAACAGCATATTACGTCCTGTAATCGAATTTATATAGTTTCCCAAGTTACGGTCGGGACCAAAGATAATCTTCTCGTCTGCCGGAAAACTTTCCACTATCTGCTTGGCATTGGTAGAAGTCACCACCACATCAGTCACAGCCTTTACAGCAGCCGTTGTATTAACGTATGAAATTACAGTATAATCCGGATGTGCTTTAACAAACGCTGCAAAAGCATCGGCAGGACAACTGTCGGCCAACGAACAGCCTGCATTTAAATCAGGTACAAGCACTTTCTTATTCGGACAAAGAATTTTAGCTGTTTCCCCCATAAAGTGCACACCGCACATCACGATGATGTCAGCATCTGTTTTGGCTGCCCATTGTGCCAATGCCAGACTATCACCTACAAAGTCGGCAATATCCTGTATTTCACCCGACTGGTAGTAATGTCCCAGAATAAGCGCATTCTTCTCTTTACGCAACTTATTTATCTCTGCTTTCAAATCTAAGGTCTTGTCCACCGGTTCGGCAGCATACCCTTTTTTCAACCATTCCTCTTTATTCATTATTTCTATGTTTTTTCTTTCTTCTCTTAAAAAAAGAATTTATAGTGATGATAATTGTCGGTTAATAGTGTTAGTAAAAAGTAGACTGCTTTTCTTGCCTGAGAAGTTATTCATTCATAATGCAAAGATATGAATAAGTAATCAACGGGCTTAAACTCTGATAATACAGTCTTTACCTTTTCTATTAACAAACTGTTGATAATATGCAAAGTTAAAAACTTTATGATTATGAACGCCTAAAATAGTGATTAAATTGTGTTGATATTGGCGGTTTAAATTCTCGGATTCTTTTTTGGATTGTTGATTTCTGTCATTTGATATATCTTTTATTGAAATATGCAAGAAATACTTTTGAAATGATATGCCCATTCTTTCTACATGTTTTCAACCGTTATCAACAGGGTTATGTGAATTAGTTATTATCTTTGCAATACATATTAATAGCATATACACAAAGATGAGAAAATTGAAAATAACGGAGCTTAACCGTCTTACAGTAGATGAATTTAAACAGGCAAATAAGTTACCGTTGGTAGTGATATTGGATGAAGTACGCAGTTTGCATAATATAGGTTCTGTATTCCGCACGTCGGATGCTTTTCTTGTAGAGCGTATTTATTTATGTGGCATTACCGCCACTCCTCCCCATCCTGAAATGCATAAAACGGCATTAGGGGCCGAAGATACCGTTGACTGGAAGTATGTGAAGCATACATTGGAAGCAGTAGAAGAACTTCATAATGAAGGATATACGGTGTTGGCTATCGAGCAAGTGGAAGGAAGTACCATGCTTGACGAGCTTGAACTGGAGCCGGATAAAAAGTATGCCATTGTGATGGGAAATGAAGTGAAAGGTGTTCAACAAGAAGTGGTGAATGCTTGTGACGGTTGCATTGAGATTCCTCAGTACGGCACAAAACATTCGCTGAATGTATCCGTAACTACAGGCATTGTGCTTTGGGAGTTTGCAAATAAATTGATTAAGTTTAGAAAAGAGTAACTATAAAAGAATGAGGAACTAACCGGATTTATATTTGTCCGTTTTCCACCAATAATACCACCCGTTCCGTCAGTTTATCTTCCGCCTCGGGATGATATTCTTTTTTCAGACTTGCGCCGAATAATGCGGCAAAAGTCTGATAAAACCCTGCTTTAAAGGGACCCATGAAAGCTTTTACCAATTCATAGGAAGAAGAGTCGGTTTCACGGTTTACCAACTTTATCAACAGTTTGCCCTGTGCAAAAGTTAATTTCTTCATGACGGGAGTATATTGTTCTTTCAGTCCTTTTTCAACGAGTTTCAGATGTTTCTCTCTGGCTTTTTTGTCGGGGAGCGTTTCCAGATACTCGTAGGTTTCGATAATGGCACGGTTGATGGCACGAGCCAAAGGCAAAGTCTTCTTTACATTCCTTACCAGGCGGTAATATTCCCGTCTTTCTTTTTCATTTTTAAATTTTAATGGCTTGAATACGTATACATTGGGCAGCCGTAATGAAGGAATGGTATCTCCTTTGTATACACATACAGGTACCATATATCCGTTTATAGTAGTCGTCGATTGCTGGGAATAGGCAGCAATGGCTATAAAGGAAAGAAATAAAGCTATATAGAGTTTCCTTTTCATTGTCTATGCAAAAGTAGTAAGAAATGCGGTTACTCTTGCTTTGAATAAAACTATTTAACTTAAAACACACCAATAAATTACAAAATGAACAGATTGTTGAAATCTATGTTAATTGCTTGTATTACAATAGCCTTATCGGTGAATAACCTATCAGCACAAGAAGTTTGGGAAGAATTGGCCGAGCAATTAATTGGTGAAGAGGAAGGAGAAGTCTTTCAGTGGGAGAATAATTTTGAAGAATTGTCAGAGTTAAAAGAAAATCCTATCAATATCAATACGGCAACAAAAGAGCAATTGGAGAAGTTTCCTTTTCTGTCTGATCGGATAGTCGAAAATATCTTGTATTATCTTTATAAGAACGGACCGATGCTCAGTGAGAATGAATTGTGGATGATTGAAGATATTAACAGACAGACTATTCGTTGTTTACAACCGTTTATCTACTTTAAACAGCCTGAAAAAGAGGAATATAAGCCTACTTTAAAACAGGTGTTGAAATATGGAAAACAAGAGTTATCAACACGTGTGGATATTCCTTTTTATATTAAATCAGGTTATAAATTCCATACTAAAGAAGAATTGAAGAAGAACCCGAACAAACAATACTTAGGGTATGGTTATTATCACAGTTTGAGATATAGTTTTCACTATCGGGACAAAATATACTTGGGACTTACGGCAGAGAAGGATGCCGGTGAACCTTTCTTTGCCGGGCAGAACCAAAAGGGATATGATTTTTATTCACCTTACCTGTTAATTCATAACATTGGAAAAATCAAGGCATTAGCTATCGGTAATTATCGTTTAAGCTATGGTTATGGACTGGTTATGAACACTGATTTCGGCATGGGAAAAACAGCTACACTTTCTACATTGGGAAATAAAAGCCGCGGTATTCGCAAACATTCTTCTGCTGACGAATACAATTACTTTCAGGGAATGGCAATTAGTTATAAATTGTCGAAAAGGTGGACGGTAGATGCTTTTTATTCTTATCGAAAGATGGATGGAATTGTGAATAACCGGTTTATAACTTCGCTGAAAAAGGATGGATACCATCGTTTATATAGAGAATTTGAAAAGAAGAATATGGTAACTAATCAATTGATTGGTAGTAATTTAAATTATAATGGGAAGTATTGTGAATTGGGATTAACAACGGTTTATAATGTTTTCAACAAGCCGTTAAATCCTGACTTAAAACCTTATAACAGATTCTATCCTCGTGGCAAAGACTTTTATAATGTGGGAGGAAACTATAAAATCTTTTGGAAACAATTCTCTCTTTTAGGCGAAACTGCCATTGATAAAAACGGTACTGTTGCCACTATGAATATGTTGAGTTATTCACCGAATGGAGGAACACAGTTAATAGTTATGAACAGATATTATGATGCGAAATATCAAAGTATTTATGGCCGTTCTATAGGAGAGGGCAATGGTGTGCAAAATGAAAGTGGATTTTATATTGGATTGGAAACGAAGTTATTACGATATATAAGGATGAGTTGTTATGGAGACTTTTTTTATTTTCCATGGAAGAAGTATTTAGTTAGCGAACCGGGAACCAAAGGTTTTGACGGATTGGTTCAGCTAAGTTATTCACCTACTTATCAACTGGAAATGTTCATAAGATATCGCTATAAAAACAAGAAAAAAGATTTCACAGCAGAGGATAAAATCAGGCAAACAATTCCTTATATACAACAGAAATGCCGTTATCAGTTAAATTATGCACTGAAGGATAAACTGCTGTTGAAAACAATAGCGGATTATGCCCGGGTAAACTATAGGGGGCAGTCGGCTTCCAACGGATTTCTGTTTTCACAAAGTGCCGGTTATAAATTCACCTCCATTCCTTTGCAGTTTGACGTAAGTGGTTCTTGGTTTAACACAGATGATTATGAATCACGATTGACGATTTATGAAAAGAATGTGCTTTATGCTTTTTCTATGCCTTCATTCTATTATGAAGGTACACGATGGGCGGTAAATGCCCGCTATGAACTGAATAAACACATCATGATTCAGGCAAAGTATGGGATGACGCATTATTTAAATCGGGATGTTATCGGTTCGGCTTTGGAGGCAATTGACGGAAGTACGAAAAGTGACCTTTATTTGCAGTTGAGGCTTAAGTTCTGAAAAACATTATGTATTTTTGCACTGTTATCAACAGAAACAACAACTATGTCAACAGTCATTTATCCTTCTCCTATATTCGGTCCGGTGCATAGCCGTCGTTTGGGAGTTTCTTTGGGAATCAATCTTCTTCCCGAAGATGGTAAGCTTTGTTCTTTCGATTGTATTTATTGCGAGTGCGGTTTTAATAAAGACCATCGTCCGAAGAAAAAATTACCTACCCGTGAACAGGTTCGTGAAGCTTTGGAAGCTCGTTTGCTTGATATGCGGCAAAACGGTCCCCAACCGGATGTCCTGACTTTTGCCGGCAATGGTGAACCTACTGCCCATCCTGAGTTTGCCGGAATTATAGACGATACATTGTCATTGCGTGATAAATACTTTCCGCAGGCGAAGGTAAGCGTGTTGACCAACTCCACTTTCATTCATAAACCGGATGTTTTTGATGCACTGAACAAGATAGATAATAATATCATGAAGCTGGACACGGTGAATGCTGATTATATCAAAGAAGTGGATCGTCCGGTAGGACATTATGATGTGCAGAAAATCATAGAAGGGATGAAAGCGTTCAAAGGCAATCTGATTATTCAAACCATGTTTCTGAAAGGTACATACCAAGGACAGGATGTGAATAATACGACAGACAACTATGTATTGCCTTGGCTGGACACAGTAAAAGAAATAGCTCCCCGCCAAGTGATGATTTATACTATTGACCGCGAAACACCCGATCATGATTTGGAAAAAGCGACCCACGAGGAGCTGGACAGAATTGCAGAATTGATAAAGGCAGCAGGCATTCCGGTGTCGGTTTCGTATTGAAACTGAAACCGGAATATGTATAAACCCGATTATATGCTATGGAAAGAGTTATAAATGCAATAAATAAGATATTCAAAATAGATGAGATAACTCTTCATGAACTCATTTCCAGATTGCAGCCTCTTGCTTTATCAAAAAGAACCATTCTGATAGCACCCGACAAGAGAGATGACAATGTCTATTTCATAGAGAAGGGAATCGCTCGTTCTTATATTCTGATGGATGGGAGAGAGGTAACCTCTTGGTTTAGCAAAGAAGGTGACCTTACTTTTTCCACTAATAGTTTTTATGGTAAAACAGAGGGCTATGAGAATGAGATGGTTCAAGTGCTCGAAGATTCTATTTTATATTTTATTCCTATCGCAGAACTTGAAGCCTTATGTTTGAAATATGCTGATATAGCAAACTGGTTGCGCATCTTACATCAAAAAGCTTTTGTGGAAATGGAAAGAAGGCTTATTTATCGTTTGTATATGTCGGCAGAGGAACGTTATAATGATTTCCTCATTAAAAATCCTGATATGTTTCAGCGTGTCAATCTGGGTTATATCGCTTCTTATTTAGGTATGTCTCATGTAACTTTATGCGCTTTAAGAAAGTAAATAGGCATTTCTTTAAGTAGTTAAAAAAGTTTGGATGGCTTATTTTGTACTTTTGCCGGTAAATATATAAAATAAGAAATATGTTACAAGCTAGTCCATCCAATCAACCCCATAGAATAGTATGGGTTGATGTACTTCGTTTTCTCGCCATATTTATGGTAATATGTATTCATTGTGCCGATCCTTTTAATGTTTCTCCCGAAGCTCGTTCTAATCCGGAGTTTAATTTTTGGGGTTCTATTTATGGCTCCTTTCTTCGTCCCTGCGTCCCCTTGTTTGTTATGATTACGGGATTGTTACTTTTGCCGGTTAATATGCCCATCCAAAGTTTTTATAAAAAGCGGTTGTTGCGTATTGCCGTTCCTTTTTTAGTATGGTCTGTTCTATACAATCTTTTTCCTTGGATAACAGGTGTGTTGGGATTATCATCTGCTGTGATAGCTGATGTTTTTGCTTATGCATCGCCCGATGCTTCTCAATCTTTTGGTGATGCGATGACAAATATTGCATTGATTCCTTTTAAATTCAATGTCTACACAGTACCGATGTGGTATCTTTATATGCTTATAGGTCTGTATCTCTATATGCCGTTCTTCTCTGCTTGGATAGAGAAGGCAAATCTTTCACAGAAAAAAATATTCCTTGGCATTTGGGGAATAACATTGTTCCTGCCTTACGCCTACGCTTTCTTTTCGCAAGAACTCTTCGGGCTTTGTGCCTGGAACTCATTTGGCACTTTTTATTATTTTGCCGGTTTTAACGGTTACCTACTGTTGGGCTATTATTTGGCAAAAGATGTAAAAGAGTGGAATTGGGTGAAGACAGTTGGAGTTGCTGTACCGTTATTTGCCATCGGGTATATTGTGACTTATGTAGGTTTTAAGTCGATAACTGCCAATCCTGATTGCACGGAACAAGAAATGGAGATGTTTTTCTTATATTGCTCTCCTAATGTTGTGTTGATGACTATCGCTGTGTTTCTGATTATCCGTCGGATAAGGTTTACATCTCCCGGTTGGGTGAGTTTATTCTCTAACATCACTAAATGTGGACTTGGTATTTATTTGATTCATTATTTTATGGTTGGTTTTAGTTATGGTATTGCTGATATACTTTCTATTCCTATTTCAGTAAAGATACCTGTTACGGCCATAATAGCCTTTGCCATTTCATGGGGAGTGGTAGCTTTCTTTTATAGGTTTGTACCCAAAGCAGCCAAATGGATTTTCGGCTGACTTTAGAAAATACTCCCATACTGCATTTTGTTTAGGAACATTACGGTATAGGAGTATTTTTTCAGCTTAGCAATAATACAAAGCCCACTCCCCGGATATTCTTCAATTCGATGAGAGGCTCCTCCTTCAGTGATTTCCGCAAATTCGTGATAAAGACATCCAAGCTGCGTGAGGCAAAATAATCATCCTCTGTATTCCAAAAACGACTTAAAATAGCCCTCCTTTCCACTATTTCATTTATGTTTTCGCACAGGAGCTGAAGTATTTGGGCTTCGCGCACCGTCAGAGTTTTGTTCTCTCCGGTTTCATTGTTATGCAGTGTGGCGTGTTTGGCATCCAAGGTGAAGCGTCCCAATGCATAGTGTTCATTTTCATTGCGTAATTTGACTCCTGCCTTCATTTTCAGGATGGCGTGTATATGTGCGTCCAATTCATCGGGCACAAAGGGCTTTTTCACATAGTTATTAACCCCCAGTTTATATCCTTCTTTCACGTCTTTGGGAGATGTCAATGCAGAAGTAAACAAGATAGGAGTATCCCCGTCTATTTCACGGATACGTTCCACCATTTGATAACCGTTCATCACAGGCATATCGATATCCGAAATAATAATATCCGGATGATATTCTTTCCAAGCTTTCAGTCCTTCTGCACCATTGGTAGCGGTTATCACTTCGTAGCCACCGATAATTTCCTGCAATTCATTCTTTACGATATAACTGAAAGTGGAATCATCCTCCACTAATAATAGTTTAATCATAGCTTTTTATTATTTTAGGTATTAACAGGCTGAATTCACTGAATTCCCCTTCTATACTGTTAATATATACTCTTCCCTCGTGGGCTTCCATTACCTGATAAACATAGTTCAACCCTAGTCCGAATCCTGAAGGGCCTCCTTTTCGGGTTCGTTTGATGGCCGATGCACGCTCAAACTTCTCGAAAATCTTCTTTTGGTCTTTTTGCGAGATTCCAATACCATTGTCGTATATGTTGATAATGTCATGGTTGGCATCACTTGATGAACTGATGTTTATCTTTACCGATTCTTTGGAATATTTTATGGCATTGTCTATCAGATTACTGATTGCTTCCTTCAGAAACTCTTCGTCGGCATATACCTTTTCTGTTTTTAAGTCTGTAGTAAAATGGATTGTTTTTTCAGTTTTTATGGTAAACTTTTCAATTAAGTCTCCTATCATGGGAGATAATGAAACTTCTTTTTTGTTCATCTCCAGTTTGTGTTGTTCCAGTTTCGCCAGCGTCAGCACTTTGTTAGAAAGAGCCAACAAATGTTCTAGTTCATTTTCCACAATAGTAAAATAATGGTTCTTTATTTCCGGTTTGTCATCCAGCTTTCCGCTATGTAGCCTGCTGGCACACATGATGGCAGAACTGATGGGCGTCTTCATGTCATGAATCATGGCGTAGGAGAAATCTTCTTTCAGCCGGGCTATTTTCCTTTCTGTGATGATGATTTTTATTTGATAAAACAATCCGATGAAAGCGGATACTACCATAACCGCTGTAGTCAGCAACAAGATTCCCATGCGTGCAAATATGCTCCAATGTGGATTCACCAATATCATTTGTACAGCTTGTGATAGGTCTGTGCGGATAGGAATTTCCTTAGAGTGAATGGCATTCCATAGACAAAAGTTTCCTTCTTTGCTTTGTTGAAGCACTTCTCCGGTTTTCGGATTGATAAGGTTCAATATGAAATCGCTGCTTATTTTATGCTCTAAGAGCAGAGTGGAAGCGATGGAATCCACGTCTTCTATAGAGATATAATAACCTATTCTTCTAAATAAGTGATTTCGGGGATGCTGTCTTTTGTTTCTTTTTCTTGTTTCCCTTCTATACTAGTTCCTTTAGGAGTTGTATGAAAGCGTTTTAACGCTTCTTCTTCTATTGCCTCATATAGAATTTGGTCTGTTTCTTCACATATATTATCTCTGATAAGAACATAAGTATTGCATAACCATATAAATTGCAGTGCTAATATGGAGGTTAAGCTTATAGCAGTGATTATTTTCAAGTACTTAGTCTTTATCATGTAGCAAATATAATAACTTATTCTTAAAATCGGATAACATTCTGATAACATATTATTATAAAATTTCCTATTATGTTTGCAACATCAAACTAAAACTCATACATATAATTAAAAATATAGTATTATGGAAAAAATAATAGTAACATTAAGCAGTGAAGAACAAACTTCTATTTATGGAGGAGAAATAAAAAATATCAAATGGAATAATGAAGAAGAGAAAAAGGCAGAAACTTATTATTATATATGGACAAACAATTAACATAAAGATAACAATTCAATAACAAAGAGCTAGAAAAAGACAGCTTATCTTTGTTGCATTAAAACAAACACGAAAGAGAGATGGGAAAAACGAGTATAAACGAACAAGCTCAGGAAGGGAAACGGATGAATGGTATACCTCATCTTTTTGCTCACCGCTTGTTCAGACGAAGAATAAGGGACTGCCCGAGTCTATAAATAAGGGAAATAATAACACAAACACAAAACACGATGAAAATTTAATAAAATGGAAATGCTGACGTTAGCAGAATGTATGAATATTTATGGCGGATGCTACATTTACAGTAGCAGTACTAGTCTGACTAGTGTATTTGTAGTGCTCAGCCGTTTTAGAGAGTTATTTTTTTAGTATATAACAACAAAACACAAAATGAAGTATGAAAAAGAATGATTATTGTATGGTGAAACCACTCAGTGGTGAGGAACATGTACAGGTCTCGGGAGGTTATGTGCCTCCTACGGAGGAACAGATGGAAGAACTTCGTAAAATATATGGGCCATTAGCAGATCTTATTTGCTGGTAGCTTCTATACAAACACAATTTTATTAACTAATTAGAAAATTACTATTATGAAAAGTTTAGAAAACAATGTTTTGATGCAGGAAATGAATTTGAATGAGATACAAGATATGAATGGTGGAATACCAGGATTAGTATGGTTAGCTATTGGTGTATTAGTCAGTGAAGCACTAGATAGAAATGCTGGAAATGATTTTATGGATGGTTGGAATGCTGCAAAAAAATAATAAATAATTTTGAAATATATAAAATATGAAAAATCAAATAATACCAAATAAAGAACTTATTTCTATTATGGATATTTCTGATTGCAGAATGATTGCTGGTGGAACATGGTTATCATACTTGGTCGGATATGTACTTAGCGCATTAGATAATAATGTACAAAGTTCTGATGAAACAAGATACGGTGGTACATATCTTGAAAGTAATTGTGGACATTCTTCTATCATGTAACTATATTAATATGTTCCATGATAGATTGTAATTTAAATCATAATAGTGAGATAAGATTTTAATACTCAATATTATTGATGTAATATCTTAGAGAGGGTGTCAAAATGTTGATAATGCTATCATTTTGCTCTGTTATTCTGATATTCTGAGCTTTTGCAAAAAAGTAAATGCAAACAGTTCCTTCACTTTGTTCAGGATGACAAAGTGATAGGTTATTTAGTTTTGACACATTCTCTTTTCACTATATATTAAGTATTAAAATTTGAAATATGTAATAATTGAAATACATAAAATATGAAAAGTAAAAATTATATTGGAATATGTGTGTCTTTAATATTTATTATAATAATGTTTATATTAAGGTTTTGGACTGATATTGACAGTTCATTTTATATCCTATTTTTTTTCCCTTCTATAATAGTCTTTCCATATAGCGACAAAACTTTTATCTACAGAATTATTTATATAATTATGTGCATGTTATTACTTTTTGTCATTTGGAGGTATTATAGTGTACAAGATTTAATTGTATCTTTCAGTGGGGGTGCTTTTGCTCTTGTTGGCTCTTCTGTCCTAGCTTCTTTACTTAAAAAAATATCTAAATAAAATTTCCCATAATTCCTTATAATAGGAAGTAGCATTATCTTTCTGAATAATTTTAGTTTGATAAAGCAGTTGGGAATGGATGGCGATAGAATATAAATGTACAGTGAAAGCAGAATAGAGAATTATAAGAATTATGTATCATGTTTTATGGATAAATAATTAACCTAATGATAACAATCCGATAACACATTTCCTTTTTCTTTCCTTTTACTTTTGCGGTATAAATCAGTAAAAGTAGAAATGTTATGTTATTACCAAACGAATGGATAGAGAACAGTATTGAAACATACATCTATCAACACACCACAAAATCCCAGATTATCTATTGGGTGGTATTGGCTGCCGTTGCTGCCGCTATTATTGCATTGCCTTTTATCTATGTAGACATTTCCGTGCAGGGAAGTGGGGTAGTGAGGCCGGTGACTGAAAAAACCGAAATAAAATCGGCTATAACAGAATTGGTAGATTCTGTCTATGTACGCGAAGGCGACCGGGTAAACAAAGGAGATGTCCTTCTTCGCTTTCGTACCAATAATTCCGATTATAAAATAAATTATCAGACTAATCGTCTGAATGATTATCAAGCACATTTGGCAGATTTAGCTTATCTGGCAAAAGGTGAATGCCCTGTGGTGTTCCATTCTCCGGTTCGTCAGCAGGAATATACCTATTTTATCAAAAAGAAAAAAGAACTGGAAACCTCTTTGGCGCAGGCGGAAAAAGAATATATGCGCAATAAAAACCTGTTTGATAAGAAGGTGATTTCAGAAGAAGAATATGATAAATATTATTTCCAGTATCAGAGCCAGCAAAATGAACTGGCTTCATTGATACAAAGCCAGTTGAGTACGTGGCAGGCAGATATGAATACCTATCGTAATTCCCGTAGCGAAATGAATACCACCTTACAACAGGAGTTGAAAGATAAAGAGCTTTATATAGTCCGTAGTCCGGTAAGCGGAACTATTGATCAGTTTTCGGGCATATACAGGGGAAGCAGCATACAGGCAGGGCAGTCATTGGCAGTGGTCAGTCCCGATTCTACCCTGTGTATGGAGATATATGTCACACCCAGGAATATAGGTTTTATGAATATCGGGATGCCGGTAAATGTACAGGTGGAATCATTTAATTATAATGAATGGGGAACATTAGCCGGAAAAGTAACAGAGATTTCATCGGATTTCTTGACGGACAGTCAAGGGAATTCATTCTATAAAGTGAAATGCCGGATGGAACGTAACTATCTGATGTTGAAAAGCGGACAAAAAGGAGTCTTGAAAAAAGGTATGACCGTCAGTGCTCATTTTATGATAACCCGGCGCTCATTGTTTGATTTATTGTATCAGAAGATAGACGATTGGGCAAATCCCAAGCAATATGAGAATAAAACAATGATGGCTAAATTTTAAAACACGAATACAAGATGAAAAAAGGAGTTAAAATAAAACAGTTTGATATTACAGATTGTGGAGCGGCTTGTCTGGCTTCCGTATGTGCCTATTATGGTTTGCAATTTCCCATTGCACGTATTCGCCAATATGCGTTTACCGACCAAAAAGGAACAAATATATTGGGATTGATAGAGGCTGCCAATAAGTTGGGCTTGTCAGCTAAAGGAGTGCGGGCTAAGTTTGAGGCATTGTATATTGTTCCTAAACCTGTTATTGCCCATGTTATAGTACACGAGCAGCTTCAGCATTTTGTAGTGATATATAAGGTGGAGAAAAAGAAAGAATACATAGAATATATGGATCCGGGTGACGGGCGGATGCATCGCGTCACCAATCAGGAATTTGAGAAAATGTGGACCGGTGTACTGGTGTTATTGGAACCGGAAGAAACTTTCAAGACCGGAAATATGAAGACCGGTATGACGAAGAAATTCTTCTCACTGCTAGCTCCGCATAAAAGTGTGATGCTGCAAGCCGTGTTTGGTGCGCTTATTTATAGTATCTTGGGATTATCCACTTCCATTTATGTAGGTAAAATTACAGATTATGTGCTGGTAGACAAGAATATCAATTTACTCAATCTCATGGGAGTGATCATGCTGGTCATCCTGCTATTGCGGACTTTTATCGGAGCAATGAAAAGTATTCTGGCTTTAAAGACCGGACAACGGATTGATGCGGCATTGATTTTAGGATATTATAAGCATCTGCTGACTTTGCCTCAGCAATTCTTTGATACGATGCGCGTAGGTGAAATTATTTCACGCGTCAATGATGCAGTGAAAATCCGTAATTTTATCAATAATGTTTCGTTGGATCTGGTGGTTAATATCATGATTCTTGTCTTCTCTGTGTGCCTTATGTTCGTTTATTCCTGGGAATTGGCATTGATTACATTAGTGTCTGCCCCCTTATTCCTGCTTATTTTCTGGGGATTTAATAAATTGAACCGGAAATATCAGCGCGGTATTATGGAAAGTAGCGCCGATTTGGAAGCGCAGTTGGTGGAATCTCTTAATTCCATTTCTACTATCAAACGATTCGGTATAGAAGAATATGCTAATTTGAAGACGGAAACTCGTTTTGTACATTTATTGAAGAATACGTATCGCAGTATATATGGTTCCATTATGGCGCAAGGCGGTATTCAGTTTGTATCTACCGGCATTACGATTGCCATTCTTTGGTTAGGAAGTATTTTGGTGGTCGATCAGGAATTGACACCGGGTGCTCTGATGGTGTTTTATTCCTTGGTTGGTTATGTAATTTCTCCTATCGGCTCGCTGATTTCTTCCAATCAGACTATTCAGGATGCACTGATTGCCGCCGACCGCTTATTCCAGATTATGGACTTGGAACGCGAACAGGATAATAATCAAAAGATAATATTAGAACCGGATATGGTGGGCGATATTACGTTTGAGAATGTTTCGTTTCGCTATGGTTCGCGCAAGGATGTGTTCAAGGAATTGAGCTTGAAGATAGAAAAGGGGAAGACCACTGCCATAGTGGGAGAAAGCGGGTCGGGCAAGACGACTTTGATTTCGTTGTTACAGCATATTTATCCTATACAGGAGGGTCGCATTCGCATAGGCGATTATGATATTGCGCAAATAGACAACCGCAGCCTTCGTCGTCGGGTGGGAACAGTACCTCAACAGATTGAATTATTTGCCGGCAGCATTGCAGAGAATATAGCGGTAGGCGACTTGCATCCGGACATGAAGAAAATTGTAGATTTGACAGAACAACTTGGCTTGAAGGACTTTATAGATGGTTTGCCTAAGGACTACCGGACTTATATCGGCGAACATGGTGCATCCTTATCGGGTGGCGAGCGGCAGAGACTTGCCATAGCGCGCGCTTTATATAAAGAACCGGAGATACTTATTTTTGATGAGGCGACCTCTTCGCTTGATTCTATTTCCGAGCACTATGTAAAGCGGACGCTGGATGCACTGGCACGGAAGGGGAAAACGATTATCGTGATTGCTCATCGGTTGAGTACAGTGAAGAATGCTGATAAGATTGTGGTGATTGATAAGGGGCAAGTAGTCGAGGCAGGTACTCATGAAGAATTGTTCAATTCGAATGGGATGTATCATCGTTTATGGAAGGAACAGTTTGATGAAATAGGTTAAAGAATGGACAGTATGAAAAAATTAATAGTTGCAGCTGTTGTAGCCATCGCATTTATAGCAAATATGCAAGCACAAAATAAAAAGTGGAGTCTCAAAGAATGTATAGATTATGCCATACTGCACAATATAGAGGTGAAGCAGAGCCAAAACCGGATTAAAAGTTTGAGAGTAGAGAGAAATACGTTGAAGAACAGTTTTCTACCCGACCTGAATGTAGGAGCTTCACAACGTTTTTCTTTTGGCAGGGCTTTGAATCAGGATAATACGTATGAAGATAGCAACATACAAAATTCTTCTTTCTCCGTCAGTACCGAAATGCCTCTTTTTACCGGATTCAAAACAAGTGCATCCATTTCTCGAAATAAATTCGATATATTGGCGGCTGAGGCAAATAAGGAATTGATAAAAAACAACTTGTCACTCAATGTAACCAACTATTATTTTCAGATACTGTTGAATAAAGAAATCTATCGTATCGCTCAAGAACAAATCCGGTTGACAAAAGAACAAGAAAGCAGGACACGGATTCTGATAGAGAATGGAAAAGTTCCGCAGTCTCAATTATATGATGTGAAAGCTCAATTGGCTGATGATGAACTGGTGGCTACTGAAGCCAGGAACTCGCTGCGGCTTTCTTTTCTTGACTTGATGCAATTGATGGAGTTGAAGGGTGAGGAGTATTTTGATGTAGATTCTTTGGATGAAAGTATAGTTTCTATGGAATCTGTCACTCCTGAGGGGATTTATGCTTCGGCATTAAGCTGTATGCCTCAGATAAAGCAAGCTCATTATTCTTTGCAGAGTAAAGTGAAAAGTATAAAAGTTGCCAAGTCGGGATATTACCCGCAGCTTTTTTGGGGTGCCGGAATCAATACCGGTTACTATTATTCTCGTGGTGCAATGAATCCGTCTTTTCATCAGCAGTTTAAAAACAATATGCAGAAAAGCGTTTATTTCACATTAAGCGTCCCTCTTTTTGACCGCTTCTCTACCAGGAATCAGGTAAAAATGGCGCGTTTGGAAGAGAATAATGCCCGCTTGTCATTGGAAAATGAAAAGAAAAGCCTTTATAAGGATATTGAGAAAGCGTATATGGATGCGCTGGCAGCTTTTGAGAAATACGAATCTACTACCAAAGCGGTAGCTGCCAATCGGGAGGCGCATCGGTATGCGTTAGAGAAGTATATGGCTGGAAAGTCGACTGTATATGAGTATAATGAGATAAAAATGAAATTGGCAGATGCGTTGTCCCAACAATCACAAGCTAAATATACCTATTTACTGAAAGAACGGATATTGGCATTTTATTCATGCCACTCTTTAGCGAACTTAGAAACTGTTTTGAATTAGCAACATCAAAGTCCCAAGTTCTATAGACACACAATTAACATAAAGATAACAATCCAATAACACAGAGTTTGGGAAGAGCGATTTACCTTTGTGATATTAACATAAATACAATTTACCAACTAATTAAAAACTTATAGGTATGCATTTTTTCTCTGTTTATTCATTATTTGTGTCTATAGGGAGTTTGTTCGTTTTCTGCTTCCCAGAAGAAGCTTATGGTGTTGGTGTAAAATCAATGCAGAGTTTCCCCAACGTCCAGGTTTGTAATACTGAGGCTAGTATTCCGTTTGACTCAGTAATTTGTTTGGATGATAATAATCGTTGGGAGGTTAGTCAATGAAAAAAAGAAAAGCTATAGGATGGGGGCTATGGGTGTTATACGCCTTTTCTTTATTTTTTTCATTTCATTTTGATTGGGTATCACAATACAGAGATTTCTTTGCTGTCTATTTTTTAGTCGCTTCTTCTGTTGTGTGGTATCTGATTTTTAAGAAGTAAAATAGCGGCTATACATTTCATTAGTCAGATTAAGCGTTTTCATCCTTTAGATTAAGCCCTTCTATAAGTAAGATTACTACAGTCTCCCACAGCGAATCGTACAGTCTGCTATAATGGACTGTACAGTCCATTGTCGTAGTCTGTAATAATCTTACGTTTAAAAGACCTTGGCTGACAGTAAGAAACAGCTTAGTCTTCCCTTTGTCCGTGGTATTATATAGGGAGATAAAAACAATTGTTTTCTCCGTACGCTCATAAACTAAAAATCACCCTCGCCACAGGCAGCTGTAGCGAGGGTGATTTCAATAAAAGGGAAGTTTTGACACATTCCCGACTTTTAGTTAATGAGAGTTTCGGCACCTTCATTTATCAATAAATAATCTCTTTCAGTCGGGCAGCCCGATTTTATTTCTCTACGATGGCTTTGGCTTTTTCAAGAGCTACATTGATATTGGGACAAATGTTGTCTTCGCCGAGCAAATCATAAAAACCGGCTTTCTCCAATACTTTATGCACCTTTTCGTTTACACCCGAAAGTACGATATGGATGTTTTCTTTCTTAGACATTTCACAAAGATTAGTGAGGTTGTGAATGCCGGTAGAATCAATGAATGGCACTTTACGCATACGGATGATACGTACTTTAGGGCGGTCGCCCAGTTCAGACATGATTTCTTCGAATTTGGTGGCGATACCGAAGAAATACGGGCCGTTGATTTCGTATACTTCTACACCTGCAGGGACAAGTAAATGTTCTTCGTGCACATTGGCGTCTGTCTCCGTGTTGGGGTCAATCTCATCTTTGATAACCGAAATATCGGTGGTTTCCATTACACGTTTCATAAACAGCACGCAGGCAATCAGCAACCCTACTTCAATAGCGACTGTCAAGTCGAAAATGACTGTCAGGAAGAAAGTAATCAATAACACTGTCACGTCCGATTTCGGATTCTTGAGTAATGCCTTAAAGGTGCGCCAGCCACTCATGTTATAAGATACAATGACTAACACGCCGGCCAGACAAGCCATCGGGATATATTGTGCCAACGGCATCAGGAAGAGCAGGATGAGCAGTAATACGACAGCATGAATAATGCCGGCTACCGGAGATTTACCGCCGTTGTTGATATTGGTCATGGTACGCGCAATGGCACCGGTAGCAGGGATGCCTCCGAAAAGAGGAGCAACGATATTGGCTGCACCTTGGGCTATCAGCTCTGTGTTTGAATCATGACGGTCGCCGATTACACCGTCGGCAACGGCAGCCGAAAGTAATGATTCGATGGCACCCAATACGGCAATTGTTATGGCTACGGGAAACAGGTTCTTGATTGCTTCCCAATTCAATTCGGGTACCACTGCATCGGGAAGTTGTGATTGGATGGTGAATCGGTCGCCAATCGTATCAATGCAGGTAATCCCTCCGTAAGTCTTCATCAGATAGACTGCAATTGTTACTACGATGATGGATATTAACGAACCGGGAATCTTTTTTGAGAATTTAGGAGTGATGGCAATGATGAATACACTGACCACACTGACAATGGCATTCCACCAATTCACTGTATCAAAGTGGCGGAAATAAATCATCCATTTGCCGATAAAGTCTCCGGGGACTTTCTCTCCCCCAAAGTTGAGGCCGAAGATATCAGCTATCTGTGTAGTGAAGATAGTAACGGCAATACCACTGGTAAAGCCGACAATGATGGGATAAGGAATGAATTTGATGACAGCCCCCAGTTTAAACACTCCTAATAGAATAAGGAGTATACCTGCCATCAGGGTTGCCACTGTCAGCCCGCTGATGCCATACTCTTGGATGATGCCGTAAATGATAACGATAAACGCGCCTGTCGGCCCACCGATTTGTACTTTGCTTCCTCCCAATAAAGAAATGATAAAGCCTGCAACAATAGCAGTGATAATACCTTTTTCGGGAGATACTCCTGAAGCAATACCAAATGCAATAGCCAGGGGAAGTGCAACGATACCTACGATAATGCCGGCCATGAGGTCGGCCATGAAGCTCTCTTTCGAATAATCTTTTAATGTAGTGAAGAGCTTTGGTCTGAATTCAAATGCTTTCATTTGTTAACTACTTTATGCTATGATTTTAAACGAATTGCAAAAGTAGATAAAATTAATGTATTATTATATTCAAATCCTTATTTTTGTTATTTATAGGGTGTTTTGTTGATAGTAGTGGTGCGTTGGGCGGTGGAATCATTTGTGATGCTGGTTACATCTCCTCTCGTAGTGAAGTAGACATAATTTCCTTTATCGTAAAAACGATATACCTTGCAACCATCATGTTCGAACAGGTAGCTGACGGTGTAAGTGGAGTTATTTTCAGATTCTCCGACCTTTAACGGCACGGATGCGCACGAATTAAATCCTATTATAGACAGGAAGGAAAGGGTGAATAATTTGATGATGGTCTTCATAGTGAAAAATGTTAATGTTGTTGTGAACACAAATATAGGTGTTATTGTTCACTTTATATAAAGTGAATATTTAATTAAGTATAAATTTATAATTGTAATAAATACAATTTTGAAATATAATATATATCTTTGCATCATCTAACAAGGATGATAAAAAGAATAACCAACTAATAAAACTAATAATTATGGCTAAGAGCATTAAAGGTACACAGACAGAGAAACACTTGCTGACTTCATTTGCAGGTGAATCACAAGCTAGAATGCGTTATACTTACTTTGCAAGTGTTGCAAAGAAAGAAGGTTATGAACAAATCGCTGCTATTTTCACTGAAACAGCCGACCAGGAAAAGGAACATGCAAAACGTATGTTTAAGTGGTTGGAAGGTGGTATGGTAGAAATTACTGCCAGCTATCCTGCAGGTATAATCGGCACTACAATGGAAAATTTGAAAGCTGCCGCTGCCGGAGAAAATGAAGAATGGACGACTGATTATCCTCATTTTGCTGATGTAGCCGATGAAGAAGGTTTTCCGGCTATCGCTACTATGTATCGCAGAATTGCTGAAGCAGAAAAGGGTCATGAAGAAAGATACTTGGCTTTGTTGAAGAATGTAGAAGAAGGTACAGTATTCAAAAAGGCAGAAGAGACTGTATGGCAGTGCCGTAACTGTGGTTACATTTATGTAGGTACAGAAGCTCCTGAAGTATGTCCGGCATGTTTGCATCCGCAGGCTTACTTCGAAGTAAAGAAGAACAATTATTAATTGAGATAGAATTATCCGTTTTACGGTGGGAGATGTGTCAAAACTCTCCTTTTATCGAAGGAGTTGTGTCAAAACGTGGATAATGCTGTCGTTTCGTTCGTAGGGGCGAGGTTCGCTCGCCCGAAAAAGTTTACTTTGTGTCTTCGGGCAGGCAAATCCTGCCCCTACAGCTGACGATGGGATAGACCGGTTTAGTTTTGACACACTTTCGTCTTATTTTAGGAGATTGGCCGGTAAAGTCAGTTTGTTTTCTTTCTGGCTTCGGAAGATAACCATGGTTTGCGGTTGCTTTAAATCTGCTGCCTGAACTGCTTTCTGCAAGTCGTCCAAGTTGTTCACGGATTTTCCGCCCAGCTCCAAAATCACATCGTTGGGGCGGATATAGTCACGCAGCACACCACCCAGTGCATTGACCGAAATGACATACACACCGCGTTCCGTATCCATACCGGTAGCAGAACGTTCGCCCAAGGTATCCAAGTTTTTGATTCGCAGTCCTTTCCATTCGATAGTGGCATGTGCTTTTCCTTCTTCCATGAAAATGGGTTTGGGAAATGCGGGAGTCTTGGCCAGTGCTTTCAGTCGGGGTGAGACAACTCCGAATCTATCCATGTCAAAGTTGCGGAAGCCACAACGGAAAATGGCATCCGAACGGTTGTCAATTCGATAATCTCCCCGGTCGGGGTTAAGGAAGGCGGGAGTGCATACAATGGAGTGTGCATCGGTATTCAGCTGGCGGGCTTTTTGGTAGGCAGTGCTGTCGGTGAAGATATTATAATCCACTTCCAGCCCCCAGTGGCGGACTTGAATCGGTCGGTAGGAAGACATCACAATATTACGGGTGAACACATCGCCGCTGTTTTTGAACCATACGTGAGGATGGAAAGAGTTATTAATCATGATATTGTTTTCTACCACCCGATAGAAGCCTTCGCGCAGTTTGATGCCTCCGTTCAGGCACAGATTGTTATAAATGTGGTAATTGCTGGAACCGTCGTCCAAGTCAATGTCCCAACCTCTGTCGCAGCGAAAACGATTATACCGCAATATGATGGGCGAAGTGACGTCTGCCAGAATCAGTGAGGGTTCGGCATTTACCAACGAATCCATTACTTGGCGGTGAGGATGCCAGAAACGGTCACGTCCCCAAGAATTGAAGGAACCATGGTCACCGGTTTCTTTTACGGTGTCAAACACATCGTTGAATTCGATGATATGCCCGCCCCAAGTTCCTTCGCTGACGTTGATACCGGCACGCGGAGTATCATAGATGCTGTTGTGGCTGACAGTGATGTGCCGGCACATGGATAGCTCCACTCCCGTAATCTGTTTCTCGAACAGGCCGATAGAATGAATCAGGTTGTCATATACCAGGCAATGAGCCGGATAGTTATTTCCTATAGGACCGGGCGTACGATTCAGTTTCTCGGCCGATACAGACTCATTGTATTCAAAACTTGGAGAGCGGACAGCATTCGGGTCGCCTACAAAGCAAACGGCACTGGCTCCGATACGGGTGAAATGAGAACCCGATACGGTGGAGTGGCGGTTATAACAGGAGAAGAAGACTGCGTTTCCTCCCAAATTATGAAGATAGCAATCTTTCAGCAAACAGTCTTCCGTCCCCTCAAACACTACGGCGCCTCCCCGATAGACCATCCAGTCGGAGCGGAGCAACGGTTCGTACTTATCCATAAAAGTACGCAATGTTTGTGTCAGTTCGATTCCCTGTATCGTGATGTGAGTGACCGGCTGTTGTTCCGAGCCGCGGAATTCAATCAGATGCTTGAGTATGGGAGTCTCGAAAACGGCTGTTTCTACGTTCTCGTTCGGCATGGGATAATAATATAAGGTAGAAGATTCCGCCTGATAGAACCATTCGCCCGGAGCATCCAGCTCTTCGAATATATTTTCTACCATCCGGTTCTTGGCGTGCAGTCCTGATTGGCGGTTGTTCTGCCACCCGCCTTCCAACATCAGTTTTCCGGCTTTGTCTTTACCGGTGATGCGGTAGTGGAAATCCCCCCAGTCGCTTATGTGCATGGCATGGAGGTATCCTCCTTCGGGATGTTTCCAACTTTTTACCCGCCGGGGAGCGGTGGCATCGGCTGAGGTACCGTTGAAACGCACTGCTGTGGAGTCGAAATTGGGATAACGTGCCATGTGGCGGATGTTTCCGTTACTCAACAGCATATCCGGATGATGTATTTCTTCTTGGAGAACTGCTGTCAGGATACCTTTTTTATAAGGCTTCCATGCAGGATGCAACACTTTTCCGCCGGACAATGTTACCTGTTCGTTTCGGAAGGCACGTATGGATAATGGTTTCTCTTTTCCACCGTCTTCGGGAGTGAAGATTATAGGACGCTCCAACCGATAGATACCTTTACGCAAATAGATGGTTGTTTCGCCCTGAGCTTTTCGAGCTTTCAATTGTGCCCGCTCAATGGTTCGGAAAGGTTTTTGGAGGCTTCCGTCGTGACTGTCATTCCCATCGGGAGCCACATAATATTGATTCTGTGCCCACAGGAACAATACTTGTACCAGTAGGCATAGAGTCAAAATACTTTTTTTCATTCTATTATTTCTTTTCTGCTTCGGCATGCGGATAATCAATCGTGTAGTGCAGGCCGCGGCTTTCTTTGCGTTCCATTGCCTGACGCGTAATCAGGTAACCAATGTTAATCATGTTGCGCAATTCACACAGTTCGCGTGATGCCTTGCAGCGCTTAAACAGTCGTTCGGTTTCTTCATATAGAATGTCCAAACGGTTCCAGGCGCGAATCAGGCGAGTATTACTGCGCACGATACCCACATAGGCTTCCATAATCTGGTTCACTTCCTTCATGCTCTGTGTAATCAGCACACGTTCTTCATTATTCATCGTGCCGTCATCGTTCCATTCGGGAATGTCCTCATTGTAATCATAACGGTCGAGTACACTCAAGGCATGTTTGGCCGCAGCATCGGCGTAGACCACTGCTTCAATCAGTGAGTTGGATGCCAGACGGTTGCCGCCGTGCAGTCCCGTACAGGAACATTCGCCGATGGCGTACAAGCGGTTGATACTGGACTGTCCGTCCAAATCCACCTTAATGCCTCCGCACAGATAGTGAGCAGCCGGTGCAACAGGAATGTAGTCTTTGGTAATATCGATACCCAGACTGAGACATTTCTTATAAATATTGGGAAAATGCTTCTTTGTTTCTTCCGGGTTTTTGTGGGTGACATCCAGATAAACATGGTCTTCACCGCGTTGTTTCATTTCGCTGTCGATGGCACGTGCCACGATGTCGCGCGGAGCAAGCGACAGACGCGGATCATATTTCTGCATAAATTCCTCACCGCTTTGGTTTTTCAACACGGCACCGTAACCGCGCATAGCCTCAGTGATGAGGAAGCTGGGACGGTCGCCCGGATGAAAGAGGGCAGTGGGATGGAACTGAATGAACTCCATATCTTTCACTGCGCCTTTGGCACGATATACCATGGCGATACCGTCGCCGGTGGCTACCAGCGGATTGGTGGTATTGCGGTAAACGGCTTCACAACCTCCAGTAGCCATAATAGTCACTTTTGACAGGAAAGTATCCACTTCTCCGGTGCTTTCGTTCAGCACATACGCACCAAAACATTTAATGCCCGGAGTGTGGCGGGTCACAATGATGCCCAAATGATGCTGGGTAATGATTTCAACTGCATAATGGTCAGTGAAAACCGTAATATTGGGGTGGGCTTTTACAGTCTCGATGAGGCTTGTCTGTATCTCTGCGCCGGTATTGTCTTTGTGGTGCAGGATACGGAATTCGGAATGTCCTCCTTCTTTATGTAAGTCAAACTCTCCGTTTTCTTTTTTATCAAACTCTACTCCCCATTTTATCAACTCTTGAATCTGCGATGGAGCTTCGCGCACAACTTTTTCCACGGCTGCACGGTCACTAATCCAGTCACCGGCAATCATTGTATCTTCAATGTGCTTTTCGAAATTGTCTACTTTCAGGTTGGTAACAGATGAGATACCTCCCTGAGCAAAATAGGTATTGGCTTCTTCCAGCCCGGCTTTACAAATGAGGGCAACCTTGCCTTTGTGAGCCACTTTCAGTGCGAAACTCATTCCGGCAATTCCGGAGCCGATCACAAGGAAATCGAATTTTCTAACCATGATAATGTGATTTATGGTTGCAAAGGTAAAGAAAACCTCTTTTCATTGTACATTTTAATGCTGTTATTTACTGCCTTTTTTGAAAGATATGATATTTAGTTGGTTGTTTTATGGTCGCGGGAATCTTGTTCCATGATTGTGGGGATGGAATAAAAACAATCAAGTCTTTTAAAATAATTGAGAACAAATGATTAACTTGCGCCAAAATTTTAAATTATGATGAATCGAACTTTCCATGTGAAGATTTCAGGGACAACTCATTTGTTTCTTATTCTGTTTACTTTGATTATGCTGGTTGCCTTTTGGTACAAAGGGGCGGCATTGATAGGGCTGTTTTTCGCTATGATTGTCATTATCAATATAGAGCGTATCATCCATTCTACCTATACATTGACGGCAGACGGAAACTTGGTGATTTATAACGGACGTTTCCAAAAGGAGAAGACCATTCCGCTTTCACGGATTACAGATGTAGAATTGAAGCGTCTCTTCGGGTTGAAACATTTGAGATTTACCCGATATGTGTTGGTGCATTATGACAATGACAAGGTTATAGACCTGCTGCCGGAGAAGCCTGAAGAATTTATGAATGCATTGGTCAGGCGGTTGGAACATAAAGAAGAGGGCGAAGATACTTTCTGAAGAAAATATGTAGCGGGAAACCGGTTATTTTAGTATCTTTCGGACATACAACCTTTTATGTCCCGGCCTGGCGGTCGAAGGTTTTGAATTGATAAAGAACTGATTAATTTTAATAAATACCATGAAATATCAAATTGCGATTATCGGTGGAGGGCCTGCCGGCTATACTGCTGCCGAAGTTGCCGGAAAAGCCGGCCTCAGTGTTGTGTTGTTTGAAAAGAGAAGTCTGGGGGGCGTGTGCCTGAATGAAGGTTGCATCCCCACAAAGACATTGCTTTATTCTGCCAAAGTGTATGATTATGCCAAGCATGCTTCCAAATATGCGGTCACTGTGCCCGAAGCTTCTTTTGACTTGGGCAAGATTGTTGCCCGGAAATCAAAGGTGGTGCGTAAACTGGTGTTGGGCATCAAGGCGAAACTGACTGCCCATCAGGTGAATATAGTAACAGGAGAGGCTACTGTCATAGATAAGAACACGGTGAAATGCGGTGAGGAGATTTACGAATGTGAGAACTTGTTACTTTGTACCGGTAGCGATACATTTATTCCTCCCATTCCGGGAGTGGATGGTGTGGATTATTGGACACACCGTGATGCATTGGACAATAAGGAAGTGCCTGCTTCACTGGCTATTGTCGGCGGTGGTGTAATCGGAATGGAGTTTGCTTCTTTCTTCAATAGTTTGGGCGTACAGGTTACTGTGGTCGAGATGATGGATGAGATTTTAGGTGGAATGGATAAGGAACTTTCGGCGATGCTGCGTGCCGAGTATGCCAAGAAGGGAATTAAGTTCCTGCTGAGTACCAAGGTGGTAGGAGTGGCAAAAGAGGAGAACGGAGTAACGGTCTCTTACGAAAATGCAGAAGGGGCGGGAAGTGTTACGGCCGAAAAGTTACTGATGAGTGTAGGCCGTCGTCCTGTAATGAAAGGTTTCGGATTAGAGAATTTGAATTTGGAACTGACGGAACGTAAGTGCGTCAAGGTGGACGAACACATGCAGTCTTCGGTTCCCGGTGTCTATGTGTGCGGAGACTTGAACGGCGTTTCATTGTTGGCACATACGGCCGTGCGCGAAGCGGAAGTGGCTGTTCATCATATTCTAGGAAAAGAAGATGCGATGAGTTACCGTGCCATTCCGGGGGTAGTCTATACCAATCCTGAGATAGCAGGGGCAGGTATGAGTGAAGAAGCTCTGCAGGCTGCCGGCATTGCTTATCATACAATAAAACTACCGATGGCATATTCCGGTCGCTTTGTGGCGGAGAATGAGGGAGTAAATGGAGTTTGTAAAGTATTGGCTGCCGAAGACGGAACGGTATTGGGTGCCCACATGCTGGGTAATCCTGCTTCCGAACTGATTGTATTGGCAGGCATGGCCATCGAAGACCGCAAGAAAGTGGATGATTGGAAACGATATGTGTTCCCTCACCCCACAGTAGGAGAAATCTTCAGAGAACTGTAAACATTTTCAAAGAGTATCCTGCCTAGCATTCCACCACCCGGTACACATTTATGCACTCGCTCGAACAACTGGGTGGCGGAAAGGCTCAGCACCTCCTGCGGTTCTCAACTGCTTAATACCTTCTTATGGTATCCTGCTCTATAAAAAACACTCTTTGGTTTACTATCCGTTCAGGCAAAGTCAGCCAATATAATGCATTTTCTGGTATCTGTTCGTATGTTTGCGTAGAGTCTGTTGAGCTTTTGCAAGGAATGGATACAAATGATTTCCTATCAACATCCCAATAGTGCAATGTATAATCCCTACTTCTTTTTTTCTTATCGAATGTATAACTGAACTTTTGCTCTGGTCGGGGTATAAACAAATGCACTTCACCATTTGGGCTCACGTAAAAAGGAGCGGTCAGGTAACGTAAAGCACCATTGTCTGTTACATCGGCTACCATAAAGATATTATCACCCACCACATTTTTAAAAGAACACATCCCGTTTTCTAAATATGAGCCAACTGCCAACGGCTTCCATTCATAATAATTATGTACGCACAAATAGACCTTGCCGTGAAGATTGTTTTTTTCCTTGTCCCAGACAGGTACTTCAATCTCGATTGTCTTATCAAGGTATTCATGGGTTACATCACGCCATAAAGGAGTATTGAGGAATGTCTGATAACCGCCCGTCGAAGAAATCTTGCCGTAATGTAACGGATTGAATTGGTAACGGTAAACTTTTGCAGGCCTTCTGTGACGTTTTTGCGAAAACATTCTTGCATGGACTTCCGGCTGGTCTTCTCCGGGGCCAAAGCTGTAAAATCGTCTGTTATTCCAAACCGCGCACCAGCTATGTCCCAAATCCATTTTCGGCCAAATAGTAAAATCAACGGCGACAGGTATGCCTACCGCACGCATGATATATGTACCCAAATTGCAAATGCCGTCACAGCGGCTTATTCCTGACCGATAAGTCTCTTCGATGGTCGGATAGAAAGGCAGGCCGGTATCTTGGTATCTTACAACCGATTTTAAATGTTCATTCAATGCCACGCAAGCTTCCAGCGGTGTCTTTACTCCTGCGGAATCCAGTAAAGGTAGAAACCGCTTCATCATCTCTTCACGCAAAGAAGATATTTGCTCCGTTTGCACCCTGTAAGGAAGTATATACGTGCAAAACACGTCAAAAGGCACATCCCTTGCCCAAGGCTTTTTCCATGCCATGAAAGCCAAATCTATATTCTTAATCAGAAAAGAGCTGTCAACAGAGAGGACATCATATATCATATCATGTTTTTCCAGATACCCACACCGTGTCAATGAGTCGCAATGCATTCCCAGTTCTTCCTTGTTCTTGAACTTGCATATATCAGGCCTGTATTTTTCCCCTTCCGGCGATAAATAATAGTCTTCCTGCGAATAATGATAAGGCATATTCTTGATAAGGAAGCAGGCTGCCCGGTATTTTAAAGAATCATGCTTGTAATGGTCAAGAACTGCCTCTAACGCATTACGGTTTTCTCCTGACAGCTTCAAGGCTTGCTCAAGTTCACCACCGCTACGGTTTTGCGAACAAGCAGCCATAAAGCACGATAATATTATATAGGTTATAATTCTCATCACACTACTCTATTCTTTTAAATACTCTGTTCCAACGTATCTTTCCCGTATCACGGCTGCGCGAAGTAATGACAAAGCCGGCCTTTCCTACAATAAAGTCTTCAGGTATCAATCCCCAAAAACGCGAATCTACGGAATTCATGCTATTGTCCCCACTCATGAAATAATAATTGCTCTTAAAACGATATCCGTCCAATTCTTTATTGCCCAAATAAACTTTTCCATCCTGAAACAGCACTTCCTCACTCTGTTCCCACGCTATTATTTTTTTGTACAGAAGGTAGTTTGTTCTGTTCATTGGAATGGAATCGTTCTTTCCCGGTATATAAAAAGGACCAAACTCCCTGATGTTCCATCGGACAATGCTGTCGAAAGGAAGCGTGTAATATTGGTCGTCAGGAATATTATCAGGATTAAATTTCATGATTCGCTTTTGAGATTCAATATTACCGGCCAATACATTCCCATCACCAATCATATAGATTCCGTCATGGATAAACAGAGTATCTCCGGGGACAGCCACACAACGCTTTACATAATAGTTCGATATGTTCATTTTCATATTCTCATCCCATTGATTCCACTCCGAATAAGGAAAATTAAAAACCAAGACATCATCCCTTCTGACCTTAGAAAAGCCAGGCAATCTGTACACGTCAACCTCTTCGCCTTTCAGAGCAGCCCAAATGTTAAATATCCGTGCGCCTAAAGCCGGTTTACAGACAGATATGACATCCCCTTCTATCAATGTAGGCTCCATCGAGTCACTGGGAATTTTGAATGTAGCGAACAATAATATTTGCGCCAAGACATACAGCACCAACAGCGCGGCCAAACCAAAGATAGCATTAACTGCCTTATTCATCCATTTTCGAACCCTCTTCATGGTTATAGTTATTTGACAGGTTTACCTATAATTTCATCCCAATAAGATTTTTCCATCTGAGGGCTGGAGACAGGATTGCCGACTAAAACAACCCGGTTATGCTCATCCAATAGAAAATATTTATCAGAAGAAAATTCATTCAATCTACCAATTCGATTATCTGCATCAATACAGACCGGATAGTCGGGTAAATCACAGTCCAGCATAAATTTCATCTCTTCCACGTCATTAGGAAACAAGAAGAAAGCAAATGAAACTGATTTGCTTAATGACTCGTCCGCCTTGATTTTAGCAATCAAATCGCTCCATCTGTCCAGATACAATTTACACCCCATGCAGTCTGTTGTATCTGCATAAATAAAGAACTTCCATTTCGACTTGTCAAAATCAAAATAAATCGTATCCTTTCCGGCTTTTGTAAATACAATATTTTCAGGAAAGGAAATTTGCTTGTTTTCCCATTGTCCTTCATTCGATTTGCAGGAAACGAAGAAAGCCAAAGGCAATATCCACAAGAGCCATCTATTTTTTAATTTTGTCATCCTATCATTTTTTATGGTTTCAGTACCCTAAACTCGCACTGAGATGTGCCTAAGTTTCCTAAGCCATCCGTTCCTTCCATCACGCCCACAAAGCTTGTAT
>CARCZS010000022.1 GCA_948956705.1 uncultured Phocaeicola sp.
GCTCTGCTCTGACACGCAGGAACCCGTGTGTCGGATGACCTCGCCACAAAGACCGTCAATACCTTTATGGAAATTACAACCTTGGGGATAAAGGTAATAAGACCAAAAAGGACTGCTGCGGAAAAGGCCAAGACCTAAAGGGAGAAGTAGGTCCTGAGGGGAATGGATACCAAGGCTGGAAGACGAAACTTTATAACGACGGCCGCCATCAAATATGAAAAGAACAGAATCAAAATGGTTAGACTCGGAAAAGAGAGTACGTAGTTTATCACTTTCGCTAGAAAATTCTAATACTGAACACATAATGGATTAAGATTATAATGAAGCCACAAAGGTAGGAAGGAAAAGAGGGGAAAAAAACACGCACGAGGCCGAATGCTTACCTTTTATATGTTTGTAATTGCTTATTCACCACTGTGACTAAGTTTAATTACAGTAGTGGTTAAAGTTAACTACAATAGTGATTAGACTTAATTACATTCGTGATTAACAGATATTGAACTTTTAATCGTCAAAGAAGAACAGTATGACACAAACTACGGCACCGTTATTTATGCCGTTTGTGCAAGGAAGAAAAACTGAAAAAACAGGGGGCTTACCAAATAACCGGTTTATAGGCTTGTGAATGTATATTATATTGTGAATGAGTGTCTTAAGAGATGAGAATGAGGTGTGAGGGTAATGACTTTACAATGAGTGGGTTATAGTTGGAAATGAGGGCATGAGTGGGAACAACTTATAGAGCATCATTATGACATATTTAAGTATGCTCAGCATAGATGCCCCATACATTATCTTGCTGTAATGTATAGAAAAGAGCCGTATCATTACTCGGGAGTAGAGTTGATACGGCTCTTTTTATGGCTGATAAAGGGTGTCAAAGTAGCCTTGGATGAAAAGTCCTTTTCCTCAAAGGTTGTGTTTTGACACCCTTTTCTTTTTATCAGGATGGGATTGTTTTATTTCTTTTCCCCTATTGTTTTCAGCATTTCTTGTACGGCTGCTTCCAACTGCTGGTCTTCACCTGCCAATGCCTTTTCTGGAGTATTATAAACTTCAATGTCTGGAGAAAGTTGGTGATTTTCCGCATATTGTCCACGCATATCCATACAACCCACTTGAGGAATACCGAACACAATGCTCGGGTCGATCTGGTTTTCCCACCATACGGCAGTCATTGTGCCCGGAACCGGAGCACCA
Source organism: uncultured Phocaeicola sp. (assembly GCA_948956705.1). The sequence continues at coordinate 1,201 of CARCZS010000022.1, forward strand.
ATCAGTTTGCCTATCTTTAATTCCTTGTAAACCCATGGGAAGCCATGTGCGTTACTGTAATTGTCCTCGCATACCAATACGCAGGATGGCTTGAGCCATTTATTGAATGGGTCGCTGCCTATGTATTGTCCGCGTGGAACGAAACGCTGATATTCCTTGCCGCTTAATAAAGTGGCCAAGTCATCATGTAGCCATCCGCCTCCATTGTGGCGTGTGTCTACAATAATAGCTTCTTTGTTGCGGCAGCGTCCCAATACTTCACTATATACTTCGCGGAAACTTTGACTGTCCATGCCTTTTACGTGTACATAGCCGATGCGGCCTTCGGATAACTTATCGACTATATTGCGGCAACGTTCTACCCAACGTTTGTACAGCAAGTTACTTTGTTCGCCCATGCTGATAGCTTTGATGGTGATATCAAAACGTTTGCCGGTAGCCGGATTATATATGGCCAGTAACACTTTTCTTCCGGCTTTGCCTTCCAGCAGCGGGAAGTAGTCTTGCCCTTTCACGATAGGTTTGCCGTCAATTTTCTCGATGATGCAACCGGGAGTAACATCCGTTTTTTTCACGGCAAATGGGCCTTTTGCCAATATTTCTTTAATTTTTAACCCGTCACCATCATAAGTTTCATCATAGAATACTCCTAGGGTCGCTGTGGATAGTATAGGGCCGTTTGAGTAGTAACGTGCTCCGGTGTGCGAACCGTTTAACTCACCCAGCATTTCACTCAGCATTTCCTGAAAATCATAATTGTTATTGATGTATGGAAGAAAGCGTGCGTATGCTTCGTGATAGCCTTTCCAGTCTACTCCGTGCAGATCTTTTACATAGAATTTATCTTCTACTTGTTGCCATACATGATCGAAAATATATTCGCGTTCACCATAGGGTTGGTAGTCGAAGAAAGCTTCGAATTCTACAGGTTTGGTTTCACCACTGCTGACAGTGACTTTCTTGATACCACCTTGGCTGCAAAGGAACAGATTCTCGCCTTTCTTATCAGGAAGCAGGGCTCCGCCACCGACTTTTTTCATGACGATTTTAGTCTTGTTTTCTTTAAGATCGTGTTCCCATAAATCATATCCGCTTTCGAAGGCTGCTTGATAATATAGTTTGTCACCCTTCGGAGTTAATACAGCATCTCCCAATCGTGAAGAATTTACAGTCAGACGAATCACACGGTCACGGCTGTTTTCAAGGTCGAAAACCAGTGGCTTTACTTCCTTCTTGTCATCTTCTTTCTTGGAGTCTTTCTTTTTATCTTTTTTATGATCGGCCTTCTCCTTCTCTTCACTCTTCTCTTTGTCTTTCTTTTCCGAGTCTTCCAGTAAGGCAAGCTCTTCCTTGCTCATTCTGAAACGGTCGTATGCGTCCAGGTCGAAGAACATGATATAGATATCCGCTTCAGCACCCCAGCTTCCGTGACTGCGGAATCCTGCGCGGTCACTTTCCCAAATCATGGCTTTTCCATCCAATACCCATTTGGCATTGCCGTCACTGTATCCACTTTCGGTCAGATTATGAATTTCTCCGTTACCAGATGCGTTGACCAGTGCAACATCCTTGTTATTCCATCCGCCAATACCTATGTAGTTGGTAAGAATCCATTTGCTGTCCGGACTCCATTGATACCATTGGTCGCCGTCACTATAAGAATATTCGTACTTGCCGTCCATGACGGTGCGTACAGCTTTTGATTTCAGATTCAGAACACGGATGGTAGTACGGTTTTCAAGAAAGGCTACTTCTTTGCCGTCAGGACTGTATTGAGGTTGGAATGAAGTGATATCCGAATTGGTCAGTCTTTCCTCTTTGATATCGGTTGCGTAAGCGAACTGTTTTTCTTCCTTTTTAGCTAGACTGGTTTGATAAATCTGCCATAATCCGTTTCTTTCGGAAGCGTAAACAATACTTCTTCCGTCCGGAGAAAAGTGAATATCGCGTTCCTGTTGCGGAGTATTGGTGATTTGTTTGGTAGTGCTGTATTCTGTTGATGTGACATATACATCTCCGCGTAGTACAAAAGCAATTTCCTTTGCATCGGGCGAAAGGGATATCTCTGTTGCTCCGCTACGCTTGATCTGGCGGATGAGATCTTTGTCGTTCTTGTCGGTGACAATGGAAATCTGAACTTTTTGCGGAATGGCACCTTCTTTTACCGTGTAGATTTCGCCATCATATCCATAGCATAATGTTCCATTGGAGGCGGCACTCAGGAAGCGTACCGGATGTTTGGTATGGTTGGTAATTTGTTTGGATGTATTACCGTCAATATCACGTTTGAAAATATTAAATGAGCCTTTTTCCTCACTTAAATAATAGAATGATTTATCATCTGAAGCCCAAACGGGAGTGCGGTCCTCACCATTGAAAGCAGTTTGTTTGCGAAAGGTACGGTTTCCATTCAGAGAACACAGCCAAATATCGCGGGTAATGGATGAAGTGTGATGTTTACGCCAAGGGTCTTCATATCCTTTTTTGTCATGGTAGAGTAAAGTATTGCCTGTATGATTGATACTGATATCTTCCATCGGCATGGAAGAGAAGAGGATGGGGCGTCCGCCTTCGGTATTGACTTCATATACTTGTTGGAATTGTCCGGAGGGGAATTGTGCGTCTTCTGCTGTTGGCATTATATTGGCTAGAAACAGAATGTGTCCGGCATCTTTATAAGCCACCGGTGTTTCATTACCCGAATGGGTAGTTAATCTTTTGGGGATACCCCCTTCCTTGTTTACCTCAAAAATATCCATACTTCCCATTCGGTCTGATGCGAAAGCAATTTTTTTTCCGTCAGGGCTCCAGATGGGTTTGGTGTCGTGGGCAGGGTTGGTTGTAATCTGACTGGCCCTGCCGCCTGTAGAGGGTACTGTGTAGATGTCACCTTTATAGGTGAATGCGATGGTGGTTCCATCCGGAGAAATGGCACAATAACGCATCCATAATGGATTGTCCTGTGCATACGTGGAAATTGACAACAAAATTGCCGCCACACCTAGTAGCTGTCTTTTCATGTGGATAAAATGTTGTGGTTAATACTAAGTTATTTCTTTTTTTTCAGGAAATATCCTCTGATTCTTTGCATGATCTTGATACCGGTCCGTACTCCGTCATAAACGGCGATTCCTGTATTGATATGTTGCATAATGCCTTCTACGCCTCCTTTGTGTTCTACAGGCGCAAAAAGTTCATGTATGGTTTGTACCATTTCTTTTTTAGCTTGCTGTACTTCTTCCAACTTCTCAGCTTTTCGTTGTGCTATCACTTCCAAAGTGATGATGGGCGTTTTATTAGGAGTATTCTCTTTCATAATCAGTTGTCATTTAAAAGCAAGTTGGCAAGGAAATTTACCATAGGCTGAACAATCAGCCGTTTGCGGAATAAAACGATTAACAGAATCAGCAGAATAATGCATCCGGTAATGATTCCATAACTGGCCATAAGCCCGCCTACATGAGGTGCGAGTACATAGGCCAATGTAAATGATAAGTAGAAAAGGGCGATAATACCTAATATCAATAATATAAAGACAAGGATGAGGGTTGATATCAGTATAGTAAGTTTTTCTACTAAATGTAGTTTTACATAATCCTTTTGTAACTCTGCGTACTTTTTAAGCTCTGCCAGAAGTTGTTGCAGATTATCTATATTTTTATCGTTTGCAAACATGCGTGGAGTTTTGATTTAAAAATTATTGTCATTCCGGACTTGTATCCGGAATGACAATACACTTTTGTGGGCGTTGCTTATTCTTTTACCTCGGCTGCAATTTCATCGACCAGATTTTCCATATCTGTGCGACTTAATTTGATACCTCTTTTACGTAAAGCATCAGCAATTTTGCTACGAGTGTCTTCTCCGCTTTCAGGAGCAAATAAAATACCGGCTGCTGCACCAACTACGGCTCCGCCTAGGAATGCAGCTAAAATACTTAATCCTTTCATAGTTTTTTGTTTTTTGTACCTTACAAATCTAACAAATAAAACTGAATGTTGTTGTTTATTTTGTCTATTTTTGAATAGAAATTGGAGATTCTTCTCTGATTAACTAAATTTAACTCCGTTCTTGCTGTGAAAGCTGTTGATATATTGCTACTTTTGCACCAATATAATGGAATTAAACTAGAGTATTAATTTATAAAAGATTGAGTAATCATGAAAAAATTAGTTGTGTTGGGTATGGGATTGTGCGTAGCCTTGGCATTTTCCTCATGTAAATCTAGCGAAAGTGCTTACAAGAAGGCTTATGAAAAGGCAAAACAACAGGAATTGGCTGAAGCTCCTGCCGATCAGGTAGAAGCGACTCCGGTTGAAGCTGCTCCGGTAGTATCTGCCCCCGTGACAACTGCTCCTGTTGCCGGTCCGGTTCGCGAAGAGAAAGTAGAACTGGTTTCAGGTGACGGCTTAAAAGCATATAGTGTAGTATGTGGTAGCTTTGGCGTGAAAGCGAATGCGGAAGGTCTGAAACAATATTTGGATGGTCAAGGCTATAATGCCAAAGTGGTTTATAATGCTGAAAGAAATACGTATCGCGTTATAGCATCTTCATACGATGACCGTGCGGAGGCTACTCAGGCAAAGGAGGAATTTAAGGCAAAATATCCTAACCGTGACGATTTCCAAAAGGCATGGTTACTATATAGAGTATATTAATGATTTCTTTTTGGTAAATTAAGAAGAAAATATAGTCTATTTTTCTTTATTAAAAGCGGCAACTGTGAAGTTGCCGCTTTTTTTTATAGCTTTGTCGGTTCTAAACAACAATAAAAACTAAGGGTATGAAATATTATGGCAGATTATCGGTCGCTGCTCTTTTGGCTATAGCACCGCTGTATGGCTTTGCCCAGGAAAAGGTGGTACCTATTAAATACGGAGATATGGATCAGTGGATAATCCGTAAGGTTCATGAGTCCGGTGTTATAGGCGGCAATACCAAACTTCTTTATGAGATAGGCCCTACAAAGGAAATAGATGGTAACAAACCTTATAAGAATATGGGAGGGTCTCCTTGGGGAACCTCTAATGTGATGGCTAAGGTAGTGGGCATTGTTAAAACAAATAATTCTGTTTACAGGGACAAACGGGACAATGGATATTGTGCTCGTCTGGAAACGCATATAGAGAGCGTCAAGGTATTGGGAATGGTGAATATTACTGTATTGGCAGCCGGATCCATTTATTTAGGTGATATGCTGGAGCCGATAACAGGAACCAAGAATGCTGAGAAGAATATGAATTGGGGAGTTCCTTTTACCCAACGTCCCAAAGCTGTCCGTTATGATTATAAGGTAAAGATGTCTGGTGAGAAAGATCGTATCCGGTTGACAGGCTTCAGCAAGAAAGGTCAGGTGGCAGGGCAGGATTGTGCGATAACTGTTTTCTTTTTGCAAAAACGTATGGAGGACGCTGAAGGAAATATTACTGCGAAGAGGGTAGGAACTATGGTGGTGAAGTATGATAAGGACTCGGATGGTTGGGTGAATGGTGCTACTTATGAAGTGCTGTATGGTGATATAACCAAGCATCCGTCTTATGATCATGAAACGATGGGGTTGAGAGAGAGAGATTATACTAGAAATAGTAAGGGAGAAAGTGTCTTGATTAAAGAAACAGGATGGGCGGGGGCCAATGAGAATCCTACCCACATGATACTGCAATTTTCGTCCAGTCATGGGGGAGCTTTTATCGGTTCTCCCGGAAATACGCTTTGGGTTGACAATGTGAAGCTGGTCTATTGAAGATAAGTAAATGCTTTTGTTTGTGTAATGTTGCAGGTGCAAGATATATATCTTGCACCTGCAACATTATATGCCCTTTGCTTATATATCCTGGGAGTATTTTAAAAAAGCTTTTTGTTTGTGATATAGCCCGGTATCTTGTTACAAGATTCGGTAAATGTTGCCTCAAGTTTCCGGAATTGTATAGCCGAGATTCGTAGATTCTTGTTATACGGTTTGTTTGCTGTTGCTGTTTGTGTGATTAAAATGCAGTTGAAGAAAAAAAAGAGGGAGCATCGTTTGTTACGATACCCCCTTCTTTAATTTATCAGAGTTTTATCAGGTAGCAATGATTATTTTACTTCCAGAATAACTACGCGGTTCAGATAGTTCTTGCCAAACATATTGTCTGTTCCACCCATAGCAACTTTTTCAAGTTGGCTTTCTTTTACGCCTTCTGCAACCAATGCATCGTAAACAGCCTGAGCACGTTTTTCAGACAAAGTCTGGTTGAATGAAGCAGATCCTGTAGCTTTATCAGCGAAACCTGCGATTTTGTACTTAGCGTTAGGATTAGCTTTGATAGCTTTAGCCATTAACTGTACATTAACCATGCCTTCCGGACTGATCTTTGCTTTACCGATCTTGAAGAAGATAGCAACTTCTGCAGCGCTAGGAACTTCTTTAATCACTTCCTTGACTACTTCTTTCGGAACTTCACGAACCACTTCCTTGATCACTTCTTTTTCTACTACACGGTCTTCAACTTTAGCAAACTTCTTGCCACCGAAGATGTAGCTGACACCAGCTGTCAACATACCTGTTCCTTCAGCTTTACGGTGGCTGCTGATATTACCAAAGATAGAGGGAGCAATAGCGCCGCGAGCTTCAACATCAATAGCCCAATATTTGTTAATGTTGAATTTCAAGCCTACACCGGCAGATGCACCGATACGTGCTCTTACTTTATTTTCACCTTCGGGAACCATTGTTCCATCATTTTTGATTGTTACATTCTGTGATTTAGCTACAGAAAGCATAGGACCGGCAAAACCGTAAACTTCAAAGAAACGGCTAGGATTAGCACCTGCAAACAGAGTTGACAAGTTTACCATAGCGTCGATATTAGCTCCTACATAATTCTTGTTGTGTTGGTAGTAACTGTTATCCAAGCACAAGTGTTGTGTGATACCATTTACTTGACCACGTATTCCCCATGTGGGAGTAATTAACTTACCCAAAGAGATACTGAAGTGAGGAGCCAGTTTATTGAAACCATCGTTTTCAATAGCGTGGATACCTCCACCTACACTGACAAAGATGTTATCGCTCCATTTCGGAGTATAATAATTAGTATCTTGTGCCATAACCGTAGTTGCACAAGCTCCTGCCAACAAAAGTGACAGTGTTAAGAATTTATATTTCATTTTTATTATATTTTTTGGTGAATAACTGAACAAATAACCGATAGATGATTAATTATTATCTTCCACCTGCACCACCACCTGAGTTGCTGTTATCTCCATGACCGTGATCGTGACCTGCGTGTGATTCTGAAGATTCAGAAACAACTGTTGCACCAGCTTTTCTAAGCTGTACATTAGGAATAGTATATTCTACTCCATCAACTGTTGCAGTTACAGTAACGACTGATTCAATAATTGTTGTTACAGGGCTGAATGTTACAGTAGTTTGAGCTTTGATAGTTCTTGTTTCTTTCTGCATTTCAGTTTTAATACCTGTATTGTAAGTACCGACTACTGCTTTTAAAACCTTGATAACATTTTCGTTACTCATTGCTCTTGAGTTAACAAGAGTTTCAATGTAACTGTTAATAGCATTAATATTAACAACTTCTGAACCTACTTTAGCTGCATATTCAATATCTATATTTTTGTCTACATCATAAGGTCCGTAAGTAACAGGAGTATTCTTAACTTCAGTTGTTTCAATTGTAGTTGGGTCTTCGCTTACTGTTACATTTTTAGCAGCAGAAACTATTTTCTGAGCATAGAAATTTACCGGAATAAGAGCAAACTGTCCTTTTGCTAGTTTAGGAATTGCCACAGTAATGGCTTCTACTGGCAGATATTCTGCATTGCTGAAAGAGGGGCAACTAATTTCTTTTGTAGTAGCTGCAATTGTTCCATCTGTACCTGCAGTGATTGTTTCAACAATTGCTTGGGGAGCAAGAACTTCACCCGTTGTCAAATCATATACGGTGGCAACAATCGTCGCACTAGCAGGTGATAGTTCTACCGGTTCTACATTAAATTCTTCTTTTTCGCAGCTTGTAAACACTACTGTTGTTAAAGCTACTGCAGCTAATGCTAATTTAGCACCAATACCGCTCAAAAAACTTTTCTTTTTCATCTCAATAAAATTAAAAATTTAATAATTCTGATTTAATAAAATATGGATTAAAACTATTTTGTTGCATTATATTGTCACTTGCATTACTATATGGCATTTTATAATAATATTTTTCATTTCCTGCATTATATGTTATACCCGTACCCAATGAGGTAGAAACCCTTGGTATATATTTATGTCTTTTATATTTATAAGGTGGTAATGCGACGATGAACTTAAACCCTCCATTACTATTGGCATGTTCTGCTTTTACAGCGTAGAAACCTATACTGGCATAGCGGAAGTGTCTGATCATTTCAAATCTTACCCCTTTTTCTTTTAATAAATATTGTTCAGCTCTCAATTTAAACTGTGTATTATACCTTGGCCAGTAAAAGTTTCCCCCTACAGACCAATAAGTAGTGTATTTATCATTATAGCGAAATTTAAAACCATGCCAATATCCAAATCCGACATAGCCAATTCTTCCTTCTAAAGAAAAACGTTCGTCTTTAAACGGATAAAACAAATTTAAATCTGCACCATATGTATTATAATCAAACATACCAATAGTTACTGTACTTTGTATATTATATGGTAATCTAAATTTTTGTGCTAATGTCAAATATCCTGGATGAATTTTTCCGGCTGTTTCTCCATATCCATCATTGTATACAGGAAATACAATCTGTCCGGTAAATTTCATTCCTGGCCAAAGCGACACCTCTACCGCCGGGCTAAACTCTAATAAAGCCTGATATATCTGTGTAATGATATAGTTCTTAAAGTATAGCTGCGGATATACCAATATATCTACTTTAAACAGCGAACTGTTCTTTTTCTTTTCTTTCTTCACCTTGTTCCAACTGTCACCTATATCATAACTGACTTTCCAGTCTTCACCGTTTACCACTGTTGTGTCACCGGCAAGAGGCTGATAGGTAAGTGAGACCTGAGGTATATTATAGTTGGTAACAATCAACTTACAAGATTTGTCCTTGGGTAATCCCATCGACTGTATGATATCTACAGCCTTTCTGATGCCCAACGCTTGAATTTTGTAAGCACTGTTTTCAACCACATAAACTCTTTCTTCAGGAGTATCTGTCCATCTTACATTTTCAAATCCCATTTTTACAAGACTGTCTGTTGTTAATTCTCCTGTTGATTGGCTGAAACTTTTTAATGGAATCATAACAAGCAACAATATAGCTATACAATACAACAAACATCTATATGAAACTCCTTTGGAAGAGCTCTTATTTTTCATTTTATAACAAATACTTGTTTCAATTTAACATTATGCGACCCTTACGCTAAGCCACATATTCGGTGCAAAAATAAGTACTATTTTTTAAATAGCAAATAAAATTAAACGAAATGAATCGTTTCTTTAGAAAAAACAGTTGAAAAAGCATATTTTAATCTTTATATATAAAATAGGTATGGAATAAATTTGTATTTTTGCAAACTATATGAGTAGAATATTAGCGATAGATTACGGTAAAAAGCGCACAGGTGTGGCTGTGACGGATGTTTTGCAGATTATTGCAAACGGGTTGACAACTGTTCCTACACACCAACTACTGGACTTTATTCTGAAATATGTGGAAAAAGAGCCTGTGGAACGCATCATTGTGGGGCATCCTAAGCAAATGAATAATCAGGAGTCGGAAAATATGCGTAATATTGTCCCTTTTGTCAATCAACTAAGAAAAAAAATACCGGATATACCGGTAGAGTTTGTTGACGAGCGGTTTACGTCCGTATTGGCCCACCAAGCCATGTTGGATGGAGGCTTGAAGAAAAAAGACAGGCAGAACAAAGCCTTGGTTGATGAAATCAGTGCTACGATAATCTTACAGTCTTATTTGGAGTCGAAGAAATATATTTAATAAATAAAAACAGATTAAGAAAAATGATATTACCTATTTATGTGTACGGACAACCGGTGTTGCGTAAAGAAGCAGAGGATATTACCCCGGATTACCCTAATTTGAAAGAGTTGATAGCAAATATGTTTGAAACCATGAATCGTGCAGATGGTGTGGGCTTGGCTGCTCCGCAAATAGGTCTGCCTATTCGTGTTGTAACTATTGATTTGGATGTGATGTCTGATGACTTGCCCGAATTCATGGATTTCCGCCGTGCCTATATAAATCCTCATATTTTAGAAGTGGGTGGAGAGGAAGTCAGCATGGAAGAAGGTTGTTTGAGTTTGCCCGGTATTCATGAAGCGGTGAAACGTCCGGACCGTATTCATGTGACTTATTTGGATGAGGAACTGAAAGAACATGATGAGTGGGTGGAAGGTTATTTGGCAAGGGTCATGCAGCATGAATTTGATCATCTGGACGGAAAAATGTTCATTGATCATTTGTCTGCATTACGCAAACAGATGATTAAAGGAAAGCTGGGGGCCATGCTGAAGGGCAAGGCGCGTTGCTCCTATAAGGTCAAGACTATAAAATGATAACTCCGCAATTTTGATCTATGCGCCACCAGTGGCGCATTTGTGGAAAAACCGTATTTTTATAAATACAAAATGATAAAACGGATACTCTATACATTATTAATAATGTTCCCTGTAGTGGCTTCGGCACAGATAAATACGGACAGGGTGATGGCGATAGGGCGTAATGCGCTTTATTTTGAGGATTATGTCCTTTCGATTCAATATTTCAATCAGGTGATTAATGCAAAGCCTTATTTGTCTGATCCTTATTTCTATAGAGGTCTGGCGAAGATAAATTTGGATGATTTTCAGGGGGCGGAGAGTGATTGTTCGGAGGCTATTGAGAGGAATCCGTTTGTGGTAAGTGCTTACCAGGTGCGTGGATTGGCACGGATCCAGCAGAATAATTTTGCGGGAGCTATAGAAGATTATACCAAGGCGTTGGAGTTTGATCCTGAGAACATAGGGGTATGGCATAATATGGCCCTTTGCCGTATCAGACAGGAGGATTATAAGGGGGCGAAGAATGATCTGGATAAGCTGATCGCCATTTCCCCCCGATATACAAAGGCCTATTTGATGCGTGGTGAGGTGGATTTGAAGCAGAAAGATACTTTGGCTGCCGAAAAAGACTTTGGCAAGGCGATTGAAATAGACCGTTATGATGCAGATACATGGGCCAGCCGTGCTATCCTTCGTCTGCAACAGCAGAGATATAAAGATGCGGAAGCCGATTTTGATCATGCCATCCGTCTGTCCACCCGGAATTCAGGTGTTTATATCAACCGTGCTTTGGCCCGTTACCATCAGAATAACCTGAGAGGAGCGATGAGTGACTATGATATTGCATTGGATATTGATCCCAATAATTTCATCGGCCATTATAACCGGGGCTTGTTACGTGCACAAGTAGGCGATGACAACCGGGCTATTCAAGACTTTAATTTTGTTATCGAAATGGAGCCCGACAATATGATGGCTATTTTCAACCGTGGTCTGTTGTTGGATCAGACAGGAGATTATAAAGGGGCAATTAAAGATTATTCTACGGTGATAAATGAATATCCCAATTTCTTGCTGGGATATCAGTACAGAGCGCAGGCGCGTAGGAAAATAGGGGATGTGAAAGGTGCTGATGCAGATGAATTCAAGGTGTTGAAAGCACAGCTGGATAAACAGAACGGAGTAGATCCTAATAAGCAGACTGCCGATAATACGGAGAATAATAAAACCCGTAAGAAGTCCGACAAGAACATGAACAACTATCGTAAGATAGTGGTTGCCGACAACGAAGAGGGAGAAGAAAAATATAAGAGTGACTATCGTGGACGCGTGCAGGATAAGAATGTGAATATTGTTCCCCAGCCCATGTTCGTGCTTACCTATTATGAAAAGCACGATGATGTGAAACGGCAGGTCAACTATTATAAGTTCATTGAAACATTGAATAATCAGAAAGTACTTCCCGGCCGTCTGATTATAACTAATGAGGAAGCTCCTCTGACGGAAGAACAAGCTACAAAACATTTTGCATCCATTGACGAACAGACTGCTGCCATTGTGGCTGATCCGAATGATGTGAACAAACGTTTTGCACGTTCATTGGACTTTTATCTGGTGCAGGATTTTGCAAGTGCCATTGAAGATTTGAATCAGGCTATTATTATAGAAGATCATTTCTTCCCGGTTTATTTCAACCGTGCTCTCATCCGTTATAAGCAGCTGGAATACCAGAAGATGGAAAAAGAGTATGATTTGAAAGCCGGTCCGGGAGAGAAGAGTGCCGTGAAAGCTGCGGACTATGAAATGGTAAAGCGCGATTTGGACAAGGTGATTGAGCTGGCTCCGGATTTTGTCTATGCTTATTATAATAGAGGTAATGTGCTTTCTATCTTGAAAGACTATCGTGCGGCAATTGTTGATTATGACAGAGCCATCCAGTTGGACCCTAAATTTGCGGATGCTTATTTCAATCGCGGCTTGACACATATTTTCTTGGGTAACAACAGGCAAGGTATACAGGACCTGAGTAAAGCAGGTGAGTTGGGGCTTTTCTCTGCTTACAATATCATCAAACGCTTTACGGAACGAAAAGAATAACATTTTTTTGCTAAAAAGAGGATAAGTCAAAAAGATTTCGTTATTTTTGCATCCTCAAGAAAGAATATAAATAGAAGATTATGATAAAGATAACATTCCCCGACGGCTCCGTTCGCGAATATAACGAAGGAGTTACTGGTCTGCAGATTGCAGAAAGTATCAGTTCACGGCTGGCACAAGATGTTTTAGCTTGTGGCGTGAACGGTGAAACGATTGATTTATCTCGCCCTATCAATGAAGATGCAAACTTCGTTCTTTATAAATGGGAAGACGAACAGGGCAAACATGCTTTCTGGCACACTAGTGCCCACTTGCTGGCCGAAGCATTGCAAGAACTTTATCCGGGCATTCAGTTTGGTATCGGCCCGGCCATTGAAAACGGTTTTTACTATGATGTAGACCCGGGTGAAGCAATCATTAAGGAAGCAGATCTACCCGCTATCGAGGCCAAGATGGCCGAGTTGGCTGCAAAGAAAGAGATATTGGTGCGTCAGAGCATCGCTAAAGAGGATGCGTTGAAGAAATTCGGTGAAAGAGGTGAAACTTATAAATGTGAATTGATTTCCGAACTGGAGGATGGACACATCACCACTTATACACAAGGTGCGTTTACCGACCTTTGCCGTGGTCCTCACTTGACCTCTACCGCTCCTATCAAAGCTATCAAGCTGCTTTCTGTAGCCGGTGCTTATTGGAGAGGACAGGAAGACCGCAAGCAGATGACACGTATTTATGGTATAACTTTCCCGAAGAAGAAAATGCTGGACGAATATCTGGTAATGCTGGAAGAAGCCAAGAAACGCGACCATCGTAAGATAGGTAAGGAAATGGATTTGTTCATGTTTACCGATATGGTGGGCAAGGGACTTCCCATGTGGTTGCCGAAAGGTACTGCCTTGCGTATCCGTTTGCAGGATTTCTTGCGCCGTATCCAGGCCCGTTATGATTATCAGGAAGTAATGTGTCCGCCTATTGGCAACAAGAACCTGTATATCACTTCCGGACACTACGCCAAGTACGGTAAGGACTCGTTCCAGCCTATTCATACACCCGAAGAAGGGGAAGAATATTTCCTGAAACCGATGAATTGTCCTCATCACTGTATGATTTATAAGAATTCTCCACGTTCTTATAAGGACCTGCCGTTGCGTATCGCGGAATTCGGAACCGTATGCCGCTACGAACAGAGTGGTGAATTGCACGGACTGACCCGTGTGCGCAGTTTTACACAAGATGATGCTCACTTGTTCTGTCGTCCCGACCAAGTGAAGGAAGAATTCCTTCGCGTGATGGATATCATCAACATTGTGTTCAAGTCTATGAATTTTGAGAATGTGGAAGCTCAGATTTCTCTTCGTGACAAGGTGAACCGCGAAAAGTATATCGGTAGCGATGAGAATTGGGAAAAAGCAGAACAGGCTATTATTGAAGCTTGCGAAGAAAAAGGCCTGACTGCGAAAGTGGAATATGGTGAGGCTGCATTCTATGGTCCTAAATTGGACTTTATGGTGAAAGATGCTATCGGTCGTCGCTGGCAATTGGGAACAATTCAGGTAGACTACAACTTGCCCGAACGCTTCCAGTTGGAATATATGGGCTCGGATAACCAAAAGCATCGTCCGGTAATGATTCACCGTGCGCCTTTCGGATCAATGGAACGTTTTGTTGCCGTATTGATTGAGCATACTGCCGGTAAATTCCCGCTGTGGCTGACTCCTGACCAAGTAGCTATTCTGCCTATTTCTGAGAAATTCAATGAGTATGCGGAACAAGTGAAAGCGGAACTGAGAAAATTCGATGTTCGTGCTATTGTGGATGACCGTAATGAAAAAATCGGCCGTAAGATTCGTGACAATGAAATGAAGCGTATTCCTTACATGTTGATTGTAGGCGAGAAAGAAGCTGAAAACGGTGAAGTTGCAGTCCGCAAGCAGGGCGAAGGCGACAAAGGAACCATGAAAATAGAAGAATTCGGAAAAAATCTTGCCGAAGAAGTTTCTAATATGATAAATAAATGGTAACTTTGCAGCCGTTTGCAAAAGAGCGCATTGTTAAACCTTTATGTATTCTTTTGCGTTAAGATAAAGAAATACTAATTAAAATAAGAAGAAACAAACAGGAACTAAAAGTTTTTTAATGAAGAATGACAGTTTAAAAGGGCAACACAGAATCAATGAACAGATTCGTGCCAAAGAAGTCCGCATAGTGGGCGACGATGTAGAATCGGCAGTTTATCCGATAGCTCAAGCTTTAAAAATGGCTGAGGATCATGAGGCTGACCTAGTTGAAATTTCACCCAATGCTGTTCCTCCAGTTTGTAGAATTATTGATTATTCTAAATTTCTTTATCAATTAAAGAAACGTCAAAAGGAACAAAAGGCTAAACAGGTAAAGGTAAACGTAAAGGAAATCCGTTTCGGACCTCAAACAGATGATCATGACTACAACTTCAAGTTGAAACATGCCATCGGATTCTTGCAGGACGGAGACAAGGTGAAAGCATATGTGTTCTTTAAAGGTCGTTCCATTCTTTTCAAAGAACAAGGCGAAGTATTGTTGCTTCGTTTTGCGAATGACTTGGAAGAATATGCAAAAGTAGAGCAGATGCCCTTGTTGGAAGGTAAGAGAATGACTATTTCTTTAGCTCCGAAGAAAGCGGGCTCTCCGAAGAAGGCAGAAACGGATACTGCTAAAAAGGAAAATCCGAAAAAGGCAGTAGAAACAAAAGAATGAAAAAAGAGTGCGTAACGCGCCGGTATAGTGCGTTACCACCATTTGAATAATAATTTAAAATTAAAAACAAGATGCCAAAGATCAAGACTAACTCCGGTTCTAAAAAAAGATTCGTTCTTACCGGAACAGGTAAAATCAAAAGAAAGCACGCTTTTCACAGTCATATTTTGACTAAGAAGACTAAAAAGCAGAAAAGAAACCTTGTACACTCAGGTCTAGTAGCTAATGCTAACTTGGATCAGGTTAAGGAATTGCTTTGCATGAAGTAATCTAAAAACAACGAAAGCGTAAACGTATTATTTAAAGTATTAACCGAATGTCTTTAGCTTTAAGTTCACCGTGTGAAACAGTGGCGCTAACATTCAAAAAGAATTAAAACTATGCCAAGATCAGTAAATCATGTTGCTTCTAGAGCAAGAAGAAAGAAAATTTTAGGTCTTACCAAAGGTTACTTTGGTGCAAGAAAGAATGTATGGACAGTAGCAAAAAACACTTGGGAAAAAGGTTTGACCTACGCATACCGTGACCGTAAGAACAAGAAACGTAATTTCCGCGCTTTGTGGATTCAGCGTATCAACGCTGCCGCTCGTCTGGAAGGAATGTCTTATTCTAAATTGATGGGTGCATTGCACAAAGCAGGTATCGAAATCAACCGTAAGGTGTTAGCTGATTTAGCTATGAACCATCCGGAAGCATTCAAAGCAATTGTTGCTAAAGCAAAAGCTGCTTAATTCTTCTGTAAACGGCGATATAAAGATTTATGAAAGAGCAATCTCTACGGGGTTGCTCTTTTTTATTGCGGATGCCTTGTGATGTTTCCTTAAGAAATGGAAACAACAATAAGCAGAATTACAGAGAGTTATTTTCTTGCTTATTATTTTTAACAAACAAATTCTGCTATACTCTTGTTTATATCATAAAAAGGACGTATATTTGTCATACGGAAAGAGATGAAAAGCGAGCCGCATTAGTTGGATTGGGAAACTCATCAAACTAATCTGAAAACCGAGACATAGCTTCATCTTCCAATGGCGGGCCACGCCTTCGGGTAGCATTTATGCCGGTGGATTACAAAGGAGGAGAGCACTCAAAACCTGTCATTCGGAGTTTCATCGCATCACTGGTGCGGCTTCATTATAAGGCGATGCTAATTCAAAAGATTAGCATCGCTTCTTTTTATAAAAATAGTACGGATATGATATTTTACTTTTCAGGTACAGGTAATTCGGCTTGGGTGGCAAGGCAGCTGGCGGAAGGACAGAATGAGGAATTGTTGTCCATAGCTATGGAAATAGACAGGAACAAAGCGTATAAGCTGAAAGAAGGGGAAAAAGTAGGTTTTGTTTTTCCTGTATATGCATGGGGCCCTCCCAAGATAGTACTTCGTTTTATTCATCAGCTAAAGTTGGATAAGCCGGGATATCTTTTCTTTGTCTGTACTTGCGGAGATGATACAGGCCGGACTGCACAAATTTTTTCTTCTGCCGTTACCCGGAAAGGTTGGCAATGTGTTGCCGGCTATTCGGTTACTATGCCGAATACGTATGTTTCTTTGCCCGGTTTTGATGTAGATGATAAAGATATAGAAACCCAGAAAGTACAGAATGCTGTTGCCCGTGTGCGTTTTATCAACGAAGAAATTACATCAAGGGCTCAAATGAAGCAATATAATTGTCATGAAGGTGCGCTTCCATTTACTAAATCCTATTTGCTGCGCCCTCTTTTCAATGCTTTTCTGATGTCTCCCAAGCCTTTTCATGCAACGGAAGCCTGCATTGGTTGTAAGAAGTGTGAGAAGGTTTGTCCTGTGGGCAATATAACAGTGACGGATCGTCCCGTTTGGGGAGGTAACTGTACTCAATGTCTGGCTTGTTACCATGTTTGTCCGGTACATGCAGTGGAATATGGAAAGATGACCGGGAAAAAAGGACAATACAAAGGAAGGTTGCTGAAAGATTTATAGATACACATTAAATAATCCATTGGGAGGGCGGACCTATAGTCCGCTCCTTTTATTTTATTTTTCGCCGGTTTAACGCTTGTTGATAACGTCTTGCATTAGCTTGATGCTGGGCTGCTGTGACAGCGAAATTATGAGTGCCTGAGAAATCTTCTTTTGCACACATATAAATATAATGATGCTGTGTATAGTTCAGTACGCTTTCCAATCCTTGGATGGATGGGATTCGGATAGGTCCCGGAGGTAAACCTGCATGTTTGTAGGTATTATAAGGAGAATCCACTTCCAGATGTTTGAAAAGAATGCGTTTCAGTCCGAATTCCTGTAAACCAAATTTTACCGTCGGGTCTGCTTGCAACAACATCCCTTTATTCAATCTGTTAATATAAAGTCCTGCGACCATGGGCTTTTCGGGACCATTGGCCGTTTCTTCTTCCACGATAGAGGCCAGGGTGGACACTTCTTCAGGAGTAAGTCCGATATGTTCAGCCTTTTTCAGCCTGTCATTATTCCAAAAGGCAGCATGTTCTTTTTGCATCCGTTTCATGAAAGCGTCAGCACTCATATTCCAATAAACCTCGTAAGTGTTAGGAATAAAAAGGGAGGGTAGTGTCTCTTGGGTATATCCCATTTGTGCACAGTAAGCACTGTCGGAAATTAATTTGGCAATATCCAGAGAATCAATCATGAGCTGGCGCGAAACGGCCCGCACTAATCTGTCCACGGTGCGTACACTGGGTACAGTCAGATTAATGGGAGTCTGGTATCCCATGGAAAGACGTCGGAAGAGGTAGCGCATATTGTCCGATGGATTGAGAGCGTAACGTCCTGTCCGTATATTGTCGCCATACTTCTCTTTTTCTGCCAGATATTGAAAACCGAACATACTTTTAGGATGTCCGTTCCGGAT
Organism: uncultured Phocaeicola sp.; assembly: GCA_948956705.1. Next base: position 19,433 of record CARCZS010000022.1, read on the forward strand.
TATTTTATGGTATACAGAATCCAGGTTATCATCTCTGTCTATATAAATATAGGTGGTTTTTGTAAGTTGGAATTGTTTGGCAAAGAAATAGTAATATATACTTCCTGCACCGCCTGCTCCTATCAGGATAATGATAAGGATAACAATCCATACAATAGTACGCTTCTTTTTATTCATTTTAGTCTATCGGGCTTTTTTGTATGCAAATATAGGCAAATATCCGTTTCTTTTCTACTTTTGACGATTTTGTACCCCTAAAAATACAATTTTGTCCACTATCCGGTTGATGTAAAATGTGTAAATTTGACCAAACGAAAAACGAGAACGCAAATATAGTATAATTAATTATTTTATTTTTAATCATGAAAAATGCACTTATGGGCTTGGCATTGTTCGCTGCAATGCCGGTATTTGCCCAACAGAAAGCGACTATCAATGTACATCCCGAGCAAGGGAAAGAAATCATCAGTAAACATATTTACGGGCAATTTGCAGAGCATTTGGGAACCTGTATCTATGGAGGCTTGTGGGTAGGTGAGGATTCTAAAATTCCCAATACCCAAGGCTATCGTAATGATGTGCTTCAGGCATTGAAAGATTTGAAAGTGCCGGTGCTTCGTTGGCCGGGCGGATGTTTTGCCGATGAATATCATTGGATGGATGGTATCGGTCCGAAAGAGAACCGCCCCCGAATGGTCAATAACAATTGGGGAGGTACAGTGGAAGATAATAGTTTCGGAACACATGAATTTCTGAACTTGTGTGAGCTGATAGGTTGTGAGCCTTATATCAGCGGTAATGTAGGAAGTGGGAGTGTGGAAGAAATGGCGAAATGGGTGGAATACATGACTTCCGAACAAGGTAGCCCGATGGCGAAACTGCGTAAGGAGAACGGTCGTGAAAAACCATGGAAAGTGAAATTCTTTGGGGTAGGTAATGAAAGTTGGGGATGCGGAGGCAGTATGCGTCCTGAATATTATGCAGACTTGTACCGCCGTTATTCCACTTATTGTCGTAATTATGATGGCAACCATTTGTTCAAGATTGCAAGTGGTGCCAGTGATTATGACTATAACTGGACAGAAGTACTGATGAAGAATGTAGGTCACCGTATGGCCGGTGTGTCTTTACATTATTATACAGTGATGGGATGGAGTGGAAGCAAAGGATCGGCTACACAGTTCACTGATGATGATTATTATTGGACTATGGGCAAATGTCTGGAAATAGAACCGGTGCTGAAGAAGCATATGGCAATTATGGATAAATATGATCCGAAGAAGCAAATCGGTTTGATGGTGGACGAGTGGGGAACCTGGTGGGATGAAGAGCCGGGAACTGTCCGTGGACATCTGTATCAGCAGAACACGTTGCGCGATGCTTTCGTGGCCTCTTTGACACTGGATGTTTTCCATAAATATACGGATCGCATCAAGATGACAAACATTGCCCAGATTGCCAATGTGCTTCAGTCTATGATTTTGACAAAGGACGACAAGATGGTTCTGACACCGACTTACCATGTCTTTGAAATGTATAAAGTGCATCAGGATGCTACTTATCTTCCTTTGGAACTGAACTGTGAACGCAAGATTGTACGCGACGACCGTATTGTCCCGATGGTAAGTGCTACCGCTTCACGGGATGCAAACGGTTTGATTCATATTTCCTTGTCTAATGTGGATTTGCAGGAATCGCAGGAAATAGAGTTGAACTTGGGTGAGGTAAAGGCCAAGAGTGTTACCGGCCGTATTCTGACTGCTAACAATATAGGTGATTACAATAGTTTCGAGAAACCGAATGTGGTTGCCCCGAAAGAATTTACCGGAGCAAAGGTCAATAAAGGAAGCTTGAAAGTGACTCTTCCTGCCAAGTCTATCGTAGTGCTGGAAGTGAAATAAAACCCGTACGTTCGTGTGCCCCCACACATACGTATGTGTGGGGGTATACATACGTATGTATCGTTTCATGCCTGCGTATGTGTGACAGACTACGGTAATTCTTGTACCAACTCCGCTTCGATTCTGTTTTCTATTTCATCCGGCAGGGCAGGGAAGAAATCGATATCCGTTCTTTTCTCTACGCTGTCTACTGTTACCATATATTTCTTCAGTGGCTTATGTCCGGCGCTGTTGGGGAAAATAAATCCTATGGCTTGCGGATTTTTCTTATCATTTATCAATATGACTTTATAGAAAGCATGGGGGACTGCCACTTTATTGTTGCCAATTCTTTTGGGGCGTTTAGTATCATATATAGGTCCGCAGGCAATATACACGGCTCCATATTTTTTTGCCCATTGGCGTGACTTTTCCTCCAGGTCATTCCAGTCGCCGCGGTTCAGATTCGGATTTTGCGGACAAATGTTGCTCATATAAAAAGATTCTTCCATGGCTTGTTTGTTCCATTTCATATCGGCGGCAGGGGCCATGTGTCCCCGGTCATATCCTGATTTTGTATAATCTCCCGTATATGCTTTGGCTCCACGTACGTCCGGGTCGGGCAAGAATTTATTTGTTCGCCCTTCTTTTCCTTTTGTTTCTTTTTTAGTAAGTTCCCACGCCACCCATTGTGGAGTTTTGTAATCGGCATTATAAGACAGGGTATATCCTTTACGTTTCAGAATCTGGCCGCCTGTACTTGATTGTATCATCGGAATTTCCAATGCACCGCCATGTTGGGGCGAGGTCAGTATTTCTGGTTTTTCTTCATTGCTTTCGATAGTGGGGATATTTTCAAGCAGTTTCCCGTCAAACAATTGATGTTTATATGCCAAAAGTCCCAGTAATACTAAAATAATGATGACTCTCAGGGGACTATTGGATTGTTTCTTTTTCTTTGCGCTCATATTTGTTCTGTTTTAGGGGTGCAAAGATAGAATAAAATATAAAAATACATTATCTTTGTCCATTATATAGCTGTAAATTTTAATAATACTGATATGCTATCCTAACTAATCAAACCTATTATATATGAAAAAGAACCGATTATCGTTAGCGTTCCTGAGCCTGCTGATTGCAGCTTCTCCTTTACGGGCACAAGATACGCTACAGAATGAAACAGTCGAGCAGAAAGACAAGAGAATGGAATGGTTTTCACAAGCCAAGTTGGGTATCTTTATCCATTGGGGAATTTATTCCGTCAGAGGAGTGTCCGAAAGCTGGTCCTTCTTTAACAACTACCTGCCCTATGATGAATACATGGAGCAGGAAAAAGGTTTCACAGCCTCCAAGTATGATCCGAAGGCTTGGGTGGATCTGATAAAAGAAAGTGGAGCCAAATATACAGTGATAACGACCAAACATCATGACGGAGTTGCGTTATGGGATACCAAAGTAGGAGATATCAGCGTCGTGAAAAGCACTCCGGCAAAACGTGATCTCATAGCTCCCTTTGTAAAGGAAGTAAGAAAACAAGGATTGAAACTTGGCTTCTATTATTCTTTATTGGACTGGTCTCATCCTGATTACCCAAACAAAACCCGTACGGAAGTACGTTATAAAAATGATCCTGAACGTTGGGCCAGATTCAACAAGTTCAATTTCGGACAATTGGCGGAGCTGAACAAAACCTGGAAACCGGATCTGTATTGGTTCGACGGAGACTGGGAGCAAAGTGCGGAAGCTTGGAATTCCAAAGGTATTGTAGATCTGCTCCGTTCGGATAATAAGAATGTGATTATCAATTCGCGCATACAGGGATATGGCGACTATGCTACTCCCGAACAGGGAGTGCCGGTGGTGCGTCCCGAGGATAAATATTGGGAGCTTTGTATGACCATGAATGATTCATGGGGATATCAGCATACAGACAGCAACTATAAATCACCCTATATCTTGCTTCGTACATTTGTAGACTGCCTGAGCATGGGCGGTAATCTTTTATTGGATATCGGTCCGAAAGAGGACGGTTCCATTCCTGAAGAACAGATCGCTGTGTTGAAGGAGTTCGGCCGATGGACCAAGAAGCATAAAGAAGCTATTTATGAAACTCGCGCAGGGATTCCTACCGAGCATTTCCAGGGATATACCACACTGAATAAGGCGGGGGATATTCTGTATTTATACCTCCCTTACAAACCTAACGGTCCGGTGGAAGTAAAAGGGCTGATGAACAAAGTGAACCGTATATGGGTGGTTGGTAACGGAGCTATGTTGAATTACAAGGTCTACAATAAAAATTATTGGAACTCAGTACCGGGCAATCTTTATATTGATGTACCCCAACAGGTACAGGATGAGCAGATTACCGTGCTGGCCGTGTTGCTGGATGGACCGATCAAACTCTATCGTGGAGTGGGACAAGTGCAAGATAATAACTAATCTGAATCAGAAAAATAGATGAAGAAACTTATTTATACCCTGTTGCTTCTGCTGGTTACTTTTCCGGCAATGGCACAAAGCCTTTTTGAACAATATGAACGTTTTCTGACCGAACCGCGTACTTATGTATGTTATCGTCCGGATGGAAAGTTGAAAATAGATGGTAAACTGAATGAAAGTTCCTGGAAGAAGGCGACGCCTACCGCCCCGTTTGTAGATATAAGCGGCGAAGGATTCCCGACTCCCAAATATGAAACTATAGCCAAGATGCTGTGGGATGATGAATATTTATATGTAGGAGCTGTTCTTCAAGAAGAGGATATCAAGGCACGTCTTACCCAGCGTGATACCATCATCTATTATGACAATGACTTTGAAGTGTTTATCGATCCGGATAGCGACGGACACAATTATTTTGAAATAGAAACCAATGCGCGTGGCGTGATTTTCGACCTGATGCTGGACAAACCTTATCGTTCGGGTGGAAATTTCATGGTGCAATGGGACTGCCCCGGATTGAAGACCGCCATCCATTGTGAAGGTACACTGAATAAATCAAAAGATAAAGATAAGTATTGGAGTGTGGAAATGGCCATTCCTCATCAGGCGCTGACCATGAACTTTAACAATCCGTTGAAGGCCGGCAACACCTGGCGCATCAACTTCTCGCGTGTACAGTGGCTGAAGGAGAAAGGACCTGAGGAAAACTGGGTATGGACTCCTACCGGAAGAATCGATATGCACATGCCCGACCGTTGGGGATATCTTTATTTCGTAGACAAGAAAGTGGGAACCTCGCAAGATGAGTTGGTTTATCCATACAATCAGGCTATTTATAAATTGCTGTGGGCCATGTTCTACGCACAGCAGGATAATTATAGTAAACAACATAACTACTTGCGTGCCACAGAACAATTCTTTTTGACTGATAAAGAGTTGAAAGATCTTCCGGCTGATGCCCGGATTGCGGTGGAAGCGACTCAGAACACCTATCAGATAGCTATAACCAATCCTGCTGAAGGAGTCCGTTATGTGATAAATAATGAAGGACGTTTCCGGACAGAAAAGATACCTGCCCGTGAAGTTAAAAACTGGTTGTGGATGCGTCTGAATAACCGTTCGGATGCCGAATGGAAAAAATGGTTTGCGTTGTTGAAAGAATGTGGTATTTCGGGTGTCATGTTCGAGGGATACAATGAAAATATTTATCGTCTTTGCAAAGAAGCCGGACTGGAGGCACATTATTGGAAATGGACGATGAACCGCAGGGAACTGCTGGACAAGCATCCCGACTGGTATGCCGTGAACCATAAAGGCGAGTCTTGTCACGACAAACCGGCCTACGTGGATTATTATCGCTTCTTGTGTCCTAATCACCAAGGTGTGGCAGAGTATCTGGCAGAAGACTATGTAAAGGAAGCCCATAAGCCTTATGTGGATGGTGTTCATCTGGATTATGTCCGTATGTCGGATGTAATCTTGCCTGTCAGCCTATGGAAAAACTATGGTATAGAGCAGAAAGAAGAGTTGCCGGAATATGACTATTGTTATTGTGATGTCTGCCGTGAATTGTTTAAAGCTAAAACAGGACAGGATCCGTTGGAATTAAAGTATCCGATGGAAAACCAGAGTTGGATCAATTTCCGTCTGGATGCCATCACTCGTGTGGTGGATGCCATTACCAAAGCGGTGAAAGCCGATCATAAAGCTATTTCTGCCGCAGTGTTCCCGGGACCGTCCATGGCTCGCAAGATGGTGCGCCAAGATTGGGGAGAATGGACGCTGGATGCTTATTATCCGATGATTTATAATAAATTCTATTATGAAGGTCCTGAATGGATCGGGCGTTCGGTAAAGGAAAGCGTTGAAACGGTGAATGGGCGTGCCAAGATATATGCCGGACTTATGTTTGGTGATATTAAGGACAATTTTGAAGAGGCGCTGGATGAAGCGTACAATAACGGGGCATCCGGTGTATCCTTCTTTGATGGTCCGGATGAAGAATATTTGCATAAATTCAAAGCTTATCTGGATAAGAGAGGATTTGTGGTGAAGTAACTCCGTACTGTTAGATCCTTATATTAGAGAAATAAATCTCTTTTTAGCGGTCACTTTCGATTTTTATCGTAAGTGGCCGCTTTTGCATTTTATCATTTGTTCTTTTAATGAGTGCGGAAAAGGAATTTATGTGTTCCTTTTTGGTCTTTCTTGGATCTATCTTGAAAATGAATCTGTTAGAATAAAAAAAATGGAGTTCTCTTAGTAAGAGAACCCCATTCCGCTGCAAATGTAGCTATAATAATCCAAATACGGAAATCTTTTATTCAGGAATCAGTCTCTGATAAGGATTCTTATAATATTTGTTTGCAAATTATCCATCTCTGATTATATGTAAATATCTTATTGTCAGTAGTATATGTCTTTTTGGGGTTCTCTTACTAAGAGAACCCCAAAAAGACATACATAAAAAGTAATGTTTTGATGGTAACAGAAAATAGTATGGAGCTTGAAAATCAAGCGTTCCTTTCAAATCAAGACATAACGGGCGAAGCGCCTAAGTTACTGCTCTGCAGTTCAATCGCTTCTAGCTCAGACCTGGGGTCAAATGAAGGAATCACGCCAATGGCGGGAATAGGAAAAGAATACCCTGAACTCAGTTGGTATTATCTGTATCTTTCCAACAAAGAACTGAAACGCTATATCAGTGTTTTCAGTGGCAGGAAAGCTGTTCGGCTTCGTACACCATCAGGTACCGTAGAAGAGAGATTTTTTTGCTTCAAGGTGTTTTCTTACACTGCCACCGATCATAGGAAACGTTTCGAGCAATGTGCTTATACCAAAGAGGAATATACCGCTCGCCGTGACTCTGCCCGGGTGGTGAAAGAGGCTTTTGCTACCGGCTCCACTCAGAAACTGAATACGTTGACGAACGAGAAAGGGATTGAAGGCAACGGTTGGCTGTTTGTATGTGCCCCCTTGGGGCAGTTGGAATGTATTCTGTCTGCCATGCTTCCCCGCCAGTATCTGGTGACGGACTATAACACACACCGTGCGGCAGTAATTCCTCAACGTCAGATGGAGGAATTTATCTATCTGTATGAATCCATGCCTTACAATATCGAGCTGATGAACCGGCCTTTGGAGGACTATCTTCAGAAAAAGCAACGAATCCGTATTACCGGTGGTGTCTTTCGGGGGAAAGAGGGATGTATCATGCGTTTGCACCGCAATACAAGGCTGGTATTCGCTTTTGGCAATATGACGGTGGCAGTGAGCTATCTTCATGCGTTTCCGTTTGAAAAAATTGATTAGTTTAATTAAAGCCATCCATACATTCCTTGCAGGACGATGGATGGCAGATAAGACTACAGACGCAATTAAGGTTGCAAGTCTATATATTCAGCTGTGACATGGAAACATGGACAGGCTTTTTGCGGATTCAAGTCATGATGGCCTACAATCAGTGCCTTGGGATAACGTTGATGCAGTTGTTCAATCAGTTTTCTCAGCGTAGCCTTTTGTGCTTCCGTCCGGGTGTCTTTCGGCGTTGTTCCGCCATCATCCAGTCCGCCTATGTAGCATATACCTATACTGTGGCTGTTGTGGTGCTCGCAATGTGCTCCAACCAACTCTTCCGGGCGTCCGGCTTCTATCATTCCGTCTGTAGGAATCACATAGTGGTAACCACAGCACTTCCAGCCCAATGAACGATGGTAGCGGTCAATGTCCTCCGTTCGCAAGGCACTGCCCGCCTTGTTGGCAGAGCAGTGCACGATAATCAACGAAACCGTTCTCATAAGCCGCTTCCAAGCGCTCCTCCGGCAGCGCCTGTAATGAGCAACTCAATGATGCGGACGATGTACAGCAGTACATTTTTCCAGTTCTTTTTCATACGCTTTGTCTTTAAATAGATGAATAATATAAGTTCCATGACATTAAAAGATTCGTGGATTCATTTTATATTCCATATCTGCAAATGTCTCCTTGAGTTTGCGACACGGGGTAAACACGATGTGCGCGCCCTTGATGTTTTTCTTGGAGAACAAAGCCTCCGAAGCGGCTCCTTCGCATTTCAGGGAGACACTGAATGTTCCGAGGCCGTCCAAGGTGACTCGGTCGCCTTGGGCAAGATGCTCGGACAGGCGGTTGAAGACTTCCTCCAGCACCGCTTCCATCATGCCGTGTGGGAAAAAGCGGAGATGTTCCGTCACTTTCTTTACGAGTTTCTTATGCGAAACCGTTTCGTTGGCCACACACTTTGCGTATGCTTTCTTGGGCATCGTCCTGTCGGACGCATTTCCCATCGAGAAAACGTGGTATTTTATCATAATGACGGATTGTTTTCATTCGTGGAAGCCGGGGTCTTTCCTTTGGCGGCATCCAAGTCGACTGTGCCTTTACCGGCCTTTTCGGCCTTCAGGGTGGCGGCTTGGGCTATGCGGCTTGCTACGGGATTGAAAGCGGCGCGGGAACGAAGATTTTGGAAGTCTTCTCCCGGCGTGAACACAATGTTGACGGCGGTGATGTTGCTTTCTGTAAATTTCTTCAGGTCTTCCGCACCTTCCGAGCCTATAGAAATCCAGAAATTACCTAATTCTGCCAGTTGTACTTTTTTGCCTTCCAGAAGCATTTCTACAAGGCACTCGCACATATCGGCTATTACACCTTTTACCGTTCCGCGAGTGAATACGCCATTGTGGTCGGCAATGTGTTTGACAAACTGGCTGAATGGCATGATTTCAGAAACTTGAGCTTTTGCATACGCTTTTTGGGCGGCATCGACATCCATCGGGTTGCCCATCATAAATACACTGTAATCAATCATGATAAAATAAAGTTTAAAAGTTTTGTGTTTCCGGGATGTTCGTTCATCCTTCCGACACGACAAAATTAATGCGGGGAAATACCGTAAAAAAATCTATTTATTATCGTTTACTAACTGTTGACTGCCGTTCACTAGCTATTGACTGACCGTTAACTACCCGTTGACGAATCATTCAAACAATAAGCTTATGGATAGTGAGACACACTTCAGCATCGTCTTCAACATTTATGGAGGCAGCAACCAGATTCTTCCCAATGCTACTTCCGCCACACAGAATTATTATGGTGATGAGGCGGAACTAGAGAAGGATGATGTAAGCATGGACAAGGAACCTGCTTTATCTCCCGAGGCTATGCGCCTTTTCTCTTATATAAATAAGGTGGAGGATTTACGTATCTATCTGGTACAGATAGCAGAATGTACCAATGCGGTGGAACTGGCTAGGGTTATAGTTAAGATGGGCGAACGGGAACCGAAGATTACTTCGGAAGAGATGGTGAAGGAGCGTTTTATCTCGTTGTTCTTTCCTCTCACACCTTTGTTCGTATCGGGCAAGACTGTCAGCAATATCCGTGCGCGTATCAATAACGCTTGGGCAAGACGACCGAGAAAGCGGTTATGACCGGAGATGAAAAACCGGTGATAAGTGTGGAAAAAAGTAAGATATGTTCGTGGGCAAAGTAAGTTCACTTACTTTGCTGTTTAAGTCCGCTTACTTTGCTTGGGAATATATCTTACTAAAGATCGGAAAAAATAGCTTTCGTGAAAAGTATGGTAAGTACCTTTGCTTTTGGAACAATATCTATAATCGATAATAAGAGGTAAGAGTGTTTACCGAATAAAATGCTTATGTGATGAATGATTACGCAAATATTACCCAAATAACACTTTTGGTCAGAAGACTGGATATTGGTACAAAAGTAATTAGGGTTAGACAGCATTCTCAAGAAAATCAATTGTTCAAATATAGAAAATATCTATCTTATCCACCGAAAGAAAAGGTTAAGTTGGCAAGGGCTAATATGGATGGACAACCTATGTTTTATGGTGCTGTTTTTTCAAACTTCTGTATAAATGATAATCCACGTCTTACATGTCTTTTAGAAACCAATAAGGAAGTCTTAGATGATACTTTTGTAGGGAAGAAAGATTTGACTTATTCACTTTGGCTGAATAAGAGAGAGATTAATCTTTTTGTAATCCCTGTATTTGATAGCTATCCACATCCTGCGAAGGACTTTGAATGGTATTATGAACTATGGAAAGAACTGATGCAAGATGATAGAATCAATAAAGAACAGATAAACGTTTTAAAAGAATTGTCACGACATTTTTCCTTGACTGGAGAGAAAAAAGAAGAGGAAAACAGCTATGCTTATACAGCTGATTTTACAACTCATTTATTTAAGACTCATCCTGAAATTGATGGAATTATTTATCCTAGCGTAAGACTAAAAGAAGAAGGTATAGGTGTTAATGTAGCTATTCGTCCTGAAGTGATTGATGATGCTTTTGAGCTGAAAGCGTGTTCTGTCTGTAGATATTTCAAAAGAAATAAAAGACAACAACTAATATTGAATTATAAACATTCTCGATTTAGACAAAATGGTAAGATCTATTATGTGATAGATAGAGAATTTTATCGGGATTTGGATTTTAAGAATACCGAATACGACTTTAAAACCTTACAATTTAAGTATTAGCGTCCAAAAAAGACTAATATGAAAATTAATAAATACTGATGATATTTGTCACTGTGATCAAAAAATGAATTATGTATAGCAACTCAGATTGGCTGATGACATTTGTAAGAACTATGACGAATTAATACGTATAATGCGTGCCAGCGCATAATAAAATAGAAATATTTTTATATGAAAGTAGTGATTTTAGCCGGAGGTTTTGGTACTCGTATTAGCGAGGAGAGCCAGTTTAAGCCCAAGCCGATGATTGAGATAGGTGGCAAACCTATCCTATGGCATATCATGAAATGGTATTCCAAGTTTGGTCATAATGAGTTTATTATCTGTTGCGGATACAAGCAACAGGTTATCAAGAATTATTTTGCCAACTACTATATGTATAATAGTGATATGACATTCGACTTTTCTGCCAATGGGAAAGTAACTGTACATAGTGATCATACGGAAGACTGGAGAGTGACGGTGGTTGACACAGGTTTGAATACCATGACGGGCGGACGTCTTAAACGCGTTAAAGATTACATATCTGGTGAACCGTTTCTTATGACTTACGGTGATGGTGTGTCAGATGTTGACATTAATGAATGTATCCGGTTTCATGAAGAGACAGGGACTATGGTCACGTTGACAGGTGTGCTTCCCGAAGGTCGTTTCGGAGTAATGGACATTGACGGTTCTATGATAAGGTCTTTCCGTGAAAAGAGTCGGGATGATATGGGATGGATCAACGGAGGTTTCATGGTTGTAGAGCCGGGAGCATTGGAATATATAGAAAATGACACAACGACCTGGGAGCGTGAACCTCTTGAAACGCTTGCCTCCCGGGGGCAACTTTCCTGCTATAAGCATCATGGCTTTTGGCAGTGCATGGACACGTTGCGTGACAAGGAGAAACTGGAGAGCCTCTTGGCTTCGGGCAAAGCACCTTGGAAATATTGGAAATGATAAAAATAAAAGGATAAATATGGCATTCAATAATGTATATAGAGGAAAGAAAGTATTGATAACCGGTAATACCGGTTTCAAGGGGAGCTGGTTGTCAGCATGGTTACTCATGCTGGGAGCGGAGGTATACGGCTATTCAAATAGTATACCTACCCAACCGTCCATGTTCGAGGTTGTTGGCCTACCCGACAGAATCCATCACCATTATGGTGACATCCGTAATAAAGAGGAGATGAGTGATTATGTTCAGGCTGTAAAGCCTGACTTTATCTTTCATCTTGCTGCACAGGCCATTGTTTCTACTTCCTACAAGGAGCCTTTTGATACCATCACTACCAATGTGGTAGGTACAGCTTCCGTGCTGGAGGCCATCCGTAATATCACATGGAATTGTACCTGTGTTCTTATCACCAGTGACAAGGCTTACGATAACGTGGAGTGGATCTGGGGATATCGTGAGACAGATGCGGTAGGCGGAAAGGATGTCTATTCCGGTTCAAAGGGTGCAGCCGAACTTACTATCAAGTGTTATTGGAAATCCTTTATCCAGGCTATGCCCAATATCAAACTGGGAGTGGCCCGTGCCGGGAATGTTATCGGAGGTGGTGACTGGGCGAAAGACCGTATCATCGTAGATTGTGTCAAGGCATTTTCAAGGAATGAGGTGGTAGAGATACGTAGTCCCAAAGCTACCCGTCCTTGGCAACACGTATTGGAACCATTGAGCGGTTATCTCAATCTTGGACAATACCTTTATGAAGGAAAGGTGAAGAATGGAGAACCGTTTAACTTTGGCCCTCGTGCGGAGCAGACCAAGACAGTGTTTCAGTTGGTTCAGGACTTGGCCGAACTTTGGGGGCTGGATAGGAATACGGCAGCCCGGCTGACCGGCAATGTGCCTTTCGAAGAGGCTACTTTATTGAAGCTTAATTGTGACAAGGCACTGGCTTATCTTGACTGGCATTCTACATTGCACTATGAGGAATGTGTACATTTTATTGCTGACTGGTACAAAGCTTTTTATACAGATGCCAATGTGGATATGTACAGCTTGACCACTGCCCAGATAGATTCCTATGTCAGGGCTGCCGGAGCACAACATTTAAAATGGGCGGAATAATGATGGAAGGAGTGACAGTTCATCCCCTGAAGCATATTGTCGTACCCAAAGGGGATATTTATCATGCTTTAAAATCTACTGATGAAGGTTATGTCGGATTTGGTGAGGCTTATTTCTCACAGATAGAACACGGTGCAGCCAAAGGCTGGAAACGCCATAACCGCATGACCTTGAATCTGGTTGTGCCCGTCGGTGCTGTCAAGTTCGTAATCTATGATGACCGTGAGGGCAGTCCCACCCGTGGGCAGTTTGAAGAAATAACCCTGTCACCTGAAAGCTGCTATCAGCGGCTTACTGTAGCTCCCGGACTATGGATGGCCTTTTATGGAGAGGGGGAGGGCATATCCATGCTGATGGATATCATACCTGAACCTCATGATCCTTCGGAAGCAAGCCGGATGGAGCTGGAGGCGATAGACTATAAATTTTAAACATTGTAGCTTTATGAAGATATTGATTACAGGAGCTACCGGATTTGTAGGTCGGACACTGATTCCTTATCTGTTCAGTCATTCATTGACAGATATTTGTCTGTTGGTAAGGGACAGACAGAAAGCAGAAAGCATGTTTCCTGGTCTTTGCTTGGAAATAATTGCTACGACAGAGGGCGGATGGTGCAAGCAGGTTATCGGTTATTCTCCTGATGTTGTCATCCATATGGCAACTTTCTTTACTGCAAGAAGGGATGATATGTTCATAGAAAAACTGATTGGATCAAATATCCTGTTTACCACCCACTTGCTTGAGGCAGTTTCCCATACTTCCTGTAGCCACTTCATTAATATAGGTACATTTACTGAATTTTTAAATGGCGCGGGTGAATATTTGCCCAATAATCTTTATTCCGCTACCAAAACAGCGGTACGCCCTATTATAAGGTATTATCAGGCACAGTCATGTTGGAATTGGATTAATGTGGTAGTCTACTCTCCCTATGGGCGGTATAATTCAAGCAAGAAGGTGATTGATTATCTGGTCGATGCGGTAAAGGCGGAAAAGCCCGTGGATTTTTCTCCGGGTAACCAGGTACTTGACTTCATACATGTTGATGATATAGCAGATTTCTTTTATACATTAATCCTTTCCTTGGATAACTTGAAAGACAGCTATTACCAGTTTCATCTTGGAACAGGTGAGGGGCATTCGTTACGCGGAGTGGCGGATATGATAGAGTCAGTCTGGAACCGTCCCGTAAAAGCAAATTGGGGCGGCCGCCCATATTCTCCTTCTGATGCCATGTATGCCGTGGCTCCTATAAATAGGAACATCACTTTGCTGGGATGGAAGGCGTCCATCTCCTTGAAGGAAGGTATTAGGATATTGCATGAAGATATGAAGACATATGAAAATGAATAATCCCGTTCTAATCCTTGGTGCTGGAATATCCGGTCTTGGAGCTGCATACAAATTATCTTGCAATGGTCAGCAGACTGTAGTTTTGGAAAAGGATACTACTTATGGAGGTCTTTGCGGTAACTTTACCATTGACGGTTTCCGTTTTGACCGTTTTGTTCATTTTTCCTTTGCTAAAGATGAACAAGTAAATAGAATCTTTATGGATGGAGCCGGAGAGGTATTCAGACATGTACCTAATGCATATAATCTTTATCAGGGAATATGGATAAAGCATCCGGCCCAAAATAATCTTTATCCGCTCAGTCAGAAGATGAAGGATGCCGTAGTAAGAGATTTTTTATCCCGTCCGACAGATATTGACTCTTCTCAGATACAAAATTACGACCAATGGTTACGGCTTCAATTCGGTCATTTTTTTGCAGAACATTTTCCGATTCCTTATACTAAGAAATATTGGATGACTGAAGCAAAGGATTTGGAAACAAGATGGATGGGCAGCCGGGAAGGAAGCCGTTTATACCAGCCTTCCGTTGAAGAAGTGATACAGGGGTGCAATACATCCGAAACTCCTGTAACCTATTATAGTAAGGAGATGCGTTATCCACGAAAAGGTGGATTTAAGCAGTTTTTGTCTGCTTTGGTAGAAAACCAGGATATTCGTTATAACCAACAGGTCATATCGATAGATGTAGAGAATCGTCTTCTTCGTACATCAAAAGGCGATGAATATCAATTTGACCGTTTGATTAGCAGTCTTCCGCTTCCTGAGGTAATTAAGATGCTGAAAAACGTTCCTGTTGATGTTTGCAATGCAGTTGCACGGTTACACTGTACCTGTGGTTATCAGATATCGGTCGGACTGAAGACGAAGAATATCCCTCCTTATCTTTGGTGGTACATTTATGATGAGGATATTCTTCCTGCTCGCGTCTACTCACCTTCCTTGAAGTCGCCCGACAATGTTCCCGAAGGTTGTTCCTCACTTCAGATGGAAGTGTATTGTAACCGTAATGAATATACCCGGGAAGAGCTGTTGGCACGTTCAGTGGGAAAACTTGTTTCTTTAAACATTTTAAAACAAGAAGATATCCTTTTTACTGATATCCGTTTCGAACCATACGCCAATGTCATTTTTGACCATAATATTTATGAAGCCCGTAAGACTGTCCGTGATTACCTTTTTTCCCTTGGTATTGAAACGATTGGGAGATTTGGAAAATGGGGATATCTGTGGAGTGATCAGAGTTTGATGAGTGGATTGAAAGTTGAAATGTAAATAAGCATACTAAGAAAATGGATAGAGATATTTCATTGGATGCCATAAAATTAGTGGCCTGCATTTTTGTATGTACTCTTCACACAATAGGGATGTTTATGTCTGAGTCTTCAGATTTTCATTTATCCTATCTTTTATTTTATATGTCGGGGATTGCAGTTCCATTGTTTTTTATGGTAAACGGCTTTTTATTGGCCCCTAAGGATGGTGGAATGAAGTATTATTATAGGAAGATTTTTAATATTGTCAAGATCGTATGTGTATTTACTTTCATTTTTGATATTCCTAAACTTGTTAGAGGTGATATCTCTATATTAATGCCGTTTAAACAAGCTTGTAGTAGTCTGTTTTTTCAAGGTGGAGTGTTCCCTGTATTTTGGTTTTTGGGAAGTCTCATTTTTATATATGCCCTAATGCCATTTTTAAAGAAATATATCATATCAATAAGAACTAGATTATACGGTTTATTGCTTTTCCTGTCAGTGCTGCAGTTTATAATATACACTTGCGATATTTATACAAATTACGTTTATTCTTTTATATTTGAAAATGTGTATATACCGCAATCTTTTCGTTTGTATTCCCATCTGATGTATTTTCTATTAGGTGTTTGTTTGAGGTTATATCTTACAGATAATAATATGTTAAAAAATGTAATAGGGGGGGGTAAAGCGGTCTTGTGCTATATAATTTATATTTTATGTGCTGCGTTAATTTGTTATTTATTATATCGCAATGTTGGTGCGATAGAATATTTTCAAAATTCAATTATCTGTGTATTGGCTTCTTTGTCTTTTTTCTTGAGCTTAAGGTCGATAGTTTTTAGCGGTTATATAGGGAGGACTATTGTTAATCTTTCATCTTGTAGTATTTTAGTTTATACCATTCATTATCCGATTCTTTCATTATTGTATATGAAAACAGATCTGTTCGTACATACAGATTTTTCCTTTCTTGCTTGGGCCGGTTTATTGTTGTTATGGTTCTTCATATCTTATTGGGTATATCAGATACCGTATATTAGCTCTTTCTTAAGAATTTAGTGAAAGTCTTGTTTCATCTATGTCTGTAAAACAAAACTATTTTTATAGTTTGCTGAATACTATTTCAGGGCTGTTATTTCCGATTGTAACATTTCCGTATGTTGCCCGTATCTTGATGGCAGACGGGATAGGACAGGTAAATTTCTATCTTTCCATCATTAATTATATATCCATGTTTGCAGGGTTAGGAATACCGACTTATGCCATTCGGGAAATAGCTAGGGTGAAGAGCAATGTGAAAGAGATGAATCAAGTGGCAGTGGAAATACTTCTATTACATACCTTTCTTACTCTGTTGGGATATATTGTAGTAGGTGTTGTAGCGCTTACCGTAGCGCAAGTTCAAGTCAATCTTCCTCTTTTTCTGATTTTAAGCATGAATCTCTTTTTTATTGCTATTGGATGTGAATGGTTTTATCAAGGGATGGAGGACTTTAAGTATATTACAATAAGAGGTTTGATTGTTAAGATGTTGTCGGTGGCATTGCTTTTTGTTTTGGTGAAAGACCGGTCGGATTTACTTTATTATGGTGTGTATTCAGTGGTAGGAGTCGTTGGAGGTAATATCTTTAATGCATTCCGGTTAAGAAAGTATATAAAGTTCCATCTATTGGAATTAAAAGAACTTCATCCTATGCGGCATCTGATTCCTGCCTTGCGGATATTCCTTTTGAATGTTGTGGCCAGCATTTATCTCCAACTGGATACAGTCATGTTAGGATTTCTTAAAGGGAATGAGGCTGTAGGCTATTATACCGGTGCCATTAAATTGACTAAAATGCTAATGGGCATCACTTCTTCTTTATGCGTTGTCCTTTTGCCACGTCTGTCCAATTTGGTGGTGGAGAATGAACGTGAGGAATTTGAGCGGCTATTAAGGAAAGCATTGGATTATGTGATAACGATAGCGGCACCAATGAGTATGGGGCTTGTTATAATGGCCCCCACTTTAGTCTATCTTTTTTGTGGTGAAGGATATGTACCCTCCATTTCAACCATGCAGATAACGGCTCCTATCATTCTTTTTATCAGCATCTCGTATGTGTTGGTACAATCCATATTTTCTCTGGGTAAGGAAAATATAACTATTATCACAGGCATAGTGGGTGCTTTGACCAATGTTGCTATAAATTTCATGCTTATACCACATTGGGCTCAGGACGGGGCGGCAATAGGAACTTTGTTGGCAGAATTTTCTGTTATGATAGCCTATCTGTTTATCATACGCCGTTTTTCAATTATTTCTATATTCACTCGCCATACCGCCCTGTGTCTGTTTGCCGTAGCCATTATGGGGACCTGTCTATGGGGAGTGTCTTTGTGGAAGTTTTCTCATACCTTAAATCTGTTTGTAATGCCATTGGTGGGAGGTGCGGTTTATGCCACAGTTTTAGGCTTTGCTAAAGAGCCTTTACTTCTGGATGTATGCCGTATGGTCAAACAAAGAATAAGAATAAAATAATATTGATATAATAATGGATACAGCAGTTCTTTTTGAGACATTTGCACGGCCTCAATATGCCCGTCAGGTTTTTGACCAGATAAAGAAGGCAAAGCCTAAGAAACTTTACTTTTATTCTAATAAGGCGCGTGTTGACCGTCCTGATGAAGTAAGGAATAATGAAGAAATTCGTTCATGGGTGAAAGAAGTGGATTGGGATTGTGAACTTCACACTTTTTTCCGTGAAGAGTATGTGGATGTTTATACTTCGGTTCGTGGTGCAATGGACTGGGTATTTGATAATGAAGAACAGGCAATAATACTTGAAGATGACTGTGTGCCGTCCGTTGCATTTTTTGAGTATTGTGATTTCTTCCTTGATAAATATAAAGAGGATAAGAGCATAGGATTTATTTCCGGAGCAAATTATTTAAAAAATTATGTTCCAGAGAAAGAAAATGACCATATATACTGTAATCTATTTTGTTTTTATGGCTTTGCTACTTGGAAGGATAGATGGAAAACTTTGGATTTTAATATAACCTGTGAAGAGGTTATTGAAAAGGGCTATATCAATCGATATTATAGAGGGGAAAAAGAGTCTATTATTATGGAACAATATTTTATGAGAGTGGATGATTTCGTGAAACGTACTCATTGTTGGGACTATATATTTGATTTGAACTCCTTTAAAAATGATTCGTATGGCGTTTACCCTATTGTTAATCTTGTTATGAATATAGGAGCGTATGGCGTGCATACTAATGCGAGTGTCTTGAAGTTAGTTGAGGGATTTTTTGGAGAACGACATTATCCTTTTGCTCCAAAACATAAAGGTGTGTTTACAAAAAGATTTAATAGAATAATGATAGAAAAAATTTATAGAAACGACAAAAAGGGGGAAGTTATAAAAAGGGGATTAAAATTTTTGTTGGGACAGAACTTCTATTCATATCTGAAGAGTATTGTAAAACAATAATAAGTATTTGTGATATTAATAAATCAATTACAAGATGAAAGTTTTACATATATCTACATCCGATCGTCAAGGTGGAGCGGCAATAGCTGCATATCGTCTTAATGAAGCTTTACAAAATGAAGGAGTAGATTCAAAAATGTTGGTATATAATAAAATAACATTGAATCCTACAGTCGAACGTTTTTCTTCTTTTTGTAGTATATGGGAAAAGTTATTCTATAAACCGTTAATCCCTTTGCGTACTTTAATAAAAGAAAAAATGTTGCATAATGTTGTGACATTTTCTATGGGTAGATATTGGAGCTGTCGAATTCACAACTTGCCTCTTGTACAAGAGGCTGACATCATATATATCCATTGGATTAATGGCGGTTTTTTAACTGTTAAAGAAATAGAAAGCATACTTAAGTTAGGGAAACCGACTTTTATTTTCCTTCATGATATGTGGCTGTTGACAGGTGGTTGTCACTATGCCTTTTCTTGTCAAAAATATTACTCGTTATGCAATGAGTGCCCTACTATAAATAGAACTAGTGTGAAATGGATATGTAAATATGTATTTAAGAATAAAGAAAGATTGAAGAATTATAGTAATCTTCATCTTATATCTCCAAGTCATTGGATGGATGATTGCGTAGGAAAAAGTGCTTTATTCCATCATGTTGATAGGATGATTATTCCAAATTTGCTTAATACTGTTAGATTTAGTCCGATAGATAAAATCGTAGCCCGTCAATTATTACAGCTTCCTTTAAATACTCAACTAATTTTATTTGCAGCAGATTCAGGAACACAAAATCCATATAAAGGATGGCCTCTTTTAAAGAAAGCACTAGGTAGAATGTCTGGGTTAAACATGGCAATAGTGGTGCTTGGAAACTTTCTTTGTCCTGACGAAATTTCTTCTTTTCCATTTGCGTCTTATTCTATGGGGAAAATATCTGATGAGTACTCTTTGACATTGTTATATAATGCAGTTGATGTTTATGTAACATCTTCTTTGGCTGAATCATTTGGACAAACCATAATAGAAGCGCAAGCGTGTGGTACCATTCCTGTGGGGTTCGATTTGGGAGGAATCCCTGATATTATAGAACATGAGAAAACTGGATATCTAGCAAGAGAAAAAGATATTGAAGATTTGAAAGATGGAATTCTTTGGGCATTAAGTCATTCTGAGGATGAAGCAATAAAGAAGAATATGATTGACTCTGTTTCAAATAAGTTTTCATATAAAATAGTGACAGAGCAGCATATGAGAAAATGGAATATGATAAAATGAGATATAGATGAATTTATTTAAAGAAACAGATACTTTGATTTCAATTGTGACAGTGTCATATAACGCTGTTTTAACTATTGAACAGACTATCCTTTCCGTTATTAATCAGACTTATCCGAATGTTGAATATATTATTATTGATGGAGGAAGTACAGATGGAACAGTGGACATTATCAAGAAATATGAGGATAAAATCGCTTATTGGGTGAGTGAACCAGATAAGGGGATTTATGATGCGATGAACAAAGGAGTTGTTGTTGCTACAGGAGAATGGATAAACTTTATGAATGCAGGAGACATCTTTACTGATGGCGATGTTATAGACAAATTATTTCATCAGAATATAATTATAAATAGAGTTGGAATTGTATTTGGTGATACATTGGTTGTGTTTAGAAATAGAGAGAAGATAGTTAGATTTGGTGATGATACACATCACAAAATAATGCCTTCTTGTCATCAGTCTATTTTTTGCAGAAGAAATCTTCTGGTTAGCAATCCTTTTGACTTAAGATATAAAATTGCAGCTGATTATAATTTCTTTTTTCAGTTAAAGCAGAGAAAGGTAGAATTCCAATATATTCAATTGGTGGTGGCTATTTATGATGCAACTGATGGTATATCTAGCAGAAATGTGTGGAGAACGCAGAAAGAAATGATGACTATAGAAAGAAACTGTTTATTTATATATTTCATTCGTATTGGTCTGTTGGGATTAAAATTGTGTATAAAGAAAGTATTAATAGTATTAGGTTTAAAAAAATGAAAAAAGTAATGTTGGTTTTCGGAACTCGTCCAGAGGCTATAAAAATGGCTCCATTGGTCAAGGCGTTCCAAAAAGAATCAGATAAATTTAAAACAATAATTTGTGTTACGGGACAGCATCGTGAAATGTTGGATCAGGTATTGGCCATTTTTGAAATTAAACCTGATTATGACTTAAATATCATGAAGCAGGAACAAGATTTGTATGATGTGACAGCGCGTGTGCTTACAGGTATGCGTGATGTGCTAAAAGAGGTACATCCCGATGTGGTACTGGTGCATGGCGATACAACGACATCTACCGCAGCGGCATTGGCTGCATTCTATCAGCAGATTCCAGTGGGACATGTGGAGGCAGGATTGCGTACGCATAATATATATAGCCCATGGCCGGAAGAGATGAACCGTCAGATAACAGGCCGTATCGCTGCTTATCATTTTTCTCCCACTTCGTTGAGTAGGCAAAATTTATTAAATGAAGGAATTAAAGAGGAAGCTATAACAGTGACCGGTAATACAGTGATTGACGCTCTGTATATGGTGGTAGATAAGATTAAAAGTGATAATGTATTAGATGCAGAGCTTGAAAGAAGTTTGAATAGTGCCGGTTATGACGTAGGGCGTTTGAAAGATGGAAAGAAATTGGTTTTAATTACCGGACATCGCCGTGAAAACTTTGGTGATGGTTTTATTTCAATGTGTACTGCTATTAAAGATTTAGTAAAGAAGTATCCAGATGTGGACTTTGTATATCCGATGCACCTTAATCCTAATGTACGTAAGCCGATCCATGAGGTGTTTGGCGAGGATTTAACGGGACTTGGAAATATGTTCTTTATTGAGCCACTTGAATATTTGTCTTTTGTTTATCTGATGGAAAAATCTACGATTGTGTTGACAGATAGTGGGGGCATTCAGGAAGAAGCACCGGGCCTCGGCAAGCCTGTGCTTGTGATGCGCAACACTACGGAACGTCCAGAAGCTTTGGAAGCAGGTACGGTGAAATTAGTGGGTACTGATTATGTCAAAATTATAAATGAGGTATCTGCATTACTTGATGACAATGCTTATTATGAGAAAATGAGTAAGGCTGTAAATCCCTATGGGGACGGACTGGCTTGTGGCAGAATAGCGGACAAATTAAAGTTATGACCCCTTATATATTTACTATATCCATAGTATTTGTATCTTTTTTATATACATACAAAAGACCTGATAAACGAATATTTGAGCTTGTAGTCTTATTAGTCTGTTTCATTATCTGTTTTGGCTACATGACAGGCTCGGATTGGCGGGCATATGAAGAAATATACAATTCTTACAAAGAACCAAATAATTTTTATTGGAGATTTTTATTTGTTGAGCCCCTATATTTATGTTTTAATATCATAGGGAATGAGGCTCAGTTAAATTTTTGGACTTTTTATTTGATAATTAAAGTACTTATTTTTTATAAAGTTATCAGTATATTCAAAAGGTTCTGTCCATTTAATATTTCTCTTCTGGCCTTAACATTCTATTTAGGTTTCTGGGGAATTATGGTTTTTATAGATACTCCATTTAGGAATTTGATAGCGGTGTATATTTTTTTATGTTCGATTCGCTATTTCTATGAACGGAATTTTAAAAAATATCTGTTATTCTGTTTATTAGCAATTCTCTGCCATTTCTCTGCCTTCCTGCTGATACCTTTATATTTTTGCAATCGCTCTTTCTCAAATAGGACTATTGTTATTGCTTTTATAATGGTAAACCTTTTGCTTCTTAATGCAGACTGGGTGTTTTCTCTGATTGGGAAATTATTATTCTTTCTGCCACAAGTGGCTGCCAAAATTGAAAATTATACTATTGGAGAAGAAGCAGAAACAACAGGGGCGGGAAAAATATTATCATTAGGATATTTTATTCACATCTTTTTTTTCCTAGTAATACTTAAGTCTAGAAAGATTATTACCAATAAGCCTTGCGGGAATCTTATTTTTAATATGGGGATTCTGTATATTTTTATTTTCAGATTAGGATTAACAGTGTTGATTTTTTCCAGAATCCAGCTCTTTATATCCATTTTCTATTCGATAGCCATTGCATTATCTCTATATTCAATGAAATCAGGTCAAAAACTTTTTTATGTATTTATTATATATGCATTAGCTCTTTTTTCGAATATAAATCAGATGAGGAATGTGTATATGGTTCCTTATACTAACTATTTCTTCTATTTAGATAAAGATTTGTCTTTTGAAGAGAGGTCTGATTATAACTTTATTCATTCCCCGTATAAAGAAATTGAGAAATGAAACATATCCTTTATTTGATGCACATCCCTTGGGGATGGATAAAGCAACGTCCACATTTCTTTGCAGAGAAATTGGCTGAAGATGCTGTTGTTGACGTTAAGTATAAACAACCTTTTAAGGTGACCAAGAAGCATCTGCTTACCTCCAATAGTGAAACTATAAGTAATTTGTTTATAGATAGTTTTTTCATGTTTCCTTGGCACAAACTACCGATATTAAAATATTTTACTTTGGAGTGGAGTCAGTCTTTATCATTGAGGTTTTCTTTAAAGAGGAAAGCTAAATATGATTTTATTTGGCTTACCAGTCCGGCTTTATATCCCTGTATAGGTGCTGTGAACAAGGGAGCTAAGATCATTTATGATTGTATGGATGATATTGCAGAATTTCCTTCTTCTAAATCATCCCCAGTATATTGCGAACAACTTGTAAACTGGGAAATCGGCTTAATGAAACATGCGGATATAGTATTATGCTCGTCAGCGTATTTGAAGGAAAAAGTAATATCACGTTCCGGAATCGACAGGGATATTCATGTTATTAATAATGCCATTTCGTTGCCTCGAATCGCGAGTTTTGATAGCTATCCTTCTAAAGTACAAGAGGCTATAAACTTGTTGAAACTACCTAAGTGTTCTCTTCTATATATTGGAACAATATCTCAATGGTTTGATTTTAAACTTATTTGTGAGGCTTTGGATAAAAACAAAGATGTACAATTAGTTCTTGTTGGTCCCAAGGATTGTGAAATTCCTTCTCATAAACAACTTCATTATATAGGTTCCGTTGAGAGACAGTATATCTATTCGCTCATGGAGCAGGCTTCTGCTTTGGTTATGCCTTTTATTGTAAATGAGTTGATTAGATCTGTAAATCCGGTGAAGATGTATGAATACATTTATATGGAAAAGCCTATTATAGCTCCCCATTATGGTGAGATGGAGAAATTTCTTCCGTACGTAAATTTATACCATAGCAATGAAGAGTTTATGAGTTTAGTGACTCAGCTCTGTGAAGGAGAACTACAGATTACTACCGAAAAGGGAAAGGAAATGAAAGCTTTTGCCGAAAAGAATACATGGGAAAGTCGGTATGAAGAAGTAAAAAAACTATTGTTTAAGGAATATTTAATTTAACTTGTTATGTCTGTTACTATATCTGCCAACGTCTTGGTTCGTAATGAAATCAAGCACGTGGATGCATTCGTGCGCAACATGATAGACGCTTGTATTGACGAAGTCGTTTTCTTGGACGGTGGAAGTTCTGATGGAACTTATGAACGTTTATTGGAGTACAAAGTGAAATATTCACATATACGAGTGCTCCATTGGGAGCAACCCAAAGGAAGTGAATATAAACAAGGTTTTAATGAAGTGGCCCGTCGGAATCTGATGATTGAAGCGTCTTCTATGGACTGGTGTCTTTACATTGATATAGACGAGCGTATTCCTGTTGATTTTAAAAGCAAATTGGACGAGAAAGCTATGTTGTCTGCTTTGCTGGTAGCTTTTCCTCGTTATCACTTTTGGAGGAATGGTATCAGAGTGGATATGTCTGATGATAAAGTTTGGTATCCGGATTTGAATTATCGTTTATTTCGTCGAGATGAACGATTGAGGTTTGCTAGTCGTGATGCCAACGGATTGCATAATTACCTTTCATATAAGAAGAAGCGAGTGATGGGAGGCTTTAATAAGCCTAAAGCTGTGATGCTGCTATCAAGCTGATAAACAGGTGTTTAATGGGGGTAGAAATATTAAACAATAATAATATATGTGTGTTCCATTTGCATTATTACGACCTGAGCACTCCTAAAATAAACGACCTAAGGAGAGCTGAGTTTGATAATAAAGTAAAGATTGTGTCATCAAAAGACGAAGGCTTGTTTTATTCATTACGGGATAAAATAGTTCCCTGTCTGCCTATTTCAAATGTGGATGGAGCACAACTAATTATAGAATATCTGAAATGATATCCGTTTGCATAGCGACTCACAACGGTGAGAAGTACATAAAAAAACAGCTTGAAAGCATTCTTTCTCAACTTGATTTTTCGGATGAAATTGTAATCTCGGATGATGGTTCGACTGATCAGACAATCAACTTAATACAATCTTTGGAAGATAAGCGTATAAAGATCTTTACCTATAAACAATGTTTTGATTATTCAAAGCTCTATTTGTCTTCGTATTATTATGCTACTGCCAATTTCCATAATGCATTGAGACATGCACAAGGAGAAATCATTTTTTTGGCAGATCAAGATGATATTTGGGTGGAAAACAGGGTTTCTGTTTTTATGAAGGTGTTGGAAAAGGCCGATTTTGTCACATCTAATTTTTCAATTATAGACGAAATGGATGAACTTATAGAAGAGTTGTATTATGATGGGAATCCGTATGATAATCCGAATGTTGTAAAAATATTAAAAAATCTTCCTTTTAGGGGATGTTGCTCGGCTTTTAAACGGGATGTTTTGCAGGTGGCTTTACCTTTCCCAAAGAAACTTTTCTTGCACGATTGCTGGATTGGATTGAACGCTTATTTCAATAATTTTAAAATTGAATTTATAGAAACCCCTTTGCTACTTTATAGAAGACACTCCAATAATGTGAGTGATTTGAACTCACCCAATAGTTTGTTTTTTAAAATTTCGTATCGCTTAAAATTAATGTGGTATGTATTTGTAAATAGATTGTCTAAATAATGAAGAAACTATTATTTATATCTTCCCGTCCAATTTTTCCGATAATTGGTGGAGATCAAATACGAACTTTTCAGAGTTTACGACTATTAGCGGAATATTTCAATATTCATTTGATTATAATAACTCCTACAGATATTTCTAAAGAAAAAATGGCGGAGTACGAAAGGTATGGTACTTGGAGATATTTTAAAATGTCAAAAGTGGATCATTTTGTGTCTGCAATGAGATTTTTGTATAATTCTCTTCCTATACAGGTAAATTATTACTATTCTAAAAAGGTACAGAATTATATAGACTCAATTATAAATGATTATGACGTAGTATATTGCAATAATCTGAGAACAGCAGAATACTTCAGACGGCATACGTCCGTAAGCCGTGTAATAGATTTTGTGGACGCTATCTCTATGAATTATGAAAAGGCTCGTAAGCATGCTAACTTGCTGATGAAAGTTGTCTATAACATAGATTATCATCGCTGTAAAATTTATGAGTCGCTTTTATTGCAAGAATTTGATAATGCTGCTGTTATATCGGATATTGACAAAGATTATATATTGCGCAATTCAAAGGTGAAAAAAAATATTCAGGTCGTTGGCAATATGGCGGATGTGTCTGAATATGTGGAAGAAACAGAAGGGCATAATCTCGCTTTTATTGGTAAAATGAGTTATGCTCCTAATATATTAGCCGTAAGCAATTTTGTGAAGAATGTACTTCCCTTAATCAGAAATAAGATTCCTGATGTCACTTTTTACATAGTAGGAGCTTCTCCTGATAGAGATGTGCTTAAACTTCATGATGGCAAAAAGGTAATAGTGACAGGTTTTGTTGAGAATATAAATGAATATTTTAATCTGGCATCCATTATCGTAGCTCCTATGTTGTCCGGTGCAGGTATTCAGAATAAAATAATACAGGCCATGGGTAGTGGGAAATGTGTTGTGACAACTCCAATAGGTGCTGAAGGACTTATCATAAAAGGCGAAATAGCCATAGAAAAGAATGATAATGATATGGCTGAGAGAATTATTTTTTTATTAAGCCATAAGGATGTGAGATGTGCTATGGGAAAAGACGCAAGAAAGTATGTGCAACAGAATCTTTCATTTGATGCAATATCTCAGCAATTCTACAAATTGGTTACCCCAGTTCGGGATAAGATTTTGTTCATAAAAAGTTGGTAGTCTCATAAATA
>CARCZS010000023.1 GCA_948956705.1 uncultured Phocaeicola sp.
GTGGCGCAATTTTCAACTGGAATATTGGCGCACTTTTCAATTAGTATCTACATCCTTGATCGAGATACGTGGTGAGATACCGGATGTAAGCGGCTTGGAAACCAGTTTGTCCGAACTGGAAAAACGTGTGTCCGCATTGGAAAAAGCCGGTTCCGGAGATGGCACATAGTCCGATCTTTCGGGACCGGCACCGTATCAACTCCAGTCCGTGGGTCTCCTGCCCATCAGTTTTATTCTTGAACGTAAGGCATCACGCAAACCCTCTATGTCACCGGTAAAGAAATTCGCGTATTCTTTCGCCTTTTCCGGAAGTTGGTTATTAAGGACAGCACTCATTACATAATCCACCATCATACGGTGTGCGCAACTTTTGATGGTTTCCGTCATGCTGATATTGAAACTTGCAGGCATGGAAAGCTTTAATTCATACATGCCGAAGTCACCAAAAAAGTAAGTCACCTCCGCTTTGCCGTCACTGCCTTCTATCTTTATCCTCTCGTTTGATGAAGGGATATACTCAAACTGCCCGGTACCGGTTACTTGACCAAGTACCTTGTCTGTTGATGTGCTTACCGTTACAGATACGTCTGTAATAACTCGGATGATGTAACTTTGTCCGGGTATAAGGCTGTAAGTTCCCAGTGATCCAGATGATATCGTTTCAGTACTTCGGTTCATTTCGTTGATTCTCTCAAGACGGTTGTCGTCTGTGTCCCGGCCTGTTATCAGATATTGCTGACAGACACGTTTCACCTCACCGAAAGCCTCCGTCATCGCTCTGGCCACAACCGGCTTTGTGGCCTCATCATCAGGTGTCATTACTTCTGATGCAGTTTCTTCTGTATCTTCGCTCTTTTGTAATGAGCGTCCTATCAGATTGCATTGCACCGCTACATCGTTTACTATCTGCTTTTTCAGCAGGCGTATCCAAATTTCTCTTTCTCTCATGGCTTGTATATTAAAGGATTATTATATCTGTCTCTTAATATAACATCTGGACCGGATGGATTTTCTGTTGTAAGCACATCCATACCTGTGCAACCTATCCCTGTATAAAGGTTGTCTCTATTGCGCTGTTCGTAGTCAGCATTTCCGGACTGGCTCTGTTGCAACTCATAGTCATTATTATTGCGCTGTTCGTAGTCAGCATTTCCGGACTGGCTCTGTTGCAACTCATAGTCATTATTATTGCGCTGTTCGTAGTCGGCTTCTGGTACGATGAATTCTGATCGTTGGTTTAGGGCGGATGCTATTTTTTTCAAGTATCCGGATGCACTGGTCCTGTATCCTTCACAAAGTTCTTTATCCGTTGTAGGCTCCAGCCATGCGGCTGCAAGATAATGTGAAGCATACAATCTCATTGCCGTGCGTATCATGTCCGTGATACCTTCATCCATGCGTATGAAGTTTTTGAATTCAATGATAATTTCATTCCCGGAAGAGGTCATGTTTATATCATTACTGTCTTTAATCTTGCGCCGAAGCTCGCCTTCCGCTTCATTTACTGCGGCGGTAAGATAAAGATCCAGTACAGCTTCATTGTCTTCTGTTGCTGCTATATCTGGATAATTACCGCCGGCTTTTCCTGCCCGGGCTGTAAGCGCAATGACATATTTGAATATTTCCGGTTTGTTTATGGATGTTTTCATAAGTCTTAACTGTTGCAAAGTGCATATTCTTTGGTCATTTTCTTATAATTGTCAAATGCTTTTTCAAATTCTTTCTTCTCATCTATCTTCTGTGAGTTCCATGGAATGAAGGAAGCGATGGATTCGAGTGCGTATTTCCAGTTCCCCTTGAAGCAGATGGCACGGTCGTCTAAATATATGTCGGCTATGGGCTTTCCGGAATTGCTGCCTTTAGGCTGATCCGGGTTTTCGTTTATGTAATCATAAGTGATGTGATTGTCATTCAGGTATTTCTTTAATTTGGAACTGGCGGTGCGTGTTGTGAAAATGATGATTGTGAATCCTTTCTTTTTTAGGACTTCCATGGCACTTTGTACACCATCAATCGGATCACCGAAGATGTCATTACCTTTAAATCCGTCGTATTGTGCTATGACTCCGTCAAAATCCACACATATTGTTTTCTTTTCCATATAAAAAACGATTAATAGTACAAATATAATCTCATCTGCCGTATCTGCTTTGATATAATGCTGACTGCATTATATACATTCGTCCAGTTCTTATTAAGCTATTTTTGTCGTAAAAGAATAATGAATATGCGCGATAACGAACAAATATCTGACTCCTTGCTTTACGGGCATCGAAAATTCGACGGACAGCGGCGGGCCGAGAGATGGCTGCATGTAGCCTATAATGCATATTGCCGTCTTGCTCCTTTCAGAAAGATGCGTGCCGAATGCAAATCGTATGCCTACGGAAAACAGTATGAGAGGCAGATTGTTTACAACGGGCGGCATATAACGAAGGAGCAATATCTTAAGGAGAAGGGTATACCTGCATTGCAGACCAACATATTGGGTAAGATCAAACGGGTCGTACAAGGGCAGTTCAGAATGAACGATACCGCGCCGGTATGCAATGCTGTTGATCCGGAGGAGAAGGAATATGCGGACATTATGTCAGCCTTACTCCGGCAGAACATGAAGCTCAACAGGCGTTCAGAACTGGATGCGCGTACTTTTGAGGAATATCTTATATCCGGTCTGCCTATATATAAAATTTCATGGGCTTATCGTCGTGGAAAACTGGACGTGTTCACTGATTATGTAAATCCGAACTTTGTATTCTTTCCTGACAGTCTTGATTTCAATCTTGCAGACATACGGTTTTGTGGTCTCCTTCATGATCTTGACTTCTCCGAGGTGCTTGCTTTGTTCTCACATTCGGATTCTGATGATATAAAGTTGAAGGAGATATATAACCATTGCCTTGATAATGAATATATCGCCTCGCAGTTCAGCCGTGACACACGCACGTCACAGATTGAATCCACCGATTTCTACTATCCTTCGGAATTCGGAAAATGCCGTGTTATTGAATTATGGACGAAGGAGAGGAGGAAGGCCTGGTTTTGTAATGATCCCTTGGAGAGTGAGCCTTATTTTGTTCCTTATGATCAGAAAGAGAGCATTAAGGAAATAAACCGTAGCCGTCTTGAACTTAATATAAAACGTAATCCTGATGGATCCCCCATGCTAGATACGGACGGGGCTCCCGTTACATTCATGGATCCGGATAAATATGCGGCCGAGAATCTGATCACTTATGAACGGAGAATCGAGACGTATTGGTATTACCGTTATCTTTCCCCAGATGGATTTGTGCTGGAGGAAGGACAAAGTCCGTATTGGAATGGATCCGAATCTTTCCATCCGTTTGTGTTCAAACCATATCCTTATATTGACGGAGAATTTCATCCGTTCATATCTGAAATTATCCCGTCTCAGGAATATTTCAATTACTACATGGTAGCCCTTGATTTTTATATTCGTAATGCGGCCAAGGGTGTGTTGATGATAGATGAACAGTCCTTGTCTGACAACATGAGTATAGAGGATATAGCGGAGCAGTATGTGAAGAGTAACGGCGTAATATTATATACAAGCAAAAGATCTGGTAATGCCCCTGATACCAAGACCGCATCATCCATCCCGGGAGGCTTCGACTATATCATACAACTGTCACGTTCCATGGTGGAGGACGTGTCAGGAGTCCAGGCGGCACTACAAGGTAAATCGGGAAGCTCCGAGAGCGGTGTGCTTTATCAAGCAAAGGCCGCACAGGCCTCATCATCCATACTGGATCTTATAAATACATTCAACTCATTTCTTACTGAAGTGGCATATAAGGTAGTAAAGGTGATGCAATGTTTCTATACAGGCCCGAAAGCGGTCAATGTCGCCGGTGAATCCATTCCCTATAATATGGATACAATGTATGATATTGACATTGATATCTCAATTAGCGAGGATAGCGACAGCCCGGTATACAGGGCGTTGACAAACCAGCTTTTAATGGCACAGGCTGAGAAGGGGCTTATACCGTTCAAGGCGGCATTGGAAGCCGGCAATTTCCCGAACTCCAGTAAGATTATAGCGGTACTGGAAAGATATGAGAAACAGTTACAGGAGCAGCAGGCAGCGCAACAGATGATGTCATAAGTAGTGATTGGAAATTTTAATATTTCTTATAATGATGGATTATACAATAATTAAATGGTGAATGTAATGGAGATAGATATTGCAAACATTATTAGTGCTGCCGGAACATTGCTAGCAGCTTATTTCGCCTATAATCAGTATACCAAAAACAAACT
This sequence comes from uncultured Phocaeicola sp., assembly GCA_948956705.1. Next base: position 4,288 of record CARCZS010000023.1, read on the forward strand.
GACTGATTTAAAAGTGGAATATTTTAAAAAAGAAGAGGAAAGAAGAAGTTACCACCGCAGCGAGAACTCCGCCAAGGTGTTCGGTGAGCTGTGGCGTGTACTTTATGAAACGAAAGCAGACAGGGTATATATCGTACAACCCCATCCTTTAGGGCATATAGCTTTTCTTTCGGTGCAGTTCGAGGTAAAACGAAAAGGTATAGCCGGGATGCGTGAAAACATCCAATCACTTCCCATGAGTGAAGTGGCCGTTTTTGCAGAAAATCTCGCAAAGAATCTTTTCATGTTCTATTCAGATATTGATAATCAAGTTAAGGATAAGGTTGCCAAATCTCTATTATCAACAAATGGATGCAACAGCGTCGCTATTAAACGGCTTAATTCATCTCAAGATTGGGTTGGAAATATCTTTTGTGAGTTTACAGATGAAACGGATTTGAATGAAGATGAACTTCATAAGGTCTTGCATGAAGCAGCGGTCAACATACAATATATCCTGCCGGAATTCAAAGAAAATAAAATCGAATAATTATAATTAATGAATAGTATGGCTGACGTAAGAAAACTTGCACCGTTTATCCTAAAGTGGGAAGGCGGTTTTGTAAATGACCCTGACGATTTGGGAGGGGCTACCAATATGGGCGTGACTATCGGCACATGGAAATCGTGCGGCTATGACAAGGATGGTGACGGTGACATAGATGTGGATGATCTACATCTGCTTACTCGTGAGGACGTTGTTAATCGTGTACTCAAACCACATTATTGGGATAGATGGAAAGCTGATTTGATACAGGATCAATCTGTGGCAAATATTCTTGTGGACTGGGTGTGGGCATCCGGTGCGCACGGAATTAAGATTCCTCAACGCTTGCTTGGTGTTACGATGGATGGCATTGTAGGTCCCAAGACCATTGCCGCAGTAAATGCCAAGAATCCGCGTGAGTTGTTCGACATGATCAAGATTGCACGGTTTGATTTCATTGAAGATATTTGTCATCAGCGTCCGACCAATAATAAATTTAAGAGAGGCTGGATGAACCGTATCAATGATATAAAATTTGAGAGATGAGACAAAGAATCTATATATGGATTGCGGTAGTGATAGTGCTTTTATTTGTCTTTTCGTGTAAGACCAGATATGTTCCTGTGGAGATCAAGAGAACGGAAACAGTGGAAGTACATGATACCACCATAACAGAAAGACTGGTCCCATACAAAGATAGTACTGCGACACGTGACACTGTATCTTTTCTTTCCAACCCTTATGCGTACAGCTGGGCTAGATATTCAGGTGGAATATTGCAACATTCGCTGGGAATATGGCCAAATTCGGTACTTATAGTAACTGTACCTCATTATATGACGGTAACCAAGCGAATCGAAGTACCTAAAATTGTAGAGGTGGAGAAAAAATTAAACTGGTGGCAAAAAACAAAAATAGAGATAGGTGGATGGTCTATGATAATGAATATATTGCTTATATCTATGATGATTGTCAGATGGTTAAGAAAAAAAAAGGAGGTGCCCGTAATTTATAGATTGTATTTTTTTCAATTCAGTCTTTCGTTATAACAAAAATCTTCGGCGGTCCGGATTGTAAGAAAAGGACCGCACGCTCCTTATCAGGTAGAAGTCGCTAAGGAGAAACAATACGTCGGAACAAGAATTGTTTTGCGGTCCCAGACTGCTTAACAATTTTCCGACGTATTTTGTTTATCCAAACAGTGATTATATGAAAAGTGATGAAATATATAAGGATGTATTGCAGGTTGTCGCTTCAGTGACGGGAATATCTGAAACAGGTATTATACATAGCAATAAAGAAGAGTGTGCGAATGCCAGATATCTTCTTGTGCGTTATTTAGCCAAGATTTTCTCTGACACGGAGATAGCGTCATTGACTAACAGAACCAAACAGGCTGTCGGCTCGATGCGGCGTAATGCTAAAAAACAAAGGGTATGGATTGTGGAAAACAATTGGAAAGAAATAGTAAATAAAGCGGAAGCCTGCCCAAACATATTGCAGGCATTTTTTATGCTTGTTTGTAAAGCGTTGCAATATATACTTATTGCGGCTGTCACCCCCGTGTGGAGAAGTTAATGCTCTCCCTGCCTTTGGATAGGTGTAAGGTAACGGGACAGGGCAGCCGTTTTTTACTTGCCTATAATGCCATTAAAACCTTATATATCCATGGCAGATTTAGTATTTCAAAACAGTAATGGTAATGATGTTACTACTTCTTTAATCGTTGCACAAGTGTTCGGGAAAGAACACAAAAATGTAGTGAGAGATATTGAAAACCTCTCATGTTCAGAAAATTTTAATCGGCTCAATTTTGAGCGCATTACCTACAAGGATGCACGAAACAGAGAACAGACCGCATACGAAATGACCAAAGACGGTTTCAGCTTCCTTGTCATGGGGTACACGGGCACAAAAGCTGGAGAGTTCAAGGAAAGGTTCATCAACGAGTTCAACAGACGGGAATTCTTGCTAAAGGATGATGATTACATTTTAATGCGTTCCCAGCAGATTCTACAAAAACGTTTGGAAGCGTCTGAAGAAAAAATCAAACAACTTGAATCCCAAGCCGAACAGCAGCAGGAAACTATCGAACTCCAACAGAAAGAACTTACACAATCCGCTCCGAAAGTCAGCTACTACGACAACCACTTGCAAAGCGTGAACGCTCTTACCACAACTCAAATAGCAAAAGAGATAGGTATGTCGGCAGAGAAACTGAATAACAAACTGAAAGAACTTGGAATACAGTTCAAGCAGTCTGGGCAATGGCTTCTTAAATCGCCCTACGACAAATGGGGTATGCACGAAACGAGAACCAATATTTTCACAAGTGAAAGAGGTAATACCCATACCAACACGTATACGGTCTGGACGCAGCGAGGTAGGCGATTTATCATAGCCCTATATGAAAATGATTGGAGCGTGAAGAAAGCTATCAAGCAAATAAAAGGTGAGCTGAATCCAGCCGCGTAATTTGAATTTTACTTATTAATTAATCCAATGTATTCCCCGTCTTGCTTATGGCAGCGGGATGGTTCGTCACACCCCTAATAGTTGTGATTTGCAACCGTTACAATTAATTTAAAATGAATTTTATTATGAACAACAAGGATATTGAGGAAATGAAGAAACTGGTTCTTATGGTGCTGGAGGAGAACAGGATATTGCGTGAGATGCTTGCCAAGGAGTGGGAGCGGGGAGGATGTCATGCTCCCATGACTTTGAGCAAAGGAGGAAAGTGAACGGGAGCCGGCTGTTAACAGCCGGCTTTTTATTCTGTATTACTTGTAGAAGATTCAGGAGTGTGTGAACGTATCAAGGATCTAGCTATTGCAAATTCAGATTCCGCACCGGTATTTTCATTTATTGAAATATGATAGAGACCGGCTGCATAATATGCCAATGCTCCTGCATATTTGTTATGAAGGTTGATTTCTCCGTTTTCTGAGATTGAAGGAGTTGGAATATACCTGAGACTGTATCCCCCCTGTTCTTTTACTGCATGGGCAATGATTGACCTCATGGTATCGTTGGTGATGAATGCTACCGGTATTGAGGGACCATTACCTACACCGGGAGCTGATGAATATTGTGCGCTGTATAGTGGCGAATTGTCCGGATATAACATAGTGACCGGATATCTCCACCCAGTCAGGTTCACACTGACAAGCCTGATATAGTCCGCAGGTATTTTTATGTAGGCAAAAAACAAACCGTCAGGACGTTTCTCGAATGAGATTGAGGATGAATCTGTCATTTCCGAAGCTTCGGCCATCACCCCTTCGTCATTCATCAGTGCGAGTAGCGCGAGTCTGATGAACTCTTTTAATGCCTCATCGGTCTCAATCGTGAAACTGTCTTCTTCTGTCGCACTCTCATTGATGATTGTGCGTAAAGTCTTTAGTATATCTTTGACAGGTATCATGAGGCTTAGTCTAATGGATAATTGGGAAATTGTATGCCGTGTTCTTTGCATAATGAGGACAGAGCCTCCTTATTTCCACATTGCGAGCGCGGTACTTTGAATCTGACCTCAAAAAAATCCTTCGCTTCAAGGAATGAGGTCACATTTTCAATATCCTCTTGTATGTCTCTGTCTTCTTGAATGCCTTTTTCTTTGGTCGGTTCTGCGCTTTCGGATTCTTTTTCTTCCTGCTTAGAAGATGCCGGAGGAATATAGGTGCACATCCGCTTTCCAAGGATACTGTATCTTTGTTTTACCTCTGTTTCCTGTAATACGGAATTTACGTCATTTTCGTCATGTATTACATCTTCTTCTTCCTGCTTAGAAGATGCCGGAGGAATATAGGTGCACATCCGCTTTCCAAGGATACTGTATCTTTGTTTTACCTCTGTTTCCTGTAATACGGAATTTACGTCATTTTCGTCATGTATTACATCTTCATCTTCTTCTATTGTTTCGGTAATGCGTCCTTCCCGATACCATTTGTGCGCCCTGATTTTCTCAGCCAGTTCTCTATCCGTTGTATGATAGGTTGATTTGCCACGGAAAAAAGCGGAGAAGTTGACGTACATCATCCGTCCGCAGTGAATGACTGCAAATGATAGTGAGGAGCTCGCAACGAATTTATAAAGTTTCTTCATACATTATTAATAATGATGAGGTGGATTTCTCCACCTCTGATGATGATTAAGGTTCTATTATACAGTCTGGGATTCAGGAACCGGAATCTCAACATATTCCGGAATGGACAGACGCGCGTGGGCATCTGGGAATCCAAGTGTCCAGCAGGAGAACTCCTGCATGACAACAGCGTCACTGTTACTTATGAACAGTTCTTTCAGATTGTATGTGCTGCGCTCCCAGTTCTGGAATACCCATTTGTCAAGATATTCAGGATCAAGAGAGAAACCTCTTCCGTTGAATCCCCAGGCGTTGAACAGGTCATGGCGGTAAAACAGAAGTTTTGTTCCCATGCTTTCGAATGACTGGAAGTCAAGTCTCCATTTGTTGTAGTCACGTTCCGGCTCGAAGATACGTGTGCGGTTGTTGGTCTTGATCTTGCATAATGCCGCATAGATGGTATTGTCAACAAATACAAGTTTTGTGCGGCTTCCGTTACCGGCACCTTCAATGATGCGTCCTACAAGGTCTACAAGCTCATCCTCCGAGATTACATATTGCTGCACATATTTTCCTTCTTCCACCACAGGATTTCCGGCAGAGTCAAGCACTTTTTCCCAATGTCCGATTTCAAGGTCTTTTCCGGCGCGGTACCAGATACCTTCACAAGTATATACATTGCCTTGTCCGTTCACTGCATGTTTGCTCTTGATTCCGAACAGTCCGGAGGCTTCCATACCGATACGCATGTCTTCCATTGCCATCCGTTCCACACGTGTGAATGACCATTCCACCTCGGTCTTACTCAACCGGTCATAGATAGTCTGCTCTACCTGCATGATAAAACGCTGGCAATATTGTTCGTCCGGTGATGGAAGCTGGTAATACCTTCCTGTAGACACATCCTTTTCAGCGGCCGCGCGCCCCATTCTTAGAAGGACGGTACCCTTTGCAAGGGTCGGAATAAGATAAGGATTCTTATTGTTTGATTGTTTTCCGTTTACGGCATAGACAAGCGGAAGGTTGGTCTCACTGTTGATTGCGTGCACGCGCAGCATCAATGGGTGTTCAGGATCCACTTCATCGGTACCGGATTTGTAACCGGAAACAAACGTTCCGTCAGCGTTCAGGACAAGAAGCGTATCCATTGCGCCCACAATGTTATTATCCTCCAGTTCTATCGCTTTCGGAGTCTCGGTAGTCATGGCTTCAAGCTGCTTGGCAAGGGTAGCCCGTAGCGGACGCTGTCCGACACTGTAGTACTTGATTACGATGCTGTCCGATTTGTTTGTCGCCCCATGGCGCAGAATCTGATCAATAGGCGTGCCGGTAAACTTCATCTCGACAATTGTCTTGTCGATCTGCTTCACGTACCATTCCGCGTCCATGATTTTCTCGTTCTTTGTTACGGAACTTTCCCCGCCTACTACCTTTCCGCCATCCCCTAGATCCTGGACTGAGCCTCCGTCCGAAACATCGGCGGCACATGCATAACCTCCCCCGGTCGCTCCGGCAAGGAACATGAGCAATACGGAAAAGAAAAATTTGAATGTTGATTTTAACTTTTTCATTGTTCTCGATTTGTTTTTAAATTTATAAATAAAAGTTGTGATATGAGCCTGAAAGCGATAGACGATTAAATACGTCTCTTCATGTCTTTATAACGTTGTAGGGTAGGATCCTCCACTTTTTCCTCACCTCCTCCGTTCCCGCCTCCTCCAAGGTCCGTCGGAGCTTTTTCCGCAAGATTCCTGTGTATAGCTCCCGGACGTGCGGTACGTCCCTGTTTACGTCCTTCCTCTCGGGCGGCTTCTATTTCCATGTCCATATTGAAGGCATGGATGATTCTTTTCCAGTCTTCCGCATCCAGTTCGTGCCGGATAATTTTATGAATGATACCGTCTGTATCCTGTGTTCCGTACAGCCATTCCAACATGGAAACTACATTCGCCTCATCAACATTGACCTGCCGCACAGCTTCTGTCAGTGCCTCATCTGTTTTGCGCAGCTTCTCTTCCGCATCTCTTTTTCTTTTTTCCTCATCGGCCGCCTCCTTTATCCGGGCAGCTTCTTTCTCTTTTGCTTTTTTGATGGCCTCTTCCGTTGTTGCAGCTTCCCTGATATCATCCCCGTAATTGGTTATCAGATATTCCACAAGAGAGAACGGTTCACCGTTCTCATCCATGCCGCTTGCCAGACCGGTCAGGATGCCGGCGGCTCTTGAGTCTTCTGCAAGAACTTTGTTGAGGTTCTCTCTCTGTGATTCACTATCGTCATAACGTTTGAAAGAGTCATCAAGGAATTCGCCGACAGCGAGGTCGTCCTCAAGGTCGAGGTCCGGATTTCTGGATGAAACAATATCTCTCCATGATTTTCTTTCTTTTTTTTCTTCCATGATATGTCATTGTTGTCTTATACTGACAAATTTAGTAGTATTAGTTCAAGCCGGATTGATATAATGCAATCTACTGGAAGTACATTCGCTATCATTTAAACAGGAGGTCACATGAAGCACAAGGGAAATATCAGCGAAATACAATTAATAAGGAACAAGGAGATTGTACGTACATTCATTGAATTGAAAAAGACGTGTACATTCTCTTACTACAAGGATATATGCAAGGAAATTGCGGGTATGAAGGCGAAGCAGCATTATGTCAGTGAGGACCGGGCTTACGTGATCTTATACAGATATCTGACTGAAGGTAATATACCTGATTGCAGTCTGTATAAATATGAAATGTATTCCAGCCTGATCCGCTGTTGCCTTGATATCATGAAAAAAAAATCGGAGGCAAATCTCCGTCTTATCGTAAGACTTGCGATAGAGAGACCTTCTGATTCATTTGGGATAAGTCCTGACCGTATACAGCATATTTTATGGAAAGCTGGGATGAAATAGGTATATCGCTATGAAAATGAGATATTCCATGGGGCTTTACTTGTGCATGACCGTGTTGTTGCCGTATCATGAATTCCTGTCAGGAAGTCACTGGCTTTATATGTTCGGACATGCCGGATGGCTTCATTATCTTTTGAACGGGATGGCATGGGCTTTTCTATGGAAGGTGATAACCCCTGCACGGACGCTGGTCGCATGGATGTTCGCTGTCGGAATATCATTTTTCATTCCTTCCGGCAGTCCTGTGATCGGATGGAGTGTCATTATCTACTATTATACGGGCTTGTGCCTGTCCTCCATGGATGGGGGAAGGCGTAACAGGCTGTTTGCCATAACCGCTCTCGGTTTCTTTCTGCCGCATATTGCGGGTGGATATCATGCGGCTATGCTGGCGGCCGGATGGATATTGCGTAAACTGGAGGTTGGATGGCAAAGAACATTAAAATAAACCATATAGAAACTCTTTTCTCAGCTGTTGTCATAAGGAATGCGGAGGAGATGATCCGCAGGAACCGTGAGCGGGAAGCGGAACTGTTCAAGTCCTACAACCCGTTGACAGGGGAGAACGCTCCCGGAAAACGGAAGAGGATATGTCTGGATGATTTTGTAAATTCATCTGTTTTCCTTCCTGTCGAGATGTTCTCCACCGGTTTTATCTATAAATTGAATCTTGCCGGAAGTATAGAGGAGTTCTGCTGGCAGACATACGGGGAATATAATGAGGACCTTCGTAATACTGTCATTCAGGAGTTTCTCCGTTACTGGGCCAAATACGACTTTTATTTCTATTGTTATGCGTATGCACGTATCAAAAACAAGGAAGGAGGGGAGGATGTGCCTTTTCTTCTACGTCCGGCGCAGGTAAAGCTGGCTGAGACATTTGAAAGAATGCGCCGTGCCGGCAAACCTATCCGTGTCATATTGCTGAAAGCCCGTCAGTGGGGAGGATCCACATGTACACAGATATACATGTCATGGATACAGATAATGCATGTGAAGAGTTGGAACAGCATTATTGTTGGACATCAGGGGGATAGCGCAGCTGAAGTGAAGGATATGTATGTCAAGCTCATAACCCAGCTTCCTGAATTCCTTTTTTATGAAGAGGGGATAGAGTTTGACGGCTCTCTTCCGAAGATCAAGGGAGGGGGAACTTCTAACATAAGTCTTATACCTTCCCGAAACTGCAAAATCAAGACGGCAACCGCGATGAATCCGGAGGGCGCCCGTGGTGGTGATTCGGCCATGGCGCATTGTACGGAGGTGGCGTTTTGGCCTCAGACGGAAAAGATGGATCCGCAAAAACAGGTGAAATCATCCTGTTCGGGAATCCTGTACAAACCGTATACGATGATTGTGTATGAAAGCACGCCGAACGGGCAGAATTTCTACAAGGATGAATGGGATCGTGCCAATGGAACGGATGATCATGGGGAGAGACTGTCCGCATTCGAGCCGTTGTTTGTCGCATGGTGGGAGATAGAGGAATACCGTCTCGATCCGGAAGATATGCTGGAATGGGCCTGTACCCTGATAGAAAGGCGTAACGATAAGTCCGGAAACTGGGACTATATGTACTGGCTGTGGACTATTGGAGCGACATTGCAAGGCATCTACTGGTACAGGCAGAAGATGAAGGAATATGCGGACATACAGGACATGCAGCAGGAGTATCCGTCCGATCCGGTGGAGGCATTCAAGTATTCCGGGCAGCTTGTATTTGACATTTACAAGGTAGAACAACTCAGAAGGTTCTGCCGTGAGCCGGTATTCCAGGGGGATATTTCCGGAAAATCCCCGAAAGGTGAACAGGCTGTCGAAGGGCTGAAACTGTTCAGGCGTAAAGGAGGGGAATTGAAAATATGGGAGATGCCAGACAAGACATGGAGGTTGGAAAACCGCTACTTTGTGTCAGTTGATATCGGGGGGAAATATAGGACGAGTGATTACTCTGTGATTACTGTGCTGGACCGCGCGGATATGATGGCCGATAGCGGAGTGCTCAATGAGGACGCTGGACCGCGTGTGGTGGCGGAATGGTACGGGCATACAGATCCGGACCTGCTTGCGATCAAATGTGCGCAGATTGCGTCATTCTATAACAATGCTCTGCTCATTGTCGAGAACAACACGGCTTACAGTAAGCTTAATGATGTAGACACAGACAACGTCAGCGAATTGTTCTTTCCCATTCTTATCCCTCTTTATGATAATGTATATGCGCATAATCGGAGCGAATTGGAAAAAAGGAGCCAGAAAGAAACCAGATGGGGGTTTAATACCAACCGTAATACAAAAGTGGCCATTATTAAGTATATGGAACAGTGTGTGCGTGACAAACTGTGGATAGAGCGTGAAACCGGAATGATAAAGGAATTGGGATGGTACATGAAATATCCGAACGGCAAATACGGCGCGCTTGCGGGGAAGCATGATGATCGGGTAATGAGCAGGGCAATAGGATTATACGTGAGCCGTTTTGAATGGGACAGATATCCGGTGAGGGTGTTGCCCACTATGGAAGAGAAAATGAATAACATGAAACGCCTCAACAGGTCGGCGACGGGTGCGGAGGCTATATTATATAAAAATTAGTAACATTATGGGAAAAATTAAGTTGTTTTTGAAGGCGGTAAAAAGCCTTGTGCAGAAACGCAGGATCGCAAGTCTGTGGAAGTCCAGCTTGTTATTGAAAAAGGCGATAGAAGAGGCTGAGGAAAAGAATAAACAGGACGGAAGGCGTTATTTTGTCATATGGGATCCTGCACAACAGAAGCTCATCTCTATCACTTATGATTATTATAAGGACAGGTGGGACAGTTATAAATATCTTCTTCATCGGGGAAGGTTCCGTATGCGAATGAACCGAGGGCAGTTGAAAGAGATGTGCTTTTATTACACGAAAAGCAAGAACGGCTTACCTTCCTGTCAGGACGAGGAAAGAAAGGAGAAAATGATAGAATGGCAGAATTATTATCATCGTCTACTGGTTAGTGACAGGATTCGTGTTATTTCTCGTTGCTGGAATTTAAAGTCATTATGGAAGAAGATAACTTTGCGCTCAAATAAAATAGCACATAGGTATTAGTTTAAGGTTTTAGGGACTCGGGCTTGTGAAAGTCTGAGTCCCTTTTATTATATACATTTCATTGTGAAGCTCTTGCTTATCTTTGAATAATAAAAAATATATTTATATGGAAAGATTTGATTCTTGCTTTCATCCTCATCATGCATGTGATCCTCATCCGAATGAATATCATGAAAATATTCATTATACGCCTGATCAGATTAATGCATTGCTGGGGCTTATTCCTTATAAGGCGGACAGAGCCGAAGTCCCTAAAATGGAAACGTTGAACGATGTCAATTATATAGGTCATGTGGCAACTTCTGAAGCGTTGCCGGACAAGATGGAACAACCGTCATGGGCACTTGTCGGCAGTGTGAAGAAAACAAAGCCGTACTTCTACTATGTTGAAGGATTTGTTCCTAAAGGATATCGGGCCGGATGGAATGATTTGAGCGGTGTTCTGGGAACTTATGATCTCACAGTCGATAAGGTGAGCATCTTCGATTATAATCTGCTGACTGAATATAATGTAAGCCGTAATCATACCCAAGATACCCGGATATTCTCACATGATTGGAAGGAACAGAGATATTTCAGTGCATTTCCTGATTATGTTGAAGGGAAGAAATACAGACCCTGTGATCGTGTCAACATGCCGGGGTACACAAAAACGTCATTTGTAGCACAACGAAGCACGTCCGAGGCCCCTTTTGTTGTAAAGAAGAGCAATGTGTTTACTTTTGAAGATGCCATAGCGCTTGTACCGGAGGAATACAGAATACCCGGCATGAAGGTCACGTTTGTTTCTGCTTACACCAATCAGGCTGAAACATGGTATTTTAAGGGAAATTCTGCTTCGCTTTGGAAAGACAAGAAAAGCTGGTGGAAGATTGATTTAGAGGCGGAGCGTAATGAGATTCATGCTGAAGAGGTATTCATTCAGAAGATGGAAGCACCGGAGATGGTGGCTGATAGGGCCATAGCGGATGAGAACGGCAACCGTATACCGGACACTTATCTTACACGCAAAGCTGTCAGACGTCACATTGAGGATACATTCAATGATATGTTCATTGATAATCCTCCTACCGTGATGGACGGGATGATAACGCCCGAGATGCTTAGTGAATCCACCAAACAGCTTATCGGTAACAAGAGCATAACCAATTTTGCGGATGATGAGGATATTACATCGGTTCACGGTCAACTGAAACTGGCTAATAAAAGGTATGATCCGAATAATTACTCAGGGAAGGGAAGATGTTATCTGCGCAAGAATCTTGTGGCAGGGCGAAATATTCTGACCCAGTCCATGATATGTTGGTCTGATACGATTTATGTCATACAGTATGATTATGATTTGGAGGGGAAAACTATCACTATTCCGTCAAAATGCACTTTAGATTTTCAAGGAGGGGGATTTAGTAATGGTACTGTCGTTGGCGACAATACCAAAATTGAAGCAGGACTGGAAAAGATATTTGGTGCTATAACAATAAATGGTAGCTGGGATGTGGCGGCAGCTTGTCCTGAGTGGTTTGGGGCACTTCCAGATGGAGTACATGATTGTACTGAATCTATACAGGATACCATTAATAATTTTGATATTGTTAAATTAAACAATGGAATTTATTTTATAGGTAATACGATTCAGGTAAGAAGTAATATTACTTTGTTTGGAGAAAAAGGTAAAACTATCATAAAATCTCCAACTACTAAGGAGTTTGATGTAAATGATTTACCAAATGCGAATACCCTTCCTTATATTTTTTACTCTGAAAAAGCTGTGAAAGTTCTATTTAGAGGGCTTTCTTTTATATTGGGGGATTACTATAATGGTATAGGTTTTAGGCAAAGTGTCAATGGGGATACGGATGAGTGGGACGCTAAAATATATGTAGAAAACTGCCATTTTGAGCATGGGTATAGAGCTGTAAGTATTGAAAGGACTTATAGAGAATGTAGAATAATAGATTCTATCTCATATTACGCATGCGGTGACTATGCTTTTTTTATGGAAGGAACTGATAATTCTATTCATAATAGTACGGTTGGGAGTTGTCAACAAGGAGGTATTTATTTATCTCAAAATTCAAGAATGTCTAATTGTAAAGTTTTTGTTGCCAATAAAGCCTGGAGATATAAATATGATGCTGTTACTCCTAGAAGTAAATACGCAGTTTATGTAAGTGGCAGTTATTGCAATGTAACAGGCTTGGATATTCAACAAAATTGTGCAAATGGTATTTATGTGGGAGGACATGATAATTATATTCAAGCTGTTCTGAATGCTAATGGGTATCAAAGAGATAAACAATCCTCAATATTATGTGCTAATGCCGTTTTGAAGTGTAGTAATAGTATATTAATATTTACTTCAACCACAGGCTTTTTAAATAGTTATGTATCTCATTATCTATATTCTGTAGGAAGCCCAGCTTATGCTGTTAAAGGTAATTATATAAATATAAATACGCATGATGAACCAGGAGAAGATACTCCTTATGTGTTAAGCAATTTTTCAGCTTTTAATAATATAATATTTAATGGAGCGAATATAACTAAATGCCATAATCTTCCTGAGGATTTTGTTAAAAACAACATTCATTCAGAAAATGTATCTAGGGGAGAAAGAATGTATGTTACAGTTGGTGCTGGTAAAGCGGTTTCTTTTGATTTGGATGTTACAACTTTTATCACACAATATACTGTTATACATCAGTATTTAACTTTTATAGTTAATCCGTCATTAGCAGTCGTAGATACGCCCTTGTATGAAGTTGGAAGATATAAATTAATAGTAAATGTTGACAACATAGATTATACTCTGAAAACCGATATGTTCCAAAACGGGTTAGTATCAATAGAATCTATTAAATATTTATACGATATAATACCGGATCCGAAGGATTCACAGTGTAAATTAAGATGGGAATTAGCAAATACAAGTAAATCCGCTATAAACTTGGCAATTGATTACCCTATAATTGAAATATATAAAAATAATACAGGTTATGGAAGCAGTTATGAAACTAATATTATTCCGACGGATTTGAGTAAAGATTTTTGTAAGGATAAGAAGGGAATTTATGGGAAAGTTGCAGATAATACTTATGATATTAATTTGGGGATTATAAGGTTTAATAATGCAATTTCTGATTCTCCGGAATCTTATGAATACATTAAGATAACTAAAGTTCCGACAAGCGGTTTTCGTTTTTTATATTCGACATATAGGATATTAACCGAATATTCTTTGCTATATGTAGATAATAAATTGTATATACTATCTGATAGATACGATACTGGCAATGATTCTTTTTTAAATATAAGATGGATATTTGACCCTGTTTCTTATACATTAGACATTTGGATTAAAGTTTCTTCAAAATATGGCAAATTGATAGTGAGAGATACCAAATGGGCTACTCTTAACACTTATGAGTGGTTCCCTAAAAATACAGATCCATATCCGGTAGAGGCTGTTGATGCTGAATTTATTACCTCGGATATACTTACTTTGCCTGATACTTTAATTGGGATAAAAACCTATGATACGTTTGGAAATATATTAACTTGGTCTAAGTCTGATTGGTTAAATCCTGACGGAACTTTAGTGACAAAGGTTGTTTTCGCAAGTAAATTAAATGATTTTATTAAAAGTAATACTATATATAATATTATCAGATATATAGATTTGGAAGGAAAAACTCTTACTGTTCCTGATAATAGCGTGCTTAATTTTATTGGAGGTACTATTGGAAATGGAACTATAATTGGAAATAAAACTAAAGTCATAAATCTAAATGTTGATAGAATTGTTTTATCAGGGACTTGGTTTGATTCAGGAATTACTTCTAATAGACCTACTAATGTTTTAGTAGGATTTCAATATTTTGATAGTACATTGTCGAAACCTATATATTATAAAGGTAATAATGAGTGGGTTGACGCTACTGGGGCGACAGTATAATAACGATAATTAAAATAAAAGCCATGTTACAAGGATATCAAATAAGAATGCTAGAAGAGTATAAGCAACTTAATGACCGGGTGGAAAAGTTGGAGAAATTCATCAATGAATCTCCAGTGTTTTCTAAAATGGAAGTGCATAAACAAATACTTCAGCGTTGGCAACTGTCGGCAATGAAATCATATCGTGATGCCTTAAAGAGAAGATGTCTGGCAGAAGGATTTTCTCCGTTGACTGGGGATGGTCTGGAATAAATGTTAATTCTATAACTTTTTTAAAAAACATCATGGAAGATAACAACATACAAGATTCTTGCTGCAACAGCAAGTATGCAAGTATCAGGCAGATGGACAAGCTTGATGAAATGTTGGGAAGAAGATTCCCTTTCTATCCTCGTACAGTGATACAGGCGGTACATGACGGAAGAACCGGCGCGTCGTTGGAAGCGATACTGGCACAGTATAACAATATTTATGTGCAGTATCAGGGTACAGCGGGACGTACGAGAAATATTGTTCCGAAAGAAATGAGGCGTAAGGGGATCATCATATCATACGTGGATATGCAGGGGAATGCCATAACCGAGAAATGTGTGAATGATGCACAGAGGGACAACTTTCACTGGGGGCTTGATGTCAACTGGGTACGTGTGGACGAACTAACACTCTCTGGAGATATTTCCGTATCGGTAAAAGGCACATGGGTGATTAACGGTGAGGATACCGGCATAGCTGCTTTGGGGCCCAAAGGGGATAACGGACTTACCCCGTGGCTCAAAACGATAGATAACAAGCTTCACTTCTCCTATGATAACGAGACATGGGAGGTGTGCTCGGATTACATTGCAGCTTATTTCCGTTTTCAGGATAACAAATTCCAGATATCGCGGGATAACAAAACATGGTCAGATCTTAGCGGAGAAGTTACAAACAGTTTGTCTATTAAAGCCTATGTAACAGATAAATCACAATATCCTAATCCTAAGCAGGGTGATATGATTATGGTGGGACCTACCTATGCGGACGATGATGCCGAACATACCAAGCCCATCTACCACCTGAATATTTATAATGCCGGCGGATGGGTGGATCACGGTCCGTTCCAGTCCATCAATGCCGGTGTGGTGCAGGAACTGGGGGATAGCGAAACAGAGGTTGTTAGTCAAAAAACTATATCATTTAATATACCTTATGATATTTCACTGTATCATACTAATATAGATGGAACAAATAAGTTTACATTAAGTGATGCAATATATAATATTCCAACAAGTATTAGGAGGCATGGTTCTGAAATTAGGTTTATTTCTAAATCAACTGATAGGTATGAAACTTGGAAATTTATTGCAAATAATGAAATAACAAATTCGGAATGGAATAAAGCAGGGAATTGGGTCAAGATTACAACTGATTTTGACATTTCTGTAACAGGAAATTTGAATGCTATTAATTCTCATGTACTTACTATTAGTGATTTAGAAAGATATTATTGGGAAAATGTGGATGGTAAAGCTGTTTTTTCCAGGTCAAATCCTAATATTCCTTTATATTCTTCAATAATAAAGTGTAAAACAGGTGATAAGTTCTATTTGCAGAATAATGGGGAGGGTAATGCAAAAAACTGGTTTAAAACATCTACTGATTTGAATATATTAGAAGAATCTGAAGCTGTAAAAGATTCATTTATTATAGAAATGGAAGAAGATGGTTATTTGATAGTAAATCATAATCAAAATAATGTTAATACATTATTCTTTTTGCTCAAAATAAAAAATACAGAAAATCTTTTTGTAGAAAAAGGTGTAGAATTGCAGACTATACTAACCTCTAATTGTTTTTTGAAAGATTATTACTTTATTCTTGAAAATGGTAAGACCTTATTTTGTAGACATAATATTCCGGGAGAAATTTCTACTATACTGTTTGAAGCCAAGAAAGACACAGCTATATATTCTAAATCCTGTGGCTTTTCCAGAGGTATTCCATTGATAGTATTAGACAGAGATAGAAATGTGATTTATTCAGAGCCTAATGATGATAATAGAAGAGCAACGTATTATAAGATGCCTGAAGATGGGTATATCATAGTGAATAATGCTGATGGCACAATTCCTGATAAATATATTAGAGTGCTTGATGATAAGCCATTTTATACTATAGATGATTTTAATAAGGGATATTGGGAGGTCAATCCAACCGTTGGTTTTATAAACACGTGGAATAATCCAAATTTGAATATTCTCAATACTTGCATTCCGTGTAAGAAAGGAGATAAATTTAGAATCAGTACTTATGGATGGCAGGTTGCAAGACCTTATTATATAACAGATAATTCTAAAAATGTATTAGAAACAGGTCCAATGGTGTTATCTCTGTTTCAATCAGAGATTGAAATTACTCAAGATAATGCAACATTTCTTGTAGTAAATTATAGAGAATTTCCTAATGCCGGGAAGGTTTTTGTGGAAAGGTTAGATACAGTTTATACAAACAGAAATGTTAAGTATATCACTTGTTTGGGTGACTCATTAACAGTAGGATACCAAAGTGGAGTAACAACTTCATATCCTGAGGTTCTTAATTCTGCTTTAGGAAACAATTGGAAAATTATAAATGGAGGGTATGATGCTGATTCTATAGAGATGATACTTGGAAGACAAGGTTCTAACGTATTATTAAATAAAAATCAAATAGTACTTCCTGCAGATGGTTCTGGTGTTCAGATAGGAACACTGGGTGATAGTGGTATAATATCTGCTCTTACTCCTAACAATTCTCTTCCATTACAGAGATGGGCCTTTAAAGATATTACTAGGGGCTTAATAACTCCTGTAATGGTTAACAATGTTCCATGTAATCTCTTATTTACTGGTACATCATATAATGATAATAATGGTAGATATATGATGAGTCTTGTGACGCCTCAAAGTACTCCTGTTACTATACCAGCTAATAGTGTAGTATCAACAGCTTTGAGAACTGGCGTTGATAGTGATGTTCTTGTTATATGGATGGGAACTAATGGACTTACTGTTGGAGGTAGCTTCACTCCAGAGCAACTGGTAGATTACCATAATATGGCTATAAATTATGCTGCTACTAAAAAAAATATAATTATAGGGCTGCATACAGGAGATTTAAATAGCAGAAAAACGCAAGAAGAAGCCATGCAAAAAGCATTTGGACTTAGATATATTAATCTAAGAAAATATATGGTGGAACAAGGGTTGGTAGATGCTGGGTTGGAGCCTACTCAAGAAGACACTGAATTTATAAACCAAGGTAAATGTCCTCCTCAATTACTAATGGATGGAACTCATTTTACTACTATAGGGTACACTTTAGTAGGTAAACTTGTTTATCAGAGAGGAGTATCCTTGGGATATTGGTAATTGTTTTTAATACTATTTTTCCCCTTCAAAAAAGGGAGGCCCCTCCACCCTCCCTAATTACCTACCTCATATTGTCACCCTAAAAATCGTTAGTAACATTGTTCGAACCACTATGCTATTTCTTCCTGATGCTCGCGCACAAACTATAATGCCTTTCGGGTTATATATTTGATTGCAGGATTTATCCACCACTTGTTTTTAGAGTAAAAAGTCGCTGCTCTTTTCTTTAAAGACCTACAGATAGTATCGCAGCGATAGAAATACTACTGTAGTCTCTTTATAAGTCTTGCCATTGGCATTCTTTTTTAAAGAGTTATAGTCATAAGTTTAACGTCATTGACATATATGGACGATAAAGAAAGCATTGATAATGCAAATATAGCGAAAAGCTAGTTTCATTATTCCATGAAAATGAAACTTTCTATATCGTTTTTTATTTAACAATTCGAATCGGTACAATTCCATCGGTCCAAACAATATCATTTCCGTTCCATTTGAAGTGGATGGACTTTTTTCCTGATAGTTGATTTGCGGAAAAATAATATTCTTTTCTGAAATTGCAGTCATTTTCGTGAGTAACTGTTAGGTGAAGACTGTCTTTTTCTTGTCGTCTTTCAATATCGACTTTATAGGTGGATTTATCTTTTCTTGAAGAAGGGCGTATTACCCGTGTCCTTTCGATTGTTCCCATATTATATAAATTAATAGCCATATTTTATATAAGACATGCAAGATTTGGCATTGTCAAGTTCCGATTCCCAAAATATTCTATCAAACCCTAAAAATAAAGATGATTCTGCGGATTCTATAGCGTTTCTAGCCTGTGAGGCATATTTAATATCGTTTTCAATCCTTTCCTGTAGTTCTTCTATTTGTAGGGACATGTTCAGAATCGTAGAGTTCAGGTCAGTATTCTTGTTTTTTAGTCTGTCCACTTCTTCTCTAAGGTTGTAATTCTCCATTTCTAAATCTTCATATTTGCTTTTGCTGACACATGAACCTAAGAATAGGATTATGAATGTAAGTAATATTGATTGCTTCATAGTGTTAAAATTTAAAGATGAGACAAATATAGCGATTTGTTCATGAATGTAAAATATTTGCATGGAATTTTGTATCTTTGCATCGCACATAGCGATGTGCATCAGGATTTGGACGGTTCCGATATAGTTTCGGACCGTCTTTTTTTTGTTTTCACACTGGTTGGTCTTGTGTATGTTTATCCAATATGTGACAAGGGCGGCTGTCTTTCCCAGATTGCCGCCCTTCCTGTTCAATAATGATTAGTAATCAGGTATAACAAAGGTATACAAAGATATAAAACAATCTTATTAAAAACAATCGGTAATGTAAAATCTTGAGATTTACATTGTAAATTACAATTATATGCGTATTTTTGTGCAAAAAATATAAAGTATATGAAAAGGTTGGTTATAGCTTCATTGTTTCGGTTTCCTTTTTTGCGACAAATGCTGTGGGATGGATAGATGTTTAAGATACATGAAAACTATGAGTCTTTTTCTTGTTTTCTATGGGATGAAATATTACTTCCCTAGCTGGATATATGTTTGTTATACCATATATAAAGAATCTGAATAATGTGATTGGTTTGATTAGCCTCTCCCGAGCTATTGAAAAGTTGAATTAAATAAATTACTGTTATGCTACAAAGATTAGAAGTTATTGATTTTTTGCGAGGATTCTCTATTTTTACCATTGTGTTAATGCATTTGTTGCAAAGTTTTCCGATAAGTCCGTTCTTAATGGCTGCTTCATCTTTTGGTGGGGCAGGAGTACATGTATTCATCTTATGTAGTGGATTTGGACTTTATTTATCATATTTAAACAGACCGCTTACTTATATTCAATTTTTGAAACGACGTTTTTTGAAAGTTTATTTGCCGTACATAATAATTATATTGATAAGTGCTCTGATTCCTTTTTATAATACCTCATCGGATAAACTTCTCCAAGTACTTAGTCATGTATTCCTTTTTAAAATGTTTTTCAATGATTTGGAAAGTTCTTTTGGATTGCAGATGTGGTTTGTTTCAACAATAATTCAGTTTTATTTGTTATGGCCTTTGTTGTTGAAACTATTTAATAAATCTACGGGGGTGATTTATGCTTTGCTGATAAGTCTGTTATGGACTACTATTGTAGCGATGCTTGGGAAAAGCGATGTGCGTGTATGGAATAGTTTCTTTTTACAATATCTTTGGGAATTTGTTTTAGGTATGTATTTAGCTAAATGCTATAAACTTAATGCTAAAATAGTCAATTCGTTGAATTTTAATATATTAGTACCTGTCTGTATAATATGTGTTGCTCTTACAGGATTTGCTGGAATAAAAGGAGGCATTTGGAAATTATATAATGATATTCCTTCTATGATTGGATATTTGTTTGCGTTGTTGATTATATATAAATTACATATAAAACCTATTAATGGCTTATTTATGTTTACTAATAAGATTTCTTATGAATGGTACTTGGTGCATATACTGGTCTTTAGTTGTACTTTTTATTATTTGTATAAGTTGGAAACTTTTAGTATGGTAGTAATAGCTGTCATTTCATTTATTCTTTCGTATGTTGTGGCTTGTTTATATCATTGGATTCTTGGGAAGATGAAGGTATGTTGAAATAATAAGATTCATTATAAACAATAAGATCTTGGTGAAATGAAGAGACGAATATTTACTGCTTCGCATAAAAAGTATGCAGAATGGAATATAAAATAATAAGGATGTAATTTATGGAAGGTTTATTGATTGTGCTTGGTGGTTCTGGAATGTTAGCCTTTTTCTTTGCTATATGGTTAAATACCCAGAAAGGCAAGAAATGGCTCTCAAATCTATAGTGTACTTTTCATTGGACATATGATGGTATTATGGATGCATTGACAACGTTTTTTAATAACCAGCGTTATAGGCTCCGCATTGGTTGTTTGGTTACATACCAAGTCTAGCAAGAAATGGCTTGCAAACTTATAATAGGTGTATATGGGGCATCTATAATCCGCAAAATTAGATATCTACTCATAATATTACGAAAGAATTTTGATTTACATTTTGAATCGAAATATAATTTAGAAACATATCTAAATTACTATCTAATTGTTAGTCTTATTTTTAGATTAAAAATTAAATATCTATTTTTGCAGAAAAACAAATGGTTTTTGATGAATTTTTAAAACTGAAGGTGAACTTTTAGAGTTCTGTTATTGTTATGATTAATCTAAAGACTAAAGCTGATGAGAATTACGATGCTTTTGTATTATTGAAGGATAATGGCAAACTTAATTCTTCAATACATTGTGCTTATTATTCAGCTTTTTTATTATCTATATATTCATTATGTGTGAGATTTGGATATCTTTATGAAGATATACAGAATAATTCAAGAGGAAAAGATAATCATGCTTATATCAGGAATGAGCTGGGAAATAAGATACATCAAGCGAAACCATTAGATTATGTTGAGTTTCACACTTGCCTTGGTAAATTAAAAAAGGAACGGAAAAAAGCTGATTATTCGAAAAATCTGGTTACAAATAAAGATGTAGTAAATATACAAGATACTATAGATAAATTCAGAGATTTGATAATTACAAAATATATTTGATTATGGATGCAGTAAAAGATTTTATCATTGAACGATTAAAGAAACTTAGTAATATGTTCAAGGGCATTTCTATCAAATATGCGTTTGACAGTATAACTGAATTTCATATAATTGAGATATCACCGGAAAATATTAGAAGAAGAGATGATGAATACATAAGGTGGGAGTCTGATATGTGGAATGATTTCTTTGCCATGTTCCCAGATGAGGATTTGCTTATTTCGGAGCCTTGCGAGTCTAATGATATGCATAATGTGTTATTTGACAATATTCCGATTGTGGATAGTGGCAATTTGCTTTATTGTATAGATTTAGATTTTGGTGAGATGGATTCTTTTTTAAATATTGACACTATAGATTTGTTAGCAGCGTGATTATGGCAGAAAAAGTAGCAAGTTTCCGTTTAAAGGAATATAAGATAAATAAGGCTAGTATAGAATTTGATCCTGATAAACCTCTGTCTAAAATGTCAATAGAGATCGAGAGAAAAGGTGATATAGAGGAAAATAATATTTATAGGATAAATATGTATATTGGTGTTTCTGATGAAACGAACAATTTCAAAATCAGTGCAAACATGGTAGCTTTGTTTGAATTTGATTCTGAAATATCTGAAGAGAATAAAACTAGTTTTGTAAATTCGAATGCGCCAGCCATTTTGTTCCCCTACTTTAGGGCATATATATCTACATTGACATCTCTTTCTGGAATGCAACCTGTTATCTTGCCGACAATAAATTTTGCTAGAATGCTGGAACAGCAGGAGAAATAAGTAAACATTAAAGGGTTATCATTATTGGTAACCCTTTAATGTTATCGTTTTATTGTCTATACACCTTTTCAACTTCTTTTTTCACTTTTTTAGTGATAGTCTGTTTCTTGTATTTTTTTTCCATATCTGGGTATTCCGGATGTTCTTCCAACCATTCTTTTTTATCTTCGGCTTCGTCATGTTTTCTTTTGAGTTTTAGGAACTCTTTTTCATTTTTCAAAGTTTCCTTCTCTTTTTCATTGAGGTTGTTGATGATGTATTTCTTTTTTATTTCAGAGTCTTTCCTTTTAGATGTTCCGTCTGAATAGGGCAGTTTCTTTCTGTAGTCATTAAACAGTTTTCCAGCCTCATACATCTTGTTCAGATATTCATAAGGTCCCATATCCTTGTATAGTTTCTCGGCCATTTCCTTTCGTTGGGATTTGGGAAGGTTGATTAGGAACATAAAATCTACAAGGTCGGGGCGTCCTTCCCTTATGGCGGATTCGGCTCCCAGATAAATGTTTTCCAGTGTCTCTACATTTAATCCGGCAAATTTCCCTAATTTGGCGGGCAGCTCCCTTTGTACATTCAGGTTGAATCCGTCTTTTACCGCCTCGCTTATCAGATTTGACATCTCTGTAATGAATGAGAGAGGATCATATTTGTTCCCTTGTGATATGGCGTTGACAAACTGTCCAATGGAAGTTCCTCCCAAGGAACTTAAAGCAGCAGATAAAAATATGCTTTTCAATTGTTCATCAGTGAACCATAAATCCTCATCCCCGTCCCCGTATCCGAATATGGCGTAGATATTGGATATGAGTGGTGCTGTGATTCCTGCAATACCATATCCTCCTGCCGCCCACAAGCCTCCCATTACAAATAGTCCGAAGGTGGCTTTCCTCAGCCCGGTAAGATAGCTGCCCATCATTGTTCTTTGGGCTTCGTCTTTATTCATTCCGGATTCAATGTTCAGATTGTATATCCTTTTTGCTCGTGCCATTTCAAGAAGCCCCTCAATACCCATCCGCTGGTATCCTATGTTGCTGCTTTGGTAAGTGGTCAGCGCCTTGTAGAACACATTGCCGCTTGCCTGCATGGGGGACATCATTTCCGGGCTGTAACTCTGCTGGCTTTCATTGAATGCTATTTCAGCGTTGTATTTGGCTAAATTGGCGGCTTCCTCATTGCCCAGACCTCTTTTTTGCGCACGTTTATATTCAAAATTGTAAACGGCTCTCGCTCCGGCCGCACATGTCAGCGCATCAATAAGCTTGTTGGGATACATGCCTGCATTGGTAAGTTTCTCCAGCTTGTTTTTGAATGCATTTTCATCCTTTAATGCTTCGATCCCCATATTTCCCGTATCAACCCGTTCTTCAAAAGAAGGAAGATACTCCTTCGCCCATTTCATGTTTCCTGCCGGGGTGAATATGTATTTGAACAAATCAGCCTGATACCCCGGATTTCCGCTGTATGCGGAAAATGCCGGATAGGAGAGCACCTGCTTCATTGCGGTGTTGAGTCTGAATGCGATATTGGAACCTGCCCAATACCTTAGTATCTTGTTTAGTCCGTTGTTGAGCGAGTCTTGTTTCTGCTTGTCGTTGAAACTCCGTACGGCCACCTCCGCCGCTCTCATGAAGATATCAAACATTCCTTTATGGTTCGCCTCCATATAGTTCTTGAAAGCCTTGCTTCCCCGCAGGAAATTAAGATCCTGGCGCAGCTCAGCCGTTGCCGCCCAAGTTTCCATATCTCTTCCGTATTTTAGCATCAGATCAAAAGCGTTTCTGCTAGTGTCCACCTTCAGGGTATTTATCGTACGGTTGATTATGTTTCCGGTTATTGTGCTTGGCATACCGATGATTGTTTCTCCCAGCTCCCCCTTTTCACGGATTTCGGATTTGGCTATGACCATAGGGAAATAATTCTCCCGTGAAGCCATGCTGGTTCCCGTCATTCTTACATGGACCGGATTGTACCTTTCTTCTCGTAGCCTTGGAAAGAAGTCGTCTGTGATCCATTCTCCGAGTTTCATGTATTTATCGCCTATAAAGGATTCTATCTCGGTCATGCTGTCTTCCGTCCATCCGTCCGCCTCTAGCTTCATCTTTCCGTCCGGCTGTTTCCATGTGAGCCATACATAGAACGCCTGCCCTTTGTTTAGGTTTGCCTCATACAGGTCGCCCTCCTTATGGTAATTGCTGTCGTACATATATTGTTTGTGAATCCTTTTTTCTGATTTTTGAGAATCCCTGAATACATTTTCCATTGATTTTCCGAACAGTTCCTTTATTTTTTCTTCCAGTTCTTTGTTGTAAGCCTTTACCCCCAAATATATCCTATCGTTGGCTTCCACCACTCCATGACTGCTTTTCATGAAATAATCGTATAAGGGGCCTTTTCCTATGGCGTGGTTCCTGTCTATGGCTTTCAGCAGATAATCGAAACTATACATGGGATAGGCGATAAAGTCACCGATGCTTTGCAATATGGACACAGTTTTTTCCATATTTGTTTCTTTCTCGTTTATACCTTTTATTCTTTTATCTTTTACGGCATTTATTCCCATGCTGATAATTCTTCCCCGGTGCGCGGCTTTTTCCTTGTTCAGCATGGCAAGGCGGCTTTTCCCGGTATCAACAAGTTCTTTCAATTCATTGTACACATTATCGGTTATCCTTATTAACTCTTCCTGCGCTACGGGTATCTGTGCAGCTATTTTCTCAGCCTCCTGCAGATAAAACTTTCGTGCTTCACCCTTGTTGTTGTAGGCGGCTCTTCTGGTGGTCACAAGATCGCCCTCCAGTTTGTCCAGATCTCGTTTCATTTTTCTGGATTCGGCCAATAGTTCGCGTATGGAAAGAGAATCATACTCATCGGCCATAGTCTGTGTGAACACACCTGTTCCTTCCGCCGCTTCATCCATGGCATTCTCTAGCTCTTCCCGGCGCTTCCGTATCTCTTCAACGGATTCAAGTTCTTTAGTTTTCAGCAGTTCGGCTCTTTCTTTTAATAGATTATCCCTTCGGCTTTTCATTTCATTCTGCTGACCGGTAAGTATGGTGATGCTTTCAGGGGATGTCTCAGATTTTATGAGTTTTCCCAGTTTTACAATTTCGCTTCTTACGGCACGGAGTTCACTGTCAGCGCTTGTTAGCAACAGGTCTTTGTAAGCGGATCGTATACTGTCAAACACACGTCTGGTAGCCTCATCAACAACTATCCCTTTTGATACGCCTCTTGTATCCTGCCCGGAAAGCTTCGTTTTTATCATTTTTTGCATCCTTTTCACCGAACTGTCATATTGGGCATAGTTTATCAACTTTTCAACAAGATTTAGTGGTTCCTTGAGTTTATTTGTTGATGCGGCCTTGTTTACTTGGGCAATCAGTGACTTTATCATATGTGGCCCCATTTCTTCTCCCGCTTCCTTGGTCAGTCTTTGATCTATAAAGGAAAGCATGGCTCTTGACGCAGTCTCGTATTCCTCTTTATTTCCTTTTCGTGCCTGATCCAATTGCTTTTTCAATTCCCGTATCTCTTCTTTCAGATTTTTAATAATCTCCTTCTTTTCTTCCTTTCCTGGAATACGGAACAAGGTCTCTCCCTGAGGAACAGACGGGATGGTACGTGAACTGCCTGAGAACTCACCAATTCCCAGTTTTGAACGCATGACGGTTTCCTTTGCCACATCAACAGGATAGTTTGACTGTTTCAGTCTGTTGTGGCTTTCATAAAGGATGTATCTCAGCTCATTGTCCGTCAGTTCAAATCCCAGATTCACTTTCGCTTTACGGAGCATGTCTATAAAGAAGGCTTTGATTCGTGTCCACAAGGACTGCTCCGCAAAGGTAGCCGGTCCGCGTTCGGACAGGTCTGCCATATATTCTTCAGTTGCTGTACGGATGGATATGTTCTCATTTTCCGCCATCCGGTTGATGGCCTGTCTGATTGATGGTGCGGCATTGTTGTATACATTGTCAAGGAAGGTATCGAAGTCCTTTCCGAACAGCTCACGCAATCCCTTATGTGCCACCACCTCATGGAATATAGTCGCCTGTGCGTCCTCCACGGATGTTGTGTTTGGCATATATAGATATACCTTGTTCTCCTTTGGTGAGTACCATCCTTTGATATTGGCTCCTGATTCGATACGTCTGCGCGCCTCGCCTTGTGGTAGCTGGTCTTCGGAAGTGATTTTTTCTATAGGTGTATGAAGAGACTCAGAAAGTTCATTCACTGCTGTATTCATGGGAGCAGACACAGAAGCATAAGCCTCCAAAGCGTCGTTTATAAATATCTGGTCTTCTCGTGCTACATCTTCCGTTTCCGAAGCAAGAGTATTGCGGCGTTTCTCAGGTGTCATATTCATACGGGATTGTACATTACGTGCTTCAACTTCACCTGATAGTTCATTGTATCTGTCGTTTTCTCCACCAAGTCCAAATTTTTCAATAAGAGATTGATACTCATTATAAGCATCCTCATATCCTTCTTTATCATAACCTCGCACCCAAAGATTGAATCCCTTATCAAAAGCATTACGGCTGGGGATAAAGCCATCCCCAAACTCGAATCCATCTGAGTGATATTCATTTACCAAAGCATTATAAACATCCATCTGTGAAGCGTCTTCTCCAAGTTCCTCACGCTTGTCAGCAAACTCTTCAATCATGGACCAGGCATCGCGCTTTTCTTTTAATGCGTCAAGGTATTTTCTATAAGTCATACTGTTTCCACCACGAGCGAATCCTTCAATTGATTGTACGGCATGCTGTACCTCATGCGCTAAGATACTACGGAAATCCGCCCTGTCTAGAACAAACTCATTCACACGTATCAAGTTTTGGCTTCCATAATGAGTCGCTCCCGTATTGCTTGTAGGGGCGTTGTATATCTCCACGCGT
Source organism: uncultured Phocaeicola sp. (assembly GCA_948956705.1). The sequence goes on from CARCZS010000023.1 coordinate 31,531, forward strand.
ATCTGCTTCAACTCCGGATAAGTCTTAAACAAATTCTCATCCTTCACATAATCGTCAAGATAATGCACGTCGTTCGCTTCGTATGTGGCGCGAAGTTCTTCTGCCTTTTCTGATAATTCATCAAAACGGGCTGCTTCTTCTTCCGTCAGCTCTACTCCATCAAACAGTTTGTCGCTTAGCGCATCATACTCTTTGCCCCATGACAGGTTGGACCAAAGTCTGTTTTTTCGCGCAAGTCCTTTCGGATCAATCTCGAAATCCTCCACTTCATATCTCCATTTTCCGTCAGCCCCACGTTCCCAACCTGTAGCCTGCTTGATTTTCCTAGCATTTTCTTTTTCATTTGTTTGGAGAATCGAAAGCAAACGCTTATCTTTGACATCAGATAAAGGCGAGTTACCATCTATTCCAGCTTTTTGTATTGTTGGGGCAATGGATAGTAATTTGCCTTTCTCTATGTTAGTCAGTTTGTGGTCATAATACCGTTCTCCATTGTTTTGATTGGCGATAACAGCTTTCACAGTATAGTCAACACCGGCTATTTTCAATCCACATACATAATAAGAGAATGATTTTACACCGGGATATTTCTCCAAATCTTCGTTGGCAAGTTCTTCAATGAAGACGGAGTTTTCAATAATCTGAGGTACGGCTGCGATAGATTGCAGATGTTCTACATCCTTATAATCATGCTGCAATATTTCACGAATACCTCCCCGACTATTGCCTCCTGTCACAGAGATAATAGCTCCCGTATCTTTATTGATATATTCTCCACGTAATGACTTTCCATATTCCAACGCATTTTTTTTGTACTGTTTCAAGTCATCGCTCGGTTCTATCTCTTTACCCGTAATCTCTATCGGCTCACTCTTCCGCAGCTTCTCAATGCGCTCTTTCTTCGTATTGAAAGCGGATTCCATCTCTCGTGCCACATTCAGGTTATCAAGGCGGGTAGTTGCTTCCTCTGCCTTATCCAGTTGGGATGCGCCTTTCTCTCCAATAAAACGATATCTTACATCCGCTTTTCTTGCATTGAATCGCTTGGAAGGAGGAATAACATTACCTTTGTCGTCACGGGTTATCAGGTCATTCAGTTTTCGGTTGTTTTTTGTATTCTTGTAGCGGTAATCGCTCCTGTCATCATATCCCCATTCGTTGATATCATTCCCGTCCCAATATAGATTTTCAGCCGGTACTTCTTCCTTCATAATTCTGTAATTGCCGTTTAAGGCATGTTCTCCATGAACTTTTACATAGGATTCAGACAGGGAAACCCAGTCACCGTTTCTTACCTTTCCTTCTTTCAATGATTTTGGAACGGCACGATAGATGGTAACGGTCGGTTTTTCTCCTTTGTCAATGGCAGACAATGCTTCATTGATTGCGGCGGCACTTTCATTTCTGTATTGATCCCTGTTCATGCGAAGCTGCTCATTAAAGGATTCGCGTATCTGATCTTTGTTTGCGGCAATGTCAACCATGTTTTTATCAATACCTTCCTCATCATAAGAGGGGGCGCGGTGTGCCATTCTGAATTCATCGGCGGAAACATAACCGTTTCTTCGTGCGGATTCGTTTATGATATCACGCATACGGGCTTCATTATTTTCTTTCATAGCCTTTAAATAGGCCTCATCCATCTCTTCATCCGTCATCAGTTCAAATTCCTTTAGACGCTTCTTTTCCGATTCGGCTTCTTCCTCTGCACGTTTACGGGCGGCTTCCATCATGTTACGGGCTTTCATTTCCTCTTGCACGTATTCATCTCTCAAGGCATCCACATCACCGAACTTTTCATACAGCTCTTTTTTGATCGGAGAAAAAACTTTTACGAATTGCCCTAATGACAGGTTGGAGTTCTGGAGACGCACATTTCTGCTGATTGATTTGAAAGCATAACTTGCGCCACCCAGATTTTTCATTTTCATGGATTGTGCGTACTTTTTTACATCGGCTTCATCAAGGTTGTGCTTGTTGGCGAAAGAGCTTATTTCCTCATTTCCAACCTCGCGAAACCGGATGTCACTGCCTTCGGAAGCAAGTATCTCATTGCTTTCGTCATTCATTGCGTGTAAGCCGGAATATTCGGCTTCAAGTTCCTGCTGTTCCTGGTTCAGTTCCTGTTGCTCGGAGAAAACAGCGTCTCTCTCAACGGAGTCATTTCCGGCTTCTACCAGAATATCCTCCAGTTCTATCTTCCTGTCCTCTATTTCGGCCAGTCTTGTTTCTATGTCCTTCATTCTGTCCGCATTGGCGGATTCTATGGAAGGTGCAAGTTGCACAGGATTCACGCTCTTGTACTCAGAGAACGGCTTTGTCTTTTTTACAGAAGAATCAATCCATTTATAGAACTCATCCTTCGTTACTTCTGTAATGGCACTTATTCGGTTTTCCCAACCGGGAGAATAGTTTGCAAGATAAGAGGAACGTGCCTCATCCATAGACGGAAAACCGTACATTACCTTACTTTCGTCAAACTCACCCTTTTCATTGAGCTGGTCTACTACAAACACATTTCCTTCGGACGGATTGTCTGACAGGAAGATGTCTATATGGTCACCGTCCACGGCTTTCGTACCACGGATATAACCGTAGTCGTTGTTCATGGTAATGCTCCATTCCTGCCCGTTGGCATCCCTTCCGCTACGGACAGAACCTTTGGGATTCTCGATGGTCACATCGTATCCGTCAATCCTGACATGACCTTTTTTGTAGTTGCCGGCCTCCTTCTGCGCTTCAGTAGGAGAGGTGTCGACCATTTCGCGTGCTTCCGCGATATGGTCTAGGAGTTTGTTTGTGGATGTGTTATCTTGTACATTGTCATTCTGAGGATGCAGTCCTTCATCAGTCTGTCCTTCCATTTGTCCGGATTTTCCTTGATATCCTTCAGTTCCGACGGCATGAACAGGTTTTTCTCCTTGCAGAACCGCATCGCCTCTTTCGCGTATGCCAAATATTCCTCCTTGCTCATCGCTTTTACGCGTTCCGATTCCTTCGTCAGTTGGATTCTCTCTTCTGTTGTCATATTCTTGTTGCTTTATTATTTCATCGGCAAATGTATTATAAAATTCAGACTTTTCCTCATTCGAATAGACATTTGATTCAGAAAAGGCCTCATTATTAACCCATGCTTCATATTCATCCGGAGACATGTGGTATTGTTCTTGGTAGAACTGTTCTTTCAGTTCATCCTCATATTCTTTTTCCGCATCTATGGCGCGTTGCGCTTCTGCGGTTCTGTTGTTTCTTATCATATTGCTGATATCACCAAAAGTTCGGCTTTGTTGTAGAACGGATAGGATCGCGTTTGTGCCGGCCATGCCGGTATTGTCATTTTCCAGTCCTTCTTTCGCCACTATTGCCGGATAACTTTCATGGGCGATGCTTATCAGTCTGTCTCCGGCTTCTTCTACGGTCATACCCCCCTTCTCTTTTTTTCTGAAGATGGAAAGAAATGGCGTCAGGTCTTTGTGACTTAAGCCAGTCATGTTTCTGACACTTCTTTCTCCTGTCATTTGCAGGAACAGGGATTTTCCCAGTACCAAGGATGCAAGCTCTTCCAAAGTTTCCGGCTCGGTACGTGACAGAATTTCCTGAACAAGAGGATTTTCCGGAAGCTCCGTATCCGTTATTGACTCAGATATTTTCGCAGCAGGCTTCTGAATACTATTTTTCCTGCCAGTGTCCGGAATTCCCTCTGGTCCCATGCGTTCTTCACCTGTTCCCTTAGCTTCGGGTCTCTTCTCAGTTCCTCTTTCTTTGCCTTGTTCGCTTGTTTCTGAAACTGGTACGGGCTCATTTGTGTCATTTCCATTCGTGCCAGTCTTACTGCTTTCTGATATTCCATTTGTTTGGTTATTATTAGTTTCTGTTATGGGTATGACAGAGTTGTAGAAGTTCTTTATTTCTTCATTCTCCGCTTTTGCTTCTCTAATAGCGTCCCTTATCTCATTTCTTTTTCCCCGTGTGGCGGATGACAGGGATTCATTCAATTTAGCTATCTGTGCATCACTCGCCTCTATATCCTTTCTCAAGTCATCCAGAGCGGTTTCAAGTGATTCTGTCAGATTTGTGTATTGGAATGACTGCTGTGGCGTCAGAGATTCATAATCAATGCTTCCGTCCTTCTTTTTAGGAAAGGAGGATATAAGTTTGTCCAGTTCGGATTTTTCGTAAGTCGGACTCTCTGTGCTTTCCTGCAATGGTTGGTTTCCCATCTCTTTTCCTTCAGGAGCGGTTTCATTTGTTGAACTCTTGGATTTTTTCACCCAATCGGTGTACTCTTGGACGGGAACCGCACCTAACTGGTATGCTTCATTTTCCAATATATTCATTGATACCTCATCGCTTTTGACCTCATTGTACTCATCGGTTGGAACGACAAACATACCTCCGATTTCCTCATCAAAACCGATAATGGTCATACTTTCTCCTTCTGGAGTGATATAGGAGGCGCCGATTTCCGGCGCCGCTTCCGCATCATCTTTTCTTTGTGCGTCAAATAGCGACTGTTTGTATTTGAAATATTGCTCTTCTGTCACGAGTACGGAACCTGTTTCATTACCGTTGTTGTCTATGATCTTCCCGGACCATCCGCCGGGAACTTCCTCATCAAGTACTATCTCTTTGCCTCCTGTATATATCTTGTCACCTTTTTCGGGTTGTAATGCAAGTACTTCCGGACTGAATTCCCGAATTAACTCTTCCTGTCTTCTATTTTCATCCTCTTGTGCGTATTCAGTCCGTATTCCGGCTTTGTCCACATTGTCTTTCATGGCCCGGAGTTGTTCATCGCTGACAGAAACCGGCTCCCGACTTCCTTCCATGAGTACGGACCAATTGCCCATTGTATCCTGACCAACAACAGAAATGCCGGTCACTGTGCCATTATCATCCGCTATGCTGAATGTCTGTCCTGCGGATATGGGCTGTGCTTCCATGATTGCGGCATCGGCGTTGTATGCGCCAAGCATTTGTTCAAGAACGTGATCCCGTCCGACCATTGAGATCTCTGTGTCTGCATTGATTCTTACAGTCTTGGCATTATTCTCATCAAATGAGGCGAATATCGGACCTTCTGGACCGTTTTCCAATGGCACTACCATGAGTGTGCCTGTTTCTCCGGGTTGTCCAGTGGCGTCTATACCGTTCACCACGACTCCGTAACTGTGCTCCTTGTCTCCGAATCTTCTTAACGGGATAGTGACAACCTGTCCTTGGGGAGACATTTGCCGGACTTTAACAGCCGCTTGTTCATATTCGGGAGCATGAGCCTCATCCAATGCGTCCTCAACCGCATCATGACGGTCTTTCTGCCGTAGGTAGTCCGTAGCCAGACGTCTGGTCTCTTCGTCCATTGCATCCAGCATTTCCGCACGTCGGGCGTCATTGGCGCCGGCAAGCGTGTCTATGGTCTCATCATCCAGTACGGATGAAAGGCGTTCACGGGAAACTTCCTCACGGAGGACTGTAGTGCGCATGGCCACCGGGTCATGGGCTTCATAGATATCCGCTCCCTCCTCCTTCGCTTCCGTGCGTTTTTCGGACTCCTCACGGGTCTGCTCTCCTGCAATGTCCTCCATGGCATTGTTCTTCGCAATGTCAAACGCATATTCTATCTCGGCCTTTTTCTCTTCCTTGCTGAGGCTACCGTCATTCATGGTTTCTTTGATGAAAATCCTTATGTCGTCATTGCCACGTTCTTTTGACATACGTTTCAGTTCGGACAGTTTCTCCTGTTGTTCTTTGGTCATGTTTCCGAAAGCCGTATTCATCTTCTGGCGGTGTCTTACCCTTTCAGCCCCCATGCTTCCAAGTCCTAATAAGCCGAAAGCGACGGAAGTGGGAGCCAGTCCAAGGAATGTGTCTATATTGTTGTCAAGGTCTGTGGCTTCTTCCAAGGTCATTTCACCTAACGGGACATTTGCAAGATTATTATACACCTCTTCCATATATTCTTCGGGTAGCCCGTGGAACTGCGCTTTTTTTGCGGCTTCTTTGAAAGTAGGGTTGTCCTTTATCTCCCTGTATAGCTTACCGGCCCTGCTGTTCGTTATATATTTCATGAATTCACTTGCGCCACCGGGAACGGTCTCTTCCACATTCTTCCATATTCCTTTGCCCAGTCCTTTGAATGCGTTGAAAATCATCTCGGATTGGTTCTCAAGAAAAGTGGAAGCGATTGATTTGCCGATGGCTTTACCCATATCCATTCCTCCTTCACGTCCTCCATAAGTCAAGTTTCCATCCTTGTCAACATCAAACAGAATATTCCCCATCATTCTGTCTTGTGCTCCTGCGGTGACACGCGCCAGTCCTGTTGTTCCTTCCATTCCTGCTGCGGCCAAAGCGTCTCCGGCAAGACGTGCCCCCATTTTTGACATTCCTTTTTTCATGGCGGACGCGCCGAATTTCTTCATACCGTATTTTAGAATGCTTTTGGCTATTCCCTCACCTGCCGCCGATATCGGGTTTATGGCGAATTCCAGCATGAACGGGATACTGGCTCCTGTGGTTTGTCCAGCCTTGTATCCTCTTCCCAAATCGGAGGAATAATAGGCGTTGACCGCCATGTTGGTGACAGCGGCGTCAAGCAACTTCTCTTCAGAAGGTGAGAGCTTTTCTCCTTTATCCGCTTTCTCCACCACATTTTTCAGACGGATGCCGCCTATCATGTCGGATATGCCTAAAGTCCATTGTTTGGGATCAAATGCGGTATCGGCGAAACCACGCGCTAGACCGCTAAAAAAATTTGTTTTTCCTTTCTTCCCGGCTTCCTCTATAATATTGTTCGATTCATCAATAAGGTCTTTCGCCCCTTCCAAATAAGTCCTTTCTCCTCGGTACTGTGCTAATGTAGGATCTTCCCTTGTATTCATTCTGGCATTCACCATCGCATTACCGGAATCGTTTCTTAGTATTTTCTTTTGTTTGGTAATCTTTTCCTCTATGTTATCAAGGTCTTTGTTTACTTCATTGGTCAGGGTGCTAAGATGGGAGCCTACGCTCTTTTTGACAAATCCGGCAAGATCACGCTTCATGTCTGTACCGTAACGTGAAGTTATCTCTTTATTGTATACGTCCTGATATGATTCCAATTCCTTGCTAATGACCTCTCCGTAGGTCTTCTGAAACGCTTCGTTTGCTTTTTGGTTAAGTTCGTTCCCTTTATATTGTTGTGACAGCTTCCTGTATTCGTCTGAGGCAAGAAACCGGTTGGCATATTTGTCTTGAATCTCCTTCTGTATTCCGGCCATTTCTTCCGAAAGCTGTCTTCCTCTTTCTGTCAGGGCAAACCTGTCACGATAGTTGTTATATACATCATTCATGGACGATATGGAACGCGGGGTATATTCCTTGTCCAAGCGGCTTTCTTCTTCAACCGTAAATAGTTTGTCCAATTTTCCTTTGTCCATATCTACTTTCAATCTTTCTCCCAAATTTATCGGAGAAAATTGATATCTAGCTGAAACCTCCGCCTTGTCTGACTCCATTTGCGATGTGGAGGGGGGGATAAACTGAAAGTTGTCTTTTGAATGCACTTGTTCACGTAAGCCGGGACGTGTGCTGGGATTATAGTTTCTCATATCAAAAATCCTGTCCGCTTCCTCCTGTGTTCCGACACCACCTGAATATGTTCTTGAAACAGGGTCATATCCGTTGCCTGTTTGAAAGTAATCAGACTTTGGAGTTTGAGGGGTGTTGTTAGGTTGCTGTATTTGTACAGAGGAATCAACTGGTTGCATGAATTGATTAAAGTCCTCATATGAGTCAGAGTATCCGGTCTTATCCTTTAATACGTCATATACTTTCTTTCTGGCTTCCTCATTTTCATCCATGAATTTGTTAAAATCCTCATATGAGTCAGAGTATCCGGTTTTATCCCTTAATACGTCATATACTTTCTTTCTGGCTGTATTATTATCTTGCATGATTCATGTTATTTTAGTGACCAACTATTATTCCCCTTCAATGACCATGATTTGTTTTCCGGTTTTGAAGAGGGATTGAACGCTTCTCCGCTTTCCACTTTTTGCTGTTTCCCATAAATGGAGAGAATATAATCTCTCATGCCTTTTATGGATTTGGGGCGTTCATCCGCCTGAAGGCCGAATGTTTTTTCCAAATCGTTATACATTAGTGCGACATCTTCATTTTTATTCAGGTCATAGGCTCTTGTACTGCCGGAAAAGCCTTTTTTTCCACTTATGCGATATGAAGGATATTTATTTTTTTTGCCATTTTGCTTTTGAGAATCATTATCTATTCTCATTAGACTGATTCCCTCTGTGGCTTTATTATGTCTTTCGATTTTCGCCTGTTTAGCGGCGTTTTCTTCCGCCTTACGTTTGGATTCAGCCGCTTTTGCAGCCTGCTCGGTTTCAAACTTATATGTGTTCCAGTTGTATTCCCGTTCTGCTGCTGCTTGTTGTGCCTTCCATCGGTCTTGACGGGCCTTCTCTACATCTATTCTCGCTTGCTCGGCCCTGTCACGTGCGATCGCTCCGATATAGTCCTGATAATTCTGACGTGACAGATTGTCCCTGTATTGGCGTATTCTGTCAATACGTGCTTGGCCTTCACGTCCGGCTCCTGAAAGATTCATTGACGGATTGCCTCTTCGTGTCCTTACCACATTCACCAGATTGGCCAGAACACTTCCTACAGCATTGATACTCTCGGCGGCACGTAAACGTCTTTCGGCATTAATTCTGTCCTCCTCGCTTTGTAACGGGTCCCGTCCTCTCAGGGCTTCCGCAAGTTCGGTGTAAGATAATCCCTCTTGTCCTTTTTTCTTGCGATAAGAAGCCACTCCTGACAGGTATGCGGCCGGTGACAGCTGGGGATGAGCCGCATAGGCTTCTTGTGCGCTCATTTCCTGCCACGGCTTTTCTGTACCAGGAAGCTGGACGGGAAGCTTGTCCGCATTTTCCCGTTCTTGAACGGTATTGACTGTAGACACACTCGTCGCAGGTTTTTGAACAGCCACCGTGGGACGTAACGGCAACTGTTCCCGTGCGTTTTCCTCAGCTTGTCTCGCCACAGACTCATCATGGATCTGCCGCTCTTCCTCCGGATTGACAATGCCGGCAGCTTCTTTTCTTTTTTGATAATTGGTATATCTGTCCGTAACTGCCATACCTGCTATTTCTTTTTAGTGATTTGACTGGCTACAGCACCGCCTATGGGGCCACCGAAAACAGTGGCCGCAGCCGTTATACCTGTATTGAGAAGACCTCCTAATGCCGATGATTCCTGTTGGGCCTGTTGTTGTTTCACATTATTGATAGCCTCCGTATATGATCGGTTTGCATCCAGATAATTTTTCATGGCCTGATCTTTTTTGGCAGTGGCGGTTGAGGCTATTCCGGCCGTAATATTTTCAAGTGACTGGTTGGCTCCCTGCTTCTGCAAGGCAACGCTCTCATCTGTAGCACCTGTTACAGCGGCGCTTCCTGCTGTCCGTTTGTTGTTTGCCATCAGCAGTTCTCTGGCTTGACGCAGAGCCGCCTGATTCGCACTGTCCTGAAGAGGATCAGCGTAAGCCTGTTCCTGATAATAGTTCATTTCAAGATCCTTCGCCTTTTGAAGATCTTTGATTGATTCCTTATAGGCTTTATTGCCGCCTAGAACACTGGATAAAAGTCCCATAAATCGTAAATTGCACTTTATTATTTAATATCAAAAGTAATCAGTTACATTTGTATCATGTTGATATAATGCAAGACGGAAGTATATTGTATAAGAAAGGGGACAAGGTGGCTCTTGATGGAACCTCATGGAAAGGCACGGTTGTCAAAGTTGAGTCGGACGATAATATATGCGTGGAACTTGACAATGGGATTACCATGTTTGCCCGTCCGGAATTATTGCATCTTTGCACTAAGGAAAACACAAAGCCTCTTCATGATGAAAATGGTAAATTTACAATAGGACATCCAAAGGTGGGGGGAGTTAAAAAAGGATATAGGACTGTCCGTCATTATCGAAACAAGCTTATGGAGCAACTGGCTCCGTTTATTGAGAGTATGGGAGAGATAATAGAGGCTATTGATGATCCTAGTGATAAAGTGCTTGCTGTTTCCCGAATTATCAAATATGCCATGCCGTCTCTTTCGTCCGTAGACTTTAAAGAAAACGCAAAACGAGATCTCTCAGCGGAGCAGAAGATAGCCCAGCTCAATGCAAGGTACAGAAACTTGCCTGATCCGACTGCCGATGAAGAAGGAGAGGAAGGGCATGAAGACTGACAATATTGGTGTATATTTTGGAAATTGGATAACCATTGTATTACAGTTGTCATATTAATTTGTGTTATGTAATAATCGTAATACATTTAATATATGGCAGAAATAATCAATTTTAGACCGACTCCGGATGTGGCGCAGATGATAGAGAGGCAGAAAGCAAAAGGAGTCAATATCAGTCGTTGGATTAATAATCTTCTTATAGGTGCGGATAAACAGGCCGACAGCTTGAATTTGCAGATTTATACAATACCTGAAGACGGGATAAACCTGTATGACAGTACAAAGTTAGCTATTGATCAGATGATATCACTTCATTCGCTCCCATTCAGCCGGTTGAGCATATCTAGGTACAGGGAGGCCAATGATATTATAAAACAAGCAGGCATGGATTATTATCGCTTTAAAATAGACGAAGATAACTATATCTCGATAATAGCGGTGAACAGAGAAGAGGCTTCTGTGGAATTTTCCCGATATTATATGAAATCTGAAAATAAGGAATATGTCCGAACATCCGTACCATTACCTGTTTACAGGTTTGATGTCAAGAACAAGGTGGTAATTATTATAGCAAGCGAATAATGGAAATATGTAAGACAGATACAGTACGATTGCTCAGACTGTTAAAAGAAGCGGCCTTAATAATTGAAGACAATTGTAGAGGCATACGTTCGCTAGATAAGGCCAGACAGTTGCGACAGATGGCAAAGAAAATTCAACGGAAAAAATAATTCAGAACCCGTCCAAACTGAATCTGGACTTGGATTTGGATAATGCGTTTAACCATCTGTTTAGAAAGGAGAAATTATGAAATCATTAAAAGAAATACTAAGGAGTTTAGAAGGTCTGTCCGATATCGAATTGTTCGTAATAGACCTTTTTTGTGGTGCCGGCGGTTTGTCCGAAGGTGTGGAAGAAGCACGATTGGATGGAAATAGATGTGGAAAGGTTGTTTGCTGTGTGAACCATGACAAGAATGCCATCCTTTCACATGATGCCAATATCCCTGATGCACTTCACTTTATTGAGGATATCCGTACACTGGAACTTTCCCCGATAAGCACTATTGTAGAACGTATCCGTCAGCTATACCCTGATGCCATGATAATGCTTCATGCTTCTTTGGAGTGTACCAACTTCTCGAAAGCCAAAGGCGGTCAGCCGAGAGATGCCGACAGCCGAACGTTGGCAGAACATCTCTTCCGTTATATTGATGTTATAGACCCTGACTACATTCAGATTGAAAATGTAGAAGAGTTTATGTCATGGGGAGATATGGATGAGAATGGGAAACCTATCAGCATGGACAAAGGCCGGCTTTATCAAAAGTGGGTGCGCAATGTCAAGAAGTACGGTTACAACTTTGAGCACCGCATCTTAAATGCTGCCGACTTCGGTGCCTACACCACAAGAAAACGCTTCTTCGGCATCTTTGCTAAAAAGAACTTGCCGATAGTATTCCCTGAACCGACCCACTGTAAAGGTGGTAGGCAAGATATGTTCTCGCGGCTGGAGAAGTGGAAGCCGGTAAAAGATGTGCTTGATTTCTCTGATGAAGGAACTACCATCTTCAGGGAAAAGCCTCTTGCAGAGAAAACGCTTGAACGTATCTATGCTGGACTTATCAAGTTTGTAGCCGGAGGAAAGGATGCTTTCCTTTCCCGTTACAATACGGTTCGCCCTCAAGACACATGCAAATCAGTTGATGAACCATGCGGAGTGTTGACTACTGAAAACCGCTTTGCAAAGGTACAGGTAAGTTTCCTCTCCAAACAGTTCAGCGGACATCCCGAAAGCAAGAATGTGTCTGTAGAAGAACCGGCAGGTGCAATCACCTGCAAAGACCACCATGTTTTTGTTTCTGCTTATTATGGAAATGGACATAATCATTCGGTAGACCTTCCAGCTCCAACGGTCACAACGAAGGACAGGATGGCTTTAATTGAAAGCCGATTTATGTGTTCTTATAACTTTAAGGATACAGGAAAGGATATTAATCAGCCTTGTCCTACACTTCTGACGAAAGACAGACTTTCCCTTGTATCTCCATTTTTTATGAATCAATATTCTGGAGGTGGTCAGGTGTCTGATATAAACTCGCCATGCCCCGCTGTTACCACAACACCGAAACAAAACTTGGTAACATGCCAGCCGTGGATAATGAATACTGCATTCTCAAATGTAGGTAGCAGTATAGAGGAACCCTCCCAGACCATTACCGCAAACAGGAAATGGCACTATCTGATGAATCCACAGTTCAACAGTGCTGGCGGCTCTGTTGATAGCCCCTGCTTCACATTAATAGCCCGCATGGATAAGATGCCGCCCTATCTGGTAGCAACGGAAAGTGAACGGTTAGCGATTGAAATCTACGACAATGATAGTCCTATGACTGTGAAGATAAAGGAGTTCATGGCACTGTATGGCATAGTGGATATTAAAATGCGGATGCTTCGCATTCCGGAACTCAAAAAGATTATGGGATTCCCTGAAGATTATGTTTTAATAGGCACACAAGCTGACCAAAAGAAATTTATCGGGAATGCGGTGGAGGTTACACAAGCGAGAAAAAATACTGAAGCACTTTGTAAAGTATTGAAAAAGTTGAGATTGAAGAAATTAAAAGAAATAGCTTAATGGAAAATGGAAAACTTATATTAGATGCCTGCTGTGGCAGTAGAATGTTTTGGTTTAACAAACATAATCCTCTTGCCTTATTCGTTGATAAGAGATCAGAGATAGTAACAGCCAAGGATAGAGATAAGATCAGAACCATAGAGATAAAACCGGATATAATAGCAGATTTCACCCACTTGCCGTTTGAGGACAATTCTTTCTACATGGTGGTATTTGACCCACCTCATCTAAAAACACTTGGTGAAACCTCATGGATGGCTAAAAAGTACGGAAAACTGCCGAAAGACTGGCAGTCACTAATACACGATGGATTTACTGAGTGTATGCGCGTCTTGAAGCCTAACGGCACGCTTGTATTCAAATGGAACGAGAGTGAAATAAAAACAGTGGATGTATTGTCTGTTATCCCTTTTAAACCTCTATTTGGACATACCACTGGAAGGCAGAGCAAAACAATATGGATGTGCTTTATGAAACTGCCAATTAACGAATAACGGTACGGAAAGGAATAAAATGATAATAGCTTGGTTTAGTTGCGGTGTAACATCCGCAGTTGCTTGTAAGATTGCATTGAGCTTGTATAACGATGTACAACTCTATTATATCGAAACTGGTTCCGGGCATCCAGATAATGTCCGATTTATCTCAGATTGCGAGAGATGGTACGGGCAGCCAATTCATACCATTCGCAGCGATAAGTTTTTCAACGTAAAAGATGTACTGATTAAAAAACGGTACATCAATGGTCCTACTGGTGCAGCTTGCACATTCGAACTAAAGAAACAAGTCCGTTACAAGCTGGAGAAGGAACTTGGTTCTTGGGACGGTCAAGTTTGGGGATTCGACTTTGACCCGAAAGAAATCAATCGAGCTATCCGCTTTAAACAGCAATATCCTGATACAAAGCCGTTGTTCCCACTTATCGAGCGACAGATAACCAAAAAGGATGCAATGGGAATGCTTTGGAAGGCCGGCATTGAAATCCCAGCCATGTACAAGATGGGCTATAATAACAATAATTGTATCGGTTGCGTGAAAGGTGGCATGGGCTATTGGAATAAGATACGGAAGGACTTTCCGGAAGTATTTGCTCGAATGGCTGAGATTGAGCGTGATGTTGGAGGTACCTGCTTGAAAGATAAAGACGGGTGCATCTTCTTGGATGAACTACCAACGTGGCGGGGAGACCCAGTAGAAGAGATTATACCGGATTGCTCTCTTATATGCCAAATAGAATTTCAAGAATTACTTGACCGGCAGGTAGAACGAGTATTGAAAGGAGAAATTAGTATTAATGATGTAGTCTGAAAAGCTCAAAACGATATAGAAATGAATGATGGAGTTTATTTTGACCAAAATGGTAACGAGGTAATCGTAATCAATGGATTTGAATACTCACGAGAAGAATTTGATTCCCTTGTGGATATGTGTGGAGATTGCAATATGTAATAACAAAAGAAAGAAATGAGTAAAACAACAATTTATTATCTATTCCTAATAGCAATGTATATGCTGCTAGGATAGATGGAAAGGAGAAATATGGATAAAGATAAATTCAACAAAGCAATAGAAATCAACAATAAAATAGAGGAATACAAAGATCATAAGATGGCACTTGAAAATTCTAACATAAAATATGGTGGTGGATTGATATTTACATACAACAGAATGCACAATGATGTACCATTA